>NZ_JADEXZ010000012.1 GCF_015206815.1 Fortiea sp. LEGE XX443
TTGCTTTATTTCCTGCATTGTTGTTAGCCACAGAGTATCATCAACGTTGGGAAATCGAAAATACTATTGATGAGTTAAAAACTCATCTAAATGGGCGTAAAACTCCCATTCGTTCTCTCAAACCCCGCGAAGTTGTTCAAGAAATCTACGGTTGGCTTTTAAGCCATTATGCAATTCGCACTTTAATGTTTCAAGCCGCAACTACTGCTTCCATATCTCCATTGCGCTTAGGTTTTACTGGTACCCTCAGAGTTATTCGCCGCGCTATTGCTGATTTTCAAGATGCTAACAGTGAGCAATTACCCTTTTTTTCTCCAAACTAATCCTTGAAATTTTGGAGCAAAAAATTCCGCCAAGGCAAGGCAGAACAAATCCCAGAGTCGTTAAAAAACCCCGTTCAAAGTTTCCATCTAAAAAACCAATCCATAGAGTAACGGGTACTAAACTTCAACCGCGCACTTTTTTTATTCTTAATACTGCTTAATTCTTAACCGAGAAGTATTGATACTAATTCTTGGATTTTACTTCCGTGTCCCTGCCGATTAGACAAATTTATATGTGTCTGAGTATGTTTTTTATTACCACCGCCACCTAGAGATTTTGCTGTACCCTTGTCTGTTAATCTGAGATCGATATGCGGAAAACCTTGAGAACTATCAACCATTTGTTTCTCCAACACCAAAAATTAATACTAGGAAACTTTGATTTCTGCGATCGCTTCTTCTAAGTGTTCCTGAATCACTAGCTCCTCTCGCTCAAGGATTGCTCTTTTAGCCGCATCTTGTGCAACCCTCACAGCTTGAGCCGCAGAAAAACCTCTCATCTGCTCAATGATCCTTGGCCAGTTGATAGATCCCACTTCAATTGCAGATAGCGTTTCCTTTAGTATAAATTCTAGCTCCTGTTCTCCGGGTTTGGGTACTGCGATCAAATCATCAAATCTTCTCCAAAGGGCAGTATCTAGAGATTTATTTAAATTCGTTGCTGCTACTAAAAGCCCTGAAGAGGGTTGATACTCATCCAAAATTTGAAGAAATGTATTGACTACTCGCTTAATTTCTCCTACTTCTTGAGAGTCTTCTCGTGTCTTAGCAATTGAGTCACATTCATCAAGAAACAATAAACATGGACTTTTTGAGGCATCCTCAAATACAAGTCTTAAATTGCTGGCAGTTTCGCCTAAAAAAGATGACACCATTGCATCAAACCGAACTTTCAAAAGTGGTAAACCAGTATTCCAAGCTAAACGCTCTGCTCCTAGCGTCTTTCCACAGCCAGGAGGCCCATATAAAAGAATTTTTTGTCTGTAACGCAATCCATGATGAGCCAACCTGTCTCTTGCCGCATACTCGCGTTCAATTCGGCAAAAACGTTTCTCAATATTTTCAGGCAACACCATATGATGCTGCAACTTGTCCCTTGGTATAGTAGTTACCAGAGGAAGATTAAATCGTTTACTAGTTGGTAATTCAGTTAAAGCCTGTAAATTTTCTGGTATTGAGGAAGCTAGTTTACTAGGGTTGGCAGACTTCTCTTTTTGACTCTTTTTAGTAATATTCTCTAACTGGTCAGCTAAGAGAGTATGTCCCTTAGTGCGTTCTTCTTCAATCACTAAATATGTCAGCTTGTCAATCGCCTCTTGATCCGAACTAGCGATCGCCCTAAAAAATCTCTTGAGAAGCTCTGCTTTCATTTTGCCTCTCAGTGCAAATAGTAGCTTTTTATCATTCTATTAGTACAATTATACTATTTAAGATGATGCAAAATCATAGTTTTGCTTATATTTATTGTATTTAGATACATAAAATATCTATTGTTACTCTATGACATTTAATAAATGACTTGACTGGCCTGTAAAGAAATTTACGAACCAGTAAATAACTTATTTATTTCCCTACATAATCACAACTGAAACGATGCTGTCAAAGCTACTGCTAAACCATCCGCCGCGTCATCTGGTTTAGGAACTGCGTCTAAATTCAACTCTCGCGCTACTGCTGCTTGCACTTCAGATTTATCTGCATTGCCATATCCGGTTAGGGCTTGTTTAATTTGTGCCGGGGTAAATTCTATGTATGGTAAGCGATGCTGTCCCAAAACTAACATAACTACACCTCTTGCTTGTGCAACGAGGATAGTACTTGACATACGATAGAAGAAGAGCTTCTCGATCGCAACCAAGTCTGGTTGTAATTCCTGAATCAGGGTGTGCAAATCGTCAAACAAGGTACACAGGCGCTGAGACATTTCTGCATCTGCCGATGTTCTGATAACCCCAAAATCAAGCATATCTATCGTTGTGTCTTGTACCTGAGTAGGGTTTTGTTTGCAAGTAATTGCACCAAAGCCTAAAATTGCTAATCCAGGATCTAAACCTAAAATTCGTTTTTCCATTAAATTAACTTTGACCCAGCCAGGGTATTGTTTTACTGGGAATACTGGCAAATTTGATGACTTTTTGTAAGTCTCAAAGCATCGAAATATTTAATAATGACACACTTGGTGTTAAAACCAGGTAGTGTAGATTTTCTGTTAATCATTAGTTTCTAGCACTGCTTAAAATCAGGTATGTCAATTGGTTTTCTCAGACAAGCCCTCAACGCTCTGCAACAGCAGTCGCGCAGTCGCACATCTCATCGGGTTAACCAGTGGTTTAAGTGGTTATCTCCTGGACTATCGGTAAAACGCTGGTTACTCATCAGTGTTGGTGGTGTATTTTTGGCAAGTCTGGGGTTAGCTATATGGGTAAAGTTAACCCCGATTTTTTGGCTGTTGGAGTTGCTAAGAGGTTTTCTGGGAGTAATCACCAACATCTTACCCAACTATATCAGTGGCCCTTTGGTATTGCTGGGCGGCTTACTTTTGTTGCTGTGGGGGCAAACTCGTACCGTCGGCTCCATCACAGAGGCTTTCCAACAAGAAGGTGATGCTGAACTCATCGATGTCTTGCTGGCGCATCGCCGCTTGTACCGCGGGCCAAAAATCGTAGTGATTGGCGGTGGTACAGGACTTTCTACATTGTTGCGCGGACTGAAAACTTATAGTGCTAATATTAGTGCGATCGTCACGGTAGCTGATGATGGTGGGTCTTCTGGGCGGTTGCGTCAAGAATTTGGAGTTCTACCGCCAGGAGATATTCGCAATTGTTTGGCAGCACTGGCAGATGAAGAAAAGCTCTTAACAGAATTGTTTCAATACCGCTTTCGGGCTGGCGATGGGTTGACTGGTCACAGTTTTGGTAATTTGTTTTTAACTGCCATGAGTGATATTACTGGAGATTTAGAACGTGCTGTGGCTGCTAGTTCTAAAGTGTTGGCAGTGCGGGGACAAGTTTTACCAGCAACTCTTAGTGATGTTCGCCTATGGGCAGAATTAGAAGATGGCCGTCGCATAGATGGTGAGTCCAGTATTCCTAAAGCTGGAGGTAAAATAGTTAATATTGGTTGCACACCGGCTAATCCGCCAGCCTTACCCGCAGCAATTAAAGCAATTAAAGAAGCTGACTATATTATTATTGGGCCGGGTAGCTTATATACTAGTTTGGTTCCTAATTTACTAGTCCCAGAAATTGCTAATGCGATCGCTCAAACCAAAGCTCCTCGCATCTACGTCTGCAACATCATGACTCAACCAGGCGAAACAGAAGGATATACTGTCGCTGATCATATCAGAGCAATTGATGCTGCTTGTGGACAAAGACGGCTGTTTGATGCTGTACTAGTACACAAAAAATCTCCTTCTCCTCAGTCACTCATCCGCTATGCTCAACAAAATTCTCATCCGGTTTTCTTAGATAGAGAAGATGTATCTCAACTAGGGCGACGGATTGTTGTAGCTAATGTGTTGTATGAAGATGAAACTGGTGTTGTACGTCACAATCCCCAGAAACTAGCAAAAGTTTTGTTAAAGTGGTACGGTGGCGCTCATCATGGGAAATGATAATTAGTTATTAGTCATTTGTATAAACTAATGACCATTGACCAACAATGAAAATTTTTCTTGCAGATGTACAAGCAACCCTGCATTTGGGTATCAAACTAGGTCAAATATTGACTGCTGGTAGTGTGATTTTACTAGAAGGAGACTTAGGTGCTGGTAAAACTACACTAGTGCAAGGTATTGGTCAAGGTTTAGGAATTACAGAATCAATTGTTAGTCCTACTTTTACTCTCATTAATGAGTACATCCAAGGACGCGTACCTCTTTACCATTTAGATTTATATCGCTTGGAACCACAAGAGGTTGCAGCTTTAAACTTAGAAACCTATTGGGAAGGTATTGAAATAGAACCAGGAATTGTAGCAATAGAGTGGGCTGAACGGATGCCTTACCAGCCAGATAGTTATCTGCGTGTGTGTTTAACCTATGGAGACAATGGCGATCGCCAAGTAGAAATTACACCACTTAATTGCAACATTAACGAATTATTTGTTGAGTAATATATAGTTCTGCAAGTGCGATCGCCTGATCTTGTAGGATGGGTTAACGAACTTACTTTGCTCTGAGGCAAGTAGGCGGTCGCTCAACTTGACTTACTACTTATGTTGTGTAAGCTGGCGATCGCTATGATTCCTTGGCTTTATTAACACTGCGGCTTTCCTAGGATTGCTTGCTTGATATAGCTATCCACTAAATAGGCGATCGCACTTTCATAAATTTCCTTGAAATCATCAAGTTAAATAATGTATGGGAAGCGATCGCAATCCTTGATATCATAAATGCGGTATTTAAGAAAGGAGATCATGAGCCAGTCAGCAATCATTACATCATCACCAGATGTGATGAGTGGTACGCCAGTTTTTGCCGGAACACGAGTGCCTGTACAAACCTTGCTAGATTATTTGAAGGCGGGAGAGTCTATTGATGATTTTCTAGAAGGATTTCCTACTGTGAAACGAGAACAGGTAATTGCTTTTCTAGAAGCTGCACAAGCGCAAATTCTCAAGCTGGTTGCATAGTGTGAATATTCTGCTTGACGAATGTATTGATCGAAGACTGGCAAAGCAGTTGTCGGGACACATTGTAAAAACTGTGCCGCAGATGGGTTGGGCCGGTATCCAAGATGGAGAACTTTTGCGTTTAGCTGAAATTGAGTTTGACATATTTATTACAGTGGATCGAAATTTGCCGTTTCAGCAAAATTTGGCAGTTCTAGATTTAGCTGTTTTAGTGTTGCAAGCACTATCAAATCGATTAGCAGATATTCAAGTACTCATCCCTAAAATTTTGGCAATTGTTGACACGGCTCCAAAGGGGACAGCTACAGTGGTGTGTGAATGAAATATTGTTGATCTAGCAAGTGCGATCACACCACTCAACTGTGACGTGTATAAACCGCGACCGCCTCCTGGAAAAAAGAGCGATCGCTAGTGTAAAAAAAGATTGACAGACATCATCGCTTCCATTTTTCTACGCCTGGGGGACTATACTGAATTTTAAGATGTATAATTACACCTAGGAAATAGCATAACTTCTTGGGTGATACAAAAGAGACAATTAGCTGTATCGCACTTCTTTGTTAAAATATCTTTAAAAGCAAAAATAGCTAATTGCTAGTTTGAAACTCACCAGCAATTAGCTATTAATTACAGTTAGCAATTGACTTCTAACCCAGTGTTTCTGCACCACCGACGACTTCCAGTCAGCGCGGTGTATCACGCTGTTATGACAAGATCAGCGATCGCACTGTCGTAATTACGAATTGGTATTATGGGTAGGCAGAAGTTGTGTCGATTGTCCTACCCAAAAAAATTTTGAGCGGCAAAAGCCACCGCTCAGAATTCATACTTCTATTACTGTAGGTTGTTAGGCTGGTCTGGATGCAGTTCTACTAACTGAACTACAAGGACAAGTGTCTTATCCAAAGAAGCCTCACATTGTTATGACACTACAAAATTTTGACCGATAGCCGAGGGCTGATTCTACACTCGTTCTATCTGCCGCTACCGCGTTCATCTAAGAAATTGACTAACATTACTGCCTTCATTATTCAAAAATAAATGAAATACTTTTCAATCGGAGTCTGGCGTTGATTGACATTTACTAGCTGCTGCGTTTAGCTAAGTTTGGCGTATGCTTGCAGATTATATTGCTGTAGATGTCAGTAAAATACTGATTCAAAGCGTCTGAATGAAACAATTCTCTGGAGAGTGACATCTGGCAAACTGCCAGATATTTTGAGTACCTGCACTCAAGGGCAATTATCTTCAAATCAGAACGGACTTTAATTTGTTCTCTTGGGAATCATCTTTCTGAGAAGGCTCATAGACAGATGACTTTCCGTTAGCCAGTAAATACTGGTAAGATTGTCTAAACTGCTTGTATTCTGTTTGTCTTTCTTCTTACCTTCCTTTGATTAACTAAGTAAATTGTTTCTTTTAGTTTGTTTAATTGGATGCTCGTTTTTCCTGTTTGACTCCGTTTTAATGGCTGATGAAAGGCTTTATAAGCTCACACCGCCCGGAATATAAATCAATCAGCAATGTCAACAATAAGTTTTAAGAGCGTCCACATTAAGTGCATATAAAGTTTTTATATGTATAAAACAGAGTTTTCACAGAAATTTGCCCATTTACTTATCCCTATTAATTCTCTTCATTTTTTAGTTGAAAAATCCGGATAGTTAAATACAAAAAGCCAGTGGAGAAAGGTTAAATGATTTGCGATCGCTACAGTCATCTTTTAAGCTATCCATTGACCTAGTATTCCCAAGATAAGCTCAGGATCTGCAAACAAAAAGTAACTAATTATAGATTTATGAGATAAATTAATTTAAATAAGTATTCTTAAAAGAAAATCTTATACTCGTACTGATAACTATTGATAAAGCCCAAATAATTTTAACCAAGTGGCATAATGTTTATACGAATTGAATTCGTATAAATAACTAAGTTTTTTTGATAAAAATCTTAATGCTAGTATTTCTACGTAGTTATGTTAGTTTGAGAAAGAAGTTAAACAACAGATTTCTGAGTTCGGTGCTTCTTACAAAAAAGTTAAAGCTTGACCGCGCACATCCGTATTTACCCGATTATTTTCATAAACAATCTGTCCACCAACAATAGTAGTTACAGGCCAACCTGTGAGTTTCCAGCCTTCAAAGGGACTCCAACGGCACTTAGTTAACAACTCTTCCCGTTGGACTGGACGGTAAGCATTCAAGTCTACCATTACCAAATCGGCATCGTAACCTGGTGCGATCGCTCCTTTGTTGGGAATACGATATGCTTGAGCCACAGCCTGAGACATCCAGTTAGCAACTTGAGCTACAGTACATTTTCCCTGTATTGCCGCAGTTAACATTAAAGGTAAGGAAGTCTCTACACCAGGCATTCCTGAAGGAGTATTGGGGTATTCTTGGGCTTTTTCTGCCAAGGTGTGGGGTGCATGGTCTGTGGCGATAAAATCGATGACACCATCGCGTAAAGCTTGCCAGAGAACTTCATTATCGTGAGGCGATCGCAAAGGTGGATTCATCTGTGCTAATGTGCCAATCTGTTCATAGGCACTGGTATTTAATAACAAATGCTGGGGTGTCACCTCCGCTGTTACCCAACTCGGTTTGTCTTGACGTAATAACTCTGCTTCTTCTGCTGTAGACATATGCAAAATATGCAGCCGACGTTGATATTCTTTAGAAAGATTTAAGGCTTTTTGTGTGGCTAAAAGTGCGGCTTGATTATCTTGAATTTGGGAGTGAATCGCTGGGTCATGAATGCCAGCAAATTCTTGTCGTCGCTGGTTGATTCGTTCTTGGTCTTCGGCATGAACAGCAATTAAGCGATTTCCCTGAGCAAAGATAGCTTCCAGTACAACATCTTGGTCAACAAGTAACTGGCCGTGCATCGACCCCATAAAAACCTTAATGCCGCATGTGGGGTTAGCTGTCAGCAAATCTGGCAGTATCTCTGCCGTTGCCCCAATAAAAAAGCCATAATTCACTACACACTTACTAGCAGCCCGTTGTAGTTTGTCATCTAATGCGGCTTGGGTAGTAGTCAGGGGACGAGTATTGGGCATTTCCAAAAAAGAAGTGACACCACCTTTTGCACAGGCACAACTAGCGGTGAACAAGTCTTCTTTGTATTCTAGTCCGGGTTCTCGAAAATGCACCTGCGGATCAATAACTCCTGGCAACAAAGTTAACCCATCTGCGTCAATTTCTCTGGTTGGGACAGCAA
Organism: Fortiea sp. LEGE XX443; assembly: GCF_015206815.1. GTDB lineage: Bacteria > Cyanobacteriota > Cyanobacteriia > Cyanobacteriales > Nostocaceae > Nostoc_B. The sequence continues at coordinate 8,181 of NZ_JADEXZ010000012.1, forward strand.
AAGCAATCTCTGGTGCAACTTCCACGATCAGGCGATCGCGTGTGAGTACATCCCCTACCATGAATTCACTATTAGGTAGAACAATGCGAGCGTGGCGAATTAATAAACTTTGTGAAGACGACATAGTGTTAAAAAATTTAGTTAGAGAGTTATGTATTACAGAGAACTATGATTTTAGGTTAAACTTGGTTGCGCTCTCCGGCATAAATTTTTGCAGGTTATTAAAAAAAAGTTTATTTTTAACTTATGAATCTGTCTGTGAACATGCCAAAACCAACCAGTAAAACCTAATTCTGCCGCTAAAATTAACAAATAGAGTCTCCCTGAGCTAGTTAATTTCTACACTTTTCTTGACTTCAGTACTTTCATGCAAAATCAAGTGTCTGATCAAAATTCTAGTCAAAAACCCGATAATTCCTGGATTGCCGAGCTAGGTAGAACAGTTGTATTAAGTATCGTTCTTGCTCTCGGCATTCGTACTTTTGTGGCCGAAGCTCGCTGGATTCCTTCTGGCTCTATGGAACCAACTTTGCATGGTACCCAAAACCAGTGGGAAGCAGACAAGATTATTGTTGATAAGTTGAAGTATAAGTTTGCCATCCCCCAACGGGGAGATATTGTCGTCTTTTCACCTACTAACGAACTCAAAAAAGAACAATATCACGATGCCTTTATCAAACGGATTATTGGCTTACCAGGAGAAACCGTAGAACTGCGGGATGGTAAAGTCTACATTAATAAAAAACCCCTCGATGAAGAAAGTTATCTCACCTCTAACCAGCGTACAGTAGTTGATGTTTGCACTTCAGGACAGCAAGCAGCTTTCTTGGCAAAGCCTCAAACCATACCACCAAATTCATACTTAGTGTTAGGTGATAACCGTAACAGTAGTTACGACAGCCGTTGTTGGGGTGTTGTCCCCCGCGAGAATATCATCGGTCGGGCTGTGCTGCGCTTTTGGCCGCTGAATCATATTGGTGGTCTTGATAAATCGCCATTGTATCCATAAATGAGTCATGGTTGAATGCCGTACCTAGCCAAAATCTTAATTTACCCGATTAAGTCACTAGATGGGGTAGAAGTGACACAAACCAAGGTTTTGTCTAGTGGCGCATTGGAGTGCGATCGCAAGTTTGCCATCATTGACGAAGAAGGTAGATTTGTCAATGGCAAACGTCATGCCAAAATTCATTTGTTGCGGGCGCAATTTAGCATTTCCAACAGAACTATCTCACTCCAAATCCCAAACCATGATTTACCAAGAGTTTTTCATTTGGATGCAGAACAACAAACACTAGCAGCAACTTTGAGTGATTTTTTTGGGTTTCCTCTCACCATAGTACAAAACCCATTTATGGGCTTTCCTGACGATACAGACTCTCCTGGGCCAACGGTGATTAGTACCGCAACTTTAATAGAAGTCGCTTCTTGGTTTCCTGGCGTGAGTGTTGATGAAATGCGCCGTCGGATACGTGCCAATATCGAAATTGCAGGGGTACCAGCGTTTTGGGAAGATCGGTTATTTAGCGAACCAGACAAGTTAGTTTCCTTTCGAGTGGGAGATGTGCTGTTTTTTGGTGTCAACCCATGTCAGCGTTGTGTGGTTCCAACACGCCATCCAGACTCAGCATCAGCTTACTCAAATTTTCAAAAAATTTTTATCAAACAGCGGCAAGCCACATTGCCAGATTGGGTTAATTTATCCCACTTTAATCATTTTTATCGGTTGAGTGTAAACACCAAATTACCAATATCAGAAGCTGGTAAAATATTGCAAATTGGTAATGAAATTGAAATAATTTCTTAAAACAATTAACATAAATTTAAGCTAAAAATTTATAAATATAAAATCGTCAATCTAAAACTCAATCACTCCCTTCTCTTGTAGTTGCAGTCAATCCAAAAGACGTGTGCGGACTTGCGCTGCTTTACGACACACTCCGCGAACGCAACACCTATCACAAATCTAAAATTGTTGGATATATCACCAGACTAGATAAAGTAAATTAAGGTGCTATAACAAAGTTTGAGGACTTAGTGTAGGAATAAATCTGCCAACAATAAGTAATCAGACAGTATTCATTACACCAATTTTTGACTGTAACCTGTCCCCTGTCACCTATCTCCACCCATGAATTTAATTGTCTGCAACTACTTATGTATTCATAACCATTGGCATAAGTAAATTTTTATACTAAAAATAGTAATATCACTTGTGGTTGTTGATTTTAAAGCTTGCTACTCAGTTGGAAAATAAAATCTGCGACCTTGTACAGATAAAAGTCAAATATTCCGGGTTTTTAGGAATTTCGCAAATAACCATCCGTTTGAGACAATTATGGAATTGACTAGAAGCAAGGCATAATGAACTACCAGCAGTTAGACCCGGATAAAAAAGACATCTTAATAATTGATGACAAGCCAGACAATCTGCGAGTTTTATCCTCACTATTGGCTAGGAAAGGATATAACGTTCGCAAAGCTTTGAATTGGCAAATGGCTTTAACTGCTTGTCAAACGGTGTTACCGGATCTAATTTTACTCGATATTATGATGCCGGAAGTTGATGGTTATGAAGTTTGCCGACGTTTTAAAAGTTGGGATGTAACAGCAGATATTCCCGTAATTTTCATTAGTGCTTTAGATGATATTTTTGATAAAATCAAAGCTTTTAGATTAGGAGGGGTAGACTATATTACTAAACCATTTGAATTTGAAGAAGTTGTGGTACGTGTACAGAATCAACTAGAACTTAGAGCAGCACGACTGGAAATATTAAAACTCAACACAGAACTAGAACAAAGGGTAAAATATCGCACTTTAGAACTAGAAAATACTCTTGAAAAACTTCAAGGAGAAATCGCATCTCGTCAACAACTGCAAGATAAACTGTTAGATATAGTTCTTCATGATTCACTCACTGGATTACCAAATCGAGTTTTGTTTATTAGACAGCTAGGAAATGCTCTTGATCTAGCTAAACAAGACATAAGTTATCAGTTTGCTGTTCTGTATTTAGATTGCGATCGCTTCAAGGTTGTCAATGATTCTCTAGGGCATATTGTAGGAGATGAATTACTCATTGCTATTGCCCACCGCCTTCAATTATGTCTAAATTCAGGTGATACTCTAGCAAGATTAGGTGGTGATGAATTTGGCATTCTGATAGAAAATCTCAGAGATATCAGTTCAGCGATCCAAGTTGCTGAACTGATGTTACAACAGTTATCCATCCCTTTCAAGTTGTCCCGATATGAAGTATTCATGAATGCTAGTATTGGCATTAATTGGGGTAATAAAGACTACGAAAAAGCAGAGTATTTATTGCGCGATGCTGATACAGCAATGTATCGAGCTAAAGCTCAAGGAAAAGCTAGATATAAACTATTTGATCCTGCAATGTATCAGGAAGCAATCCAACTTCTAGAAATAGAAAATGATTTACGTAGAGCTGTTGAACGAGAAGAATTTATCATTTACTATCAGCCCATTATTTCCCTTCATACAGGTAGAATTTCTGGATTTGAAGCATTGGTACGTTGGCTACATCCGGTTCGTGGTCTAATTGCTCCTACAGAGTTTATTCCTGTAGCAGAAGAAACAGGTTTGATTAATGCTATTGATATATGGGTGTTGCAATCGGCTTGTCATCAATTACGCATTTGGCAAAATCACCCAGCTACACCAAAAAATCTAACTATTAGCGTTAATTTAAGTGCGCGTCTTTTTACTCAACCTAACTTAATTGCACAAATTGATAAAATTATCTATGAAACTCAAGTAAACCCATTAAATTTAGAATTAGAAATTACTGAAAGTGTTATTATGGAAAACACTAATGTTGTAAAGACAATTATTGAAGAAATTAAAAATCGAAAGATTAAGTTAGTGATGGATGACTTTGGTACTGGTTACTCCTCTCTAAGCTATATACATAGTTTCCCTTTACACTCATTAAAAATTGATAAGTCTTTCATCACCCAGATGCAATTTCATCAAGATACTATGGGATTAGTACCAGCAATAATTAGTATTGCTGAATCAATGGGGATGACTGTAATCGCTGAAGGAGTGGAAACCAAAGAACAATTAGCCAAATTGAGAAGTTTAAACTGTGATTTCGCTCAAGGCTATCTGTTCTCTCAACCTCTAGAAGAACAATCAGTGGTTAATTTTATTGCAGATGCACACCAGTGGTAAATCTGAATTTCACAGACTGTTGAGATGGCGATCGCCAATCATGACCTTGGTGTAGATGAATTTTTGCAATAGCAAAGGTAGTAGACTATTCCAACCTCCATTAAATCATCTCAGTAGCAATCTCTACAAGACGACTATAACGATTAAGATTTATAATTTGTTAATAAATAAAAATCAACACACATATGCTCAAAGCAACAGGAAAATCTTTTGCAGCAATAGGTTGACAGCCGCGCTCAAAAGTGGGAGCCTGGATATCTGGAACTGAAAATAATGAAACCAAAATTTTTATCGATTAAAGACTACTATTTTCAGTTGCATAAAAGCATAATAGAGATGTGACCAATCTGTTCGCCCCTTTACACTCCTTGGAACAAGGTAATTGGTTCAAGCTCATCTGTGGAGCCAGCTACCAGCATCTACCAGCAGTCAGAAGTTTAACATTAGCCTACACTTTGGCGGGCGCTGACTGCATAGATGTGGCAGCTGATCCAGCGGTTATAGCAGCAGCCCAAGAAGCACTGCAAGTAGCCAAAACTCTAGCAATGGAAGCTCAACAACGGGGCTTTAGCCATCAAGGCAGTTTGCCCTTTTTAATGATGAGCTTGAACGATGGTGAAGATCCCCATTTCCGCAAAGCCGAGTTTGATTCAACCCAATGTCCCGCAGATTGCCCAAGACCTTGTGAACGGGTTTGTCCAGCCCAGGCGATCGCATTTAACCGGATACAAGATAATTTTTCGGGAGTGGAATCTCAGAAATGTTACGGTTGCGGTCGTTGCATACCACTATGTCCATACGATATAATTTATACTAGATCATATATGTCAACACCAGAGGCGATCGCGCCAATGGTAATTTCAACGGGAGTAGATGCCGTAGAAATTCACACAAAAGTCGGACGGTTGGCAGAATTTCAGAGATTATGGCAAGTAATTTTACCGTGGTCTAAACAACTTAAGGTCTTAGCTATCAGTTGTCCTGAAGGCGAAGGCTTAATTGATTACCTAAATGCAATTTATGAGCTAATTAGCCCACAACCTCGTACCTTAATTTGGCAAACTGATGGTCGTCCCATGAGTGGTGATATTGGAGATGGCACTACTTTGGCATCAGTGAAATTAGGACAAAAAGTTTTGGCAGCAAAGTTACCGGGATATGTGCAATTAGCAGGTGGCACAAATAGCTACACCGTTGCTAAGTTAAAGGCAATGGGACTACTGAATGAAGCAAGGGAGCAGGGAGCAGGGAGTAAGGGGGAAAATTCTTCTCCTCTGCCCCCCATCCCCTACCCGTCTGCTTTCGTTGCTGGGATTGCCTACGGAAGCTACGCCCGTGTATTGCTGTCGCCAATTCTCGAACAGTTAGAGAATAAGGAGGTGAGTAACACCAGTGTTAAAGAAACTGTCCGCCTAGAAGAAGAACCAGACTTACTTTGGCAAGCTGTAGAACTTGCCCATTCTCTCGTCTCTCAGCTCAAGTCACAGCAGGAGCGGTAATCGCTCGTTCGTTATCTCTCAAAACGTCACCATAGAAAGCATGACGATTAAAGACGATCTCCAAAAGTTATTAGACATCTTGCCCCAAGACTTGCGACAAGTACTCGAAAATCATCCTCAGCGAGATACTTTAGTGGAAGTAGTTTTAGATTTGGGTCGTCGCCCAGAGGCTCGCTTCCCCAATCAAGCTGAGTATCTGAGCGAAGAACCTGTAACTCAAGCACAAATTGATGATTGCATTCAGCGAGTCGGAAGCTTTGGCGGAGATAATCGAGCCGGAATTGAGCAAACTTTGCATCGGATCAGTGCTATCCGCAACCGTAATGGCAAAATTATTGGATTAACTTGTCGTGTCGGTCGTGCGATATTCGGTACTATTGGCATGATCCGCGATTTAGTAGAAACAGGCAAATCCATTCTCATGCTGGGTCGTCCAGGTGTGGGTAAGACTACCGCTCTACGGGAAATTGCCCGTGTGTTGGCAGATGAGTTAAACAAACGAGTAGTAATTATCGATACCTCCAACGAAATTGCGGGAGATGGTGATGTTGCTCACCCCGCCATTGGTCGTGCTAGACGGATGCAGGTAGCTCATCCAGAACTTCAGCATCAAGTCATGATTGAGGCAGTGGAAAACCACATGCCAGAGGTGATTGTGATTGATGAAATCGGCACGGAACTGGAAGCTTTAGCAGCGCGTACCATTGCTGAACGAGGTGTGCAACTGGTAGGTACTGCTCATGGGAACCAGATTGAAAACCTGATTAAAAATCCTACCCTTTCTGATTTGGTTGGCGGTATTCAGGCTGTGACCTTGGGAGACGATGAAGCCAGAAGGCGCGGTTCGCAAAAAACAGTTTTGGAACGCAAAGCCCCTCCTACCTTTGAAATTGCTGTCGAAATGTTAGAACGGCAGCGTTGGGTAGTTCATGAAAGTGTCGCTGACACAGTAGATACTTTGTTGCGCGGACGACAGCCAAGCCCACAAACACGCACGGTAGACGACAACGGCAAAGTCTCAACGATTCGCCAGCTATCTGTGGTCAATGGTCGTGGTGGACAGATAGCCAGCGGAGAAGATACCTTCTCTTCAGGGCGACAATCTGGTGGTTGGCGTGCATCCGGGCAAATGGTAGCACTACCACCATTGACTGTAGAGCGGGAAAAGACAACTGGACAGAGCGAGTTTGACCTCTTGCTGGAGGAATCCTTTAACTACTCGGACAGTATTGATTTTGGTGCGATTAAGAATGCCGGGCCGAACGGTGAAGATTTGCCGCTACACATCTACCCGTATGGGGTGAGTCGCCACCAACTAGAACAGGTAATCAGTGTGTTAACTTTGCCAGTGGTGTTGACAAAAGATATTGACAGTGCTGATGCAATTTTGGCGTTGCGATCGCATGTCAAAAACCATGCTAAACTCCGGCAAGTAGCTAAAGCTCGACATGTACCTATCCACATGATCAAGGCCAGCACAATTCCTCAGATTACTCGTGGACTGCGGCGGTTACTGAACATGGATGAGCCAGAAATCGCTGATGACCGCGAATTGCAACTTTTCTTGCACAGCGGTAGCGATGACGAAATTGATGCCCTCGAAGAAGCCAGACTTGCTGTAGAGCAAATCGTGATTCCTAAAGGACAGCCAGTTGAATTATTGCCCCGTTCTCCCCAAGTTCGCAAAATGCAGCATGAGTTAGTAGAACACTATCGCCTCAAATCCCATAGCTTTGGTGAAGAACCAAATCGTCGCTTAAGGATTTATCCGGCGTAATAGCACATGGGTGTATGGGTGTAGGGGGGGGTAAGGTTTTACTCACTTACACCTCACACCCCTATACCCCTATACCCCTAGTTTATGGTGCTAATCTAGCTTTACCTAAACGCTGCTTTTCATACCATTGTGCGATCGCCGGTGTCCACTCGGTAAAATGCGGCCACATTAATTCGCACAATTTCTGAATTTCGAGTTGAGCATCTTTTTTATTTCTCAGGTCACAAAAATGCAAGAATGACCTGAGATTGAAGCTAACTATAAAGTGCTGGCGATAATCAAAAGGTACTATCCCTCTCGCATGTTCTTCCGACATTCCCGCTGCAAAACTCGCTGCATACCGTTTAGCCGCTTCCAGACACCACTCTAAATCTGCGGCGCGTTGCTCTGGGGAATAGTAATATTTTTTGCCTTGCCTATCTGTGTAATAACCAACAGGTCGCAGGTAGAAAACATCTTCTATATCTTTTTTCCCCTCTATTATTTGTATAAATTGATTACCTGTATAGCGAAATGAATTATGAACAACTACGCCATTAGCAACAAAATTGTGCCATTTTCCATCTACTTCTAAATCATAAGTTTTTTGCATCCCTAAATATCGTACTTGCACAACTTTTATTGGGTGAGCTTTTAATTTTCTTCCTGCTGGTTTAGGTTTTTCAGGAAGAGCAACAATAGGAACGAAATTTTGGGCAAATTCTAGTTCAAGTCTTTGGTTGTGAATTTGTCGGTGGCAATTTTGACAAACAGTGACTAAATTTTCAAAGTCATATCCTTTTTCAGGATGTGAGTAAACTGGCAATAAATGATGAGCGTGAAGTGAACCTCCACGAACACCGCACGACTGACAAGTGAAATCAAACTTTTCATGTACTTGAGGCGCAACTGTCCGTGTCCAAGCACCAATCGAAACTCGTTCTTCTGTTACACCACCTTTCCAAAAATTGCTGTCTTCACCTCTACGAGTGAAATGTTTTGACCTTTCTCTCCGCTGTTGTCTTTGTTCAGAAGTTAGATTTAGTTGATAAGCTCCTCGGAATCCTTTATTCCAAGGATTTTTTGTTCCTGGTTTACATTTATTTAGCTTCAGATCGTAAAAATAAACCCACTTTTTAATTGCCTCTATTGAACAACCAGCTTTTTCAGCCATTTGTCTAACAGTTAAACCAGCTGATAGCTGTTCTTGGAGCCAAGTTTTATCTCGATACAAGCCTTCACCAACGATGACTCCATTGGTCATTAAGTAACAATCTTGGTTATATGTAATAACTTCTCTGCTGTGATCTGTTACTAACTCTAAAGCTTCTTTCATAGTCTGCCAACCTTGTTCAGTCAGCAGGCGATGATTTTCTGTACAGTTTAATGTCTTACCATCTTCCAGAGTTAAGCGATAAACAGGTTGTAGTCCTTGATCAAAAACCTCTTTAATGTGGCCGAGTTCAAAAATACCCGTTTCTTCATTCAGAACACGCAGTTTCATTTTTTGCAGGCGGGTTTTACAATCTCTACGATATGTTCCTGGTTCTTCTCCCTTACGTCCTCGAATTTTTCTTTCACGGACTGCTTTTTCGCCATTAGTCCATAAATCGTAAAGTTCCGAAATTTTAATTTTTGTTAAACCACCCGACGTTTTAACAAAAGTAACCTCACTATCTCCACTCAGACATTGCACATCAAAACTCACGCCCACGCGATGAGTACGCGCTTGTTGCATGACACTGTGAGGGAAATAGCCGCAGTTGAAGACAATCTGGGGATGTTCTAGCGGCCCGTAGTGTCCCCGTTCTCCTGCTAATAGTCGCTTAACTATAACTTCGCCGCATTGTGATTCCGAAGGCCATGAGTCTCTTTCATCAACCACAAATGCGTCAGTATAGTCTTGGTGCATCGCCGCATAAATCACTTGCTGCGGGTTTGGTGTTTTGGCAATAACCTCTACTCGAAATCGGTGCATGGGTTTTCTCAGACTAAGTACAAACGAGGAGTAGAGCCTGTTTGTGAAACATGGCTGGAAACTCAACCCATCATCATATATCTTTAGGCAGACTCAGATACTTTACAAAAATTAATTTTAACGTTACACTTCTTTACAAGTAAAAGCAATTAAGGACAACTTTATGCGTAGTAGTGGTGCGATTGTTGACGATCAGGGTAAGATGAACAACTTTGCGCTTGAACCAAGAGTTTATGTAGATGAGCAAGGCGATCGCACTGGCTTCACTCCCTACGCAGAAATGCTCAACGGTCGTTTAGCAATGATTGGTTTTATTTCGCTCATAGCATTAGAAGTACTTACAGGACATGGTGTTTTTGGTTTGTTAACCAGCCTGTAACAACTAAATTTTTAAAACGCAATTTTTCACAAATTTATAGAGACGGGAAATTTCCCGTCTCTGTGTTTTTTGGGACTTAGTACTATTCTGGATTGCGATGAGCAATCACAGCATAAAAGGGATCTCCACCACCAGCACCCAACCATTGTAAGAAGTTTGGCATTGTTGACTGACGAACAATCACTTCAGGAGTGGTAAATCCGGGTACTGAAGTGAAGTAGTGCTTAACCAATTCAACTCTAGTAGCTTCAGAAGCATCGCGCCAAGCTTGAATCGCCTTTTGAAAAAACATCCGGTTAGAGAAGCTGATAATAGCAGCACCACCTGGCTTGAGGATGCGGTGAATTTCCGAAAAGATTGCTTCTGGATACTGTACGTACTGCACAGAAACGCACATGAGAACAGCATCAAAATCTTGATCTGGTAGAGGTAGCTGGGGATTCTCGTTAAGATTTTGGACAAAGTAATGATTTAAGCGAGGATTACGTGCTAGTTCCTCGGCGTTGAGTCCGTGTCCTTCTATATGGGCAAACTGCATTTCCTCTGGCAGATGAGATACCCAGCTGCTCATCATATCAAGAATGCGGGTGTTGGGTTTAAGGCGATCGCGGTATAAATCTGTTAACTGTTGAATAAACCCATCATCAACATGGGTAACAAAGCGGGGATAGGTATAAAATAGCTGATCATCGGTATCATCTAATTTTTGGCGTTGATTTGGTCTAAGTAGCATAAATGTCTATTTTGGAAAACTTTTTGACAAAATTGGTGTAACTTCCGGTCTTCTTCTGCACAAACAGTCTGTTACATATTTTAATGAAATATGTCTGAATAATTAATTTAAGAGTTACACTCCACTACTCAAGTCAGAAAAATCTTAAATAAATGTTGTATAAATCACAACTATTGCAGTCTATGTGGCGGCAAATTCGCATATCAGCCGCATTTCCTTACATCAGCTTGTTAATTTGGATACTGCCTTTATTATTATTTACCTCTGGGCAAAATAGCCTGATGGCGCATGATGAAGGGCTTTATGCTTGGCGTGCTAGGCGGATGTTTGATTCTGGCGACTGGATAGCACCTTGGGGGACTGTGCATCATAAAACCCCTGGCTTTTATTGGATAATTGCTAGTGCTTATACACTATTTGGCATGAGTGAAGTTAGTGCGAGAATTCCGAGTGCGATCGCTGGAATATTGTGCTTATTACTAATATATGAAATCGGCAAAATTATCCTAAATAAAAAAATAGCTTGGTTAGCTGCTGCAATTTTGAGTGTGGAATTTTTGTGGCTGCAACATTGTCGTTTAGGCGCACCTGATGTGCCGATGATTTTTCTAATTCTTTTAGCTATTTTTTCCTTACTCAAAGCTGAATTGCAACTCAAATATTCCGTATTTTGGCGATTAATTGCAGGTTTATGTTTAGGGGTAGGCTTCTTCATTAGAAGCTTTATGATTTTTCTACCAGCGATTGCATTATTACCCTATTTAATTAGTGAACATCGCCGTCATCGTCATCTTACCAGCCCTGTTTTATATTTAGGTTTAGGATTAGGTTTTATCCCGACTTTGAGTTGGCTATGGTTTAGCTGGGAACGTTATGGTAGTGATAGTTTAGATGCTTTATGGCAGTTTGTTTTTCAAGTAGGTTCCCAAGGACATGCTGGTAATGGGATAATGTTTTATCTCTGGAATGTTCCTTTAAAAGCATTTCCTTGGGGATTTTTGAGCCTTTTGGGATTAGTTGTAGCATTTCGCCGTCCAATTCCGCGCTACCATTTATTATTAGTCGGATTTCCGATAGTTTTATTTACAGAACTGACTATTTTCTCGGCTCGATTATCTCACTATAGTCTTGGTCTTTATCCCTTCATTGCTTTATTAGCAGCTTTAGGTTTAGATTGGTCGGGTAAAATTTATGAAACAACAAAACAACTCAGAAATATTCCTCGTAACTTGAGTTATGGCTTTGGCGGATTGGGTATTTTACTTTTAGTAGCAGGTATATACGTTCTAATTTGGGGGAATGCAGACATTCGCCAGTATGCACCCCTTGGCTTGATTGTAGGATTAAGTTGCTTAATTTTGCCTGTAGTATGGATTGGTCGTCATCGCTTCGGTTATAAGTTTCTCACAGGAAGTTACTGGTTAGCTGGTTGGTTAATTCCCTGCTGGCTGGCTTTGGCTGTGGCTGGTAGTTTGGGATTAATAGGTGATTATAACCCGGCGTTTAGAACTTTTTTCCAAGAACCTGCGATCGCATCAATTTTGCAAACTCAGCCAATTTACTTTGTCAAAGTTGATGGTAAAAACGCTGTACTCTTAAATTTCTACACACCTATTCACGGAACAGCCTTAGATACAATTTCTCAACTACCAGCTTCTGGCTTTGCTTGGATATATCCAAAAAATTCTCCTGATTTATCTCGCCCTCACCGCATTGTTGGTACAATGCAAGATTACCAGATGATTCAAGTTTTACCTTAAATAATACCCTGAAATTAGGAAGTGTCTGCTTAATTTTATCGTGGTGCTTCATGCTTAGACTGCACTTCAAAATTATTATGATTTACGCACTCGTGACGAACAATCAGCCTTTGCAATTCCTACTCTACGGGAACGCTGCGCTCCTAATGACGTAAAATCGTAATCTTTACGTGAGTCCTGATTATCTTAAACAGCCAGCACTTTGCGGTAAACAATCTTATCAGCGCCCTCTGTATAGAAGTCCCGTATCCGGGCTTCCTCATCGTAACCAGACTTACGGTAGAATGCTCGTGTATGCTCGAATTCCGGCGAACCCGACGTTTCCACCAGTAGTATACGCCCGCCCCGCACGGTCAAAGTTTGTTCAACGTAGCGTAACAGTGCTGTACCGCGTCCTTGTCCTTGGCGATCAGGTCGGATAGCAATCAATTGTAGGTTCCACGTTCTATCGGTCATCCGTTCCATCTCGCAGTAAGCGACCCCCATCACCCCGTTGTCGTCGTCAGTAATCCAGAAGCGTTCGGCTTTGCCGTTTCGTAGAGAATCACTGTCGTTGTTACTACTGAAATAATCAGCCAACATGTTGCCCAGTTCTTCAAGTTGGTTTGGCTCAAACAGCCCGATCGCATCGGCCAGGGCAATCAGGGCAGCCGTGTCATCGGGCGTGGTTGGTCGAATCATAGTGAATTCCGTATACGAGTAAAAGCAGGATATCTCAAAGGTGTCATATTTAGAAAAATTCTGGATATCGCCAATATCCGGCTATTATACAGAATTTTTCCGATAACTATGTCGTTTACCTAGCAGTTCCGACACAAGCTCAACATTGCAGATTAAAAACTGCGTAGCATTATGGAGCCGGAACCGCTACTCGATTGCCGGGAACAATCTGTGGTTCATAAGAAAATACTTCTCGGCTACGGGGATCGACAGCCACCTTGAGCCACTGTACGTCGTTGGTGCCGCTTGCCTGATTGTTACCAAATGTCTCGACACGAGTGAAGTTTTCAAGCCGTCTGCCTTGAATATCTAGAAATGGCTTGTCAATACGGTAATAGTGCGAGTCACCGTGTACGTAGGCAATTGGCTTACGGAAAGCGATCACCTCATCGCGCAATGCCAATAAAAATTCCTGGAAGCCATCAGGTTGCCCATCGGTTTGCACGAGTGTCCTCGGATTACGCAGAGGCGCTCTAGTTGGATCGCTCTGATCCCATCCCGGATTAGCTTGGGAGATCAACATGACCGCCATTGAGTTGCGTTCCTTTGCCACTCTAAAGGTTTCTCTCATCCATACAATATTGGCTGCATTTCGCGCTGCATACTCCTCTGGGTCAGGTGCAGTGTCGCATAAATTATTGCACGAACCTTGGATGTTCAGTGTCGCATAAGTAACTCTGCCAACAGTCCAGCGGCGGTTTTCGACACAAGGTACTGCACCATTGACACCGAGGCATAGAGGCTGTGTTTGTACTTCTTGGGCTAGTCGGCGCTGCCCCAGGGAAAAATTCGTGTTGAAGAACACTAGACGCTCGTAGTCAAGGCGCTCGCGTGAGTTAAATCCACCATTTGAAGGGCGATCGCAATCAGTCCAATCGTTGTCACCTGGTGTAAAGATTGCTGGAGCCTCCAGAGCGTTGAAATAGCCGAGCGACCTAGTGTACAGCGCATTGTCACAAAGGCTATTAGAACCAGCCTTGAGATCGCCATCGTGGACAGTGAAACTAAGTTTCTGCGAATTCATGTCGTCGATTAATTTTGTTACGCCAACTTCTTGTGCGGCAGAGTAGGGTAGATCGCCCCAAAGTCCGATTGCGTAAGGCGCGTTTGCGTTCTCATTCTCTTTGGCTACCACAAATTTGGTGGAAACAGATGCCAGGAACGGTAAAGTCAGGAATAGTAAACACATTTTATGCAGTAAATGTGCAGTAGTAATGCGTTGGAACACTGAGTAGCCAAGCTTTGTCATCATCAATCATCCTCGATTATTTTTGGAATCCGTGAGAGCATTTTGGTCAAGTAGCTTTTGCCCACACAATTTCAGTCAGTAATTTAGACTACCGGATGGTTGATGACAGATTGATTATGAATAGGTTATGGATGGGATATAAATTCGACTGGTGATGCAGAGGTAGCACTATCAATAGAATATCGCCAAAACAGCATCTAGTCTTTTCTTGCCTAGATTAAGTAGGTCGGTGTTAAAAATTGTTGTTATGACAAGGCAGGAGGCAGAGGGCAGAAGGCAGAAGGGAAGAGGTTTTCAAGCTACTTTACTTTCCGTTACATAGTTCGGTTTATTTGCACCTTTCTACTTACATCATCTAACTAAGCAAATCATCCTGACTCACATCTTGCACGTGGTTGTGGTTGTGACATTAATATTTCTAGGTGCAAAATGTGAGTTGAGCCTACATCATTGTTTGCTTTCTCTAAAAAGTAAATTTACTTAAATTATGGTTTTTTCTTTAACTGCATATTTCCTAAGTATGATTAGGCTCTCTCTCATCAGTAGGATGGAATATTTAAAAAAGTTCATCACCTTAGAAGAGTAATTTTTTGAAAAAAGTTCTTTATCAAGAGGTGTAAAAATGACAGCTACAAACGAAAAAAACAAAATTCGTTACGCAGTTGTTGGTTTAGGTTGGTTTGCCCAAGAAGCTGCCTTGCCTGCATTTGCTAATACCGATAACTCTGAATTAGTTGCTTTAGTTTCCGATGATCCGACAAAACTTGAAGAACTTAGCAAAAAGTATGGCATTCAGCATACTTACTCTTATGAGGAATATGAAGACTGTCTAACCAGCGGTGAGATTGATGCTGTTTATATTGCATTACCCAATCACCTACATTGTGATTACACTGTGCGAGCAGCTAATCAGGCTATTCATGTGCTGTGTGAAAAGCCTATGGCTGTAACAGAAAAAGAGTGCGAGGCGATGATGAAGGCTGCAAACGATAACGGTATCAAGCTGATGATTGCATATCGATTACATCTAGAACCAGCAAACTTGCAGGCTGTAGAAATTGTGCGATCGCAACAGATTGGGGAACCGCGTATTTTCAACTCTGTTTTCTCCCAACAAGTAGAAGGAGGCAATATTCGTTTACGAGAAGTCACAGGTGGCGGAACAATCTATGATATCGGTATTTACTGCATTAATGCTGCACGCTATCTCTTTCAAGATGAACCAACCGAAGTATTTGCTATGGCTGCCAGTAAGGGAGAACAACGCTTCAGCGAAGTAGAAGAAATGGCCAGCGTTATCTTACGCTTTCCCAATGAACGACTGGCGACATTTACCTGTAGCTTTGGAGCAACAAAAGTTTCCAATTATCAGGTTGTGGGAACTAAAGGTGATTTACTAGTAAAATCCGCCTATACATGGCATGGAGAACTGAAGCACTACCTCACTATTAATGGTGAAACCCAAGAGCAAACTTTTGAGAGTCACGATCAGTTAGCAGCTGAATTCACATATTTCTCAGATTGCATTCTCCAAAATAAAGACCCAGAACCATCTGGAACAGAAGGTCTGAACGATGTTTGCATTATTCAGGCGCTCTATCAATCCATTGAAACAGGTCAACCTGTGCAAGTGCAAACTCTCGAACGCTCTCAACGCCCCACATCAGATCAAACTGTTAAACGTCCTGCCAATGAAGAGAAGCCAGAGCTAATTCATGCTGCTGCACCTTCCGGTAATTCTTAAAGCAGCCTGAGTTTAAAAAAATCAACTCTGCCTTTGCCAACTGCTTCAGCTTGCAGTTGGTTTTATTAACTGGCTAAAAATTAAATTATGTACAACATTGTAATAATTTATACTGCATCAGAGTTTCAGTTCTTACCCTTCAATCTATGTCATTATCGGCTTCTTACTCATAAGGAGCGATCGCCAACAGTATTATCTGTAGTCTCTCAAAAACACGTTACTAAACCTTTAGATGCAACCAAATTAATCTTCTTAATTGCAGATTTAATGGTAGGTTAATTTCCCAGAGAATTAGGTAAAAGTTTTCAGTTGGTTACACAGATGTTTTCCATAATCACCAATCAGACTTGATGTGATATGCCTCAAAAATTTTGGCAAATGGTATAACTGAAAACTTTTGTAGTTTTATTTATCTTCTTGTTCCGTTTCTGTTTCTTCATCTGGACGTTGGATAGCTGGAGGATAATCCACAAATTCTTGGGTTCTTGTAGTATTTGTAGTAGCACCTTCTAGCAACACATCTTCAGGATTAACGGTTTTATCAGCAGCCATATCCATTAGCCCTTCAGCATTAGTATTAGGTTTGTCTCCAGTTCCTTTATGACTTGCATGACCGCTAGGCATAACTATTTTCTCCACAGGGATATTTTAGATACACACTCCCAACCTAAACTGACTGACTGCACACAAGACACTATCAGAAGGCTTAAATCTAAGTTAGATGAATATTGATGTTTCTGTCGTAAGATAGCAAATTAGTAAATGCTTAGTTTCTCTAATGCAACATTTGCAACTTTAGTTTTGAGAATAAATCACTGCTGTGAATAAAACTTACAATTAAACACACACTGATTCAATTTCATTTGCTTGAATAGCTATATTGATAGAACTGAAATTCACGCTTCTGGACTATGGCAAGTAAATACATAGATGTACAGGAATACACCGTTAGAGCGCATAAACGACAAATTCACACTAGGGTTTTCCATTTTGTCTGTAAACAGTGCAATCAGACAACCAAACGCGAGACGTATGGCCCTCGTCCTTTGTATTGTGAGATTTGCCGTCCACCACAACCCCCACGTAAATCTCCGCAGCCATCTCAAAAGGCCAAACCAAGGCCAATGACGTACACAAGTGACATCCATTTGGGTTGATTTAACAGTTTATGAAACCCCAATTACAACTAGAACCTCCTCCACAAACCTTAATTTCGCCTCTGTTGGAATTACGAGACTACTATGCTCGCTTGGTTGAAGAGTACGAAAACCTCTATAATCAGGCGCGATCGCAACTCAATAATGTAGAAGGTTTATTGTCTAGCTGGTCTTCACTATCAGAAGCTAACAACAAGCTGCTCACAGCTGAAGTTGTAAATGAAATACTCTCTGCTTCTCAAAAAGACTTACTCTTATCCCCGTCGTCTCATGGTGTAGCTACATCTGATAGGAAATTAGAAGAGTATCCAGATTCAGAACAGCAAGACTCTGAAGAATTAGAAACAGATAGTTCTGCTTCCATAACAACAAACACCGACGAATCATCAGTCAAAGACTCCACCCCACAGAGCAAAGATAACTCGCTGAATAACGTAGACATTCCCATGTTGAGCGAGTATGAATCTTTAACTCGGATGGAAGCCATTAAAAAGCTATTAGAACAACATCTTGGTACTGTCTGCCATATAGATTTTATTGTGCGATCGCTTTATGGTGAGTTAAAGCCACACGTTTTTAGAGTGGTGAAAGGTAGAGTCCAATCTTCACTAACTCAAGGTAGAGAAAGACAAGCTTGGTTTGGAATGCCAAATGAGCCTGGTTGTTACACACTAGATTTGAGTTTAGTGAACGCCAATCAGACTAACTCTAAGACTGGAAAAAACAAGAAAAAGCCTCTGATAGTACCGAAGACAAGCGTCATTCCTATGCTCAAAGCATTTGAGGGGCAATTTTTGATTGATGCTCTTACCACCTTCTTTAGACAAAATCCGGGGAAAGTTTTTGGTGTGGCGGAAATTATCGCCGCACTTTATGGAGAACTAGATGCTGAAGAAGTTAGAGAGGTAAAAAGCAAAGTACTAAATGAACTATCACGAGGTTATAGGACAGGGCGATTTTCTAGAATGCCTGATACAGTCGGCTTTTACACTTGGGATACCAAGTTAATCCGCAAGACAAACTCAGGCTAAAACCAAAAGGCAAATCAAGATAACGGCAGGTAATAATGCGTACCCTGCCATATCTAGGGGAAACTCACCTGATTCTCTAATTTGTATAAGGCGATCGCAGCTTAGTGTGTATATAAAACTGTTACGAGTTGAATGATTTGCTACAACCAACGGTGGATGTAAAACATGAGTGAATCAACCAGTATATAAGTAGTCGTGCAAAATAAATTTTATAGTTAGGAGAGGGAACAGGGAACAGGTAAGGAATACAGACATTCTTGTTTTCAATCAATATGTACAATTAATTTTGCTTGGGTACTTAGCTATCTTTTCAGGGCTTTTTTGCTCATGCCCAATTAGATTTTACTAAGAGGAATAATGAACAGAAAATTGATTTTTTTAGCTTCATTTTTTGGTCTGAGTATACTCGTAGGGGCTTGTGAACCTGCTACACAACCTCCAACAACTACACGGCCGGCAGTACCACCCACAACTCCAACTCCCGTAGTACCACCTGCAACTCCAACCACTCCTTAAAATGATCTTATAAGTGCAACACAAATTGTAGAGGTGTTAACCTGTAATGCCTCTACATTGAATATATAATAAATTTGCCTCACGCAGAGACAAGAAAGGTGCGGAAAGCAAGAGCTAAAATACTTTTTTTACTAATTCATAATTACAAATTATGAATTATTGGAGTAAGTAGAAAGGTGCAAATAAACCGAACTATGTAACGGAAAGTAAAGTAGCTTGAAAACCTCTTCCCTTCTGCTCTCTGCCTCCTGCCTTGTCATGACGACAATTTTTAACACCGACCTACTTAAATCATGAGAATACATGTAGGCTCGCCAAATTTAACGATTAATCATGGCATAACCTTTATGATATCTGACTTAAGTGATTATCTTTGAAATAAATTTAGAACCTGGTGCTACTTGGAATACTTGCTGCCTTTACGCCTTGGCAGACAACAAACATATCCGAAACCAATAAACTTATCTTACCACGATGCGATTGAAACAGGGTTGGACACAGTTCAACAACAGAAACATCTGCAAAGCAGTAGTGTTTAAAATATCCTCTAAAATTATTCATAAAAAAAGATAGTTTGTTTAACCAAAAACTATCTTTTAGAATAAGAAAATAAACGAGCCTAAAATAAACTATTATTTTGCATTTTTTCTTATTTATGATCTAACAGATTGACTTTTGTTATCGAGTGTCTATTTGTCTCCTGATGAATAGGCAGTTCGACTACAAACTCTGTGCCTTTGCCCAGTTCAGAGTGGCAATATATCTTGCCTTTATGTTTATCTGTCACAATTTGATAGCTGATCGAAAGTCCCAATCCTGTACCTTTACCAACAACTTTAGTAGTAAAAAATGGATCGAACAGTCGAGAGAGTACTTTTTCATTCATACCGAGTCCGTTGTCAGCAATCCGAATAGAAATCCAGTCTTTATTGAGTACAGAAGTAGAAATTTGGATTGCACTGGGGTTTGCTGCAATAACTTCGGGAGCAGCTTGGGCGTTTCGCTCTTCTAACGCATCAATGGCATTGGATAGTAAATTCATAAATACCTGATTCAATTGACCGGGATAGCATTCTATCAAAGGTAATGAATCATAATCTTTGCTGACATAAATGGTGTGACTATCGCCTGAAGGCTTCAAGCGGTGTTGCAAAATCATTAATGTACTGTCAATGCCTTCGTGAATATCTACTACTTTAAAATCGGCTTCATCTAGGCGGGAAAAATTTCGCAACGAGGTGACAATTTCACAAATCCGCTCACTCCCAACTTGCATAGACTGAAATAATTTAGGTAAATCGTCAAACAAAAAATCTATTTCAGCTTTCTTGAAAAACTCTTGAATTTCTGGTGCAGCATTGGGATGATAGTGTCGATAAAGCTCGACACAACGCAATAAATCTTGCGTGTATTGGTGGGCGTGTTCTAAGTTACCGTAAATAAAATTAATTGGGTTGTTAATTTCGTGAGCAACTCCCGCCACCAGTTGCCCTAAACTAGCCATTTTTTCAGCATGGATAATTTGCATTTGGGCAGTGCGTAGCTCATTCAGCGCCTGAGCTAATTGATTTGCTTCTTCACGGGTTTGACCGAGCAAACTAGATTGTTGGAATAAGTTGGCTTGTCGCAAGGCGACACTAATTTGAGCTGCTACTTGGCTGACAAATTCTAGTTCTTCTTCTTCCCAATGACGTGCATGGGTGCATTGGTGAATGCACAACAATCCCCACAGTTCGTCACCTTCCATAAGTGGAACAACAATCTGCGCTTTGACTTGGAATCGCTCAATCACATCCAGATGTGGCACTTTGGAACCAATGCTGTTGACATCAGATATTACTTGCACTTGCCCTTGACGATATTGCGGGGCAAAATGGTCGCCGAAGCAATAGTCTTGCACCTTGACAGCAAGGGCAGAATCGAACTTGGGTAACACATCTTCAGCGATAAATTCACCACTGCAAAAACCAACATTCGGATCAAAGCGAAAGATCCCGACTCGATCTGCTGTCAGCGATCGCCGGATTTCCTGTACTGTGGTCTTCAGGATCGTCTCTAAATCCAATGATTCCCGAATTTTAACGACCAAATCAAATAAAATTCGGCGCTGTTCAGCAGATTGGTGCAGTTCCTCCGCACGAGTTTGGATTTGGGACACCATTTGAGAACTTTGCAATGCTACTCCCAGTTGGCTGGCAACCTGTCCCAAAAATTCCACTTCCACATTATCCCACTGGCGCGGTGCAGAATGCTGATAGGCAGCCAGCAAGCCCCACAGGTTTCGTCCGACAAAAATGGGGGTCAAAGCATAGGCGCGAATTTTGAACTGCTCCAAAATATCCAGATGACAGCGCGAGTGTCCGGCTTGGAAAATGTCGTTAACAGCAAAATTTTCGTTGTTGCGGTAGCGTCCACCCTTGGTTTCTTGCAGATGGGTATCTTCCCAAACAAGATTTTTACCAAAGGGATTGATGCTGTCCCACTGGGCTTCAACCATGCCAAAATTACTGACAAATTCACCACTCCAGTCTGGATTAAAGCGATAAACGCCGACTCGCTCAACTCGCAGCAGTTTACACATTTCCTGGCAAGTGGTTTTCAAAATCAAATCAATATCTAGGGAGGAGCGAATTTTTCCGACTACTTCTGTTAAGGCACGTTGCCGAGCGATCGCTTCTTGTAAAGCAACAGCCTGTTGTTTTGATTGAGTTAAATTCTCGGCTTGCTGAATCGCAACACCTAATTGCGCTCCTACTTGTCCCAAAAACTCAACTTCGTAATTTGCCCATTGGCGCTGACCAGAGTGGTGATAAGCGGCGATGAGTCCCCATAGTTTTGTCCCAGTGAAAATTGGGGCTAAGGCATAAGCCCCAATTTTGAATTGTTCGAGAATGTCGATATGACAACGGGAGTGTCCAGCTTGGTAAATGTCATTGACGGCAAAACTTTCATTATTACGGTAGCGCCCACCTTTGGTTTCTTGCAGGTGGGTATCTTCCCAAACCAGATTTTTGCCAAAAGGATGAATTCTATCCCACAGCGCCTCTACCATGCCAAAATTACTCACAAATTCGCCGCTCCAGTCTTCATTAAAGCGATAGATTGCCGCCCGTTCTAGCTTGAGGAGTTTGCAGAGTTCCTGACAAGCGGTGTCGAGAATAATTTCGGTATTCACAGACGAGCGAATATTTCCTACCACTTCTGTTAAAGCGCGTTGCCTGGCGATCGCATCTTGCAGTTCTGCGGTGCGTTGTTTGGTTTGTTCGAGAATTTCTGCTTGCTGCATGGCTAGGCCGAGATGGCTGGCAGCTTGGGCGACAAATTCGACTTCGTTAGGATACCATTGCCGCGGAGCAGAGTGTTGATAAGCGGCCAGTAAACCCCACAGTTTTGCACCGATAAAAATAGGCGCGATCGCATACGCCCGAATCTGAAACTGTTCTAACACCTCAACATGACAACGAGCGTGACCGGCATCGTAAATATCAGCCACCGCAAACGGCTCATTTTTGCGATATCGCCCTCCTTGGGTTTCTTGCAAATGGCAATCTTGCCACACCAAGTCCTGCCCAAAAGCAATCAGTGTATCCCACGGTTGTTCTGCAAAGCCAAAACGATTGATGAAACTACCACTCCAGTCAGAGTTGAACTGGTAGATTGCCACCCGCTCAATCTTTAACTGCCGACAAATGTCTTGACAAGAAGTTGAACATAGGGATTCTAAGTTTGCAGATCCCCGAATTTTAGCTAAAATTCTCGCTAAGATTTTTTGATATTGAACTGCAAGCTGTAGCTGTTTATGGCAATCTTGTAATAGTTTTGACCCATCACCATCATCATTTGTTGTCATAAAGTGCCGGGAAATGAAATACTTAGTTTCAGTGTTCCCTTTTTGAATTTTTTAATTACACTTGGCAACAAAAAGCAAGTATGGGATTGGAAAAATTTTTCCCATTTCCACAGGACTTATATGGATTTCACATGACAAATCTTGACGTTATTAAGGAATTATACAGAGCTTTCCGCCAGAAGGATTATGATGCCTTCATCCAAATTTGCACTCCCAATATTGAATGGATTCAAAACGAAGGATTTCCCAGAGGTGGAACTTACCGAGGGGCAGGAGCTGTAGTTGAAGGCGTTTTCAAAGCTTTCAAGAATGATTGGGAATCATGGTCATTTGACATTGAGCAGTATTTAGATGCAGGAGAAACAATCATTGTCATCGGTAGCTATACAGGTTGCCATCAGATGTCTGGGAAATCATTCCACTCTCCGGCGGCTCATGTGTACGATATTGATCATGGCAAGGTGTGTCGATTCCGGCAATTTACGGATACTAAAATCATTTGGGATGCAATGAACTAAGGTAGAGTCGGTCATAGCAAAATAATCTTGCTTGAGAGATTTGAATCGCATCAGTATTAAATTTTTAATCCTCAAGCTTGTTCACTACCAGTCAATTCTTTTGGCTCGTAGTAACGGCAACCTTGACAAGGGCCACAGGGGTTAACAGCACAACGCATATAGCCAGAACGGGCATTAAATTTGCAGCTAATGTCACCAATAAGATATCCTACCCCTTCTAAGTAGTAGCGATCGCCATCCATCGGTCTGATATTTTGTCTGTCCCGTGACGCGGAAAAATTCATGGCTGCTTGTCTCAGCTGCGCCCGTGTTCGTAAATGGGTTTTACGGATTAACCATAGGGAAAACAAGGACGGTAAAAAACCAACGGCAATCACCAAAAGTGTCTTGATATTTAACACCTTCTTTTTACCCCTTTTACGCGCTGATTGATCGTCCCAGATATTGCTTTCTAGTTGTTGCCAGAATGCAACTATTAGGGCGTTTCGCTGGATTGCAGCAGTGTGGCATCTAGTACTTTTTGGCAAAGTACCAGTGCCACTTCAATCAGCATAACCGTTACAACCGATGGGGTGAACTACAGTTTCATCTTCATAATTTTAAGATTTGTTGATTAGCACCCCCAAAAAAAAGCTATTTGTATCAGCATCAGCCTTACCCTGATTGTTCCTGTGTCGCTGTGCTGCCAATCTTTTGCTTTTACTTTGCTGTCTGAGTTTCTGTGCTAGTGATGCAGCTTCTCGTTCTGCTCGGAATAAATCAACTTTTCGCGTTGTCAGAATGAATGACTCATCTGACTTTCGTTTCACCCAAGGGATACTAACTGCCAAATACTTGCAAACGTTTTTGCGCGATTTAGCATTTCCTTGCAAATAATTTGTTTGACTGTTGATAGCACTAGCTATTGCTTTCAACTCTAGAATCTCAGTTTCTAACTCAGCTGCCATCTGATTGATTGTTTGCGCTTGCGCCACTAAACGCTCCCAACCACTGATCATCTTTTCCTTTTGCGGTTGTAGCGGGATGATTGCCGACTGTGATAAAGATGAGGCGCGTAAGATGGAACTGTTGTCACTGTGTTCGATTTTTTTCATAGTTCCTTAAATAATGCTACTGAGCTTGTTAGGCATTTTAGCAGCATTTTAGTACATTTGTACTAAATATTAATTTCATAATTCAGCAAAGATACGATCATGAGTAAGAACTCTGCTGGAATTCACTATTATGTCTAGTTCGCTAACTGAAGAAATTCTTTCTCAACTTCCTGGTGATGTGCTGCGCGGGTTACGTCGCACCGATGAAATCCTGACATCTATTAGAGAAAACACTGCACCCATAACAACGGTGGTTAAGGAAAATCAACAAGATTTGGGTAATGTAGACTGGGATGCAATTGTTTGTGGTGGTACTTTAGGCATTTTAATTGGTTGTGCCTTAGCAGTACGCGGATTACGCGTGGCGTTAATTGAGCGCGGAATATTAAAGGGACGAGAGCAAGAATGGAATATTTCGCGCCAAGAATTAGAAGTATTTTTGCAATTAAACTTGCTGACGGCTGAAGAGTTAGAACAAGCGATCGCTACTCAATATAACCCAGCTAGAGTAAGTTTCCACGATGGAGGAGAAGTTTGGGTAGAAAATGTCCTCAATATAGGCGTAGATCCAGTATATTTACTAGCAACATTAAAAACCAAATTTCTCGCTACTGGTGGACAGTTATTAGAAAATACACCTTTTAATGAGGCAGTTGTTCACCCGGATGGAGTGATAGTAAATAAGCAATTTAAAGCTAGATTGCTCATCGATGCAATGGGACATCTTTCTCCCATCACCCGCCAAGCACGTCAAGGCAAAAAACCCGATGCTTTGTGTTTAGTTGTGGGAAGTTGCGCTCAAGGTTTTCCGGAAAATCAATCTGGTGATTTGTTGTTATCTTTCACATCCTTGCAGAATCAGTGTCAATACTTCTGGGAAGCTTTCCCAGCCAAAGACGGACGAACCACTTATTTATTTACCTACATGGATGCACATCCACAACGCTTGAGTTTAGAAGAACTATTTGAAGAGTATCTCCGCCTGCTGCCAGAATATCAGGGGGTGGAATTGCCAGCGTTGAAATTTCAACGGGCGTTGTTTGGTTTCTTTCCCACTTACCGCGAAAATCCACTCAAAACAGCTTGGAATCGTATCTTACCAGTAGGAGATAGCAGTGGTAGTCAATCGCCCTTAAGTTTTGGTGGTTTTGGGGCGATGGTGCGTCACCTGAAGCGTTTAACTTTCGGCGTTGAAGAAGCACTGCAAACAAATCAATTATCTGCACAGGCTTTGTCACTACTACAACCATATCAACCAAATTTGAGTGTGACTTGGTTATTTCAAAAGGCCATGAGTGTGGGTGTAAACCAAAATATCAGCCCAGAGCAAATTAATCGGCTGCTTTCGGCGGTATTTCAAGAAATGCAACAGCTAGGTAATCCAGTCCTCAAGCCATTTTTGCAAGACGTGGTGCAGTTTTCAGCTTTAACACAAACACTCATTAAAACTGGGTTATCTCATCCTGGATTAGTTGCCAAGATAATCCCACAAGTTGGTTTAGCAAACTTACTTGATTGGATGGTGCATTATGGAAATTTAGGTGTTTACACTGCCTTGTTTAATCTTAGTCCAATGTTAGAAACATGGATTAAGAACCAACCAAATTCACAACAATATTACTGGCATCGCTTGGTAGATGGGTGGAAATATGGTTCTGGTGCTGATTACTGTGATGAAAGTTAAATAATATGTGTGTGAGGATAATATGATTGAACGGAAATCGGTAGGAATTAAATACTTTGCTGTGTTGATTGGCTTATTGCGCGATCGCCAAGGATTTTTAGAAGATGTGCGCCAAGGAGTTAGATTACCAAGTAAGATAATTTCTTTGCTGGTTTGTAGTTCTATTTTTATTGCCATTTATGGAGGAATTATCGGTTCTTCTCATAGTTGGATGCAAGCTGTTTCTTCTGCTGTAAAATTACCAGCACTCTATTTAATTACCTTACTAATTTGTCTACCGACACTGTTTTTTTCTAATATTATTTTTGGCTCCAAGCGCACTTTTGGACAGCATTTCGTCTTGGTACTCACAGCAGTTGCCGTCACGAGTGTGCTGTTATTTAGTTTTGCACCAATCACTCTTTTTTTCTTACTCACCACTAATAACTACCAATTTATACTTGTATTGAATGTATTGATCTTTGCCATCACGGGTTTTATTGGTGTTTCAGCTTTATACCAAGCAGCCAATTTCGTTATAGAACAAGATGATGAAGGTGGTAAGACTCGCAAGAGAATCTTACAATCTTGGCTGTTTCTTTATGCTTTTGTTGGTAGTCAACTAGGTTGGACTCTCAGACCTTTTTTTGGTTCGCCTAATCATCCCTTTCAACTATTCCGCGAAAGAGAAGGTAATTTCTATTTGGGTGTAATTCAAGCTATTAGCTATCTTTTGGGCATCAATTAATAGTGTATTTATCCTCTATAGGATTCATATTTGATTTGTAAAAATCGCGCTTGCTCAGATCCCCGACTTCTTTGAGAAGTCGGGGATCTTTTTGTTCACGAAGCGTTAGCGATCGCACCTTGGCATTCTGCTACAGAAGCACGCTGCTGCATCGCTTGAACTAAGGCTTGGTAACTAGACCAATTTTCTTCTAAGAGATTTTTTGCCTGAAGGATGTGAAACCGTTGTTTTTGCTGAAAAGCTGACTCCGAAAAACCGACAATTTTTAAGACTTCTGCCAGCTTATTTTTATCATCACTGCCACCTTCAGCACGTTCAAATACCAAAGCTTCAGCTGCAATACCCGCCATCCACATTGTGCAGTAACGGTCTAACATTTGGGCGCTGATGGAACCTTTTTCTAGTTGTGCGGCTAACTCACCATCATTAAAAGCAACACCACCTTGTCCCGCTTGTCCTTGTTTCCAGGCTTCCCAGGCGCTGAGGGTGTAGCCAGTCACGGGGATACCCAACAAGTTAGCTACTAAAAAATGTCCAGCTTCGTGGTGGATAATGCGATCGCGGTGTTCGCTAGAAAATCCCGCAATCCAATCTAACAAGATAGTTCCACCTTTTCCTTGCAAACTAAAATTGTCTAAGGTGGCAATTCCCAAGATGGTGAAAGTGGCTAGTGCTGGTACTGTGGGCGATAAGTTAATTAATGGCCCCAGCAGTACCGATAAAGTCATCAGAAAGACGGATATAGCTACTAAATTTAGGGCTGTTTGGCTCATTTTGGGTTTTTTAACTATGGCTTAATCTTTCTTAATTATGCGGCGATCGCTGGCACCTTGGCACAATCCCTTTTATATGTTACATGTGCGCCATAGTTCCCCAACACTGCTGACATTTATACCCTTACACTTAGTCTTATCTGTTAATCTTTATGCACAAGTGCTGATAGAGATATGTCGCCTAGCTGTCTCAAAATTTGGTTTATAAATGCTGTCTCAGCGGGAATACTAAGTTTAGCCAGCCTAATTGGTTGAAAAATTTGCGAGGTTAAAACCCATGTCCGAAATCAATATAGGTGATTCTGTAGCTCACCCCTTAGTAAGATATCGTAATCATTTAGAATTTAATGGATATCATGTTGACGAAGAAAATGAGTTGCTCTTATGCCGTCATTCCAGAAAGCATGGTTTGATAGTTAAGCATATACCAAATCGAGGTGTATTAATTAGAATTCTTTACTCTTGTGACCTGAATACCAGTAGAGTTAATCTCTTAGAATATGTCAATGAATTGAACTTATTATTTATGTTCATGAAGGCGTATATTGATAATTTAGGCAATAACTTGTATATGGAAACTTTTTGTGAGGGTGAATATGACAGAACTAATTTTTCAATTATCTTAGATAATATTGAATATGACATGGAAATGTTTATCAATCATCATCAAACCAGAGAATATTTACTATAAGCTAAAAATTAAATAACTCGTTTTTTTGGTGGGTATAGCCCACCATTATTCATTTAATTTGAAGTAGATATGACGGTATTAATTGTACAGATTTGTTTGCACAAGTACGGTTTAAAAGCAAGTATAGACATACGAATTTTTCATGAAACCTGTTTTGCATAATGGGCAACTAACCACATGGATGGATGATCGAGGTTTTGGTTTTATACAAACTAGCGGTAATAGCCAAAAAATCTTTCTTCACATCACAGCATTTAAACACCTTAATCGTCGTCCCCAAGTTGGTGATTTTATTTATTATCAAATCACCGTTGATAAAGACGGCAAAGTACGCGCGTGCAATGCTTCTCTAAAAGAGAATACATCAAAACTTATACCTTACTCCTCATCTTCTGCCGCACCAACAAAGTTTACATCTAAGCCTAGAGCGAAATATTTATCATTAGTATTACAGACTTTGCTTCTATCTATAATACCTGGGTTAGGTTCAATTCATCTTGCATTAACTACCGGCAACCGAATTCCTCTAATCCTTTATCCGGTTATGAGTTTAATTACCTTTATACTCTACAGGGATGATAAACTTCGTGCAAAACAAAAACAATGGAGAGTACCTGAGAAGACTTTGCATCTATGCGAATTTATGGGTGGTTGGTTAGGTGCGTTCGTTGCACAACGGAAACTGCATCACAAAAGTAGTAAAGTTTCTTATCAAGTTGTGTTTTGGATAATAGTAACTTTTCATATTGTGTTTTGGTTAGTTTGGATAATTATTAAAACAAAATTAATTACACAAGTTTAGATATGAAATCCTTATCCAGCTTAAAACTTAATATATAAATATTTTTTGCACAGGTGTAAAGTCTATGAGACGATGGCTTTTAGTAAGTTTTTCACCATAGCTATCAACGGCTTCAACGAACCTGACATTATTCTCGATTGCTACTCCTCAAATGAAATTAAAAGCTTACGAAGCAAATGAGCTAGGGCTTGACGTTCTGATTCTTCTAAAACGCTAAGGACACGGTGTTCATTCACAACATGAGCTTCAACAGCTTTTTCAATCACGTTAAAGCCTTTATCCGTTAACTCAATTAGCGTCCCCCGTCGATCGCTAGAATCAGGAATACGCTTTACGAGTTCAGCTTGCTCTAAGCGATCAATGCGATGTGTCATTGTACCGGACGAAACCATCAGTGTATTAAATAACTCAGTTGGTGAAAGCTGATATGGCTGACCAGAACGACGTAACGCAGCCAATACATCAAATTCTCCAACATTTAAGCTAAATTCTGAAAAAGTTTCTTGGAGCGCTCGTTCTAAGTGCTTGGCTAACCGCCCTAACCTCCCAATGATGCCCATCGGTGAAACATCTAAATCAGGACGCTCTCGCTGCCATTGCTCCAAAATTTTATCGACTGGATCAAACTCCATTGTGCTGCTCACTCATCTAAGTTTCTTAACACTAAGTATCTTGATATCAAAATAATCGCTATAATCTTGCTATTAAGTATCTTAGCTTCAAGATAAATGAAACGGGAGGTCTGAAGATGAATGGACGCACGATTTATCTCTTAGCGGCACTCGCTGGCGGCGGTATTCTACCTGTTCAAGTCGCCCTTAATACACTGCTGCGGCGCTATGTGGGTGAACCAATGCAGGTCACGTTTGTGTCTTACTTTGCAGGTACGTTAGCATCGCTCGTTATCTGCTTCTTGGCGCGTTATCCACTTCCTGCTTCGACTTCCCTTTCGCAAACTTCTTGGTGGATGTGGATTGGCGGCTGTTTAGGTACTTTGTATGTTTGGTCAACCATTTTTGCTGTACCCAAGATTGGATCTGCTCTTGCACTCGGACTCACGATCGCAGGTCAGATGATCGCAGCACTTTTCCTCGATCATTACGGTGCGATCGGACTCACTAAGTATGCAGCCAGTCCAACACGCATTGCAGGAGTTGTATTTGTGGTTTTGGGCGTTTCTTTAGTTGGCTATGCAAAGCGGTAATTGAATAGCAACCCAAACTCTCAATCAAGAAAGCAGCTAAGAAAAAATCTGATGACTTAGCTAAAAAGCTTTATAGATAAGGCTTTTATCTGGCACTCTTCCGCAACTTCCTGGCGAAAGAGTGCTTGCGACACAATAACGTTGCAGGGTTTGTGTGTACACCCTAGCTGCTTCGGAGAGAGTTGTGAAGAGGGTTTTAAGAATAAATCTCACATTGCATTATGTCCCTTCCACCTCCGGCTTGTTCCCAGTTATCTTTAGACAGAAAACAAAAAATCTTGGATTGCTGCTAAAATTGCTGCTGGGTACTCTTCGTGCATTCCCAAGGAGCCGGGAAGAGTAACGCTTTTGACTCTTGGTAAGTCAGCCAAAGCCTGCATTTCTTGGCGTGATTTCGGTGGACTGGATTCGCCAATTACGATCATCAGGGGTACAGAGAGAGCGCGCACCAATGCCAAAAATTCAGATTGCTCATGTACTGCATCAATATTACCAGTCACAAAAGCAGCCGAGGCAAATCGCGCTCCTGGTTTTTGGGTTGTTTGCCATTTCTTCTCGATGAAACTGGGTGTCAGTCTAGTTGTATCTACAAACACATGACGACGGTACATGAAATTTAGCACAGATGACAAGGTGTTGAGTTTGTAGAAGACTTGACCAACAATTGGCGATCGCACCAATCCCCTAACCATACCAGCTATCTGGGGATTGGCCCCCATTGTTGGCAAAGGGGCGCGCCAAGTAGGAGCCACTAAAACAATTTTGTGAAAAACACTGGGCTGATTAACAGCTAATTGCAATACATAACTAGCAGCATGGCCAGCCGCAATCACAGTAATTGCTGTAGAAAAAGTAGAAAAAACAGATTGCACAAAATCAGCCAAAAATCGCTGATATAACTCTGGACGATAATCTAAACCAGGGCGAGAAGATTCACCAAAACCAGGCCAATCTAAGGCGACAACTTGAAAATGGGGTGCTAGTAACCTAGCAAATTCGCCCATTTCCCCGCGGGTAGAAACGCTGCTGAAAGCTGGTAGGAGTAATAGTGGTGAACCTTGACCAAGAGTTTCATAAACCACTCGCAAAGATTGATTCTCCCAATTCCAGAGAAATTCTTGAACTACTCCACCAAATTCCGCAGCATCATCAGTTGATAATAAATTGGTAGACATGGGACTCAAATTTGGTTATTTTCAACAGTCAATCATAAGACAGAAAGTTAGTAATATAGCGAGCCATGTAGGAGCTACAAACAAATTTAATTTTTACTTTCTACACCCTATTCCCTGCTTTCAAAAGTAGTATGTAAATCAACTAAAATTTCTATAGCTCACATTTAAATTTTTCGGCTCTTCAGTTCATTTTATGGAACAGAATAATAAATAAAATCTAAGGATAGCCTGTATTTATTGCTGTGACTGGGTTTTAAGTTTTTGAGCTTTTCATAGAAATGCTCAACTCTCTTGCAGGACTGTACCCCTACAATCAAAAAAAACGGACTGATAAATTTACTACTGCTGAATGATTTTTACATGCTGATTATGGAAGTCCAAGGCGAGCTTTTTGGCTATGTTTCTGCCTGGAATTTTATACAGGGAAATATTATTTGTTTGTTAGGTCTTTCACAAAATTTACAGCGACCTTGTGGATAAGTTTTCTGAATCAAATCCTAATTGTGTGAACAGTGAGTAAATTTGTGCTAAATTACTTTAAGCATGGTGCAAACGCGCTGAGGCGCACACATCCCTAATGATTCAAACGGTCGCATGATTGAGAATTTATATTCGGCACAACATCAAAATATCGTTAAAGTTTTGCAGGTAACTAAACATGAACACTTTAGAGAAAGGCATAATTACTTTCGCTTATGGAAAGCCAAAGTTTATTAACATGGCCAAAACTTTAGCGCGTTCTCTACGTCTACATTCTCCCACTATTCCTTGCGCTATTGTTACTGACTGTCAAGAAGACCCAGAATTGGAAAAACTTTTTGATCATTTAATTCCCTTTCAGCCAGAGTATGGGGGAAATATGAAGCAGAAACTCTATCTCGATATTTACTCTCCATTTCAAAAAACTCTCTACGTTGATAGTGACTCGATTGTGGTCAGAGACATTAATTTTATATTTGAAGCTTTTCAAGATAGAAGCTTTAGCCTTCCAGGTGAGCGCTATCTGACCTTTGGTGAGCAAGACCCATACATCAAAGATTTAGACTTTATCTTAAATCATTTTGGTTTGACTAAGTTGCCGAAATTTAATGGCGGTCTCTATTACTTTGATAAAAGCGAAACTGCTCAATCAATGTTTGATACAACAAGAAGTATTTTAGCTAATTGGGAAAAACTAGGTTTTAACGTCTGGCGTGGTGATGGGCCTTGTGATGAACCAATTGTGGCGATCGCTATGACACTGCATAACCAAACTATGTTTTCAGATTCTGGTAGCATGATGCGAACTCCTGTAGGAATTCGAGGATCTCTAGATGTAGATGTAATCAATAGCAAATGTACTTTTCAAAAATATGAGAAAATAGTATCACCGGCCATTGTTCATTTTGCGGGTGATTGGCTTCAACATCCTGTATATGCTCGCGAAGCACTAAAATTACAAAGTTTGGGACAAAACCCAACAGAAAAGTCCAATTTTCCATTGTTGAAGGAAATTCATTCAAAATTCAAATATCGGCTAGATTCGGTCATATACATGATTCAAAAAATCAAACATCACATCAAATCTATTGCCAGAATTGTTTTAAAATCACACTCCGCAGGTTAGCTTAAAAATCTTGGTATTTTCTACAACTTAATCAGAACAAGATTTTCAGCTAGTGAAACTCAACGCTACATTCTGCTATCATAGCCCAGCTAGTGATTAAATTTATCCATTTTAGTAGGGTTGAGTTTAAATGCTTTGATCCCGCATTCCGCAGATATTAATGCGGATTAAATAATTATGAAATTGGAAAAACTTAAGCCTAGAATGATTGTCTAGCAATCATTCTAGGCTTTTTTCCTATAAAAAATCAGCCGCTCATTTTGTTTTTTTATCTGTATCTAACTTACATTCCAACGCTTTTTTTTGCATGGTTTTAAATATGTTGTAAAAACCGTTAGCGCGGGAAGGTGTCAAGCTGACATTTAAACCAGTTGCTTGAATAAAATCTGGTGTCAGTTGGACAATTTCTGTAGGAGTTAGCCCATTTAAGCCTTCAACTAACAGTGCGACTAATCCCTTGGTTAACTGCGAATCAGATTCTCCTTGAAATGCAACTTTGCCATTATCCAAGGTTGCGGTGACATAAACCTGAGAAACACAACCAGGGACTTTATTTTCTGGTACTTTGTCAGCTTCTGGGAACTCTGGAAGCTTCTGCGCGTACCAGATGAGTTGTTCATAGCGCCGCTTGGGTTCGGAAGCGCGTTGAAAGCGCTGGACGATTTTAGCGAGTGCAGGTGGCAAAGAATCTAAACTGGAAGACATAACAGAAGCTGCAAATAATTCGGTCTTACCTTGAGTGTAAATTATCTAGAGAGCGATCGCGTTCACCATGATCAAGTCTATGACCAAGCTCTAGAAATAGGAAATGTATAATAAAAAAACATCAATCTGATTGCAACTCATGATCAAAACCATCGAAGGAATTTATCAGAATGGGCAAATTCAACTTAACGAGCTACCACAAGACGTTAGCGATCGCTCACAAGTCCTCGTTACATTTCTTGATCCTGACAAAATAGATCCCAGCAAACTACGCCAGCTAATTGATAAATTGGAGACAATTGCAGGTATTCAGCAGGGCTTAGAGGAACTTAACACAGATCAAACCCGCCCCATTAAAGATTTCATCCAACAAATGCAGCAAAAGTATGGCATTTCAGGTTGAGATTACACCCATTGCGGAAACTCAGATAGAGCAAGCTTACTACTGGTATCGAGAGCGTAATCCTGAATTTGCTGATAGTTGGTTTCGAGAATTGATGAATGCTATTGCTACTCTACAAGATAAGCCCCAACGCTGTGCTTTAGCAGTCGAACATGAAATTTTTTCAGAGCCAGTTCGCCAACTTCTTCACGGAAAATCCAAAAACATATACAGGGTGCTTTTTACGATTCGAGATACAACTGTTTATGTGTTGTATGTGCGCCACAGTTCTCAAGCGCCACTGACATTAGATGAGCTAGAGGAGCTGTAAGGTAAGATTCAAGATTTTAAGGTGATAATTTTGAGCGATCGCGTTCACCATGATCAAGTCTATGACCAAGCTCTACAAAGATTCACCGTACTGTTGCTTCAGCAAAGCCCGAAATTCAGGCATAGTCATAGATAAAGCACCACCAGGATCATTTTTAGCTCCGGGTCTTCCACCTTCATCACAGCATTCATCATGACCTTTAACATCATCAAAGGAAAATACATCAGGTGCTTGTGACTTCAGCCATAACAGTAATTTAATTAGTGATTCTTCTTGCGCCGGGGTGTACTTGTGATACCATCCTTCCCGTCGAGAACCATTATGTTCGACATAGCGCATTTCTGATTCATTAAAATATTCGCTGGGAAGCTTATGAAACCAAGCTTTAAATTTACGCAGACCATTAACTGTCACAGGTTCGCAACGTCCAGCCGCGACTATCTCAATCCCAACGCTGTATCTATGGTGATCTGTACCACTGTGAGATCCACCTCTATTTAACGGAAACCCTTGGTAAATAACACCATCACGACCCATCACTAGACAGGGAAAACCAACTTCACCAAGATATTTTAAAGTACCTATGGGATTATCACGTCCTGCTGTGAAGTGAACTACCGCACCGCGTGGATATCCCTGTTCATAAGTCCACTTTGTGGGGATATCAAACGGGTGTTGTGCAAATGGTATCCAGTGTTTATCAATAATTTGAGGTTTTATTGTTTGTAGTGCTTTCCATACATCAACATCAGCCATACCATCGACTGTCAAGCTAAACAGCTTTTCAACTTCCATGACTGCTTGTTTGGTCATAGAGCCAAAAATACCATCAACTTTCAGTCCCGCCTTTAGATGTTCGTTAAGTTCCCGCTGCAAAAGTTTAACTGCTTCACCTCTATTTCCTTCCTTGAGTTCTTGATACTGGGTTTGACGCGCTTTTTCTAGAAGTTCCTGCGCTTCATTGTATAATTTTTCCATAATGTACTTGTGATAAACCAACCCACCATGTCGAGTCTTCCATGTGTCTGTATAGCCAGGAGGACACCAAATAGGGCCGATGAAAGCAAAAAAATCTTCGGCGCTGTTTGTATGGTCACGCCATCCTTTGTAGGGCGCACGATCAACAAAACGCCAATAGCCATGCACTGCATCTACTGCATTCGCAAACTTACAAAAAGTATCTCCACCTGTAGGCTCACTGTTTGTCGAATAGTAAACAGACTGAGCAATACCCTGCAATTCTTTACGCCACTTCATCCCGTGGTAATTCTGATGTAGTTTCGCTAAATCACTGGTTCCCCGTCCACTTTCTAGAATCGCTTGCGCCAGACAGGCTGTTGCTAGTTGCGGAAATTCAATCTCTGTTTGTGCTACAGCTTCAACAAATTCTTGCCAACTCATAAAAATCCTTGGTAAATAGAGGAATGCTACCTTAATCTTGCTCCGTATACTGGCAAGGAAATCTTTCCATGTCAAGCTTCCAGACAGCTTAGTTGTTCAAAAACTAAATAGGAGTCCCATATAATACTCATGTATCCCTTATTCCCCAATTAGTTATGCTACAAACAATCCAAGCGCGGGATATCAGTCTTTACGAACTGGAGGAAAATTTTGGGTTGGAGTTAGTTACCAACATTGATTTTTTCACAGAATGGACAGAAAATTTACCGTTACTAACGGATATCGAAAAAACATCTTTAGAGCGAGTCAAAAGCAATTATTTAAATTTAACTAAACGCCGTCTCATGTCAGAAGAAGCAGTGAAGATGGTAGTGCTGTCTCCACTGCTTGATTTAGCTGGTTTTTATCAACCTACTTTCGAGATTGAAACAGAAACTTCTACTGAAATTTCGGCTGTAGATGAAAGCGTGATCGTTAAAGGCAGTATTGATGTTTTAGTAGTAAATAAAAGACTTTGGATACTCGTTATTGAATCTAAAAGTACTAAATTTGATGTGATGTCTGCGCTACCCCAAGCACTTGCTTATATGCTTGACACTCCCAACGTTGACCAACCAACTTTTGGGTTACTTGTCAACGGTAGAGAGTTTGTTTTTATTAAGCTAGTTCAGGCACAAAAGCCAAAATATGCTCGTTCCGATGCTTTATCAATAGAAAAACAAAATGAATTTCAACAGGTTTTAAGTGTACTGAAAAGATTTAGTGAATTAATTTTGTTGTAGCATTCCCGACTGAAGAAAAAGTGTACTGAGTTTTGTTCAGAAATCAAATATGAGTCCTATAGATTGACGATCGCTTTTCCGGCTGGCGGTGGGAGGATGTTGGAAAACCACTGAAACTATTAAGATTAAAAGCATCAGCCCATTGAATACTAACTACCGCTACCCATGCCTTTATCGCGCATAGTAACGCTAATTGTTGGTCTAATCGTCATTTTGGCACTGAGCCTATGGCTGATAGATTCCCTATCGCGCCTGTATTGGCAATTGTCTTATTCGCCGTTGCTGGGCAATTTGCTGCTGTTGCTGCTGGTTGTTTTGATTGGCGGTTTAGTTGCGGCTTTTGTTTATTACGTATTGATGCTTCAGCGTGGGGAAAAACGTTCCCGCCAAAACCGCAGGCGAGTTACACCAGCGCAAATTCCAGCAGTCAA
This sequence comes from Fortiea sp. LEGE XX443, assembly GCF_015206815.1. Lineage (GTDB taxonomy): Bacteria > Cyanobacteriota > Cyanobacteriia > Cyanobacteriales > Nostocaceae > Nostoc_B. Next base: position 45,059 of record NZ_JADEXZ010000012.1, read on the forward strand.
ATCTGATGCGGCTTCTTCCACTCTCCAGGCTGTGCGCCAACAAGTATCGCAAATTCAAGATGAAGTAGCACGCCAAGCTTTATTAAGCCGATCGCGGGAAATCGAAACTAACTTAGCACGGGGCGAAATTCAAGTTGTAGTATTTGGTACGGGAAGTGCAGGTAAAACTTCCCTCGTCAATGCAATTATGGGGCGAATGGTAGGTCAGGTAAATGCACCAATGGGTACAACTACGGTAGGCGAAACTTATTGTCTGCGGTTGAAGGGATTGGAACGCAAAATTTTAATTACCGACACACCAGGAATTTTAGAAGCAGGAGTAGCAGGAACAGAACGGGAGCAGTTAGCCAGGGAATTGGCGACAGCCGCAGATTTGTTGTTGTTTGTGGTGGATAATGACTTACGTCGCTCCGAATATGAACCATTGCGGGGTTTAGCAGAAATTGGCAAGCGATCGCTTTTGGTTCTCAACAAAACTGACCTCTACACAGATGAAAATAAAGAAGTGATTCTGGCGCGGTTGCGAGAACGAGTCCGGGGCTTTATTGCTTCTAACGATGTTGTGGCGATCGCAGCTAATCCCCAATCTGCTCAACTAGAAACAGGCGAACTTTTTGAACCAGAACCCGATATTGTGCCGTTGCTGCGGCGAATGGCGGCTGTTTTACGGGCTGAGGGTGAAGATTTGGTAGCAGATAACATTTTGCTGCAATCTCTCCGCCTAGGGGAAGAAGCACGTAAACTCATTGATGCCCAACGTCGTCGTCAAGCAGATAAAATTGTTGAGCGGTTTCAGTGGATTGGGGCTGGTGTCGTCTCAGTCACACCTTTACCAGTAGTCGATTTACTAGCGACAGCCGCCGTCAATGCCCAAATGGTTGTGGAAATTGGCAGAGTCTACGGCTGTGAGTTGAACATGGAACGAGGACGGGAGTTAGCTCTATCTTTGGCGAAAACTATTGCCAGTTTGGGGATAGTCAAAGGCGCGATTCAATTAGTGTCTACTGCTTTGCAACTAAATGTTGCCACATTTATTATTGGTAGAGCGATTCAAGGCGTGACAGCTGCATATTTAACGCGAATTGCGGGGAAAAGTTTTATTGAGTATTTTCGCCATGATCAAGATTGGGGCGATGGGGGAATGACTGAGGTAGTACAGCGACAGTTTCAAATGAATCGCCGAGATGAGTTTATCAAAGCTTTTATTCAAGAAGCGATCGCCAGAGTTGTCAAACCTCTACAAGACAAAGCGGAAGCCATTGAACAAGATGAAGAGGTTAGGGACTAGGAACTAGAGACTAGTACAGCTTGGCGGAAATAAGCAGACTATTTGAAATGGGTAAAAAGCTTTCGGTATGAGTACTCTTTCTTTTTACTTTTGCCTTATTGTACTAGTATTTTTTACTCAGCACGCTGCTCAACTCCCGCTACCGCTCTAAGCGCAGCCATGCCCTCATAGCACTTTATAAAATCAGATGATAAGTATCTTTCCCAGTTTCTGGTAGTGCAATTAGTTTTTGATGAATCACATCAGGTTGTAAACCCAATTCTTCAAGTGGAATTAAGCCAAGTAGCGGGTCTTCGCCTCCTGGTAATTCAGTGCAAGTAAATTCTCCATGTCTTCCTGCTACTGTCAGACTCACTCGTTTAAAAAGTCTAGTTGTGCAGATTCCTGCGGCGGTTTTCACATCAATTTGGTTAGCAAATGGTAAGCCAAGCTGGGCAATTATATCCCTAGGTAAACAAAGGCGAGTTGCGCCTGTATCAACTAAAACATTATTTAAAGTAATAGAGCGAACCTGTTCGTGTTGAATAAATCCTCTTTCTGCCAAAATTTCATCAACTAAATTGGAGACGATGATTGTAGTGGTGACAATTCCCATTTCTTGAGTACGTATTGCGGTCATATTCTACTCCTGACTGGTGGAGATTTTATCCTGCATAACTTTCCAAATTATGCGATCGCCCCACTCTGGATTATAGTTGTCTCTGCCCATTACTTTGCTGATGTCAGGATTATCACAGCAAAAAAAAATGTCAAGGATTATAAACTTTCCACTAAGTAATTTTTGCGTAAATACGGAGACATCTGCTGGCATCAGTAGCCGTAAATCCTTATAGATTCAAATACTGTAGTCATTTTTCCCTAGATAATACTGAAGTTAGTATTTTAATCTTTTCGTAAAAAACTCCCATTTTTATTGCCGTTTCTTGTTCCTACTGACAGTATAGAAATGTGCAAAGGCAACAAGGACAATCAATCGAGCCTCACAGAACAGGGAGTTAATTAGAGATGTAAAGGGCAGCAAGCTTAATCACCGTACTCATCCTCAACTTGATAAGGTGTGTAGCAACAGACACGTAACTAAAGATTAGCAAAAAAATTGTTCGACCTCATAATTTTGATTTCAGTACATTTGTGTAAGTATGCCTTTTTGAAGCGCAAGTATTATGCAAATATAGGGAAATCACTTAGAATACACTGCTGAGGTGAAAACTGGCTAAAAATTTGAATTTTGAATCAGTTGTAACTGATGTGATTGCGTGATGTCTAACTTCTCTACAGCTAGAGATTTTTCTCTCGTACAGAAGTAACTTTGAAAAATTTTGATCAGCACTTCCCCTATTTATGAAATCTACAGTTGGAGAAAATCAATCCATGCTTACAACATCCTTCAAAAAGCTATCTCAAGCCACTGCTGTTTCAGCCCTTGGTATCGCTATGTTGGCAACTGCGGGTAATGCTCCCGCCCATGCGGCAACTTTGACAACCTTTAATTTATCTGGTCAATTTGTGCCTCAAGCTATTTCTGGTTCAACTGGAGTAGCTGTAGACTTGGGAAATGGTAATTTCCTTGGAACCTATGAAGTAGATATAGCTCAACTACCTACTGCAACACAAGTCAACTTGACCAGTTGGCTCGTAAATTTACGGGATACTTCCAACAATATTTTGAGAACATTTTCTAGCAGCTTGCTCGGTCATACTGGTCAAGTAGTAGGGAATAATTTAGTATTTACCAACCCAGTAGGTGTAAATGGTAATCAAGGAATAGAAAACTTGACATTAACATTCCCTGCTGATTTTACAGGCATACCCAGTGCTGAAGCATTTGGTCAAAGGTTTGATAGCTTACTCTTAACAAGTAACGGTATAGCTGCTGGAATAGTAAATGTCAGTTCTGCGACTGTCGCACCCGTACCTGTACCTGAACCTCTTTCTCTTGCTGGTATTGCAGTTATCGGTGCTACGGGTTTATTGATGAAGCGTAAGCAAAAAGCTCCCGTAGCATAGTTGCATTCCTGAAAGACAGGGATAATTCTTAAACTGGATTAGCTTGATTGCAAAGTTCTAATTTTTCTGGGCAAACACGCACAGGGGTTCCTTCTCTCTTCGCAAGGAACCCCTTTTTATTTTCTTGCTAATGTCAAATAATTTTTGTATCAACCTTAAAGTCAAAGGGGTAGTTGATGATCGCTACTTAAAAGCAAGGAGGAAATAGTAAGTGGTATTTTTATCGTGAAAACACCGTCGCATTTGCTATTTTCTCGATACTATGGACAATATTTCTAACTCTAGGTCTAATTTACCTTTATATGTAATGCAAGTAGTAAAATAATTTTATTTTTTTGGTAATAATACTTAAAATTTAACAAGCTAGGATTACGGTAGTAAAAGCTATAGTGATTTATTCTCAAGGACTTCCGGAAACAACGAGGTGGTGTCCGAAAACTTATATAAGGACTTACTAAGTAACCAGCTTATGAGCCACTACATGATCGGTAAAGTACTACAATCGCGGTACCAAATCGTTGAAAATCTGGGTGCAGGGGTATTTGGACAGACATATACTGCCATAGACATAGATTACCCAGAAAATCCCAAATGTGTTGTTAAACAGCTAAAGGCTAACAGTTGCCAAAACAGCTATTTAGACACATTAAGGTTACATTATCTTACAGAAACGGAAACTCTCAAGCGTCTGGGCAGTCATCCACAAATTCCCGAACTTATCGCCTGTTTTGAAGAACATGAGCGGCTCTATTTAGTGCAAGAGTTTGTGGAAGGGCATGACTTAACAGCAGAACTACCAATTAATCAACAGTGGGGATGTCTTTGGACTGAAAGCGAAGTTGTAGAATTTTTAGAAGATGTCTTGGTGATTTTAGACTTTGTGCATTCTCAAGGTGTGATTCATTGTGATATCAAACCAGAAAATTTAATCAGACGTAGTATTGATGGCAAACTAGTTTTAATTGATTTTGGTTCTATCCAGTCAGTTAATTTTTCTATAGATACAGAATTGCCGATCCATTGGATTCCTGTAACATCCTTGGGCTACATCCCATCAGAGCAATTTATTGGTCAAACACGTCCCAATAGTGATATTTATGCCTTGGGTATGATTGCCGTTCAGGCATTAACAGGTTTAGAACCTCTACAATTTAAAGTTGATCCTTATAGTAATGAAATTATTTGGCGTTCACCAAAAACTCCAGTTAATGATTATTTAGCTGCTATTCTCAGCCAAATGATCCGCTATGATTTTCAAGAACGCTTTCAGTCAGCGGGTGAGGTACTGCGTGTACTCAAACAAATGAGAGGGGAAACTCAGCGATCGCAAATTTTGCCAACACAATATAATGAGCCATTAGCCGCAGTGCGTGCGAGTGATCATACTCGGACAAATTCTAACTGTGAAAAATTATCGCCGCTATTCACAGGGATGAAAATAGGGCTGGCGGCTAATTCTTTGTTGATGGGATTTGGTGTTTATTCTTTACTGAATAATTCTCCTGCATACTCAGAAACCGAAACTTTATATAAAGCAACAGAAAACTATCAAGCCGGGGATTTGCAAGGAGCGATCGCTCTGGCTAAATCAATTCCCTCCCACAGCAATGTTTACCCAGAAGCACAAGCCACCATCGAAGCGTGGGAACAACAATGGCTTCAGGCTGCGGAACAATATTTATTCGCAGAACAAGCTTTGAATGAGGGTAGATGGTCGGATGTACTGAAGACTGGAACTTTAGTTCCAGAAGTTTTATATTGGCAATCTAAAATAGGCAAACTAGTTCAACAAGCACGAGTCAATATCGAAACACAGACACAAAGTTTACTCACCAAGGCTTACGAGAGGGCTGAAGCTAGAGATTTTTCTACTGCGTTAGAGTATCTGCGCCAAATTCCCCAAGAAAGCTCTGCTGGTGCTTTAGTGCAGAAAAAATTGGTTGAATATAATCAAAAGCGACATATTAGAGCAGCTTACTTTTTACAAAACGCTTACAAAAAAGCAGCTTTTGGTGACTTTGATGGTGCTGTAAGATTTCTGCGCCAAATTCCCCAAAATACCACTGTATATGCTCAAGCTCAAACTAAACTGCAAGAATATACTCAAAAGCAACGTCTGCAAACTCAAAGTCAAGATTTAGCTTTTGATATAGTTTCTCCTAAACAAAAGACAAGTAAATTAATTAATTCGCATCTGGAAAATCAACTGCAAGAAGTGAATATTCGGTAGGGTTGATGAGATTAGGTATGTTAAAAGGTGGTTTTTGTTGGGTTTCGCCATCGCTTAACCCAACATACTGGCGTGTCTAGCCTTAAATGAGGCAATAAATCTTTTCTTCTATCTCTGTGTTCTCCCTTCGGGTTCGCAGTCGCCTGCGGAGGGAAACCCTCCCGCAGCGCTGCCTCACTGCGCCTCTGCGGTTTATTAATGCACTATTTTAGCCTTGCCACGCCACTACCAAAGATTTTGATAATTAAAATTATCTATTCTGTTGCGCCCAGATGCGTGTAGGTAGACCCCAAACGTAAATAAAGCCTTCAGCAGCTTTGTGATCAAATTGGTCGTCAGCACCATAGGTGGCTAAATCGGGAGTGTAAAGTGTATTATCACTCCAACGACCAACTATAGTAGCGTTACCTTTAAAAAGCTTCATTCGCACAGTTCCCGATACTCGTTCTTGAGTTTTTTGAATAAAAGCATCCAGCGCAGCTTTCAAGGGACTGTACCATAAACCGTTGTACACTAATTGGGTATAAGTTTCTTCAATACCGCGTTTGTAATGAGTGACATCTGCGGTTAAAGTGAGACTTTCTAAATCACGGTGTGCGTGAATTAACACTAGCATTGCAGGTGATTCGTAGATTTCTCGTGATTTGATCCCGACTAAGCGATTTTCAATCATATCAATCCGCCCAATGCCGTGATTGCCTACTAACTCGTTGAGTGTTTCAATTAACTCAACGGGTTTTTTGGCTACACCATTAATAGTTGTAGGAATACCTTTGGTGAAACCAATTTCGATATAATCTGGCTCATTGGGAGTATTTGCGATCGCCTTTGTCATCTGATAAATTTCTTCTGGGGGTTCAGATGCTGGATCTTCCAACACACCCGCTTCGATACTGCGTCCAAGTAAATTTTTATCGATACTGTAAGGAGAAGACTTTTTCACTGGTGCGGGGATACCACATTTTTCACCGTAGGCGATGGTTTCTTCACGGCTCATGCCCCATTCCCTTGCTGGTGCTAAAATCTTGAGACTGGGATTTAAGGCAGCACAGGAAACATCAAAGCGTACCTGATCGTTACCCTTACCGGTACAACCATGTGCGATCGCATCAGCACCGTATTTTTCTGCTGCTTCTACTAATATCTTGGCAATCAGCGGTCTAGCAAGAGCAGTTCCCAGAGGATAGCGATTTTCATAAAGGGCGTTGGCTTGAATTGCTCCGAAGGCGTAATCTTGCACAAAGCTGTCTTTGACATCAATCACCAGAGATTCACTTGCACCCGATTTTAGAGCTTTTTCTCGCACTGGCTCTAACTCATCTCCCTGACCTAAATCTGCTGCTAAAGTAATTACCTCTTCCACACCCCACTCGTGCTTCAGATACGGAATGCAAACAGAAGTATCTACACCACCAGAATATGCTAGGACAACCTTTTTGGCGCGACCCATTGGTTTCTCCAGTTAGGAAAACAAAGAATGAGTCATTATTATATCGGACTCCAACAAGTATATTCCCTGGTGCTGCATATTTGCTGGGATAGTTATATCAATTCTTGCTGACATTTTCAATTTTCAACACTTTGGTTGATCTAAATTCCATAATAAAATTAAGAGTCTCAATGTCAGGACTGGTTCACTATGTATCAAACTGACCCACCACTTCCCCCAAAAGACATCTTACCAACAATGTATGATCTCAAGAGTGAAGATCCAGAGGAGCCTGGTTTGCCAGATCAGTTTCATTTATTGCAACCGCGTCTGTTAGACGAAACTTTTCGTTCGCCAAATTATCCTAGTGACCAAGTATTTACAGCTAGTGACTTAATTCTGTATTACGATTTGCGTCATCCACTGTGGTATAAACGACCAGATTGGTTTGCGGTTGTGGGTGGTTCTCGACTTTATGAACAAAGGGATCTGCGCTTGAGTTATGTGGTTTGGCAAGAGGGTGTTAATCCGTTTATTGTGATTGAATTGCTGTCTCCTGGTACGGAAAAAGAAGATTTAGGGCAAACTTTGCGAGATATTGAACAACCGCCCACGAAATGGGAAGTGTATGAGCGAGTTTTGCGAATTCCCTACTACGCAATCTTTGACCGCTATAAATATGAGTTGAAAATCTTTAAATTGAACGGTGGTCGTTATACTGAAGTAGCCTTGACAGAACCACGCTTTTGGATAACAGAATTAGAATTAGGCTTGGGTGTATGGCAAGGGCGCTATCAAGATGCCGAACAGCCTTGGTTACGTTGGTATGATGGGACAGGCAATTGGGTATTGACTCCCTCTGAACAAGAAAAACAACGCGCCGAACAAGAAAAACAACGAACAGAAAGATTGATCGCACAATTGCGATCGCTTGGTGTTGAACCTAATTTAGACTGATGAATGTTAAATAATTCACTAATCAATGTCTACAGGAGAAATCTTACTAAAACCTGGCACTTTATGGACAAGTGTTAAAGAAAAGACTAAATTTGCTTTAGAATGCGGGGCGTTGCTGTCAATACCAACAAAGTTTGAATTTGTCGAGCAAGACGGTGTTAACTTCTTAGTCCGAATCTTATCTAACCTTGAGCGCAAAGACGCAGCTAAAAAACAACGAGATCAACAAACCGCTGCTTCTGGAAAGGAGTTCAACCCTTTCCTTCCCTACGAAAAAGATTTGTTTGTGGCGGATATTTCCGACACTCATGTATGTATTTTGAACAAATTCAATGTTGTTGACTATCACCTGCTCATTATCACCCGTGCTTTTGAAGAACAAGAAAGTCTACTCACTCCAGAAGATTTTGCTGCTTTGTTGGCGTGTTTAGCTGATTTTAATGGTTTAGCTTTTTACAATAGTGGCAAAACAGCAGGCGCTAGTCAGCGACACAAGCACTTGCAAATAGTACCTTTACCACTCACAACTTCACAAGTACAGACACCTATTGAACCATTACTAGCATCAGCAGAATTTGAAGATGCTGTAGCAACTATACCAAAACTTCCTTTTGTCAATGCTTTTGCAACTTTAGATCCTAACTGGTTGCAGTCTCCGTTAACTTCGGCTGAGGCGATCTTAAAGGTATATCAGAAGTTATTATGTGCTGTCGGGATAAATGCAGTTGATGGTAACAGACAATCTGGTGCTTACAATCTGCTAGTAACTAGAGAATGGATGTTAATCGTACCGCGATCGCAAGAACATTTCCAATCAATTTCTGTTAACTCATTAGGATTCGCTGGTGCTTTACTAGTACGCAATGAACAAGAAATGCAGTTTCTGAAAAACACCGGCCCAATGACTATCCTTAAAGAAGTTGCTTTGCAAGAGTTTATAGCTAAGGCTTAAATTTTCCACGATTTTGATCAATCGTTTGCTTCTTCTGGTGTCTGCCACGAGAACTTTGCGTAGTGGCAGGGAGGTTTGGGGAGGAATTTTCTCCCCCTGCTGACCTACACGGCAATTTTGGGTTGGGTTTTTGACTAGTGAATCGATGCTCTAGATACTTATTAAAATTTATTAGCGCTAATCTTAGTAAAATTAGACTATTAAGTTATCAAAAATTCCTTAAATGAGGTGTATATTTTTTGCATATATATCTCAATAAATCTGGACGACTGATGGCACTTATATAAACCTCTGTTAAGCAGTATAATAAAATACATAATCTTGACCAAGTGCTAAAAAAGTTTCTTGGCTGAATTATTTTAGGGCAAACTCAGGGTTTTGATGGATTTTATCGTGTCTTGACTGTAGTTGGGAGAGCAATTCATTGATCAATAACAACCACATAACACTTGTCCAAATAAGGATATTGCTCTAAAAAGCTGGGGTAATTAAGATAAAAATTTAATAGCAATCTGTAAAAACAAAAATTAAAAGAGAATTATTAGCGTTAATGTGGTATAGATAGTATTGAGAATAAATTGCAAGACTGTGAGATGAAATTCTTAATTTATGACCTCTAACGATCGCTAAACGCATCCTCAGCCAAGACTGTGTGCGAATTTGATTTAGTCAAGAAATCTACAAATCGCTAGTACAGTTTCGGCTACACCGCTGATGAAAGTTAAACTCCAGAATTTAGGTGTGCATCTCAATGCCTGAACATCAGAATACTCAAAGCAGTAATGCCTTTGAAGGAATTTGCGAATTTTCTACTGTTGTTGAACTTTTACGTTACAGAAGTAGCCGACAGGCTAAACAACTAAGTTATACATTCTTAGGCGATGGGGAGACGGAAAGCGATCGCCTCACTTATGAACAGCTGGATCAAAACAGTCGGGTGATCGCCTCACAACTGCAAAGTTTAGGTTTAAGTGGCGATCGCGCTTTACTACTTTATCCGCCAGGTTTAGAATATCTTGCTGCCTTTTTTGGTTGTCTCTATGCTGGGGTTGTAGCAGTTCCAGCTTATCCACCACGCAATCAACGTAACACCCCCAGAATTTTAGCAATTTTAGAAGATGCACAAGCAGCGGCAATTCTAACTACCACCGCCATTTTGCCTCAATTGCAATCTTTGTTTGCCAATCAAATCAATCATATTCACTGGCTAACCACTGACAACCTCTTTCCTGGTATAGAAGAGGCTTGGCAAGAGCCTCTGATCAATACAGACACACTGGCATTTCTGCAATACACCTCTGGTTCTACCGGCACACCAAAAGGTGTAATGCTCAGTCATGGCAACCTGCTCCACAATGCTGTTGTGACTCGCCAGTATATGGAACATTCATCCAGTAGTAAATTTGTCACTTGGCTGCCTATTTATCATGACATGGGTTTAATTGGTGGAGTACTGCAACCTCTATATGGCGGTTTCCCTTGTATCATGATGCCGCCAGCAGCTTTCCTCCAGCGTCCCTATCGTTGGTTAGAAGCAATTTCTCGTTATGGAGGAACCACCAGTGGCGCTCCCAACTTTGCTTATGAGCTTTGTATTGAAAAAATCACCCCCGAACAACGTTCAACCCTAGATTTAAGCACTTGGAATGTGGCTTTTAATGGTGCTGAACCAATTCGTCAGGAGACTCTAGAGAAGTTTGCAGCCACCTTCGCTGAATGCGGTTTTCGTCCAGAAGCCTTTTACCCATGCTACGGCATGGCAGAAGCCACATTAATGGTATCTGGTAGCGTCAAATCTGCGTTAATAAATAGTCTATCTCTGCGAAAAAGCGCTTTAGAACGCAACCAAGTAGAAATAATTGATCCCGTTGCTGATGATGAAAATTCCACAGTATTAGTCAGTTGTGGTCGAGTTGTACCACAACAGCAGATTGTAATTGCCAACCCAGAAACCTTAACTCGTTGTCAACCCAATCAAATTGGGGAAATTTGGGTATCAGGCCCTAGTATTGGTCATGGTTATTGGAACCGTTCAGAAGAAACAGAACAAACCTTCCACGCCTACTTGCAAGATACGGAAAAAGGCGCATTTTTACGAACCGGTGACTTAGGCTTTCTGCACAATGGCGAACTCTTTATTACGGGTAGAGCCAAAGATTTAATCATCATCAGAGGACGCAATCTTTATCCTCAAGATATTGAACTCACCGCCGAATGCAGCCACAAAACATTACGTTCAGGGAGTGTGGTAGCCTTTGCAGTAGAAGTAGAAAAAGAAGAACGCCTGGTAGTTGTACAAGAATTAGAATTTCGTGCCAAACCCAATATAGATGAAGTGACGGCTGCTATTCGCCAAGCTATTACAGAAGAACATGAAGTACAAGTTTATGCAGTTGTTTTAATCAAAGCTGGCACCATTCCCAAAACTTCTAGTGGTAAAATTCAACGTCGGGCTACCAAAGCAGGATTTTTAGCAGGTACATTAGAGGTTGTTGGTAGTAGTAGTTTAGAAATTATCCAAACAATAGAGCCAGCAGAAGTTCTGACACGCACAGAATTACTAGTAGTAGAACCGAAACAACAGCAGCAGTTATTAAACTCTTATTTACATAAATTAGTAGCAAGGGTATTGAGGGTAACGCCTTTTCAGATAGACTTACAACAACCTTTGAGTAGCTTAGGTTTAGACTCCCTTAAAGTCTTTGAGTTAAAAAACAGAATAGAGGTTGATTTTGAGGTAACTATATCCGTAGCTGATTTTTTTGATGGTGCTGGTATTGCTGAGTTAACCACCCAAATACTAAACCAAGTTAATAGTAATTTGACTAGTGCGTATTTGCCCATCTCTAAATTTGAAATAGCCACAAACCAGCATCCACTGACCTTTACTCAACAGCAGTTGTGGTTTATCAACCAACTCCAACCAGGGACAGCTACATATAACATTTCTGTGGCTATTCATTTAACAGGAAAGTTAAATGTATCCGTATTAGTTCGCAGCTTCACCGAAATTATTCAAAGACACGACATCTTACGAACCAGCTTTGAGATAGTCAATGGTGAACCCATCCAAAAAGTTGCAGATTTTGTCGCATTCACTTTACCAGAAGTTGATTTGTGCCATTTAGTTGATGAACAACAACAGACTGAAGTGCAAAAATTATCTTTGCAAGAGGCTCAGTCATCTTTTGATTTAGGACAAGCACCTTTATTGCAGGCAAAACTACTGCACTTGCGAGCAGAACAATCAATATTAATTTTGACACTGCATCATTTAGTTGGTGATGGTTGGTCAATCAAGATACTAGTTCAAGAATTAGCTACAATTTATCAAGCTTTTGCTGATGGAAAGCCTGCTCAATTACCTCAAATTACTGTGCAGTACACAGATTTTGTGTATTGGCAACGAAATTGGTTACAAGGCGAAGTTATACAAAAGCATTTAGCTTATTGGAAACAGCAATTAGGCGAAAATCTGCCTGTACTGCAACTACCTACTGACCATCCTAGACCGCCAATTCAAACTTTTCGAGGAGCGCAGCAAAAATTTGTATTGTCTACAAAGTTAACTGAAGCAATCAAACAGTTAAGTCAGCAGGAAAACGTCACCTTATTTATGACCTTGTTAGCAGCTTTTCAAACATTGCTATACCGCTACACAGGTCAGGAAGATATTCTTGTTGGTTCACCGATTGCTAATCGTAACCGTGCTGAACTAGAAAACTTAATTGGTTGTTTTGTCAATACTTTAGTATTGCGTACCAATGTAGAAGAAAATCCCACATTTAGAGAATTGTTGGGACGAGTGCGAAAGGTGGCAATTGATGCCTATACTCATCAAGATTTACCTTTTGAGAAGTTAGTAGAAGCATTAGAACCAAATCGGGATTTAAGCTATAACCCACTATTCCAGGTGATGTTTGTGCTTCAAAATCCTCTTGCATCAGATAGCATCTGGAAAACTGAGGAACTTGAGACAGGGACAGCCAAGTTTGATATCCTGCTATCAATGATTGATGGTGAAGAAGGATTGACAGGGACACTAGAATACAACACTGATTTATTTAACCCAGATACGATAATCAGAATGGTTGGGCATTTCCAAACCATGCTAGAGGCTGTAGTTAATGATCCCAATCAGCCTATTTGTGAGTTACCAATATTGACTCCTGCTGAACGTCAGACACTACTAGTAGACTGGAACAGTACTCAGGTTGATTATCCTCAAGCAGCTTGTATCCATCACTTGTTTGAGGCACAAGTAGAAAAAACACCAGATGCTGTAGCAGTAGTATTTGAGAATCAGAAACTTACCTATCAGGAATTAAATAATAAAGCAAATCAACTAGCACATTATCTACAAAATCTAGGCGTGAAACCAGATACTTTAGTTGGTATTTGTATGGAACGCTCTTTAGAAATGTTAGTGGGACTATTGAGCATTTTGAAAGCTGGAGGTGCTTATGTGCCACTAGATCCTACCTATCCATGCGATCGATTAGCATTTATGTTAGATAATTCTCAAGCTAATATATTGTTAACACAACGGCATTTGCTTGAGAAAGTAGGCAGTAACACAGATAAAGTTATTTGTCTGGACATAGATTGGCCTCTAATTGCCCAAGAACCAACGCAAAACCCTTGCAGTCAAATAACTGTAAACAACTTAGCTTATGTGATTTATACTTCTGGTTCTACAGGTAGACCCAAAGGTGTTGCGATCGAACATCACAGTACAGTCGCTCTTATAGATTGGTCAAGAACAGTATTTTTGAGTGCAGATTTAGCGAGTGTTTTAGCTTCTACCTCCATTTGTTTTGATTTGTCAGTTTTTGAAATATTCGTACCCCTAAGTTATGGTGGCACAGTCCTCTTAGTTGAAAACATTTTATCTTTACTGACTTTGGCAGCACGACAAAAGGTAACGTTAATTAATACTGTACCGTCTGCGATCGCAGCTTTATTGAAAGAGCAAGCTATACCTACTTCGGTTAGGACAATTAATCTTGCAGGTGAACCTTTATTAAATAAGTTAGTACAACAACTATATGAACTAGAGAATATTCACAATGTCTTGAATCTCTATGGGCCTTCGGAAGATACAACCTACTCTACATACACTTTAATTCCACGTACCAACCAAGAAACAATATCTATTGGTCGTCCTATTGCTAACACACAAATATACATATTAGATCAACAATTGCAACTGGTTCCCATAGGTATTGTTGGTGAGTTATATATCGGTGGTTTGGGTTTGGCACGAGGCTATTGGAATATACCTGAATTAACCAAAGAAAAGTTTATTATTAACCCGTTTTTACCAGAAAACCGCCTTTACAAAACAGGAGATTTAGCCCGTTATCGTGCGGATGGAACAATTGAATTTTTGGGAAGAATTGACCATCAAGTTAAATTGCGCGGTTTTCGTATTGAATTAGGAGAAATTGAGACTGTCGTAGCACAACATCCCAATGTGCGAGAGACAGTAGTCATTGCTAATGAAAATCGCCTGATTGCTTATGTAGTTACTACAGCAATATTTTCTGTAAATGAATTACGCAATTTTTTAAAAGAAAAACTGCCTGAATATATGTTTCCTTCAGCCTTTATAGTGTTAGAAGCATTACCTCTGACTCCCAATGGAAAAGTAGACCGTCGTGCTTTACCTGCACCAGATAAATTACGTCCAGAATTAGCTAATAATTATCAAGCTCCTCAATCTGAGGTGGAAAAAACAATAGCTAAGGTTTGGAAACAGGTATTACAGCTAGAAAAAGTAGGTATTCATGATAATTTCTTTGACCTTGGCGGACATTCTTTATTGGTTGTGCAAGTAAACAATAAACTTAGGGAAATTTTGCAATGGGATTTATCAGTTGTCGAAATTTTTCAAAATCCAACTATTAAGTTGTTGGCAGAACATTTCAATAAAAATTCAGACACAGCAACCGCTTTAGGAAAAATGCGCGAAAGAGTTGATAAACAAAGAGAAGCTCTCAACCAACGCAATCAATTATTAATGAAGCAACGAAAGAATTTTAAGTAATCGAAAAAGAGTAATTTATGGAAAATATTGCCATTATTGGCGTAGCTGGGCGTTTCCCTGGAGCCAAAAATATTACCGAGTTTTGGCTGAATTTATGTGATGGAGTTGAAGCAATTTCTCAATTCAGTGATGAAGAATTAATTGCGGAGGGAATAGATATATCATTACTCAAGAATCATAACTATATAAAAGCTGGTGCTGTATTAGAAGATTCAGATTTATTTGACGCTGGTTTCTTTGGCTTTAATCCTAAAGAAGCAGAGATGACTGATCCACAACATCGGTTATTTTTAGAATGTGCTTGGGAAGTATTAGAAAACGCTGGTTATGATGTTCAAAGATGTAACAGTCGGATTGGGGTTTATGCAGGTGCTAGTTTAAATAACTATTTGCCATTGAAGTTAAATATTGACCAAATTGGTTCAGCAAATAGTTTCCAGAAATTAATTGGAAACGATAAAGATTTTCTGTCTACTCGTGTTTCCTATAAGTTAAATCTGACTGGGCCGAGTCTCACCATCCAAACAGCTTGTTCTACTTCTTTAGTCGCTACAGCTTTAGCTTGTCAAAGCTTGCTCAATTATCAATGTGATATGGCTTTGGCTGGTGGTGCTTCAATTCGTGTACCCCAAAAAACAGGGTATTTACATCAAGAAGGAGGAATTTTATCACCTGATGGTCATTGTCGCGCCTTTGATGCCAAAGCTAGAGGGACAATTATTGGTAATGGTGTAGGGGTGGTGCTATTAAAGCGGTTATCGGATGCGATCGCAGATGGCGATCATATCTATGCTGTAATTAAAGGTAGTGCCATCAATAACGATGGTTCTGGTAAAGTGGGCTATACAGCACCCAGCGTCAACGGACAAGCAGAAGCGATCGCAGAAGCAATAGCCTTAGCAGACATTGAAGCTGAGACAATCAGCTATATCGAAACTCATGGTACAGGAACAGCTTTAGGCGATCCGATTGAAATCTCTGCATTGACAAATGTATTTCGGGCTGAAACTGAGAAAAAAGGTTTCTGTGCGATCGGTTCTGTCAAAACCAATATTGGACATCTAGATGCTGCTGCTGGAGTGACAGGTTTAATTAAAACCGCGTTGGCTTTACATCATAAATTAATTCCTCCCAGCTTAAATTTTGAACGGCCTAATCCAGAAATTGACTTTGCTAATAGCCCTTTCTACGTCAATACAAAATTAACTGAATGGAATGCAACTTCCACACCGCGTCGGGCGGGAGTTAGTTCTTTAGGTATTGGTGGGACGAATGCTCATGTCGTTTTAGAAGAAGCTGCTTCTGTGATGAAAGTGCAGAAGCAGAACAGAGATTATCAGTTATTAGTACTTTCAGCTAAAACTGATTCAGCCTTAGAAACTGCTACTAACAATCTGGCTCAACATCTTAGACAGCATCCTGATTTAAATTTGGCAGATGTAGCTTACACACTGCAAGTAGGGCGTGGGGTATTTAATTATCGCCGTGCGGTGGTTTGTCAAAGTACCCAAGAAGCTATAAACGCATTAGAAAATATAGATCCTCAACAAGTATTAACTCACTTTGAAGAACCAATTCAACGCTCTATTACCTTCATGTTTCCTGGACAGGGCGCTCAGTATGTAGATATGGGGCGAGAACTCTATCAGACTGAGCTTACTTTCCGCGAAGAGGTAGATCGTTGTTGTGTGCTACTCGAACCGCATTTAGGATTAGATTTGCGATCGCTTATTTATCCACAAGAATCTGAAAAAGCAGCAACAGAACAACTCAAGCAAACTCAATTTGCACAACCAGCATTATTTGTCATTGAGTATGCGTTGGCTCAACTGTGGATGTCTTGGGATATCTCTCCACAAGCGATGATTGGCCACAGTATTGGGGAGTATGTAGCCGCTTGTCTTGCTGGTGTGATGTCGTTGGAAAACGCGTTAACTTTGGTTGCTGTGCGTGGGCGACTAATGCAGCAAATGTCAACAGGTGCAATGCTTTCTGTTTCTGCATCAGCAGCAGAAATTCAAACTTTTCTCAACGAAGATTTAGCTTTAGCTGCGAGTAATGCACCTTCTTTATGTGTGGTTTCAGGAAGTCATGATGCAGTAGATAAAATTGCTGAAAAACTTACAGAAAAAGGCGTAGAGTGTCGTCGTTTGCATACTTCTCATGCTTTTCATTCCTACATGATGGAACCGATGTTAGAACCATTCATGGCGGAACTGAAAAAAGTCAAACTTAATCCTCCCGAAATTTCTTTTATTTCTAACCTCACGGGTACTTGGATTACTGCACAACAAGCTACATCTCCAGATTATTGGGCGCAGCATTTACGTCAAACAGTACAGTTTTCCGATGGTTTGTCAGTTTTATTGCAAGAAACT
Organism: Fortiea sp. LEGE XX443; assembly: GCF_015206815.1. Taxonomy (GTDB): domain Bacteria; phylum Cyanobacteriota; class Cyanobacteriia; order Cyanobacteriales; family Nostocaceae; genus Nostoc_B. The sequence continues at coordinate 62,349 of NZ_JADEXZ010000012.1, forward strand.
GAACGCATTTTGTTAGAAGTAGGGCCAGGGCGTACTTTGTGTACTCTCGTCAAACAACACGCCCAACAAGCAGCAGGACAGGTTGTATTACCTTCTTTACGTCACCCTCAGGAAGAAAAATCAGATGTTAATTTCTTACTCAACATTTTAAGTCGGTTGTGGTTAACGGGAGTTGAAATAAATTGGTCTGGTTTTTATACCTACGAACAGCGTAATCGTGTACCTTTACCAACTTATCCTTTTGAACGTCAGCGTTACTGGATTGAGCCAGAAATACAAACTCAAATATTAGGTAAAGTTGAAAGTAAGCAAGGGAAAAATTCTAACATTACCGATTGGTTTTATATTCCTTCTTGGAAACGAGTTCCCCTTGTTAAAACCAAAGATATTACTTCTAATCGTTCTCTAATTTTTGTTGATGAATATGGTGCAGGTTCACAACTTGTTCAAGAATTACAACAACTGGGGCAGGATGTTATCACTGTCAAAATAGGAAAAAAATTTAATCAACTTGATAGCATTACATATACTATCAATCCGGCTGAAGTGGATGATTACCATAACTTGCTGCAACAGTTGCAAAAACAAGGAAAAATCCCCAATACAATTACCCATTTATGGAGTCTTAACCAATCACAAAATTTATCTTGGGAAACTACTCAAAATCTAGGTTTCTATAGTCTTGTTTACCTGGCACAAGCTATTGGGCAACAACAGATAAGCGATACCATACAACTTTTTGTTATCACTAATCATCTGCACGACATAACAGGGTGTGAAGAATTATTTCCTGAAAAAACAACCATATTGGGTGCTTGTAAAGTAATTCCCCAAGAATATCCAAATATCAGTTGTCGTCTGGTTGATATTTTACTACCAATATCAGTCAGTCAATTGATAGATGAATTAACAGCAGAATCAAAAGATTCAATAATTGCCTACCGGAATAACTACCGTTGGATACAAACATTTGAAACCATTGCATTAGAACTAGCTACCAAAGATAAAATCCGGTTGAAAGAAGGAGGAGTATATCTAATTACAGGTGGAATGGGTGGCATCGGTTTAGTTTTAGCTGAATATCTAGCTAAAAATGTACAAGCCAAACTGATTTTATTAGGACGTTCTTTAGCAACTAAAACTGAAAAAATCAAAGAATTAGAAGCATTAGGTGCAGAAGTATTAGTACTGACTGCTGATGTTACTAATTATGAACAGATGCAAAGTGCGATCGCGCAATCTCTAGAACGCTTTGGTACAATTCATGGTGTCATCCATACTGCTGGTATTGCTGGTGCAGGGATAATTCAACTCAAAACACCAGAAATATCTGAAAAAGTTTTTGCACCCAAAATTCAAGGCACACTAACATTAAATAATGTTCTCAAAAACATCGATTTAGACTTCTTAGTTCTATGTTCATCCTTAAGTTCAATTCAAGGAGGATTTGGACAAGTAGATTATTGTGCCGCCAATACCTTTTTAGATGCCTTTGCTTATTGGAATACTGTAAAAAATAAGCGATTTACACTTGCTATTAATTGGGACGCTTGGCAAGAAGTTGGTATGGCAGCTAATACTATTATTCCTGATGAAATGAAAAACTGGCGCGAAGAAAGTTTAAAAAATGCTATTCTGCCACTAGAAGGAGTAGAAGCTTTTAGCCGGATTTTAGCTAACTCTCTACCTCAAGTTATAGTTTCCACCCAAGATTTACAAGCAGGAATTGAGCAACTTAATCAATTAATTTTATCTTTATCATTTGCTCAAAAGCCAGTTAATTCTTGTCAAGTATCTGCCAGCAGACATTCACGCACTCTGCAAGAAAATACTTATGTAGCACCTCGTAACGAAATTGAAACAACTATTGCCCATATCTGGGAAGAACTCATCGGAATTGAAAAAGTAGGAATTCACGATAACTTCTTTGAATTAGGTGGACATTCTTTATTAGCAGTCCAAACTATTTCTCGTCTCAGAGAAGCTTTTCAAGTGGAATTACCACTGCGTACCCTACTTTTTGATGCACCAACAGTTAGCGAATTAGCTAATCTCATTATTGAAAAACAACCACAATCAGCAGAACTTGATGAAATGGCCAAATTATTAGCAGAAGTAGAAAACTTATCCCTTGAAGAACTCCAAAAACAACTATCCCAAGAATCACTAGTTAGTTAAATCACCTGTTTTACAAGATTTCAGTAAGTAGAAAGGTGCAAATAAACCGAACTATGTAACGGAAAGTAAAGTAGCTTGAAAACCTCTTCCCTTCTGCCTTCTGCCCTCTGCCTCCTGCCTTGTCATAACGACAATTTTTAACACCGACCTACTTAGCGTAATTAGTTCGTTTCTATTAATTACGAATTACGAATTACGAATTATTTATGGAATTCAGCATTTTATACTTTTCCGGCGATGGCTCAACAATTGAATCAGATAAATATCAACTGTTACTAGAAACGACTAAATTTGCTGATAAAAATGAGTTTTCAGCAGTATGGACTCCCGAACGCCATTTTCATCCTTTTGGGGGTTTATATCCAAACCCATCGGTAATTAGTGCAGCCTTAGCAATGATAACTGAGAAAATTCAACTCAGGTCTGGTAGTATTGTAATGCCATTACAACATCCAGTTAGAGTAGCCGAAGAATGGGCTGTAGTTGATAACTTATCTGGTGGTAGAGTTGGACTTTCTTTTGCACCCGGTTGGCACGCTGATGATTTTTTATTACGTCCAGAAAATTACGCTGAACGTAAAGAAGTTATGTGGCGCGACATCGATATTTTACTAAAACTTTGGTGTGGGGAAGAAGTTGAATTTGTTAATGGTTCAAGCAATAAAGTTAAAGTAAAAACATTTCCCCGCCCAATACAATCTCAAGTACCAATTTGGATTACTTGCCAAGCCGATGCTACATTTATTGGCGCAGGTAAAATAGGAGCTAATGTTTTAACTTCTCTGTTGTATGCCACTATTGATGATTTAGCGCAACAAATATCTCTTTATCGTCGTACTTTAGCTCAACATGGTCACGATCCAAAAAGTTGTAAAGTCTCTCTAATGATGCACACCTACATAGGAGATAATGAAAAATTAGTTAAACAACAAGTAAAACAGCCTTTTTGTAATTACCTCAAAACACATTTTGGCTTAGTTGAAAATTTAGCTAAACGCATCAATTTTCAATTCAATTCCGCAAGTTTTACCGAAGAAGACAGACAACAGCTTTTAGAGTTTGCCTTTGAACGCTATTTCCAACAAGGTAGAGTTTTAATTGGTACGCCAGAAAGTTGTCGTCAAACAATGGCACGTCTTAAAGAAATAGGGGTAGATGAAGTAGCTTGTTTAGTTGATTTTGGTTTAGATTTCAACACAGTGATGACAAGCTTGAATAAATTAACAGATTTTAAGCAAAACTATCAGCCAAGAAAAGACACAAGTAAATATTCAAGTCTCAGCTTATTTGGGTGATTAACTGTGAAAGATATAAATGCAAGAATTGCCGCTTTATCTCCAGAACAACGAGCATTGTTTGAACTGCGGCTAAAGCAGAAAAACTTACAAGTTCAAAAATCAACATCAATTTCTAAAAGAATAGCATCAGATATTTTATCTTTATCATTAAATCAAGAGAGGTTGTGGCTACTTCATCAGCTACAGCCAGATACACCTTTATATAATGAATCTAGTTTATTGCGTCTTACAGGTGTTCTCAACACTAAAGCTTTAGAAAAAAGTATTAATGAAATTATTAAAAGACACGAAATTCTCCGCACAAGCTTTCAGGTTATAGACGAGCAAACTGTACAAATAATTGCTCCGGCGATCGCATTTACGCTGACGACTATAGAATTACCAACATACTCAGAAGCCAAAGTCAACCAGATTGTTACAGAACTTGCTCGTCAACCTTTTGATTTGAGCCAAGCGCCACTGTTTCGGGGTACTCTAATTCATCTGAGTGAGCAAGAACATATTCTGCTACTCACTAAGCATCACATTATTTCTGATGGTTGGTCATGGCAAATCTTTTATCGAGAGTTAACAGCCCTATATCAAGGCTTCTGTCAGGATAGTCCAGCAACCTTGCCAGAATTACCAATTCAGTATGCAGACTTTGCACTGTGGCAAAGACAATATTTAAATGAGAAATCGTACCAGCTGACATACTGGAAACAACAACTCAAAGATGCGCCGCCAATTCTCAACCTACCGACAGATTACCCTCGCCCTGCACAACAAAGTTTCCAAGGTGCGCGTACAACTATTGTAATTGGGCAAGCGATCGCAGATGCACTTAAGTCTTTCAGCCAACAAGAAGGCGTTACCCTGTTCATGGTATTGCTTGCAGCGTTTAAAACCTTGCTTTACCGTCACACAGGACAGGCAGATTTATTAGTTGGTACTCCCGTTGCAAACCGCACCCACAGCGAAATTGAAAATTTACTCGGATGCTTTGTTAACACTTTAGTTCTCCGCACTGATGTATCTGGAGAACTGAGTTTTAGAGAGTTGGTAAAACGAGTCTGTGAAACAGCTTTAGCTGCTTACACTCATCAAGAATTACCCTTTGAACAGCTAGTCAAAGAACTACAACCGGAACGAACATTAAGCCATACTCCCCTGTTTCAAGTAATGTTCGTCTTCCAAGATGCGCCAATGTTAGCCCTACAACTGCCAAATTTAACCTTGGCTCCTTTGATGGTAGATAATGGAACGGCTAAGTTTGATTTGACCTTGTATGTGGAAGATACCAAGCAAGGGCTAATCGGCTTTTTGGAATACAACAGCGAGTTATTTCATGCTGACACCATTAACAGGATGGTGGGGCATTTTAAGACTTTATTAGAGGGGATAATTGCAGATTGTGATCGCTCTATTTCTAGATTGCCATTATTAACACCCACTGAGCAACATCAGTTATTAATAGAATTTAATCAAAATACTATAGAAATTCCTCATAGCCAGCTTGAACAATGCCTGCATCATTTGATTGAGGAACAGGTAGAAAAGACACCTGATGCTATTGCAGTCATTTTTGCAGATAAAAAACTTACTTATCGAGAATTAAATAATCGTGCCAATCAATTAGCACATTACTTACAATTTTTAGGCATTAAGGTAGAGGAGCGTGTTTGCATTTGTTTAGAACGCTCCTTAGAAATGGTAATAGGATTATTGGCAATATTAAAAGCTGGTGGATGTTATATTCCGGTAGATCCTAATTATCCTCTAGAGCGTTTAGCTTTCCTTTTAGAAGATTCTCAAGCACCACTATTATTAACACAGCAAAACATATTAACCAAACTGCCAACATATCAAGGTCAAGTTATCTGTTTAGATAGTGATTGGGAAAACATAGCAAAATATAATAAAGATAACCCAAATACCAAAATCACACCTGATAATCTGGCTTATATTATTTACACTTCTGGTTCTACAGGAAAACCAAAAGGAGCAATGAACACGCACCGAGGGATTTGTAATCGTCTCCTCTGGATGCAACAAGCCTATCAACTAACAGCAAGCGATGCCGTACTCCAGAAAACTCCTTTTAGTTTTGATGTCTCAGTCTGGGAACTTTTCTGGACTTTAATAACAGGCGCTCGTTTGGTACTTGCAAAACCAGAAGGACATAAAGATAGTGCTTATTTAGTCAACGTAATTTCTGAAGAAAGTATTACGACTCTGCATTTTGTACCTGCAATGCTTCAGGTATTCTTAGAAGCACCAGGAGTAGAAAAACTGAAATCTATCAAGCGGGTTATTTGTAGTGGTGAAGCTTTATCTTTCGCGCTTCAGCAACGCTTTTTTGATATTTTAGATGCCGAACTACATAATCTTTATGGCCCTACAGAAGCCGCAATTGATGTCACATTTTGGAAATGCCAAAAAGAAAGTGATAAATCTATAGTTCCGATTGGTCGCCCTATTGCCAACACTCAAATTTATTTATTAGATTCCCAGTTGCAACCAGTACCTATTGGCGTTGCTGGAGAATTACATATTGGTGGAGTTGGCGTTGCTAGAGGTTATTTAAATCGTCCAGATTTAACAAATGAAAAATTTATTTCTAATCCTTTTAGTGAAGAACCACAAAGTCGGCTTTACAAAACCGGAGACTTAGCTCGATATTTACTCGATGGCAACATTGAGTATCTGGGAAGAATAGATCATCAAGTCAAAATTCGAGGTTTTCGGATTGAATTAGGAGAGATTGAAACAGTATTATCTCAACATCCATCTGTGAGAGAATCTGTTGTGGTTGTACAGCAAAATCAATCTCTTGTAGCCTATATAGTCTTTCATCAAAACGCTACAAATCTTATTAACGAGCTACGAAACTATCTACAGCAATGCTTGCCAGAATACATGATTCCTTCTGTTTTTATGCTGCTAGATAGTTTACCGTTAACACCTAATGGCAAAGTAGACCGTAGGGCATTACCAGAACCAGAACAAAGCCGCCCTGACTTAGAACAAACCTTTGTTACTCCACGCAACCCAACTGAGGAAATGCTGACAGGAATTTGGGTAAAAATTCTGGGAATAGAGCAAGTAGGTATTCACGACAACTTCTTTGCATTAGGCGGGCATTCTTTATTAGCTACTCAGGTAATTTCCCAAGTACGAAAAGCCTTTGGGTTAGAAATCCCGCTACGTTACTTATTTGCATCACCAACAGTAGCTGAACTTGCCAAACATATAGAGATAGAAATGAAGGCTAAACCTGAATTTAATTCAGTCCCTTCTCTAGAACCTGCTGACCGAAATCAAGAATTGCCACTGTCTTTTTCTCAACAAAGATTGTGGTTCCTCCATCAATTAGACCCAGATTCAACCGCCTACAATGGCTCTGACTTAGTGCAACTGCAAGGGACACTAAATGTAACAGCACTAGAAGAAAGCATTAACGAAATTGTCAGACGACATGAAGTTTTACGGACGTGCTTTGCAACTGTTGAGGGGCGACCAATTCAGAAGATTATTTCCGAATTAAGAATACCTCTATCAATCGTCGATTTACAGCATTTACAAACAATTGAAAAAGCACAAGAAGTGCAAAGGTTAGAGGCAGAAAATGCCCAACAACCATTTGATTTGACACAAGCACCGTTATTACGGTTAGTGCTTTTGCGTCTCACTCAAGAAGAACATATTTTATTAGTGACAATGCACCATATTATCTCTGATGCTTGGTCAGCAGGAGTATTTATCCGTGAAGTTTCAGCACTTTATGAAGCCTTTTCAAATAAAAAAGCTTCTCTCCTACCAGAGTTATCAATTCAATATGCTGACTATGCAGTATGGCAACAAAAATATTTACAAGGAGAAAGACTTAATACCCAATTAACTTACTGGAAACAACAGTTAGAAAATGCGAAGACAATCTTAGAATTACCCACAGATAAGCCCCGCACTCAACTGCAAACTTCTGTAGGAAAAAAACATTCTCTCACCCTTTCTCCTACGTTATCTAATAATCTTAAATCTCTCAGCCAGCAAGAACGTGTCACTCTATTTATGACACTTCTAGCAGCTTTTAATACCTTGCTTTATTATTATACAAAGCAAGAAGATATTCTTGTAGGTTCACCCATCGCTAACCGTAACCGCAGTGAATTAGAAGGCTTAATAGGCTTTTTTGTTAACACTTTAGTATTACGTACTAACCTCTCTCATAACCCCAGCTTTAAAGAGTTATTGCAACAGGTACGAGAAAGAGCTTTGGGAGCTTATGCACACCAAGATTTACCTTTTGAGAAATTAGTAGCAGAACTACAACTAGAACGTACTTTAAACCATTCACCGCTATTTCAAGTATGGTTTGTCCTCCAAAATGCTCCAAAATCAAATCTGGAACTGGAAGGATTGAACCTGAGTATTTTAGAAAGTGAAACTGGCATAGTTCGTCATGATTTAAAGCTACAATTAACAGAAATGCCAGAGGGATTACAAGGCTTTTTTGAGTATAAAACCGATTTATTTCATGCTACCACTATTATTCGCATGGCAGTTGTTTTAGAAACACTCTTAACAACCGTTGTAGAACAACCTGATATTCAACTTGATCAGCTAGTGAAACTGTTGCATGAAACAGAAAAGCAACAGCAAATCCTCGAAAATCAAGAATTACAACAAGCCCGGATTCAAAAGTTAGGCAAAGTTGGACGCAAGGCGATGACTGGCAAAATTGAACCATAATTTAGATAAAGAAAAATGAATCTAAAAACATTTACTAGAAAATCAATCAAAGTTTCTTCCAAAAACTTGGTTGTCACCAAGTTTTTGGAATCTGAGCAACAGCTACCTTTTGTCATTCAACCTGCTGTAGATGGCGTTAATTTAGTCAGTTGGGCAAGTACTAATCGTGACTGGATAGAACAACAATTAATTCAATATGGCGCTTTACTTTTTCGTAACTTTCAGGTAAATAGCCATAGTGAATTTGCCAACTTTATGCAAGGTATAGCTGGGGAATTAATTGAATATTCTTATCGTTCAACTCCCCGTACTCAAGTTGATGGTAAAATATACACATCAACAGAATATCCTCCTGATCAATCAATACCTTTACATAACGAAATGGCCTATTCTCTTAATTGGCCAATGAAAATTGCATTCTTTTGTGTAAAGGCAGCAGAACAAGGTGGAGAAACACCAATTGCTGATAGTCGTAAAGTATTTCAACGAATAAATCCAAAAATCAAAGAGCGATTTATTCAGAAAAAGATTATGTATATCCGTAATTATGGACAAGGCATTGATTTACCTTGGGAAACTGTGTTTCAAACTAACGATAAAGCCGAAGTAGAAGCTTATTGTCAATCTACCGATATTGATTTTGCATGGTTAGATGGCAATAAACTGAGAACTAGCCAAGTTTGTCAAGCTGTTGCTACCCATCCTCAAACTGGTGATTTAGTTTGGTTTAATCAAGCTCACTTATTTCATGTCTCAAGTTTAAAAGATGAAGTCCGTCAATCTTTACTTGCTGTTCTCAATCCTGAGGAATTACCACGTAATTCTTATTATGGAGATGGTTCGGAAATTGAAGCGTTTGTGTTAGCAGAAATTCAAAAAATCTATGAGCAAGAAACAGTAATATTTTCTTGGCAAGCAGGTGATATTTTACTGCTAGATAATATGTTAGTTGCTCATGGGCGTAAGCCATTTACTGGAGCGAGAAAAGTTTTGGTAGGTATGGCACAACCTTATACAAATCAATAATAGAAAAATTATGCAAGGTCTATCAATAGAAGGCTTTCAAATTTCATCTCAGCAAAAACGCTTATGGTTATTGCAACAAGAAAACAACCATCAGCCATATCGAGTGCAGTGTGCAGTTTTAATAGAGGGAATTATTGAATATACAATTTTAGAAAAAGCTATACATAATGTTTGGGCTAAATATGAAATTTTACGTACTAGCTTTCCGACAGTGGAGGGAATGACAGTTCCTCTACAAGCTATTGAAGAGAAAGTCTCTATTAAGTTTAACTATTATTCAGATACAGAAATCCAAGAAATAAATATTGAGACTTTATGTGAAATAAATGATAAATTTTATTTTGACTTAGAGAAAGGTTTTACTAGCCAGATTAATGTAATTAAAAAATCTGACCATCAATACCTTTTACAAATAGCAATATCTGCTATTTGTGCAGATAGAATTTCCCTACATCATCTTTTGGGCGATATTAGTGCCAGCTATGATGCTTATTTACAGGAACATGAGCGAGAAGATACACCATTACAATATGTCGATATTGCTGCTTGGCAAAATGAGTTATTACTTGAAAAAGAAGCAGGAATAGCAAGAGAGTATTGGCGCAAGCAAAAAGTGTCTGATTCTCTTATAGGTAAGTTACCAAACGAAAAAAAAGTTAATCAAAAAGCAATATTTGAACCTAAGGTTATCAGTATCAAATTTGATTCTACCACCACAAATAACATTGCAGCGATCGCACAAAAATACAATGTAGATATTGCAACAGTTTTAATAGCGTGCTGGCAAATTCTATTATGGCGTTTGACTAACAAATCTGAACCTGTTTTAGCTTGGTGTGGTGACGGGAGAAATTACGAAGAATTACACTCAGCAGTCGGATTATTAGCTAAATCTTTACCTATTCGGATTCAACCACGAGAAGAACATATACTTGCTGATATATTAAAGCAGTTAGATGAAGCAATAAATCAAGTTTCTCAATGGCAAGACTTTTTTAATCCAGAAGAATTTTTTGCTGAGAATGAAGATAGTCAACAATCATTATTTCTCCCCTTCGCCTTTGAATTTGTATCCCAACCCAGTAAATATTTTGCTGGTAAAGTATCTTTCTCGATTCAAAAAATATATAGTTGTATTGAACGCTTCAAGGTAAAACTATTATGCTGGCAACAAAGCGATTCACTTACAGCAGAATTATATTATGATGCTAATTTATTTGAGCAAAAGGACATTGAACGTTTAGCGACACAGTTTCAGACATTATTAATCAGTGTAATTAACAATTCAAAGACTTCAATCGCCCAACTTGAAATCCTCTCACCACAAGAACGCCAGCAACTATTAGGCGAATTTAATAATACAAAAACTGCTCCTTCTCCATACTCTTGTATTCATCACTGGATTGAAGCACAAGCAAATAAAACACCAAATAATATTGCTGTTGTATTTGGTCACCAACATTTAACTTATCAAGAACTAAATGCCAAAGCTAACAACTTAGCTCATCATTTGATATCATTAGGAGTTAAACCGGAAACTATCGTTGCACTTTGCGTTGAACGTTCCTTGGATATGATAGTTGGTATCCTTGGGATTCTTAAAGCAGATGCAGCCTATTTACCTCTCGAACCTTCTTTACCCGAAGCAGCATTAGCCTTTAGATTGCAAGATGCTCAAGTATCGGTGTTGTTAACTCAAAAGCACCTTGTAGAACAAATGAATTTCCAGGCGCGGGTAGTTTTGATTGACGCAGACATAAATGATTCGCTTCAAAACAACATTCTCAAACCTGCGACTTCAGAAAACTTGGCTTATGTTATCTACACCTCTGGTTCAACAGGTAAACCCAAAGGTGTTGCAGTTGAACATCGCCAAATAGTTAATTATGTTAACAGTATTTTAGAAAAACTGAATTTAACCGGTGTTGCCAATTTTGCCACTGTTTCCACCTTCGCCGCCGATTTAGGTAACACAGCAATTTTTTCAGCGTTGTGTACAGGTGGATGCTTGCATATAGTTGCAGAGGAATGTGCTACAGATCCTGTTGCATTTGCCGAATATTGCGATGAGCTACGCTCCGCCGCAGGCGATCGCAATGCTATAGATTGTCTTAAAATAGTTCCTTCACACCTATCAGCTTTATTATCAGGTTCTCACCCCGAAAAGCTTCTACCACGTCAGCGCCTCATTCTTGGTGGTGAAGCCGCAAACTGGGATTTGATTAAACGGGTACATGAACTAGCACCAGAATGTAAAATTTTTAATCACTACGGGCCGACAGAAACTACTGTTGGTGTACTCACCTATCCGGTGGAAGAAATCTCTAGTGATACGCCATCAAATACTGTACCTTTGGGTCGTCCTTTAGCTAATACCCAAATATATTTACTCGATAACTATTACCAACTTGTACCCTTCGGTGCGACAGGAGAAATATATATAGGTGGTGATAATGTAGCTAGAGGTTATATAAATCAACAAGAATTAACTAACGAGCGATTTATTCCTAATCCATTCAGTAGTGAACCCGACGCAAGACTTTATAAAACTGGGGATTTAGGACGCTATCAAGCTGATGGTAACTTAGAATTTTTAGGTAGAATTGATGACCAAATAAAATTGCATGGTTATCGCATCGAACTAGGAGAAATTGAAGCAGTACTTCGTCAACATCCGCAAGTGCGAGAGGGAGTTGTAGTTGCAAAAGAAGCTCATCCAGGGAAAAAGCAACTTGTAGCTTATATAGTTGGTCAAAAAGAATTGAAATCGGTTGAATTGCGCGATTTTGTGAAGCAAAAATTGCCTGATTATATGCTGCCTTCACAATTTGTATTTTTGAAGGCTTTACCGCTAACAGCTAATGGGAAAATTGACAAAAAAGCTTTACCAGCAATCGATACAGTTAACCCGGAATTACAAGCTGATTTTGTTGCACCGCGTACCCCGATAGAAATTGCCTTAGCTAAAATTTGGTCAGAACTTCTCAATTTAGAGCAAGTTAGTATTTACGATAACTTCTTTGAATTGGGTGGCGATTCGATTATTAGTATTCAGGCGATCGCTAAAGCTAATCAAGTTGGTTTACGCCTCACTCCAAAGCAAATTTTTGAATATCAAACCATTGCTAAATTAGCGTTAGTAGCAGATACTAAATACAAGACAGAATCAGAACAAGGATTAGTAATTGGTAGTGTACCTCTCACCCCAATTCAAAATAGCTTTTTTGCCCAAAATTTACTTGAACCCCACTATTATAATCAATCATTTTTGCTGGAATTACTGGAAGATATTGAGCCTCGTATTTTACAGCGAGCAATACAGCATTTACTAGTACACCATGACGCACTACGCCTACGTTTTCGACCAACAGCTAATGGTTGGGAATCGTTTAATACTAGTGTTGAGCCAGAAATTCCATTTACTAAATTCGATTTTTCTCATCTACCCCAAGAGCAACAAAAAGCAGCTATTGAAGCCAAAGCAACAGAATTACAGGCAAGTTTGGATTTATCAAATGATTCCATAGTGAGGGTGGCACTATTTGAGTTAGGTTCTCAGCAAAATGACCGCTTACTAATCATCATTCATCATTTGGCTGTTGATGGTGTTTCCTGGCGAATTTTATTGTCGGATTTGCAAACAGCTATAGAACAACTTCAGCAAAATCAAGCAATTCAATTAGCAGCAAAAACCACTGCTTTTAAACAATGGAGTGAACATTTGCAAAAATATGCAAACACAAAAACATTGCAATCACAGTTAGATTTCTGGTGTTCTGATTCAAGACAGCGAGTTTCTCCTTTGCCAGTGGATTATCTGGGAAATTTAAATACTATATCCACAAGTAAAACTCTGTCAGTATTTCTCAATGAAACTGAAACACAAGCACTGCTGCAACAAGTACCAGCCAAGTACCATACACAAATAAATGATGTTTTATTAACAGCACTAGCAAAAACATTTACAGAATGGACAGGAAAAAAAACACTCTTAGTTAACTTAGAGGGACATGGACGAGAAGACATTTTTAATGATGTTGATTTATCTCGTACAGTCGGTTGGTTTACTACTGTGTTTCCAGCCCTGTTATATCTAGAAAATAGTGCAACAGTTGGGGATGCTTTAAAAGCAATTAAAGAACAAATACGCACTATTCCCAATCGAGGTTTTGATTATGGTGTATTGCGTTATCTGTGCAGCGATACTGCTGAAACTTTAGCTGCTATGCCAGAAGCTGAAGTTTGTTTCAACTATTTAGGACAATTTGACCAAGTTTTACAAGAGTCTTCTTTATTCAAATTAGCTTCAGAATCGAGTGGTGCAGCACGCAGCCCTTTAGGAAGCCGCCGTTATTTATTTGATATTAATGGGTTTGTAAGTGGAGGCCGCTTGCAATTGGATTGGACTTATAGCACTGCAATTCATAAAGATACTACTGTGTCAAGCCTAGCCGATAAATTTGTCCAAGCACTGCGAGAAATTATTAGTTATTGTCAATCGGCTGATGCAGGAGGTTATACCCCTTCTGATTTCTCCAAAGCAAAGGTAAGCCAAAAAGACCTTGACTTTTTACTGGCAAAAATCAACCGTGGGAGTGGGAAGTAAAACATATGAAAGCTGAAAACATCCAAGATATTTATGAACTGTCACCACTACAACAGGGCATTCTCTTTCATAGTTTGTATGCTCCCGAATCGGCTGTTTATTTTGTCCAGTTATGTTACTCTCTAAAAGGTAATTTTAATGTTGTAGCCTTTGAAAGAGCTTGGCAAGAAGTAGTCAAACGTCACACTGTTTTACGCACGGCTTTTTATTGGGAAAATTTAGAAAAGCCTTTACAGGTTGTGCATCGAGAAGTCGAAGTATCGTTAATTCAACACGATTGGCGAGATATTAATTCAAATGAGCAGTCGCAGAAATTGCAGGATTTTTTGGAGAGCGATGGGCTACGCCCCGCCAAAGGCGATCGCACCTGCAATTTTGACCTGACACAACCATGCTTAATGCGACTGAATTTAATTCGCTGTACCGATGATTACTATTACTTTATTTGGAGTAAACACCATCTCATTTTAGACGGTTGGTCAACAGCTTTAGTCTTAAAAGAAGTCGTAGGAATTTACCAATTACTTTGCCAAGGTAAAGATTTACCTTTAGTATTAGAGAGTTCTTTTGGTAATTATATTGGTTGGTTACAACAACAGGATTTAAATAAAGCAAAAGAATTTTGGCAACAGTCATTACAGGGCTTTACAGCACCCACACCCCTAATTAATTTAAATAGTGAAAACTCATCCAACCAACCAGATAAATACAATCAGCAATTAATCAAGCTTTCGCAAACAACCACCGCAGCACTACAATCTTTAGCCAGACAAAATCAACTCACACTTAACACCCTTGTTCAAGGAGCTTACGCTCTACTTTTAAGCCGCTACAGTAGAGAAATAGATATAGTTTATGGTGTGACATTCTCCGGTCGTCCAGCAGATTTAGCCAAAGCCGAATCTATAGTGGGGATGTTTATCAATACCCTACCTGTACGAGTGAAAATTGATGCTGAAGAATCTTTATTATCTTGGTTGAGAAAATTACAATCACAACTAGCAGAAATACGGCAATATGAATATAGCCCACTGGTAGATGTACAAGGTTGGAGCGAAGTACCGCGAGGTTTACCTTTATTTGAAAGCATATTAGTATTTGAGAATTATCCCATTGACACTGCATTAAAAAATGGGATGCAAAATTTAGAGATTCAATCTATTAGTTCGGTTGATAATACTAACTATCCTTTGACAGTAACAGTTATACCTGCTTCTGAGTTGGAAGTAACAATATCTTATAATTGCGATGCCTGCGGCGGGCTACGCCAACGCTTTCATCCAGATACTATCACCCGGATGCTGGGGCATCTTGTCACTCTATTAGAGAATATGATTGCAGATGTTAATCAGCCTATGGCTTCATTGCCGATGTTGACAGAAGTTGAGAAACATCAACTATTAGTAGAGTGGAATAATACTCAAGTTGACTATCCCCAAGATAAGTGTATTCATCAATTATTTGAGGAACAGGTAGAAAAAACACCAGATGCAGTTGCAGTAGTATTTGTAGACGCGCAAAGCGCGGCTTCTCGTTCGCGTAGCGTCTCCGACAGGAGAAGAGTAGGTCAACATTTAACTTATAAAGAACTAAATCAACGAGCCAATCAACTAGCAAATTACCTCCAAAAATTGGGTGTTACTTCAGAGGTTTTAGTAGGGATTTGTATAGAACGTTCCTTAGAAATGCTAGTTGGTATCTTAGGCATTCTCAAAGCTGGTGGTGCATATATTCCTCTTGATCCCAGCTATCCCCAACAGCGTCTAGCCTTCATGTTAAAAGATGCTCAATTATCAATCCTCATAACTAAACAAAACTTAGTAGCAACCTTACCACCACACCAAGCTCAAATAGTATGCCTAGATAGCGACTGGGAGAAAATTAGCCAACACAGCCTTGATAATCTAACAAACAAAACTAATACTAAAAATCTAGCTTATGTAATTTATACTTCTGGCTCAACTGGTCAACCCAAAGGAGTGCAAATCACTCATGGTAGCTTAGTTAATTTCTTAAGCACCATGCGCCAAACTCCAGGGCTAAATCAAGAAGATATTTTCTTATCAGTTACTACATTATCTTTTGATATTGCTGCACTAGAATTATATTTACCGCTTATTGTTGGCGCTCGTGTAGTGATTGTTAGCCGTGAAGTTGCTACTGACGGCATTCGCTTATTAAAAGAACTTATATTATCTAACGCCACAGTCATGCAAGCTACACCCGCAACTTGGCGGATGCTTTTAGCAGCGGGATGGGAAAGCAGTCAGCAACTCAAAATTTTATGTGGTGGTGAAGCGTTAGATAGTAACCTGGCTCATCAGTTGCTAGAACGTAGCAAACAAGTTTGGAATTTATACGGCCCCACAGAAACAACTATTTGGTCATCTGTCCATAAGGTAGAAAATACGAACCAGTCGCGTCTACAGAATATTATTTCAATTGGTCGCCCCATTGCCAATACAGAATTTTATATCCTTGACCAAAACCAACAGTTAGTTCCTGTAGGAGTTCCTGGCGAATTACATATTGGCGGAGCCGGACTAGCACGAGGCTATCTCAACCGTCCTGAATTAACCCAAGAAAAGTTTATTACCAATCCCTTTAGCCATCAACCAGATGTACGCCTTTACAAAACTGGTGATTTAGCTCGTTATCTGCCTAATGGAGAGTTAGAGTACATTGGTCGCATTGATAACCAAGTCAAACTCAGGGGATTCCGAATTGAACTGGGAGAAATTGAAGCCGCTATCAATCAACACCCATCTGTATCAACAAGTGCGGTTGTAGTGCGCCAAGATGAATCCGCCAACCAAAGTTTAGTAGCTTATATAACTCTCCATTCAAACAAAATAGTAACAATCACTGAACTGCGCCGCTTCTTAGAGTTAAAGCTACCAAACTATATGGTTCCAATTGCTATTGTGGTGTTAGAGACGTTACCGTTAACACCCAATGGCAAGATAGACAGACGAGCATTGCCAGCACCTAACCTCACACAACTAATATCTGAATCTAATTTTGTAGCTCCTGCCACACCAGTGGAAGAAATGCTTGCTGGAGTTTGGGCGGAGGTACTAGGTTTAGAAAAGGTAGGTGTAAAAGATAACTTTTTTGAGTTAGGGGGACATTCCCTACTGGCAACTCGTGTTATATCCCAGATCAGGCAAGTATTTGAGGTAGAGATACCTTTACGTCGCTTGTTTGAGTTGCCCACAGTAAGCGAGTTAGGTAAAGAGATTCAAACAGCAATTAATGCCGACAAAGGATTAGAAGTACCACCTATCAAGAGTATTGCGCGATCGCCAAAATTACCCCTATCATTTGCCCAACAGCGATTATGGTTTCTTAACCAGTTCGAGCCGAATAGCCCTTTTTACAATATTCCTGCTGCTGTGCGCCTAGAAGGGCAATTAAATCTCGCAGCACTAGAACAGAGTTTTAATGAAATTCTCCGCCGTCACGAAGTCTTACGAACTAATTTCCAAACAGTCGAAGGGCAAGCCATAGCAGTTATTTCACCCACAACACAGCAGCTATTAACAGTAATTGACCTGAGCGAATTACCTTCAGCCCAACGTGAAACCAAGGTTAGACAACTAGCCCTAGCAGAAGCGCAACGGCCATTTAACCTGGAGGCTGACACTCTGCTACGAGTAAAATTACTCCGGCTGAGTAAACAGGAATATGTAGCATTATTAACCATGCATCATATTGTCTCTGATGGTTGGTCAATGGATGTGCTTGTACGTGAAGTAGCAACACTATACCAAGCTTTTTGTAACGGGCAACCTTCACCTCTACCCGAACTCGAAATTCAGTATGCAGACTTCGCAGCTTGGCAGAGGCAATGGCTTGAGGGAGAAGCACTAGAAACCCAGCTTGCTTACTGGCTAAAACAGCTAGATGGTGCGCCAGGAGTACTAGAGTTACCAACTGACTACCCTCGACCAGCTATTCAATCTTCCCGTGGTGCCATTCATTCTTTCTGCTTGTCTTCAGACCAATTTCTGGCGTTGAAATCTTTGAGCCAACAGCAGGGAAGTACCTTGTTCATGACTTTGTTAGCAGCTTTTAAAATACTGCTACACCGCTACACCGGCAGCAATGATATTGTCATCGGTTCTCCCATCGCTAATCGTAACCACAGTCAGATAGAAGGGTTAATTGGTTTCTTTGCCAATACATTAGTGTTGCGGACTAATTTAGAAGGTAATCCCAGTTTTCAAGAGTTGCTGCATCGGGTTAAAGAAGTAGCCTTAGGGGCTTATACCCACCAAGATACGCCGTTTGAAGTGCTAGTGGAAAAAATACAGCCACAACGAAACTTAAGCCATACACCTCTATTCCAAGTAATGTTTGTGCTGCAAAATGCACAAAATTCAGAAATCGAGTTACCGGGTTTGATCTTAAGTACTCTCGAAAATGACAGTGCGACTGCAAAGTTCGATTTGACCTTGGAGATGAAAGAAACGGCCGAGGGATTAGTCGGAACTCTGAAGTACAGTATTGACTTATTCGAGCCGCAAACTATACAAAAAATGACAGGGCATTTACAGACATTACTATCTGAGATCATTGCCAACCCAGAACAAAAACTTTCTGAATTACCCCTATTAACACAAACTGAGCAACATCAACTATTAGTAGAGTGGAATCAAACGCAAGCTGATTATCCCCAAGACAAATGTATTCATCAACTATTTGAAGCACAGGTAGAAAAAACCCCGGATGCAGTTGCAGTAGTCTTTGAAAACCAGCAACTCACTTATCGAGAACTAAATCAGCAAGCTAACCAACTAGCCCATTATTTGCAAAAATTGGGTGTTGGCCCAGAGGCATTAGTGGGGATTTGTGTAGAACGTTCCCTGGAAATGCTAGTGGGACTATTAGGTATTCTCAAGGCAGGTGGTGCATATGTGCCGTTAGATCCTAACTATCCCTCTAAGCGATTGGCTTGGATGATTGAAGATTCGCAGTTGTCAGTTGTTTTCACACAAAGCCACTTGCTAGTAGGACTGTCAAAATATCAAGCCAAAGTAGTTTGCCTAGACAATGATTGGCAGACAATTGCCCAAGAATGCGATGCTAATCCAGATGTTGATGTCATACCTAACAACTTAGCTTACATCATCTACACATCTGGATCTACAGGTAAGCCCAAAGGTGTACAAATTCTGCATCAAGCAGTGGTCAATTTCCTAACTTCAATTCGTGAAGTCCCAGGGCTAACTGCACAAGACATTTTGCTTGCGGTTACAACTATTTCTTTTGACATCGCCGTTCTCGAACTTTTTTTACCAATTGTAGTTGGGGCAAGAATTGTCTTAGCAAGTAGAGAAGTTGTTACCGACGCAACCCAGTTAATTAAATTACTAACGGAATCTAGGGCAACTGTGATGCAAGCCACACCGGCAACTTGGCGAATGCTATTAGCAGCCGATTGGCAGGGTAATCAACAGTTGAAAATTCTCTGTGGTGGAGAAGCACTGCCTCGAACCTTGGTAAATCAACTCTTGGCAAGAAGTGCCTCAGTTTGGAATATGTATGGCCCCACAGAGACAACAATCTGGTCAGCCGTGGAATTGATAGAATCTACAGATATACCAGTTTGCATTGGTCATCCGATCGCAAATACCCAAATTTACTTAATCGATCCAAATTCATACCACAACAGTAGTTCAATTCAGCTTGTTCCAGTTGGCTTGCCAGGAGAGTTACTGATTGGAGGAGCCGGTTTAGCAAGAGGCTACCTCAATCATCCAGAATTAACCACTGATAAATTTATACCCAACCCATTCAGCAAAGAAGCAGGAGCGCGGTTATACAAAACTGGAGATTTGGCTTGCTATCTTCCCAATGGAAAAATTGAGTTTCTGGGACGAATTGACCATCAAATCAAGGTAAACGGCTACCGCATAGAACTTGGAGAGATTGAAGTAGTCCTCAGCCAGCATCCAGCAATACAAGAGACTGTAGTTGTTGTCCAGACGGATGAACATGACAAAAAGCGTATCGTAGGTTATTTGGTTACACGCGAACAGGTTGCTGCACCTTCAACTAGTGAACTGCGCCGCTTCCTGAGCCAAAAGTTACCTGAATACATGATACCTTCTGTATTTGTGCAGATAGCAGCTTTACCACTGACACCAAATGGCAAAGTAGATAGAAAAGCATTGCCAGTACCTGATGATGTTAGGACAGAATTAGACAAACAGTTTATGGCTCCCCGTACTTTTGTGGAAAGCAAATTAGCTCAAATTTGGGCTGAAGTTCTGCGTGTAGAGCAGGTGGGTATTTATGACAATTTCTTCGATTTAGGCGGAGATTCTATCCTCACTATTCAAATTATTGCCAAAGCTAACCAGTCAGGTTTACAGCTAACGCCTAAACAGTTATTCCAGTACCAAAATATTGCCGAGTTAGCTGGTGTGTGCATTACAAATGAAGCAACTCTACCAGAGCAAAGACTCATCACAGGAAATGTACCTCTAACACCTGT
The DNA here is from genome assembly GCF_015206815.1 of Fortiea sp. LEGE XX443. Lineage (GTDB taxonomy): Bacteria > Cyanobacteriota > Cyanobacteriia > Cyanobacteriales > Nostocaceae > Nostoc_B. The sequence goes on from NZ_JADEXZ010000012.1 coordinate 82,690, forward strand.
CCAGCAGTGGTTTTTTGAGCAGAATTTGATAAATCCACACCACGATAACCAAGCTGTTTTGCTAGAGGTACAACAAGAACTTGACCCGCAACTATTAAATCAAGCACTACAGCAGTTAGTAATTCATCATGATGCTCTCCGGCTGAGGTTTGAGCAAAAAGAATCAGGTTGGCAGCAGTTCCATGCTCCAGTTGATGACACAGTATCTTTTTCATTGATAGATTTATCAGAAATCCCACAAAATGAGCAAAAATCTGCTTTAGAAGCGGCAGCTAACGAATTACAGTCCAGTCTGAATTTATTCCAAGGCTCTCTAGTAAAAGCGGCTCTTTTTAATTTGGGTGATAAACAACACAGTCGTATATTGGTAGCTATTCATCATTTGGTTGTCGATGGTGTTTCTTGGCGAATTTTACTTGAAGATTTAGAAACAGCTTACACACAGTTAAGCCGAGGTGAGACAATTAAACTGCCTGCAAAGACGACTTCTTTCAAAAAATGGTCGGAAAAGCTCCGAGAGTATGCTAACTCAACAGTAGCAAAAAAAGAGTTGGATTACTGGCTGGAAAAGGCTACCAAACAAGTTTCTTCTGTGCCAATAGATTTTTCAGGAGGCGCGAATACAGTAGCTTCAACTGGTGTCGTCTCCGTGAAACTGAATGTTGAAGAAACAAAACTGCTACTAAAAGAAGTACCATCTGCTTATCGCATCCAAATTAATGATGTTTTACTAACCGCCTTGGTTCAGGCATTTGCACAATGGACAGGTGATAAGTCGCTTTTGATTCATCTAGAGGGTCGCAATCGAGAAGACATTTTTGATGATGTCGATTTGTCGCGTACCGTGGGTTGGGTTACGTCGCTATTCCCTGTATTGTTAGATATCAGAGAAACTTCCTCTGTCGGAGAGGCCCTGAAAGTAGTTAAAGAACAACTCCGGGCTATACCTAATCGGGGTATTGGTTATGGTACATTGCGCTACACTTGCGAGAACACTACTATCGCTAAATCACTGCGAATTCCCCAATCGGAAGTAGTGTTCAACTATTTAGGTGATTTTGACCAAACACTTGCAGAATCATCATTATTTAAATTTGCTACAGAGTCTTGTGGGTCAACACGCAGTGTGCAAAACAACCGCAACGAACTGCTAGAGATTAACGGTTTCGTAGTAGATGGTCAGTTGCAAGTCAATTGGAGTTATAGCGAAGAACTTCATCGTCGTTCAACGATCGCAGCTTTGAGTGAGAGTTTTGTTGATGCTTTGCGATCGCTCATTACTCACTGTACCAGTCCAGCAGTAGGAGGATACACACCTTCAGATTTTCCCCTAGTAACAATAAATCAACAACAACTTGATGATTTGCTGCAAAAACAACAGCAAATCGAAGATATTTATCCTCTTTCACCAATGCAGCAGGGTATGCTTTTTCACACCCTGTATGACCAAAATTCAGCAGCTTATGTTACCCAAACTAGCTGTATTCTACGTGGGAAACTGGACTTATCGGCTTTTCAGCAAGCATGGCAAAAATTAATTGAACGACATACAATTTTGCGTACTGCTTTTTATTGGGAAGGATTAGATACACCTCTACAGGTTGTACTAAAACACATTGACCTACCATATCAGCAACAAGATTGGCGAGAACTCACCCCCAATGATCAGCAAACACGTCTAGAAATACTTCTAGAAACAGACTATAAACAAGGCTTCAATCTTGCGATCGCACCACTGATGCGCCTGATATTAATTCAATTGGCTGATGATACTTATCTATTCATCTGGAGTCATCACCACCTATTATTAGATGGATGGTCTACACCTGTACTTCTACAAGAAGTATTTGTACTTTACCAAGCATTTTGCCGCAATCAATTCCCGTCTTTGGAAAAGATTCGCCCCTATCGTGATTACATTGCTTGGCTACAGCAACAAGACTTTTTGGAAGCACAAAACTTTTGGCGAAGGGTGCTTAAAGGATTTACTACTCCAACAGCTTTTGGAATCAACAGGAATTCTCAAAAATCTGTTAATGACAACCCAGAATACCACGAGCAAGAAATTAAGTTATCCCTAGCAACAACTACCGCTTTACAGTTATTGGTAAAGCAAAATAAATTAACTTTAAATACTGTATTACAAGGGGCTTGGGCGTTACTTTTGAGCCATTATAGTAGCAACAAAGATGTCATATTTGGGGCTACAGTTTCTAATCGCCCGGCAGCTTTGATAGGTGTTGAATCAATGGTAGGGCTGTTTATAAATACTCTGCCAGTACGAGTGCAAATATTCCATCACGAAAATCTCATATCTTGGCTCCAGCAAATTCAATCACAACAAGTCGAAACCAGACACTATGAATACACGCCTCTCGCGGATATACATAAATTTAGTGAAGTTCCCCAAGGAGTTTCATTATTTGAAAGCGTAATGGTGTTTGAAAATTTTCCCAACAATTCATCTTTACAGGATGAATTAGACTTAGAGATTGATAATACCCGTACGATCATTAGAAACCACTATCCCCTTACACTTAGAGTTCGACCTGATTCTGAACTGTCGCTGGATATTATGTACGATCGCAGTTGCTTAGAACCTCGTATTATTAACAAAATTACCAATCATTTTGAGATACTACTTTCTCAATTTGCTAATCAGCCCCATATCCAACTGAAAGAATTAGCTACCCTACTCACTTCAACTGATCAACAGCAACAAGTTCTCAAAGAAAAAGAACTTGAAAAGGTGAGTTTGCAAAAGTTCAAGCAAACTAAGCGTAAAACAATTCACCATTCTTCATAAATTAATAGAGATATTTAAAACATAGGTATTTACAATAAAGCAAGGGTATGAAAATGCAAACTGAGATACTAGAAGGTTATCCAATCTCTCCTCAGCAAAGACATATATGGTTGTTACAGCAAAATTCTCTTTTATCATCTTTTCGCGCTGATTGTACTCTTTTAATCGAGGGTAATTTCCGCCTGGAAATTTTAGAAACTGTTTTAGCGGAAATTATCAGTAGGCATGAAATACTCCGTACTAGTTTTCCTTGTTTAAATGGAATGACAATCCCACTTCAGGTGATAAATGAAAGTGGTAAACCATCAATCCAGCACTACGATTTAAGTAAATGGAAATCCTCAGAACAAGATTTACGAGTTGGAGAGTTGATTGATGAATTGCGACAATTACCCTTTGATTTTGAAAAAGAATGTCTTTTGCGAGTAGCTGTAATAACTTTATCCCCGAATAAGCATATACTGTTCCTTTGCTTATCAGCGATGATTGCAGATACCCTTACTGCAAGAAATTTAGCTGATGAAATTAGCAATTTGTATATAGCTTATTTGCAAAATAAAGAACTAAATAATGATGAGCCAGTCCAATATGCAGATTTTGCAGCATGGCAAAATGAATTAGTAGAATCAGATACTACAGAAACAGGAAGACTATTTTGGCAAGAACAAGATATTTCCAGTGCTTTTACTCTAAAGTTACCATTTGAAAATATTATTTCTGAAAATACACTCTTTTTACCAAAAACTTTAAGCATAAAAATTGAAGATTCTTTATTTACTGAGATTAATTTATTAGCACAAAAATACAATACTTCTTGTGCTCAATTTTTACTTAGTTGCTGGATGGTATTGTTATGGCGCATTACTAGTCAAAAAAGAATTGTTATCGGTCATGCCTTTGAGGGGAGAAAATATGAAGAGTTAGAAAAAGTATTAGGCTTGTTTGCCAAATACTTACCCCTTAATTGTGATATAGATGAAAATTCTAAAATTAGTGAAGTTATTCAGCAGGTTCAAGTCAATCTTCAAAATATATATAAATGGCAAGAATATTTTAATTGGGAAATTAAACAAAATAAAATCACTTTTTTACCTTTTGGCTTTGAATTTGAAGAACGACCAAACAAATATATAACAAATGATATTTCTGTTTCTGTTTTACAGCAGTATGTTTGTTTTGAACAATTCAAAGTTAAACTGCATTGTATTAATCAACATGATGCTTTAACAATAGAATTTCACTACGATTCCAATTTGTTAAGCATAGAAACTATCGAAAACTTAGCAAATCAATTTCAAATTTTATTAGAAAATGTTCCTAAAAATCCAGAAACAAGTGTTAGTAATTTAGAAATTATCAATACTCATGCCAGTCAGCAATTGTTAGTAGAGTTTAACAAAACATACCATGATTATGGCGATGCTGAGTGTATTCATCACTGGTTTGCAAAGCAAGCAGATAGTACACAAAATAACATTGCTGTTGTATCTGAGAACCAGTACATAACCTACAGCGAACTCAATGCACGCGCCAACCAAGTAGCCCATTATCTCCAGCAAATGGGAGTTGGTAAAGAAGTAGTTGTGGGACTGTTTGTGGAGCGATCGCTTGATTTAATAGTGGGGCTTCTTGGTATCCTTAAAGCTGGTGGTGCATATCTACCCTTAGATCCTGCTTTACCAACAGAAAGCTTAGTCTTCCGTTTACAGGATACCAAAGCGGCGGTAGTCTTAACTCAACAACATTTACTCCCAAGGTTATGTGAATATCAAACACAAGCTGTATGCTTAGATACACAATGGAATGCGATCGCATCACAAAGCCCAGAAAACCCAACTAGCGATGTCACGGCTGAAAATTTAGCTTATGTACTGTTTACTTCTGGTTCTACAGGTAAACCCAAAGGAGTAGCGGTTGAACATCGGCAAATATTTAATTATTTACAGGCCATACTTGAAAAATTAGACCTAAGAGTTTGTACTAGCTTTGCTAACGTTTCTACTATTGCCGCAGACTTGGGTAACACGACTATTTTCTCTTCATTGTGTACTGGTGGATGTCTGCATCTGATATCACAACAAAAAGCTACCCATCCTGAAGCACTAGCAGAATACTTTCATCAGCATCCCATTGACTGTCTAAAAATTGTTCCCTCTCATCTTGAAGCTTTATTATCCTGTTCTCAACCAAAGTGGATTATACCCAAGCAAAGACTGATTCTTGGTGGCGAAGCTTGTAGTGGGAGTTTAATTGAGCGTTTACAAGAATTAGCCCCAGAATGCTTGATTTTCAACCACTACGGCCCGACAGAAACCACAATAGGTGTGTTGACTTATCAAATTCAGCCAGAGAAAACGAGTAGAAATTGCCAAACAGTTCCTATTGGTCGTCCCATTGCTAATACCCAAATTTATATCTTAGATGCACAACAGCGACCAGTCCCAATTGGCATACCTGGTGAGATATATATAGGCGGTGCAGGACTGGCTAGGGGTTATCTAAATCGACCCGAACTTACAGCACAGAAATTTGTGCCAAATCCTTTTGGTTTAGGACAACTATACAAAACTGGCGATCTTGCCCTCTATCAACCAGACGGAAATATAGAATTTATTGGACGAATAGATAACCAAGTAAAAATTCGAGGCTTCCGTATAGAACTAGAGGAAATTGAAACCATACTAGGTAAACATTTAGGGGTTAATAAAACCATAGTTTTAGCCTATGAAGAAGCAGGTAATAAGCGTTTAGTGGCTTATATTGTACCTGAGCAAAATATTAATCCCACAACAAACGAACTACGCAGATTTTTACAGTCACAACTACCAGAATATATGGTGCCGTCGGTTTTTATGAGACTGAAAGCTTTACCGTTAACTCCTAATGGCAAAGTAGATCGTCAAGCCTTACCTGCACCTGATATAAACAGGCTAGAAGGGGGAGAAAATTTTGTCGCACCTCGCAATAGCTCAGAACAAAAACTGGTTCAACTGTGGACTCAAGTTTTAGGAATAGAAGAAGTAAGTATATACGATAACTTTTTTGAATTAGGAGGAGATTCTATCCTCAGTATGCAAATTATTGCTAAAGCTAGACAAGCCGGTTTGCAGCTGATTCCCAAAGATATTTTTGACCATCAAACCATTGCCGAACTTGCAGCAGTAGCGCAAAACAATAAAGTCATTCAAGCAGAACAAGGATTGGTTACAGGTGAAATACCTTTGACCCCGATTCAGCAATGGTTCTTTGCACAAAATCAGCCTGATATTCATCATTGGAACCAAGCAATTTTCTTAGAACTGCGGCAAAATCTCGACCCAGTTCTGTTGCAACAGGCTTTAGAGCAATTGCTGATACATCACGATGCTTTGCGTATGCAGTTTGTTCGCAGACAATCTGGTTGGGAGCAATTTAACACTAGTTTTGGTTCTGATCAGGCAAAGGTATTTACTTACGTTGATTTATCATCGCTTTCACCAGATAAACAGAATTCTACCGTCGAGGCAACTAATAATCAATTACAAACCAGTCTCAACTTGTCAGAAGGAAAGCTTGTCCAGGTAGCCTTGTTTAATTTGGGTGCAGAAAAACCCATGCGGCTGCTGTTAATTATTCACCATCTAGTTGTTGATGGTGTCTCCTGGCGAATTTTGCTGGAAGATTTACAAACAGCTTATGAACATCTCAGGCGCAACGAAGCAGTTAACTTACTGTCTAAAACTACCTCGTTTAAACAGTGGGCGCAAAAATTACAGGATTACGCATCTTCATCAGCATTACAGTCAGAATTTAAATACTGGTTAGCTCGACCCAATCAAGAAATTTCCCCTATCCCGTTGGACTGTCCTGAAAATTTGGCTAAAAATACACTTGCTGAGGCTTGTAGTGTATCTGTAGCCCTGAATGTTGAAGAAACTCAAGCTTTGCTACAAGATGTACCAGCAGCATACCAAACCCAAATTAATGATGTATTGCTGACTGCACTCGTACAAGCATATAAACAATGGACAGGCTGTAATTATTTACTAGTTGATTTAGAAGGTCATGGACGAGAAGAAATTTTTGATGATGTAGACCTGTCACAGACGGTGGGGTGGTTTACTACGATATTTCCTGTGTTGCTGCATTTAGAGGAAACGCCTGATTTTGGTGAAGCTTTGAAAGGCGTTAAAAAACAACTACGAGCCATACCTAATCGAGGTATTGGTTATGGCGTACTACGTTATCTCAGCAATGACCAGAAAATTACCGAAAAGTTGCAAACCCAGCCCCAAGCCAAAATTAGATTCAACTACCTGGGACAATCTGACCAAGTTCTAGCTGAATCTTCACTGTTTGCTACAGCTTTGGAGTCTAACGGAACTTCTCGCAGCTTACAGAGTAAGCGGAGTTATTTACTAGATATCAACGGAATTATTGTGAGCGGAAAGTTGCAACTAGATTGGACATACAGCCAGGCTATTCATCGACGTGAGACTATTGAAGCGATCGCTACGAGTTTTATTGAGATATTGCGATCAGCTACGCTGGGCGCAACGCCAACGCTAATTCATGACTCTCAGATTTCTGATAACCAATTACTTCCAGCAGATTTATCGGACTTTGAGTGGATCGAAACTGACATCGAAAACATCATTGCAGCAATTGGAGACGTTTGAAATGGGGATGCAAAATGTCGAGGATTTCTATCCTCTTTCACCAATGCAGCAAGGGTTATTGTTTCATACTCTATCTGCACCAGATACAGGAGTTTATTTCAATCAGTTAGTCTGTACTCTCTTTGGACAACTGAATATTCCTGTATTTGAAAAAGTTTGGCAGCAGGTGATTCAGCGTCATGCAATTTTGCGGACTTGTTTTCGCTGGCAAGGTGTAAAAGAGCCTATACAAGTGGTATTGCGTCAGGTACAACTGCCTTTAAAACATTATAACTGGCAAGGTCTTTCATCTACTGAACAGCAAGAAAATTTAGCCGCTTTTTTAGAGACAGATCGCACTTTCGGTATTGATCTCACCCAAGCACCGTTGATGCGTTTGGCGTTAATTCAACTAAGCGAAAATACTTACCAATTTGTTTGGAGCACCCATCATCTAATTACTGATGGTTGGTCTACATCAATGTTGCTGGAGGAAGTTTTTAAACTCTATACTGCCTTCTGCCAAGGTGAAGAATTACAGTTAGAGTCTCCCCGTCCTTACCGAGACTACATTAAATGGCTACAGAAACAGGATTTATCAAAGGCTGAGACTTTTTGGCGACAGACATTAAGTGGTTTTTCTGCTCCTACTGATCTACGTATCCAAAAAACACTGAGTAGCAAATCTTTAAATCATGCAGCCCAACAAATCAAACTATCAGCTAGTCAAACCGCAGCCATGCGATCGCTCGTTCGTCAGCAGCAAATCACTCTCAATACTTTAGTACAAGGCGCTTGGGCTTGGCTTCTTAGCTATTACAGTGGCGAATCAGATGTAGTTTTTGGTGTCACCGTCTCTGGTCGTCCGGTAACGCTGGCGGGTGCTGAATCTATGGTGGGATTGTTCATCAACACCTTACCTCTGAGGATTGAAGTATCATATGACACTGTAATTTTGGCTCTGCTCAAACAAATTCAAGCTAAACAAGCAGAAATTTCTCAATATGAATACAGTCCTTTAGTACAAGTGCAGAAGTGGAGTGAAGTACCACGAGGAATGCCTCTATTTGACAGCATTTTGGTGTTTGAGAACTACCCAGTGGACACTGCAAAACGGCAAATTGATAATCTAGAAATATCGAATGTTGTTGCGGATGACTGGACAAACTATCCTTTAACTTTGACAGTCTTACCTAAACAAGAGTTGACATTAGAAATTGCCTATAATTGCGATGCCTACGGCGGGTTACGCCAACGCTTTGATGATAATGCCATAACTCGGATGTTAGGTCATTTGGGAAATTTATTAGCAGGTATGGTTGCTAATCCCCAGCAGCGCCTATCAGATTTGTCTTTATTGACAGAAGCAGAAAAGCAAACTTTATTAGTTGACTGGAATAATACTAAAATTGATTACCCTCAAGACCAGTGCATTCATCAACTATTTGAAGCACAGGTTGAGAAAACACCTGATGCAGTTGCAGTAGTATTTGAAGAAAAATCTTTAACCTATCGAGAACTCAATCAAAAAGCAAATCAACTGGCCCATTATCTACAAAAATTGGGAGTAAAGCCAGAAATACTAGTAGGGATTTGTGTAGAGCGTTCCCCAGAAATGATAGTTGGATTATTGGCAATTCTCAAGGCTGGCGGGGCATATCTCCCGCTAGACCCAATATACCCGCAAGAGCGCTTGGCATACATGTTAGCTGATGCTCAAGTATCGGTGTTGCTTACCCAGGAATTTCTCTTAACAAATCTTCCCGACATCCCAGCCAAATTTATCTGTATAGATAACGCAGAAATAGCACAACAACCGCACACTAATCTCATCAATCACAGCAAACTTGACAATTTAGCATATGTAATATACACATCCGGGTCAACAGGCAAACCCAAAGGGGTGATGATTGAACAAGAGTCTTTAGTTAATTACACACAAGTAGCAATAACAGAATATGACATAAATTCTAGCGATCGTATTCTCCAATTTGCCTCCATTAGCTTTGATGCAGCCGCCGAGGAAATTTTTCCTTGTTTAGTGCAGGGAGCAACTTTGGTGTTACGAACTGATGAGATGTTAAGTTCAATACCTCATTTTTTAGAAAAATGTCAACAACAAGAATTGACTGTATTAGATTTACCAACGGCTTTTTGGCAGCAATTAACTTCTGAATTATCTGCACACAAATTAACTTTACCTCCATCTCTGAGATTAGTAATTATCGGTGGTGAAAAAGCCTCAGCAGATAAAGTATTAACTTGGCAAAAGTGTATAGATAAAAAAATTAAACTAGTTAATGGCTACGGACCCACTGAAACTACCATAGTAGCTACCATTTATGATTTCGCAGAACCAAATTTTACTCAAGAAGTACCTATCGGCAAACCTATTTCTAATATTCAAACTTATATATTAGATAAATATTTACAACCAGTTCCTATTGGTATTCTAGGCGAATTGTATATTGGCGGTAAAGGTGTAGCACGAGGTTATCTCAATCAACCTGAGTTAACTGCTGAAAAATTCATCCCCAACCCTTTTCAAGAAGGCAAAAAGCTATATAAAACAGGAGATTTAGTACGCTATCGCAGTGATGGTAATATTGAAATTCTTGATCGCGTAGACTATCAAGTAAAAATTCGTGGCTTCCGTATTGAATTGGGAGAAATTGAAGCTAAATTAGTTCAACATTCGGTTGTAAAGGATGCTTTGGTGATAGTTAGAGAAGATAATCTAAATGACAAGCGACTAGTAGCATATATCGTTTCCAATCATCAAAATTCTGAGTATAGTGAAATCACCCCACAATTACGACAATTCCTCAAAGGAAGTCTACCAGAGTACATGATACCTTCTATATTTGTACTACTGGAAAAATTACCACTGACACCGAATGGCAAAGTAGATCGTCGGGCGCTACCTATACCTGAGCAAACATATTCTCAGATTGCTGCAAATTATATTGCACCACGTACACCAATTGAAGAACAACTAGCGAGAATTTGGGCTGAGTTGCTGAAGGTTCAACAAGTTGGTATTGAAGATAACTTTTTTGATTTAGGAGGACATTCTTTACTACTAACACAACTTGTTTTTCAGATACGCCAAACATGGCAAATCGAACTATCTTTAAGCAGTTTATGGGAAATGCCAACCGTCGCTAGTTTAGCTCAGAGTATTGAAACGGCTCAAAAAATCGGGTCTTCTACTCTTGCTATTACTTCCCAAAATACAATCAATTGGCAAGCTGAAACTGTCCTTGATTCTGCAATACATCCAGAGACACCAATTAGATATTCAACTGAGCCTGCTTGCATTTTATTAACTGGAGCTACAGGTTTTGTAGGGTCATTTTTACTTTATGAACTCCTCCAACAAACTCAGGCACATATCTATTGCTTGGTACGTGCAGCTAATCCAGAAGAAGGCAAAAAAAGAATTAAAAACAGCCTCGAATCATATTTACTTTGGGAGAGTTATTTCAATTCTAGAATTATTACAGTTGTAGGAAATTTATCTGAACCACTTTTAGGACTTTCTCGGCAGAATTTTCAAGAGTTGGCTGAGTTAATTGATGTGATTTACCATAATGGCGCGTTGGTTAATCATACTTCCCCATACACCACACTGAAAGCGGCGAATGTATTAGGAACTCAGGAAGTTTTGAGACTAGCAACTCAAGTTAAAGTTAAACCTGTGCATTTTATGTCAACCGATGGAGTGTTCTCCCTCAAAGGTGATTCGGATGTAAAAGTAGTACAAGAGCAAGATAGCCTAGATGATTATCAAGTCCCATCTGGTGGCTATACCCAGAGTAAATGGGTTGCCGAAAAGTTAGTTACCATTGCAGGCGATCGCGGTCTTCCTGTATGTATATATAGATTAGGAAGAGTATCTGGACACAGCCAAACTGGAGTCTTCAATCAAAATGATTTTTTATACAGATTGATCATCGGCTGTATAAAACTTGAAAAAGTGCCAGATGGTAATATGATTGAAGACATAGCTCCTGTAGATTACGTAAGCAAAGCTATAGTCCATTTATCTAGACAAGAAAAATCTTTAGGTAAGGCATTTCACTTTGTAAATCCTCAACCTTTTCATTCAGATACACTAATCAAATTACTCCGGACTGTTGGCTATCCATTACAACAAATTACCTATAAACAGTGGCAAGCAGATTTGCTTAAAATTGCTGAACAACATCCAGAACATCCACTATTTCCCCTTGTAACATTGCTGAGTCAACAGAAAAATTCTACCTCAGCATTATTAAAATTTGACTGCCAAAATACACTTCACGGACTGGCAAATACTTCGATTACTTGTCCGCCAGTCGATGAGAATTTGCTGAATACATACTTATCTTATCTAATGCAAAAAGGCTTTTTGGAAACTCCAAAACAAAAATTACTCAACATTTAATTTTTCCAAGCATTTACCACATATTAATGCCATGCAATTAACCGATTCAGCATCTCCAACTCACTTAAATTCTCAACAACAGCATCTAGAAAAGTTCATCGCCCGTTACATCAACAAAACAAAAACATCAAAGCAACTAACTCAAGCATATCGTTCTGTACTTGCAGATAGAAGAAATTCTATAGGATTTCGCAAAACCATCAAAGAAATGGTCTATCCCATCATTGGTAAATATGCCTCTGGGTCTAAAATTTGGGATATTGATGGTAACGAATATATAGACCTTGTGATGGGCTTTGGAGTCAATCTTTTTGGTCATAATCCAGGATTCATTAAAGAAGCCATAGAAGAGCGATTAGAACAAGGTATACATATCGGGACACAATCAGATTTAGCTGGTGAAGTTGCACAGTTGTTCTGTGAACTCACAGGTATGGAACGGGTAACTTTTAGTAATACAGGTACAGAAGCCGTAATGACGGCAATACGTCTAGCACGCGCTACAACAGTCCGTCAAAAAATTGCTATATTTGCAGGTTCTTATCATGGACATTTTGATGGTACTTTAGTTAAGAGAAAAAAATTAGATGGCAATTTAGTTACAGTCCCAAGTTTTCCTGGTGTCTTACCTAACGTATCTCAAGATGTTTTAGTTTTGGATTATGGAGATTTTAAATCCTTAGAAATCATCAAAGCTTATCAACATGAATTAGCTGCTGTTTTAGTCGAACCTATTCAAGATGAAAGACCAGATATACAACCTCAAGAGTTTCTCTTGCAATTAAGAGAAATCACTCAAAAATCAGGCATTGTCTTAATTTTTGATGAAATGCTTACAGGCTTCCGCATTCATTTAGGTGGAGCGCAAGCGTGGTTTGGTGTTGAAGCAGATATAGCAACGTATGGAAAGATTGTAGGTGGTGGTTTGCCTATTGGAATTATCGCCGGTAAAGCGACTTATATGGATAGAATTGATGGTGGAATTTGGAGCTATGGAGACGCATCTTTCCCTCAAGTAGAAACAACATTTTTTGCTGGAACTTATTGCAAACATCCCCTAGCTATGGCTGCTGCTCGTGCAGTGCTGAAGTATTTAAAAAGCCAAGGTAATGCTCTGCAACAAAAACTAAATGAGCGTACTTCTCAGTTTGTAGAAAAACTGAACACTTACTTTCAAGAAGATGGAGTACCGATTCAATTGGCAAATTGTGGCTCTATATTTACTTCTCTTCCTTTAGGAAATGCTGTTGATTCTGGAGATGCTTCATCAGGAGATATGGACTTAATATTTTATTATCTTATCTCTCGCGGAGTTTTCATTATTCCTAACGGTGGTTTACTATCTACATCTCATACAGACGAAGACTTAGAATACATCATTCAAGCTGTACAAGATAGCGTCAAAGAACTACGAGAAAGTGGTTTTTTGCCATAAAGATGAAATTGATAAATTAATTCAATAATTAGTAGGAAAATAGCAAAATGGTAACAATCAATTCTGATGCTACTTATGACCCTTGGGCTAAGATTTATAATGATTATTGGGGTCTAAGATATTGTAAACATATTTTGCCCCATTTTGAAGAGTTACTACAACAATATAATGTTCATCAAGGTGCAAATATTCTTGATTTATGTTGTGGTACTGGACACATGGCACAACATTTAATCGAGCAAGGCTATCAAGTAACAGGTCTTGATATTTCGGAAGGAATGTTGCAATATGCTCGTGAAAATGCACCCAGGGCTAAATTAATTCTTGATGATGCCAGATTTTTTAATTTGCCATCTACGTTTCATGCAGTGATTTGTCCCAGTGGCAGTCTGAACCACATGATGAATGTCGAAGACCTAACTAAAGTCTTTGCCAAAGTGTATGATTCACTTCTTGATAATGGAGTTTTTTTGTTTGGTTTAACTTTAGAAGATGGTTATAAATCTTGGAATGCTACTATTTCAGATGGTGATGTGAAAGATGATTTTGCTTGGGCTTGTTGTGATAGCTATAACCCAGAAACAAAAATAGGGCAATTTAAAATTACCATTTTTCAAAAGGTAGAAGAATCTTGGCAACGTTTAGATATTAATAATCTGATTAGAGGGTATTCTCGAACAGAAATTGTTACGGCTTTAGAGAGTGTAGGATTTACAAACGTTAATATCTATGATAGAGAGGGAAATGTAGCAGATGCTGAATATAATCTTCATGTTATCTTTTCCGGACGCAAGCAATCTAAATAAACAAATCTGGAGTCAAATAAACAATGAGTAGTGTAGATATAGAAGACCAAACAATTTACAAAGTTGTAGTTAATCATGAAGAGCAGTATTCTATTTGGCCTGCTGATAGAGAAAATGCTCTTGGTTGGAGAGATGCAGGTAAAACTGGACTCAAATCAGAATGTCTGGAATATATTAAGGAAGTTTGGATTGATATGAGACCCCTAAGTTTGAGGAAGAAAATGGAGGAGTTATACCAATTTGAAGAATGATCGCTACAGATGTAGGTTGGGTTGAGGGACGAAACCCAACGCCTTAAAACCTTGTAGATGTTGGGTTTCACTTCGTACCCTTCTCCTGACGGAGACGCTACGCGAACGGGAAGCAAGCTACTACCCAACCTACGCATCTGTCGCATTCTTTTTTTAAATTGGTATTATCTAACGCGATGTACGACTTAATATTCCGTAACAAGTTGGCCGAACTGAAGAGGGTCGCAACTGTGACGATTAAGCCAGAAACAGACGGTATGAGCTAAAATTTTACGATTGAGATGACTGGTGAGATGCCACATATCTCTAGCTCAAACTTTCTCTATACTGGCATGGGTTTTAGAGCGATTTAACGAGTTAAAGGTGTTTACCATAGACAATTATTGCTTGGGTAAAACAACTTTGGCAGATTTAACGCTGCCGAGTAAATTCATAAAGTAGCGAAACATGCGATCGCCTCCGGCGGGCGTAGCCCATCGCAACCATTCAAAGTTTACGTAAGCAGAAAACCTTGGTGTAATTACAAACCATGAACTGCACACACCAAAACCCATAAAAAACGATTTTTACTCAGTACAGATATCGGATTAATTATTGGACTCGTTTTAAACGATAGTTGCAAAAAATTGTCATTTAAGATTATTGTTAGATTATCAAGGATGAGACTCACCCCAAATCAGCATAATCGAGGTATACATGGTGTTTTATTTTGGTATTGAGCATGAAGTAGCTTTTCTGAATCAAGAAGGCAAATTTGCAGATTTTGCCCACACTAAGTTTGCCGATTTTGATCAAATTATAGAAAGATTACCTACCTACCCCAGCGACTATCCTCAACTACGTGTCGGTGATGCTGGTATCAAGAAGAAGAGATGGTATATCGAAGGATTTGAAAGATTTGCTGATTCCGATCAGCCCATAGATTGTTTAGCTAAAGGAATTGAAATTAGAACTACCATACATTCTCATATTCAAGGTGCAATAAATGAATTATCAGAAAGTTTTAATTTACTGCGGGAGGTTGCAGCTACTTTTGGTTACTACCCAGTCTTAGCTAGTTTTAATCCTTATAAAACTGTTTTTGAACCGCAACCCCCATTAAACGATTATGAAATCAAACAAATACAAGCTTATCCTGACGAACAAACAGCTAATATTTATATGGTTAGTTACGGGCCAGATTTGAATATTTCTGTAGCAGATTTGTCTACTGAAGATTTAATTGATATTGGTAAAAAGTTAACTTATTACAGTCCTTATATTGTCCCTTTTAGCTATAGTTCTCCTTTTTATAATGGGAGTGTGTGGGAAGGGCTTTCTGTCAGAACTTTTATTAGAACAGGTAAACGTTCAGCTACACTAGTTTTTGTCGAAAAGCAGGAAGAATTAATTCCTAGTGTCCCATCATTGACAAAAGTTGCTCGCATTCCTGCGGAAGTTGGACGCATTGAATTTAAAGCTTGTGACAGTTGTGATGATTTTACTATTTATGCAGCTTTGTTGGCATTATTGAAAGGTTTAATATTAGACGAAACTTTGCTAGGTAGAGCAATTACACCCGATGCAAGTTTACATCAACTATCGGCAAAAGAAGGGTTTGAAAACGAAGATATTTTTGCAAATACAACAAAAATTTTAAAAGCAGCGGAAGTTGCGCTTGGAGATGATCCAGATATTCAATTATTAACACCATTGAAAGTCATGCTAGAGCAGCGCAAAACAAAATCTCATGAACTTATAGAAGTTTTCCAACGTGTCGGTTCAATAGAAGAGGTTTTAGTCCAGACTTATTGTGCTTAAGATGCTCAATATTCTTTCTGGTTAAAAGTGTTTATTTATTTTTCATGCAGAGGCGCAGAAAATAGCTATAAGAGGATGTTTTAAAAGTGGTTGGCTATGTTTTTAAACACTCGTTGATCCCCCTCTAATAACTCTTCTTTATAAGGAGGGAAATAGAATCAAAGTCCCCCTTTTTAATGGGAATTCAGAGGGATATGAAAGTATTTGATACATCACCAGGGACTTTTCAAATAACCTCTAAGAGTAATTAACATTTCTGTAATACCCTATTTTTTTTGTGTATGTCTGGGCTTCTGCAATATCCTTATGAGTTACAAGCTTGTCATCACTTGAGCTAGTTCATTAGATAAATCAATCTCTGATTTCTGGTTATTTTTAAATAAAACACCAGCTAAAAAATAATAATCTCCAGAGTAAAATGCCATTTCATTTTTTCTCAATTTCTCTATATGTTCTTTAACTTTTGGCTCAGAGCTATAGCAGCCAAATTTTAGAGGTAAAACTACAAAATTATTCACATTATAGCCATTATCTTCTGCTTTTTTAATAGTGCTTATGGGGTTAGAAAAACTAGATACTAAAACTAAAACATTTTCATAACCCAAAGACAAAAGCTCGTTAGTAATTGTAGCTCCATCTATACCACCAAATAATAAAGGCATGTAAATATCATTATCTGGTGCAGGGAGATAGGGAGGATTAGCTACGAGATAATTAGCCTGAGGTTTATCAAAATCAAACAAAGATGAGTTATGAATTATATACTTATTAGTAAGATTGTATTCATCGATTGTTGAATTTGCAGTTTTCCAAGCAGCAGTATTTAATTCGTATCCCTGAATCAGTCCTTCAAACTTATTTCTTAGTAATGAGTTGATCACTGGACTGCCATCTCCTGAACCAAATTCAACAATAAATTCAGGAGTTTGACAATCTCTAAGGACAAAATTTTCTAAGCAGTTTGAATAGAAATTAGATTCTTCAGGACAAAAAAATATTTCTTTCATGTGACCGTACTACTTTCTTAAGGTATAGTTAATTGAAAAGTAAATTAGCTTTTACTTGCATAAAAACAAGTAGAATTTGGCTATAGTGAGCAATTTGTCACTAAAGCAAAATAAGGTGGCAATAAGAAACTAAAAATGCAACACCAGAATTTGCTATTTTTAATTTGTAGATTTATTTCACTGGTATCCCTCTTCTGTCACTTTCCGGAATAAGCAAGTAGTTCAGGAGCTAAATCATCCAGAAGCATAAAAGGGTTTAAATTGATTCATGGCTGCAATTAAATGATTGAATCCCAGTAACAAATGTGAATTAG
>NZ_JADEXZ010000130.1 GCF_015206815.1 Fortiea sp. LEGE XX443
AACCAGCCGATGTATAGGCGGTTGTTGGTGCTGGTGATCCACTCGCAAAACCGATCCCATACGTTGGCGCTGCTGCGCTGTTGTAAGGTTGCTGTCATGTTTTTATGATTGCTGTTGTTTATGTATGTTTTAGGTGTTTCCACTTGTTGTTACATATCTTAAACATAATATTGAGTTTTGTAAAGCATTTTGAGAAATATTTTTTTATTGTTTTGGGCGAAAACTCTGTTACTAGCTCTCTATAAAGGTTTTAGCGTTTATATTTATGTTTCATTTCCTTGGAAAAATATTTACAATTAAGCGAGAGCATTTAATATCTATGCCAATTGTTAACTTTCCTACCGTTACCTACAGCCCTGCTTATACAATCGTCCCAACTTACGAGTGCTTCAATCGCTGTAGCTATTGCAACTTTCGCACAGACCCCGGTAAAAGCCTCTGGCTGACGTTATCAGCAGCAGAAAATATTTTAACAAGGCTGCAAAATGAGAAAGTTTGTGAAATTCTGATTCTTAGTGGTGAAGTGCATCCCAACTCGCCGCAACGTCAGGCGTGGTTTCAGCGGATTTATGATTTGTGTGAATTAGCATTGGCGATGGGGTTTTTACCGCATACCAATGCTGGTATTTTGAGCTTTGCAGAGATGCAAAAGCTGAAAAATGTAAACGTTTCAATGGGTTTGATGTTGGAGCAATTAACGCCAGCATTGTTAAACACTGTACATCGTCACGCACCAAGTAAAATACCAGAACTGAGGCTGCAACAATTACAATGGGCAGGAGAGTTGCAGATTCCTTTTACCACGGGTTTGCTCTTGGGAATTGGAGAAACCGAGGATGATAGGTGGAAAACATTAGAAGCGATCGCTAATATTCATCAAAACCACCATCACATTCAAGAAGTCATTTTGCAACCTCACAGCCCAGGAAATCAGCAAACCTTTGACGCACCACAATTTGACCCTTATCAGTTACCGAGAGTCATTGCTAAAGCACGTCAAATTCTACCGCCAGATATTACAATTCAAATTCCGCCAAATTTAGTTAAAGATGAGCAATGGTTGCTTGCTTGTATGAAAGCTGGTGCTAGAGATTTAGGCGGAATAAGCCCCAAAGATGAAGTGAATCCTGATTATCCTCATCTACAAGAGCAGACATTAAGAAAAATTTTACAGCCTGCGGGATGGGAATTAGTACCGCGTTTACCTGTGTATCCACAGTTTGATGGTTGGTTGTCGGGAGAATTGCAAGCTGTAGTGCGACAGTGGAGAGAATTTGTAATTACAAATCAATGAGGATGATTGATTTGATGAGCTTTTTAACCCTGTTGATGTTTTGATTGAGCTAATTTTTAGATATTGAATTACCGCCTCTACACTCGCACTTGTAACAACAACTAAAATTAAAGCGATCGCTTACGTACCTCCCAGAAGACAGAGCTTGCACCCCAAACCCTGTTGTAAAATAGACATAATAGAAGGATTCGGAGGGCCAGTTAACTGGTCGAAACGCCTATAGAAACTATTTTCGGTAATCTCCAAGGTTTAAAGTCCAGCCAGCTAAAACACCTACAGCGGCTGTACCACCAGCGTATTCCAGGCGATCGCATCACAACGCCTGAATTTTCCCAGCGTCTGGCTGCCATTAGCACAGAAATTAATCAACCTGTGTGTGCCTATCTCAACCGTCGTGGACAAGTGATTCGTGTTGGGGTAGGTACACCGCGTCAGACGCAAATTCCACCGCTAGAACTGCCTCGTTATGGTGCAGAACGTCTCAGCGGGATTCGCTGTATTGCCACCCATCTTAAGTCAGAACCACCAAATGAAGTAGCTCTGACCGCTATGGCAATGCAACGTCTAGACGCGTTGGTTATGCTGAACATCACTGGAACAGGATTTACACGGCGTGGTGGTGGTGCTACAGGTTATGTCAAAGAAGCTTATTTAGCTCATTTAGTATCAGACACTAAACCACTAGTAGCAGTTCAACACTCAGCGCTCAAAACTCAAGACGCAGCACTATATTTCAGCATATCGTCGCCGATGAGCTTAGATATGTTGGCAGAACAAGACTTCATCGATTTGGTAGAAGGGTTAGAAGAAGAATTCCAGCGGGAATTCATCGCCGAAGAAGTAGATGCTGACCACGATCGCGTGCTAATTGTGGGAGTAATGACTGAAAGGTTAACTCTCCAGCAATTCCATGACACCTTAGCCGAATTGGGACGACTAGTTGATACTGCTGGCGGTGATGTACTACAGACATTACAACAAAAGCGATCGCGCATTCATCCTCAGACAGTAATTGGTGAAGGTAAGGTGCAAGAAGTCGCCTTAACCGCCCAGACCCTGGGATGTAATCTCGTTGTCTTCGACCGTGACCTTTCACCAGCCCAAGTCCGCAACTTAGAAGCTCAAATTGGCGTTCGGGTAGTTGACCGCACCGAAGTTATTTTGGATATCTTTGCCCAACGCGCTCAATCTCGTGCGGGTAAATTACAAGTAGAACTCGCGCAGTTAGAATATATGCTGCCGCGACTGACTGGTAGAGGTCGGGCAATGTCCCGATTGGGTGGTGGTATTGGTACTCGCGGCCCTGGTGAAACCAAACTAGAAACTGAACGCCGGGCTATTCAACGCCGGATTTCCCGACTGCAACAAGAAGTCAACCAGTTGCAAGCTCATCGTTCGCGCTTACGGCAAAGGCGACAACATCAGGAAGTTCCCTCAGTTGCTTTGGTTGGTTACACCAACGCAGGTAAATCTACTTTACTTAATGCCCTGACTAATGCTGAAGTATATACAGCTGACCAGCTAT
Source organism: Fortiea sp. LEGE XX443 (assembly GCF_015206815.1). Classification (GTDB taxonomy): domain Bacteria; phylum Cyanobacteriota; class Cyanobacteriia; order Cyanobacteriales; family Nostocaceae; genus Nostoc_B. Next base: position 2,820 of record NZ_JADEXZ010000130.1, read on the forward strand.
TTGCCACCCTTGACCCTACGACACGTCGCTTGGTAATTCCACAGGCTGAAACTGATGAACTCCAAGAAATTCTGATTACAGATACAGTAGGGTTTATCCATGAACTACCTGCATCCTTAATGGATGCCTTCCGCGCCACTTTGGAAGAAGTCACAGAAGCTGATGCTTTACTGCATTTAGTGGATTTGTCTCATCCTGCTTGGTTGAGTCACATTCGCTCAGTGCGAGAAATCCTCGCCGCAATGCCCGTGACTCCTGGCCCTGCATTGGTTGCTTTTAACAAAATCGACCAAGTAGACAGCGAGACACTAACCATAGCTCAAGAAGAGTTTCCTTTAGCTGTGTTCATTTCAGCAAGTGAACGTTTGGGGCTAGAAACTTTACGCCAGCGTCTTAGCCAATTGATTCAATACGCTGTTGACTCTAGGTAAATGCTTAGGTTTTTTAACTTACAACTAGCAACAACTCTTCTCACATAAAAAGTCGGAAGATATTTCTTCTAAATAAAGTCCGCTTAGACGGACTTTATTTATTCATCATTCTATAATGTGCCGAAAATTGATATGCTACAAACCAAGACTAGCTATATTGCGAACAATGCCTGCGCCTACTATCACTCCGAAGATCACTTCTTTTCCCTTGACCGCTGTAGTTGGTCAAGAAGCAATAAAATTAGCCTTGCTGTTAGCAGCGGTCGATCCTGGTTTAGGGGGAGTGGCGATCGCAGGTCGTCGCGGTACGGCAAAATCTGTAATGGCTCGTGCTATTCACGCCTTACTACCGCCGATTGAAGTTGTTCCAGGTTCAATTAGCAACTGCGACCCCAGTCGTCCCGATGAATGGGATGATCTACTGTTGGCAGAGTATGCCGATAAAGATATTCAGGATGTCCCGACAGAAATCATCCCTGCGCCTTTTGTCCAAATTCCTCTGGGTGTTACGGAAGACCGACTTTTAGGTTCTGTGGATGTAGAACAGTCGGTTAAGCAAGGAGATACAATCTTTCAGCCTGGGTTACTCGCTTCTGCTAATCGAGGTGTACTGTACGTAGATGAAATCAATTTATTAGATGAGCAGATATCAAATCAGCTGTTAACAGTATTATCCGAGGGTCGTAACCAAATTGAGCGGGAAGGAATTAGTTTTCAGCATCCTTGCAGATCCCTATTTATTGCTACCTATAACCCAGAAGAAGGCGCACTGCGAGAGCATTTACTCGATAGAATTGCGATCGCCCTCTCGGCTGATGGTGTACTCGGACTAGATCAAAGAGTCCAAGCAGTAGAACAAGCGATCGCCTTTTCCCAATCTCCCCAAGAATTTCTCCAACAGTACAGCGAAGATATCGACTCGCTAAGAACCCAAATTATCCTGGCGCGGGAATGGTTAAAGGAAGTCACTATCACCCACGACCAAATCGCCTACTTAGTTAATGAAGCCATTCGCGGTGGTGTCCAAGGACATCGCGCCGAGTTATTTGCTGTGCGCGTCGCCAAAGCCGCCGCCGCCTTAGAAGGACGCACAACCGTAAATGCCGAAGATTTACGCCGCGCTGTCGAACTGGTAATTGTACCACGGGCAACTGTTGTCCAGACACCGCCACCCGATCAACCACCACCACCGCCACCACCGCCCCAAAGTCAAGACGAGTCAGAACAAGACCAACAAGAGGAAGAACAAGACAAAGAAGATCAGCAAGAAGAACAAGAAGAACAAGAACCACCAAGCATCCCGGAAGAATTTATCTTTGACCCGGAAGGTGTGATTCTTGATGAAAGCGTGCTGTATTTTGCCCAAATGGCGCAACGTCAAGGCAAATCTGGTAGCCGTAGCATCATTTTCTCGGAAGACCGGGGACGTTATGTTAAGCCTATGTTACCCAAGGGTAAAGTCCGGCGTATTGCCGTAGATGCTACCCTCAGAGCCGCTGCACCCTATCAAAAAGCACGGCGCGAGCGACAGCCAAACAAAAAAGTGATTGTTGAGCAAGGTGATATTCGCTCGAAACGCTTGGTACGTAAAGCCGGAGCATTAGTAGTATTTGTGGTAGATGCTTCTGGCTCAATGGCTTTAAACCGGATGCAGTCAGCTAAAGGTGCAGTGATGCAACTGTTGACAGAAGCTTATCAAAACCGTGACCAAGTAGCGTTGATTCCCTTCCGGGGAGAACAGGCGGAAGTTTTATTACCCCCAACACGTTCTATTGCTTTGGCAAAGAACCGCCTGGAAAGATTACCTTGTGGTGGTGGTTCACCCTTAGCACATGGTTTAACTCAAGCTGTGCGCGTCGGTTTAAATGCTCGGATGAGTGGAGATATCGGTCAAGTTGTAGTTGTAGCGATAACTGATGGTCGGGGGAATATTCCCTTGTCCCGTTCTTTAGGTGAACCTCAAGAACCAGACCAAAAACCGGATATTAAAGGGGAATTGTTAGAAATTGCCGCCAGAGTCCGGGCTTTGGGAATGCAGCTATTGGTAATTGATACGGAAAGTAAATTTGTTTCCACAGGCTTTGCTAAAGAACTAGCGCAAACAGCCGGAGGTAAATATTATCATTTGCCGAAAGCTACTGATAAAGCTATCGCCGCCATGACAAGAGGTGCGATCGCTGATCTAAAATCACGATAGGTAGTCAATAGTTAACAGTCAACAGTCAACAGTCAGAAGGTGAAAGGACAAAATTTCACACTACCCTGCGGGAACGTCTGCTGTAGGATGCCCTTAGGGCTGTAAAGCGAACATACTTCATACTTTTAAAACCTATGGTTCAGTATTCTAATCAACCCCTAACCTTAGATGAGTTTCTCGCGCTTCCTGAAGGAGATATTAAATACGAATTTGTTAACGGTGAAGCTGTTCCTAAATATAAAGACGATGAAATGTCACCTAAATTTTTTTATGGTTCGACTACTGGTGCTTTATTCATAATATTGTCTGCGTGGGCAGAAGCAAAAGGAAGAGTTGTAATTGAGTGGGCAATTAAATTAACCCGAAATCAACAAGATTGGATGCCCATACCTGATTTGACTTATGTTTCTTATAACCTTCTTGCTGCTGATTGGTTGCAAGATGAAGCTTGCCCAGTTACACCCGAATTAGTTATTGAAATTATCTCACCCGGTCAAACTTTTGGAGACATGGCCGAAAAAGCTACAGATTATCTTAAAGCTGGTGTGTCTCGTGTTTGGGTAGTTGATACAAAAGCCAGAACTATCACTGTATTTGCAGCGTCTTCCTTTCCCATAACTTATCGAGATCATCAAATAATTACTGATGATGTGTTCCCAGAATTAGAAATTACTCCTAACGCCATCTTTCAACGTGCTGGCTTAAATCCCTAAAATTTATTTGAATAGTGAAGATTTTTAGTGATACTTACGGCAGGCTACGCCTACGCATCCCCAGACTCAAGCCAATTATAAACGATACTGAGCAATCAAGACCCTGTGGCTACTGCTTGAGGCTGCAAATAACACATCAAATCATTAATACCCTTTTGCAGATATCGTGTTACAGTCATCGGACTAGTGCCAATATTTTTAGCTGCATCTTTGCGTGACAGTTCTTTTAAAAATACCATCTCTACTGCCATACGAGGTTTTTCTTCCAACATATTAATAGCCCCTTGGAGTTGTTGGCGTTCTTCTTCTTGTTGTTGCATCACAGCAGAACGTGGACAAGGAAGCGCTTCACCTAAAGTAATTTGACAATCAACATAATGAACTGCTGTAGCATCCAAACTCAAAGGCATCCGATTTTGAGCCGCTAACTTGGTTTCTTGCCATTCTTGCACAGATACCTTCAGTTGCTTGGCAATTTCCGCATCCTTGGGAGGACGACCCAAAGACAAAGCCAATTCTTTACGAATTTTTTGCCCTTCGTTATACATTTCTTGCCAACGACGGGGAATTTTTAATAGAGTACTGCGATCGCGCAAGAAATGTAACATCTCACCGCGAATATATGGCACAGCAAAGGAACTAAAAGCATATCCTTGACTGGGATCAAATCGTTCAATCGCCCGAATTAAACCAAAATAACCAATTTGTTCTAAATCTTCATAAGGTTCATTACATTGATGGCTGAATTTATGAGCCATCTTCCGCACTAAGCCAGTATGTAACTGTACAAGTTGATTACGAAGTTTAATAGAGGGATTCTGGTGGTATAAGTGTAATAACTCTATCCCATCAATTCGCATAGAAGACTCAATTGCTGCCATATCAATTCCTTTGTATAAACTCCTTTTCCTGAAAAAATGGAGTTGCGTATATGTTCTTCAAAGCTGTAATTATTTTCCTTAGACCACGCTGAATAAACCATCGTCGTTTCACTGAACTTACTCCAGCGTCATCTCTCGCATTCAGTGTTTGTACGCATGATTTCTCTCCCTCTGTCGTTACCGCTAATTTTTGTTTTCCAGAGGAATTTACTTGCTAATTAATGTTTATTTTTTGCAACAAACTCTAGCTATTTCTGCTGAAGAATGCATGAATTACCCAATCGTTATTTGTCATACTGACCGAAACAAAGATTTACTATAGGACTAGTATTTGATTTCTGAAAAAGCTCCGTACATCTGGAGAGAGAGAAAATCAAAGGTAGTGTTTCGGAGAAACCACTCAAACATCCACTTTAAATGAGAGAATGTTGGAATTAAAGCGCAAAAACGTCTAACCCAGGTTTTTGCTTGTAACCAAATATCTTCTATAGGATTTTGGGATGGGCAGTTAGGAGCAAAG
>NZ_JADEXZ010000131.1 GCF_015206815.1 Fortiea sp. LEGE XX443
GAAGAGGCAGTGGGGCAGAGGTGCGGAGGGGCTGGGGAGAGAGTACTTTCAGTTCCCCCATGCTCCCTTGCTCCCCTGCTTCCTTGCTCAATTCTTCCTCGACATCCACCCACCACAAGGGTGTATCTTTCGATAAATATTGCTCAACTGTCCGCGCAAGGTGAGCAAAATCTTGCTGTGGAAACTTCTCCTGGTAAGTCAACTGCATGAACTTGACTAGGAGCGATCGCTCTAATGTTGAGCCACAACGAATCAAGTAACCCGGTAGTAGTTGCTCAGGCACTTTATTTACTGACGGTTAGCAAATCAGTCGCACCAGATAACATAATTACCCCAATTTCTTCAATGGGTGCGGGTGCGGCCATGTCCGAGGGTAAAAAAATGCGGGCGCTGACTGCTACTAGGGCAAAGACAAATACTAAAACTACCAGCAAAGGGGCGATGTATTGACGAAATATAGCCATATTGGAGTTACAACAACCTAGGTTTTAGTACTTAGCTAAAGATTTGTAAATTTTACTTGACTTAATTTTAGCGATATTTGAGTGTTGCCAACACAAAGCTAACGCTGATCGCGTTCTAGATCATCGATAACTCGTTCGCAATACCAACTATCTGGCATACCTGGATAATTTTGCTTTGCCTGCTCAATTAAACGTTCAGCTGTGGCGGTATCACCATCTAACTTAGCAATGAGCTTGTTTTTGAGTTGATTGTCGGTGATGCGATCGCTGATCTGCGTTGTAGACATTGCTCCCGGCATAACTTGGGACTGTTCCCGGCGCAATTGCCAAAATAAAACGTAATAAAGTGTCCCAAAAATTAAAATCAGGCTAAGTGTACCAAAAAAAGTGAAGAGATTAAAAGTCAAAAATCCAAGCACTAACTGTGACAAAACGTAGCCAAGTAACAAACCTGTAAGTAAGAGAATAAATGTACCAATAACAATAATTACTTGGCTGCCCATACATCCTCATCTTCTTCCTCAAGTCCTGGTCTAGATATTACCACTGGCTTTTGATTCCAGGGAGCGACAAATGGTAAAAGTAACAATCCTGGTAAGGCTGCTACTATAGTTAACAAGAAAAACGTAGGCCAACCCGTGGCTTGAGCAAAATCTCCGGCTGGTGCTGACAGAACATCTCTACTAATAGCCATCAAGCTAGAAAATAAAGCAAATTGAGTGGTCGTAAAGCGGTGGTTGCAGAGATTCATTAAAAATGCCACAGTAGCAACTGTTACTAATCCGGCACTAAAATTTTCAATATTTACCGCCAAGACTAATAGGGAGTAATTTTTGCCAGCAACTGCTAAGGCATAATAACCCAAGTTACTGAGTAATTGTAGAATGCCAAATATCCACAAACCGCGATTGAGATGAATTTTAGTCAAAATCACGCCACCAGCCAATACCCCGACAGTTGTGGCGAGAAACCCAATCCCGGCTTGAATTGCGCCAATCTCAGTTTTTGTAAAGTCAATTTCTCGCAAAAATAAATTGGCTGTAATGCCTACCAAAGAATCACCCAATTTATAAAGGATGATGAAAATGAGAATTACACCTGCTTGAATCCAGCCAAAGCGATGAAAAAATTCTTTAAAAGGCAGAAAAATCGCTGCTTGTAAGTTTTGCGGGGCTTGATTTTCTCTATCTTCACCGAGTAGCTCATCAGGCAATAATAAAGATGAGACAATCCAAGCTATGATCAAGCTCGCCAACAGCCAATAAAACACAGGCAGAGCAATAAAACCAACAAAGACTCCTCCCAGTAAACCAGCTACCAACGCAGTGATAAAGAGGACGAAAATCACATCTTTCACTGACAGAGGCGCAGTCTCTCTGTTATTGCGTACCTGTGGTTCTTGAGGTGCGGATAAGGTGACAAATATACTCCCAGCCATAAAAGCGGCCATGAGTAAGTAAACGCCATTCCAAGGAAGGCGATCGGCTAACACCAAGGCTAGGGAACTGGTGACGAACAAGGCGACGCGATAGCCTAATACCCAAACAGATGCACCTGCTTCTGCTTCCAGTGGATTTAAAATATCCGTGCGGTAAGCATCTCCGGCGATGTCTTGGGTGGCGCTTAAGAAAGTAATAATTAAACAGTTGATAGCCAGAATTTGCAGTACTTGGTCACTTTGGGAAGGCTGTTGGAGTGCGAGAGTAGCGATCGCAATCGCTAACCCAATTTGAGAAATTATTAACCAACCCCGTCTAGCTCCCAATAATGGCGGTACAAACCTATCTAATAAAGGCGACCATAAGAATTTTAGGGAATATGGCAAAGCCAATAGACCAAATAAAGTAATTTTGCCGATATCAACCTTGGCATCTTGCATCCACAGTTGCAATGTTCTACTAGTTAAGAACAAAGGCAATCCAGATGCAAAACCCAGCAATAACAAAGCGCCCATTTTCCGACTTTGGACGGCTTGTCGTAGTGCTTGGATTTCTTTCATCGTTTCAATATTCCTTACTCACCTGAGCGAATTGCAGTTATCTTGCCATAGTTGGTGAATGGTTGCGTGCATCTTTGCTGATATACCCCTACACCCTTACTTTCTGAGCTATGAACATCAGGATTACTTAACTTTCCTTAATTGAATAAACTTGATGTCCTCTGATTTCTACTTGGTTTACAGCAAGGCATTTTTGCCAACCTTCCCGTGTACCAATGTCACTTTTTTGCTTGAGTAATCCTAATTGCTGTTCTTGTTGGGTAAGTTGAGCAAATTCTTCGTATTGCGGATAGTTAGGTGTTACAAAGGTTTCCTTACGATGCAAAATAGGCGGATTTGCTCTATTTGCATAGTCTCGATGGGTAATATACAGAGTTTTTAAATCTATCGTGATACTAGCGTTTAATGCTGGATGAGGGTCTGAGTCGAAGTCTGGATAGAATAAATAAGATATTTGCGGTTTGTCAAGGTAATATTTGATGAGTGTAGCTCCATCCACACGCCCAATGGTGCGGCTGGCGCAACCTTCGTAAATGCGGAGTGACGGATCGAGGGCGGCAAGTGCGGAAACATGGACATAAAGCGCACCGCGTGTATGTTTGCCAATTTTGCTTTTTTCGCAAGCATTTTGGACAACTTTTGGTTTACCCAAACTAAATAATTTTTGATCTGCGACTTCGCAAGCTTCTTCATAGCTACCAAAAAAAGCTTTGATGTCGTGGCGCATTTCTGGTGCTAGTTGGGAGAATTTGGGGCGTTTATCAAAGTGGGTGAGAGCAAGGTAAACTTGAATATCTAAAGAACGACGATAGGCGATCGCATCCCATTCTGCTTCATCGGTGGCTTGCAGGACAATAGCAAAGGCGCGGCGGAAGTTACTAAAATCCCTCAGTAGTTCCTGTTCGTTTTCTAATTCACCTTTGACGGGCAATCTACCGCGTTTGGTGAAAAATGCCATCAGTGGTTGAAGTGTTTCCTGATAGTCTTCAAATCGCTTGCTTGGGATGCGAACTCGCGGTGTAGAAGTGCGAGAGAAAAAACGGAAGGCTTTGAAGCTTTCTTTTTCGGCTTCGTCACGAAATACAAAGTAGACACCCAGCGCTACTGGTACGGCATCTACATTTAACACTTCATCAATATAAGTTTTGAGTTCTTGTTGTTCGTAATATTTTTGAAAAGTATTGCGGCTAGTCACAATTCCATCGTTGTAAGCGAGTTGCGCTTTACTGGGAGCATTAATTAATACTTGAGCAGCAACGATTAAAACTTTACGGGTGAGTTCCCAGGCTTTAATCAGGCTTTGGCTGCGTTCTTCTATATCTTCGATGACGTTGACGATATAGCCCAGATTAACAATATCAGCAGGAGTTATCTGTTCATCGGGGTAATAGTAAGGGTCCCAGCCTGTACTAGTGTATCCGAGGTTTGCAACTCGCTGCACATCGCCACCGTAACCACAACCATAGTCAAAAAAAGTCGTGTCCTGATTCAAGATTGCCCATTCTATGGCTAATCTTACAGGACGAGAGATTTCAGTGCGCGCGATCGCAGCTCTATGACGCTCAATTTCTAAGTAGCTCTCCGACATAGATATATTAAGAAGAACCACATTAATCCTTATATCTTGTCTACTGCCAGCGCAATTAAATCTTCAATTTTCTTGATATTTGGATCGCCTGCTAAGTAGCCAATACCGCGATGCAAATGTAAGCGGAATTGGGTGGCTAAGGTTTCTTTGTCGGTGGGATAACCGTCATTGTGACAGCGTTGCTTGAGGGCGAGAAGGAGTATATCGGACATTTCGCCGCCAAAGACGCGCCAACTCATTTCGACGTTGCTATCCTGGGGAATTGGGACGGGTGAGGGTGTAGTTGATTCTGCGAGGGAACGACAAAACGCCCAACGGCAGAGAATATTCCATTGGTCTATTTTGGTGCTGCGCTTAAGTTTGGTAAGTTGGTCTTTGGCTGTTTGGGAGAGTTTAATTCTTTCTATTGGCGATTCCATAGTCTTTATCAAAATTTAAGTGGTTTTTGCTCATAAACCCAAACAATAACGAACCGCAGTTTCAACTTCAAGCATCTTGGAGTCAGAAATTTTGCCAGATGGATCAGCAGAAAAGCGATTTGGATCTAAAGAACGAATTTGAAAACATAAAAATACTGTTTCTATAAGCAATCCACTGTCACTTGGAGAGACTCGTATATTAGTTGGATAATCACGCTTAATATTTGTTCCTTTCGTACCGACAACTACAGTTACAACCAAAGGTAATTCGTTGATAGCATCTATAGATAATACTAAAACTGGTCTTGTACCTGCCTGTTCTCGGCCTAGTACTGGATTAAGATTGACAAAATAAATTTGTCCTCTCTCGATGCTCACAGCTTTTCTAAACCATCCATTTCTGTAAGATAAAATTCATGATTTATCGAGTCAATTTCTGTCTGCATCTCTAAATCACTAGCCATTGCAACTAGTTGTTCATTTAGATATTTAGCATCAGTCAAATTATTTGATATTTTCTTTCTTTCTTGCACTTGTTTTTCGATACGTTTTAATAGCCATTCTAATTCTTCTAAAGACAGAATACTTAGATCATGCTCTATTTTTATTAAATGTGGCGAGTTCATAATTGATCTCCTTTAGCAAGGTCTTTAGATATATTGTAAAGATGTAAACTTAAAAAGTTTGCGATATCTACTACCAAAAATATCCTGGTTGTATGGTAGTTTGGCGGGTGGAAGAGTCGTATTTGAGCAGGTATTCACGGGCGATCGCTTCGTTTTCTCGCAGTGTTTCTACTTCTTTTATACCAATTTCAGTGTCCGTAGATAGCAAAATTACTTGGTGGCTGGCGGCTGGGAAGTATCGTTCAACTAGGTTATTACGATGGGAGGAGTCGAGTCTACCCAGAGGTGTGTCTATTGCTACAGGTAGGCGATGGCCGGAAACTTTGGCTAAACCCCAGAGGAAAGCGATCGCAAGTAGTTGTTTTTCTCCAGCCGAAAGGCGATGCTTCGGAACTGGTTTACCATTTAAATCGTAAAGCAAAAGGCTGAAAGTTTTGGTATCAATGGTAATGCGATGCACTAAGTCTGATTTATGGAGCAGATAAAGGAAGCAATTTTTAACTTCTTCCTCTAATTTATTGAGCTTTCGCAGAGTTAATTTTTCTTGAAAAATCTTCAGTGTTTCTTGAACTTTCGCTGCTGACGTAATAATATGTTCGCTATTTTTATGTTTAATATTTTCTACTGTATATTCACTTAATTCTCTCTTTGACTTAGCAATAATAGTTTCTAATTCAGCTAAACGGCGGCGGATTGTTTCGTAATTTGCTTTAGCTTCAACAACTTGATTTTGTGATGCTTCTAGTGCTTGACGCAGCTTTGTATAATCTTCTGGTGCTGCTGCTGTTTGCACTTGTCTTTCTAGAGTATGGATTTCTTCTTTCTTGTTTTTGAGAATAGCTAATTTCTCTTTTGCAGAAAGTTTAGAATTTTTTAAGTGATATATGAAATTATCTAGCTGACTCAAATTTTCATCATCGGCTAATAGCCAAGGTGCTTCTATCTGGATAGTCTTTGCATATAAATTATTGACATCTTGAACTAGGAATGATCGAATTTCTTCAACTTGTATCGGTGAAATTTCTCCTTGATTTAGCCAAGCGAGTAACCGCTGATCTCGCTCAATTAACAAATCTTTAGAAATTTGTATCTGTTGATGGCGAAATTCCTTTTCTCCCTGTGCTTGCACCTGAGTAAGCAAACTGGGAATTAATGCCAGAGGTAAAACATCAGTTGCCAATTCACACATTGACTGACGTATTTGTTCAATTTCCGCAGTTTTTGTATCCTGTTGTAGTTCTAGTTGATTGCGTTCGGCTGCAATCTTCCCTCCTTCAGAAATAAATTTATCAAAGGCTTCTTGCTGCTTTTGTTCTAATTCTTCTACGTGATTTTTGATAGTTTCTAATTTTTCTCCTGTTGTTTGATAATCTTCTTGCTGTTGAGTTAATCTAATTTCAATTTCCTCTAGGTTTGCTAAATCTTTACTATTACCAACTTCTTTAAGTTTACGATTAACTAAGATATCTAAATCAACTGCTAAACGATCTGCTAACTCTAATCCTAAAAGTCCGCGAATTGCATCTACTACAACTGGTGGTGGTGTTTCCTGTTCTGCAAGTTCTTTAACTTGTTCACCATCAAAGAGAAACAAGTTAGAAATTCCTAATGGCAAAAGATTTTCAATATATTCATCCCAGATATTAACTAAAGCATCAGGCCACGTATCACTGTCACCTAAAATACCTAATGTATCTTTACCATCTTTAGGATTTTTCGTCCAACTACGGACAACACGGTATTTTATTGGTTTATCGTTTTCAATATGTTCAAAAAGCAATTCAATACGGGTGTCTGCAACTGGATCAATTTTATTGTTAACGCATTGATTGAGAAAATCACTATAACTTAAATTACCACGGGTAGAACATTGGGCGCGTGAGCCATAAAGGGCGAGACGAATGGCATCCATAAGGGTAGTTTTTCCGCCGCCATTCATCCCACCTAAGAGGATAATTGGGTGTGAGTTTTCCTCATCAATTTTGGGGTTAAGATTGATAACCTGTTTTCCACTGTAGGGGCCAAAGTTTTGTAGAACGAGTTCAAGAAATATCATTGATTTTTAAGATTAACATGAGTTCGACAGCGATCGCAGAAGCAGAAAGTTTGTGATGAAAGGAATCAGAGAAAATTAATTAGATGGTTTTGTCTGACGCATTGAGAAAAAATATTGTCTATGAAATATAGATAATACCAGAAGTGTTGAATGTTAGGAAAAAGCCTATAGAAATAGCCCAAAATATAGTAAAATTTGGGCTAAGTACTAAAATATTTTGATTTCACAATGATTATAAATTCATTTCCCAGAATTGTCAAAGATA
>NZ_JADEXZ010000132.1 GCF_015206815.1 Fortiea sp. LEGE XX443
TATACCAAAGACAATATTCATCCACAAATTTGACGGTTTGTTTGGGTGGACGAGGCTCTACCATGCTCTGTGTCTTCGTTCTGGGCTTTTTACATCCTTATACTACCGCGATAGTGACACAACAGGGATAAGCTAATCTTTTTGCCAGGAATGTTTTGCTCAATCAAGAATTGACGTAAGGTAATAGCGCAGAGAACACATTCAAAAATTTTGAACGAAGAAGCGATCGCACTCAATTGCTCTATCGATTAGCAGCTATCTCCTGACTGTTGACAGGGACAAATCCAGCAAGAGCGATCGCTCTTTGTCCTTGTTCGGTGAGCAACAGTTTGGCGTATGCTTCCCCCACTTTCTGTTCTTGACCTTGGTTTTGCTTAATAATTACAAATAATTTAGAAGTCAGTGGATAACTACCGTTCTGAATAACTTCCGTATTTAGTTGATTGCGTTGTCGTGGACACTGATTTGACTGCACCACTGGTTCACGGTAGAGAGAAACTAGCTGTTCTGAAGTCAATCCCAAAGGTAGTAACTTAACACCACAATGATATACTACCCCTCTCGCAGAAGCATAATATAAACTGCCAGGAGTTGTTTTGACACGACGTAATGCTTCTGTGGTTGAGTAAACATACTGGACTTGCGAACTCAAACCTTGCTTATCAGCTGGCTGATTCGGAAATAACAGCGTGTCTGCGTTTTCTGGAGATTGGGATAAAGGGACAATTGGCAAGTCTACCCCGCCTACTTGTTTCCAGTTATTAATCTCTCCAAGATAAATTTTTTGTAACTGTTCAACGGTTAAGCCTGGTACTTGCAGTTCTGGGTTCACCACTACGGCAACTCCATCCATCCCGACTTGACGTTGCTCAATTGTCAAACCTTGTTTTTCAGCTTGAGCTTGTTCATCTTCTGTTAGAGGACGGGATGATTGCGTAAAGTCTAATTTCCCTGCCAGCAACATTCTAATCCCCGCTCCCGAACCAGGGCTACCAACTGTAGGATTGACGTAAAGCAATTGAAGTTCTGGGCGAGTATTTTGGATCTGTGAATCTACTAATTGCCTAATTGATGCCCAAGCCGTACTTCCACCGTAACTGAATGCACCAATAGGCATATCATTAACACTGGCAAAGTTTGAACCCGTAGTAGTACTTACAACTTCAGGATTTTGACTAGAGGCAGAAACAGTACGATTATTGACAAATAAACGTGGCCTTAGCCATAACCACAGCCCACCAATGAGTACAATTGTAATTAGTTCACCAATGATCAGCCCTCTGATCATCTGGATAGCGTCTGTGCTGAGTGAAACAGCTTTTCTGTTACTGTTGCTCATTGAGATTGAATTTTATTAAGCGTTCTTTAATAAAAACTATATATTAATTCTATAAGTAAATACATTTACGCAATATTACGGAAAACAACCGTCATGTACATCGTAACATGTTAACGAAGTTACTAAGTGAACGTTACCAGGTTGTGCAAGTTTTAAGTCAGGGAATGTTCTGTAAAACTTACATGGCTGAAGACACACATCTTCCTAACCGTCCCACCTGCGTCGTCAAGCATTTTTTACCCAGTAGTGAATTTTCTATTCCCGTGGAAATTCGCCGACGGCTATTTAATAGAGAAACACAAGCGCTGCAAAAACTAGGCGACTATGATTTGGTTCCCCATCTGTTGACTCATTTTGAAGACGAGCAAGAATTTTACTTAGTACAAAAATTTATTGCGGGACATACTCTAAGTGTAGAACTTCAGCCTGGTTATCGTTGGCAAGAAAGCATGGTTATTCAAGTACTACGGGAAGTTTTAGAAATTTTAAATTTTGTTCACAATCACGGTTTGATACATCGAGATGTTAAACCAAGCAATATTATGCGGCGACTGCAAGACGGTCGCTTAGTCTTGATTGATTTTGGTGCGGTTAAACCAATTTTGAACCAATTGGTCAAAGATCAAAAAAATCTGGTTCCCATTGAACAATCTACAATTGCGATCGGTACACCTGGATATATGCCTAGTGAGCAACAACGAGGCAGACCAAGACCAAATAGTGATATCTATGCTTTAGGTATGATTGCCATTCAAGCACTTACAGGAGTACACCCTACACAATTACCAGAAGATAGTAAGACTGGTGAGATCATCTGGAAACATTTAGCTGAGGTGAATGTTGAGTTGGCTGCGGTAATTAATAAGATGGTGCGTTACCACTTTCAAGACCGATATAAATCAGCAAAGGAAGTACTAGAAGCGCTATTACCTCTGCATAATATCTACACTCAAGATGCAGATTCTACCCTTATATCATCATTAAAATCTTACAATATTTCATCTGCATACTATTCTAATTCAGTGTTTAACAGTACAATACCTACTCCATTCTTAGAAAAACAGACGATTTCTAGTGAAACTTCTGTTATTCCTAAAAAATCTCCTTTGGTACTGGGATTAGTAATTGGTGTGGTTTCGGGGTTAATTTTGATGGTTGTCAGCTACTGGTCTGTGCAGATAATTTTACCCGAACCTAAAATTCAAAATTCTTTACCCACACCACAGGGTGTTAATCATTAATTTTTAATTTAATCAAGCACATTATCGCTGCCTAAGAGCTAGTTATTTGCTGTATTCTTGGTGATTGATTGTAGTTTGGTTGAGTGCTGTCTCGGTGAATCAAAAATGCCACAATTGCCAGCACAGTTAAATTGACAGCTAAAAGTCCGATCGCACTCCATACCCAAATTTTCATTTCAGCCTCCGAATTTTTATTTCTCAGTTGGCTTGTGATGATGAAACCGAATTCCTAAAAAAATGTCGTAAACAAACTCAAAAAAATCTTTTTTTTGTAATAATCCCGAAGTTTGATAGCAACCTTTTTCATCTAAAAGAGGCTTCATCACATAATACGCTGGCTGATAATTATACCAGGGAATTGAAGGCCACAGATGATGAATTAAGTGATAATTCTGCCCCATAATTAAGATATTGAGGAGCGGATTGGGATAAACACGGGCATTTTTCCAGCGATCGCGTTCTACGAACGGCCGATGTGGCAGATAATCAAAAAACAATCCCAGTGCTATCCCGACTATAAAGGCTGGAATAAACCAAAAATTGAGAATATAGCCTAAAAAGCCATACTGAACTGAAATATAAACAATACTGACGACAATCAAGCGGCTGATAAACCACTCCAATAGTTCATACTTACGCCAAAGTTGCCGCTGAAAGAAAAATACCTCATGGTATAAAAACCGCACCGCAATCAACCACAAAGGCCCACCTGTTGAAACATAATGGTCTGGGTCATCCTGGGGATGATTTACATGGGCGTGATGTTGTAAATGTACGCGCGTGAATACCGGAAAAGCAAAAGCCAATATTAAGGCGCTACCATGACCTAGCATCGCGTTAATTATCCGGTTACGATGAGCAGACTGGTGACAAGCATCGTGAATTACTGTCCCAGAACCATGTAATGCTAGGGTGTTAATACAAAAGCACAACCAGTGTGGCCATTGCCATTGCCAGTAGCCAAAATTCGATAATACCAGCATGGACAAGGCCAACAAAAAAATCAGCATTGTTGGACTGAAATTACCGGGAGGCGCTAAGAATTCCTTGGGTGGGATTTTCAATATCTTTGGTTGTGCCTCCAACGCGAGCATTTCTGACTCCTTTTTTGTCAAACATTACGAATATACGATAAATGTTAGTAAACAATAAAGTTTTATAAAGTTTTGTATAGCAAGATTTATCTACATATTTGTTTAGTAACAGATGAATAACGCTATGATTCCAGACAAGACCTAAGTGTTTGCTGATCAGTAGGGTGTGTCACTCAGCAACCAAATAGTGGATGAAAAAAAATCATCCTAGGGAAGGAAGGCATCAAGATTAGTGTACGATATCTACTCTGTCCTATAGTTCCTTGGAAGAAAAAGAAAAACTAAGTAACCAAACTCAGAATTATTTTCATAGATCCACTCTTTGATCTGCCCCTCACTAACTGCTTAAATTTATTGATGTGCCAGTAACTGAATACCGCATGTCCCTTAATTTATTATGACTGCTTAACAAGCTCCCTAAAATCAGCCCTTATGCAATTAAGAGATTCTCTACGTCGGACAAAAATTGTCGCTACAATTGGCCCTGCTACCAGCAGCCCAGAAATGCTCAAGGCGATTATTGAAGCAGGAGCAACAACGCTGCGCCTTAACTTCTCTCACGGTACTCATGCCGATCATCAGCGTAGTATTCGCTTAATTCGGCAAACAGCCTTTGAACTGAATCAGCCAGTGGCAATTTTGCAAGACTTGCAAGGGCCAAAAATTCGCTTAGGGCGGTTTGAAAATGGGTCTATAGTTTTAGCAAAAGGCGATCGCTTTATTTTAACCAATCGCCAAGTGGTAGGCACACAAGATATTAGCTGCATTACCTATGAATATTTAGCAGAAGAAGTCCCCACCGGAGCCAAAATTCTCCTCGATGATGGACGAGTAGAAATGGTAGTGGAAGAAATCAATCGAGAAAAAGGTGATTTATGTTGCTGTGTGACAGTTGGCGGTAAACTATCCAACAACAAAGGCGTAAACTTTCCTGGGGTTTACCTGTCCATTAAAGCCATGACCGACAAAGACCGCGAGGATCTAATGTTTGGTCTAGATCAAGGTGTAGACTGGGTAGCACTTTCCTTTGTCCGCAATCCCCAAGATTTAATCGAAATCAAAGAACTGATTTCTAGTACAGGTAAGCAAGTTCCAGTAATTGCCAAAATTGAAAAACACGAAGCCATTGAACAAATGGAAGCAGTTCTGGCTTTGTGCGATGGCGTAATGGTTGCTAGAGGCGACTTAGGGGTAGAATTGCCAGCCGAAGATGTCCCCATACTGCAAAAGCGGCTAATTTCCACAGCCAACCGCCTGGGAATTCCCATCATCACGGCTACCCAAATGTTAGATAGCATGGTGAGCAACCCTCGTCCGACCCGTGCCGAAGTATCAGACGTAGCCAATGCAATTTTAGATGGTACTGATGCAGTCATGCTCTCCAACGAAACTGCTGTAGGTAACTTCCCAGTGGAAGCAGTCGCAACAATGGCGCGTATTGCCGAACGTATTGAACAAGAAGAACGGAACTCAGCCACACGCCAACTTCGAGATAGCAGACGTTCCATTCCCAACGCCATCAGCCAAGCTGTCGGTCAAATTGCCGAAAACTTGGGAGCAGCTGCAATTATGACCTTAACCCAAACTGGAGCGACCGCGCGTAACGTGTCTAAATTTCGTCCCCACACACCAATTTTGGCAGTCACACCCCATGTAAACGTAGCGCGACAGTTACAACTAGTGTGGGGTGTAAAACCGCTACTAGTATTGGGACTACCCTCCACTGGTCAAACATTCCAAGCAGCAATTAACGTCGCCCAAGAGCATAAATTACTCTTTGAAGGTGATTTGGTCGTGATGACTGCTGGTACTCTTCAAGGGGTTTCCGGCTCCACCGATTTAATTAAGGTTGAAGTGGTCACAGCCATACTAGGTCAAGGAATCGGACTAGGACAAGGTTCAGTCAGTGGTCGCGCCAGAGTTGCTCATACAGGCTTAGATGTCAGCAACTTTAACCCTGGAGACATTTTAGTTGCACCCCGCACTAGTGCCGATTTTGTCGAGGCCATCCGTAAAGCATCTGGGATTATCACCGAAGAAGAAAGCCTGACTTGTCACGCAGCCGTGATTGGCTTACGTCTGGGTGTACCTGTGATTGTTGGCGTGAAAAAAGCCACCCAGGTAATTCGTGATGGGGCAATTTTAACCCTAGATGTGCAACGGGGCTTAGTTTACTCTGGTGCAGTAGGCACACCTTAGATAATTCGTAATTCGTAATTCGTAATTTGTAATTACAAATTAACTATTCTGGTTGAGTTTCAAAGTTAACTCGCTCGTAAATCTGGCGATGGGGAATTTGGCAGTTAGCAGCAACTAAAGTTAAAACTCCATCTTCATCGTCAGTTTCTTTAAATAGCCAGTTACTATCTGGAGTTTTGCTAAACTGCTCGATGTGAGTTTGATATTGGTCAATCAAAATATATTCTTGAAATTCAGGAATGGAACGATAATAAGTAAATTTATCACCTCTATCTCTACTACTTGTAGATTTAGAAAGCACTTCAAAAATAATGCAGGGATTTAACACTGTGTCTTTTCTTCCTTCTTGGAAGACAGGTTCATCTTTAATGATCAGAATATCGGGATATGTATATTCTCGGTAACGAGGAATCCAGAGACGCAAATCGCTCAAGAAAACTTCATAAGGCTGTGTCTGTAAGCTTAGTTCGAGTAATCTACTAAGGTTGCGGATAATTCGATTATGATTTATTGAGCCTCCAGTCATTGGTATAATTTCCCCATTACGATATTCACTGCGGTACTCAGCAGCCTCTTCTTGTGCTAAGTATTCCTCAGTGGAGTATTGACGGGGGGGAGTCTGCACAACCATAGGATTTATTTAGCCAGGTAACATTAGCCTCATTATAAATAGCACGAGAAAATTTCTGCGTTTGATGCTCAAACAGCTGGCATGATTAAAATCACTTATCTAAAACTTTTCAGGCATCCTCTAACAGATGCTTAGTGGTGCAGAAAAGTCTTGAATGCTCGATATATGGGGAATTTTACTGAAACAAGGGTGGCACAGAGGGGGGGAGACATGGGATGCTCAAGTTTCCACACAAAAACTACCCTATGCCAGTCCCCCATCTTTATCGTCAAGTACAAGATCAAGTAAGTCAATGGATTCATCCCCAAGACCAACGACATCTACAAGTGTTTTGTGAAAATGTAGCAGCAAT
>NZ_JADEXZ010000133.1 GCF_015206815.1 Fortiea sp. LEGE XX443
TTGCATGTGTCAGAAAATCAGTTACGTTCATTGGTTTGAGGAGATGATGTCATGCTGACTATTTTAGGCTTAATAGAGTTAGTGTAACTATATATGTAAATTTTTGTATCAGCATTCAACATTTCTGCTACTAAAGATATTCACTTACACAAGCCATCTTTATCTTTACAACCAATAGCAAACCTCAATTGTGAAATTTTTCATCACCTATATCAACAACAGGCGAAACTAACTCATGGTTATTTAGATCGCAATCCAGGTGTCTGGGAAAGATTAATTCAACCAGAAGAGAAAGAAGCTGTTTATGGTTATTTAATTGGTAATCCAGACCAACCCCAAGGCTACATTATTTTTAGTCAGCATTTACAAGCTAATAATGATAAATTTATTCTCTCTGTTGCAAATGGAAATGCTGAAGTTAAGCAAGGTGGTAAAGGAGAATTACAGCTAGATATTACAGGATTAGCCTCTTTGTATACGGGTTTGTTTACCCCTCATAATTTAAAATTAGCAGGAAAATTAGATGCTACAGACACAGCACTATTAGCCGCTACACAAATTTTTGCTAGTCCTTCCCCTTGGATGGCTGATTTCTTTTAAGAATTCAAAATCCTTACACCCCTACATCCAGTCTTAACAGACAATCTTTGTGTTTAAGTCCTGTTAAACTACGGATACTATCAGCAAACATTGACTATAATTCTCAAGCTAGACTAGGGAAAGCTATAAAAAAATTGGTAATGCAGTTAGCGCCTCTTTTTCCTTTTGTCTATCGGATTCTTCAACCAAGTTTTCCTCTATGTCTATGGAATGGCGATCGCACCATCAAAGCGATCGCATTGACTTTTGATGATGGCCCCCATCCACAATACACACCCCAAGTATTGCGAGTTTTAGACCGCTACAATATTACAGCCAGTTTTTTTTGGTTGGGTGCTTGTGTCAACCGTTCACCAGCTGTTGCTAAAGGAGTTAGCGATCGCGGCCATTGGATCGGTTTGCATGGCTATGATCATCGCTCTTTTCCGCTACTTTCTCCCCAGGAACTTAAGGAAAGTTTAGAAAAAACCCAAGCTGCTATCTACAATAGTTGCAACCTGCTACCCGAACAAGTCCGGGATGTCCGGCCTCCCAACGGTTTATTTACACCGAAAACTTTAAAATTATTCCATCAATGGAATTATCGTCCGGTGATGTGGAGTGTCGTACCGGAAGATTGGGTAAGACCAGGAATTACAACTGTAGTGCAACGAGTTCTCCAACAAGTACAAAACGGTTCACTCGTTGTTTTGCATGATGGTGTTTTTGGCGGACAAGACGTAGCCGCAACGATAGAAGCCTTGATTCCAGCATTGCTACAACGAGGCTATGAGTTTATCACAGTTGATAATTTATGGCGACACAATTAAACTCACTTTAACTGAAGACTTTGAAATTACCCACAGATCATCTCATGCCAAAGGCTCTTGAGGGATGATCTGTCGGTTAGTTCAGTGAATTTACATCTCTTGCTAAGTTAGCCGCTCGTAGCTTTACCCTTTTGAGCAACCCCACTCTCAGGATTGATAGTTGAGGCTTGTTCCTCAGTTCCCAAGAGCTGATGTATTTCGTTTATTGAACTTGGTTTTGCTATAGGTTCTTGTAATGGTTCGTTCACATATTCTATTAGGTCTTCTACTTGGCAATCTAAAGCCTTGCAGAATCTAACAATTCTTTCAATGTGGTCTGTCCCAGTTCTGCCGCTTTCCCAGTTTTGAATAGTGCTTTCAGTTACGCCAACAAGACGCGACAGTTCAAGCTGGGTCAGCCCTGCTCTCTCTCGAAGCAAAGCGATCCTCGGTTTTGGCTTTTGTTTCACAGCTACAGCACTTTTATCTCAATATATAGTGCTAGATCCTAGCACCAAAAAAAACCTGCGCCTAGAAAATCCCTAAAAAAACTTTCATTTAAACTATCTGACTTGAAAATCGGGACGAAAAGAGGCAGAAGCGCACAGGGGAAAATGACCAATGACTCATTAAAGACACTTTTGTAACTGTCTTTCTAAATTTGCACGTAACCACAAGTCTTCTACCGACCAAACCCACAGCAGGTTTGGAGCTTTCGCAAAATCCTCCGGTTTATGGGTGACGATCGCATCTAGCACTTGGTCACTGACACAAACTAACTCGACCGCAGATTCAAAATCTCTTAGGGGTAAGGAGCGTGCTATTTGCAGAATTTGTTGGTCAACAATACAAATATGAATTTTTTCTCGCAACCAATCAATTACTATCTCCGCAATTTGACTGTTTTGCAAGCGACTAGTGTAAGCAGCTATTTTTTGCCAGCCAATATCTGTTAAATAAATTCTAATTGAGGGATGCACTCCATCTAGTAATTCCCTGACATCTTCCGTCAATTTGTTGCGATTTATCAAAGCATCTAAGATTAAATCGGCATCAACTAAAATCCTGAACACTTTCAACTCCCATAATTGACTGAATAAATGCAGCTAATAAGCGGTTAATATGCACTAAAAATGCGTCTTTAATAGTGAAGTGTAGTTAGCACTGATTTGTTTTGTTGTTAACCAGCGATCGCTGAGATTGAGAATAAACGTGTTGCTAATGTAAATGAGCATTAGTTGTAACAGCAGAAACTTAAAAGTACATAATTCAATACAAGCGAAATTACTACTATTTCAGATTTGATTTACCTTTTTTTGTTGCAAAATATTAAGATAAGTAACGTATTTGATATAAAAATTTTAAGAGGCAGGAAAAAACCCATCTCACACAAAGATCAATCTAAATACTGAAAAATAAAAACAGGCTTTAACATAGCTCTGCTTGGTATTAACTATCAGCAAAAATGACGGAAGATGATTTTATTAGTTCCAGGTGCAAAATCTTTTCTCTGTCTCGTCCGTAGGTTATTCGGTTTTTAGTAACAGTAATACCAGCGCGATGTCTTGTTGATGAGGCGATCGCTGAATGAAGATTAGCGGCAGTTATTTTGACCTAGCAAACACTCTACTACCGCAAGGCAGAAGTCAAAAGTCAAAAGAAATACAGCGTAAACGTTTCATGGATTTGAAGTGGGTTGTTTATTTCCGCTGCGCTTTACTAGTAAGCTGTTGTGCCTTTATTCATTCATATTCCGGTACGTCGCAACAGCAGAAGGCGAAATACGGTTGAGATAACGGAATATCCAGTATTTAAAAATTGTATCTAAAATCACTGGAAATGTCGCAATAAACAAAAAGATAAAATCTCGGTTAGCTGGTAAACCCCAATGGCGAGATATACCCTCTAAAATGACTTCCCAACCGTGGGGAGAGTGAAATCCTACAAATACATCGGTAAACAAAATGATAATAAATGCCTTGGCACTATCACTCAAACCATAGACAACATTGTCAAAAAAATCTTTTAGCACTGAGATAGAAGACTTACTAACAAGCAACAACCAAACGAAAGCAACCACAGAGAAAATATCTGAAAAAACATTTTTAATAGCATTGGCACTTTCGGCACGAAATTGTTCAGCAATTTCTTCTGCTTTTTCTTTCAACCTATTTTCCATTTCTTCAGGCGAAATAGGAGGTGCATTAACAATCAAGCTCTCAAATTTAATTCTTTCTTCAAATCTTTCCAACTCTGCAAGAGCTTCTTCTTCCATTTCAAAATTCAAGAAGACAGCTGTTGTTTCAGGTGGCCTAAAATGATTAATGAATGGCCCGACAATAAAGGCTTTTGATAGTTGATGCGCTAAAAGAGGTATAATAATCAGTAATAATATAAATCTTATAGATATGATTGTTCTTCTTTGTGCCTGACGAAAGCTTTTAACAACATCTTGCTCTGAATTGGGGTCTAACTCAATTTGCAAACGACTAATTGTACCTAAAATTGAGCGCGGCAATACACCAGTTGTATCAGCTTTCCTTTGTGGTTTTGGTTCTATATTTTTATTAGGTAAAGACGCAAGCGATTTTTGAGTAGCTACATCATCAATTTTAACTCTTTGCGGTTGAGTAACTATCCCATAATTTGTGTCAATGTCAGTTACAGTATATTTTGATATAATTTCATCAATAAATCTTAACTTTTCTAAAATTATAGAAGCACTTGGATATTCTATACCTGTTTTCTGAGCAGCTTTTTGATTAGATTCATTAGAAAACCAACGACTGGCTCGAAACTCTGTCAGCCGCATCCGGGCAATTTTCAACTGTTTTTTCAAATCTAACTCAAAATAATCCATCATGCTACTGCTATAGATGGTTGAGTCAGCTTCTATCTTCTTACCATTAAAATGCTCATCTTCTATTGCCTTAATATGTAATGCTGCTTTGTAAGCCTGATCAAGAGAACGCTGCGGCGTTAATAAATACCAACGGTAAGCAGCTAGTAAGTAAGAGTAAATTTTTTGGCTAAAAACAAAATTGTTCATTGTAGACAATTATCCAGCCTTTTTTAGTAATTATTAACTAACCCTAAGTTAACGCACGAGATATACTAACCAAATTTACAAGGAGAGCCTTAGTGATTTTTCATTCTGTTTGGATTGTCGGCAATAGCCGCAGTGGTAAGACAAATCGTTTGGTAGAGCATTTTTGTAATTGGTTACAAGTAAAAAATTCTAACTCTGGATCATTTTATACTAAAAAAGCAAGAAAAAAAGCAGATAATTTCATCTCGAAACCATTTGTTTTGAAGCAAACAGAACCTAGAATTTTAGTCTTGGCTGCTAATGATGACAATCGTCGAGAATTATCTGATAAAATTGTTACAAAAACATTAGGAAAATACTCGGTTCGTGCCAAAACTCCACTAGGTTTTTTTCAAGATGAAGTTATTTTATTTTGGCCTTTACTAATTGAATCGTTGCATGTCAAGGCACAATTTCCGGTAAGATTACGCCCAGAAACCGAGCAGGAATTGGCGACAAAACTCTGGCGGGAGCAATTAGATGTAGAAATTTTACGTCGTGCAGGAGTGAGTGAATACCGTTTAGTGCGACGGATTTTAGACTTATTGCAATTAGCGGCTTACAGTGGTACACCTTGCGAAGGGATTGCCGAGGTTTTACAAAAAGGTTTACAGGAAAATAGCATAAATCTAGAGCCGGAATTTCTGGCATCTTTGCTGCTAGATTGGCGTAACTGGTGTTTAGAGCGAGGTTTACTCACTTATGGGATTATAACTGAACTCTACACTCAGCACTTGTTAAGCGATCGCCATTATCAAGAACGCCTCACCCAAAGATATCAGGCCATACTAGCCGATGATGTTGACGAATATCCCGCAGTAGCGCGTCAGTTATTTGAGATGCTTTTAGAGCATGGTGCAATTGGTGCATTTACTTATAATCCTGATGGAGGTGTGCGCTGGGGATTAGGAGCCGACCCCAACTACTTGGAAGGGTTAGCTAGGCGTTGTCAGCTAGAAACTTTGTTTGAACCAACCCAAACATCACTGGCAGATAAGCTGGCTAAACCAATGGTAGAGTTTATTACTCAACCATTGGTGATGTTAGAGTTACCTGCAACAGTACAGTCAATTCAGACAACCTCCCGTGCCGAATTATTGCGAACCACAGCAGAGGTAATTGGCAAAGCTATCAAATCAGGACAAATCCAACCAGAAGAGATTGCAATTATAGCACCGGGTTTAGATGCGATCGCCCGTTACACTCTGACAGAAATTCTGACCAAGCAAAACATTCCAGTTGAATCACTCAACGACCAACGCCCCTTGGTTAGTTCACCCATGATCAGGGCATTGCTAACTATGTTGGCACTAGTTTACCCTGGTTTGGGACGCTTAGTCGATCGAGATGCGGTAGCCGAGATGCTTGTGGTATTGGGGAGGAGGCAGGATTTGGGCAGAGGAGCAGGGAGCAGGGAGCAGGGGGAAATATTCACTCAACACTTAATACTCAGCACTCATATCGACCCTGTACGTGCTGGTTTAATTGCTGATTACTGCTTTGTACCTCATCCTGATCACCCTAACTTATTACCCGTCACATCCTTTGAGCGCTGGGATAGAATTGGCTACGCAGCAACCACAGCCTACACTGAGATTTTACAATGGATTGAAAAGCAGCGATCGCAACAAGAACAGCGTTTAATTCCGAGTCCAATTTCTTTGTTATATCTAGCAATTCAAGACTTTCTGTGTAAAGATACTAACCCTCCCTACGATCAAATGGCAGCCCTGCGCGAACTGCTGGAAACTGCTCAACATTATTGGGAAATTGATAGTAGGTTGAGGCAGGAGGCAGGGGGCAGGGGGCAGGAG
>NZ_JADEXZ010000134.1 GCF_015206815.1 Fortiea sp. LEGE XX443
CTAATTCACATTTGTTACTGGGATTCAATCATTTAATTGCAGCCATGAATCAATTTAAACCCTTTTATGCTTCTGGATGATTTAGCTCCTGAACTACTTGCTTATTCCGGAAAGTGACAGAAGAGGGATACAACTAATTGTCATCAGTTAGTCGCATTCTTGTCATACTCAATTGATAGTTTGAAAGTATTCAAAAACTATGTTTTCCATAATTTTTAATATGACTACTTTTGTACTGGCTTCTGTTTTAGTCAGTTTACTGACTGTATTTGGTGGGGCTGCGATCGCCTACTTATTCCCCCAAAACCACTCCCAAGACTAATTCGTAATTTGTAGTAAAAATACCCAAAAAAAGCCTTGATTAACAAGTTTTTCAAGACTTTATTCTGAATCTCGATCAACTTGTATGACCAACTTCAATCTTCTTCCCAGTTTTCGCTACCCAGTAGGTCAATAATTCTATCTCTGAGCAAAAATTCGTTTTTTTCTAGCTCAAGTTCAAAAGCAGTCCACTCACGTTCAGGAATATACTTACACAGAGCATAAATTGGTCGCTGACGGCTAATTAGCCCCTTTCTGACTAGTTGGCGTGCTTCTTCTTTTATAAGTTCAATGTCATATTTAACAGCAGTATCCATATCTATTTCCTTTGTTGATCATCAAGGAATTCCACACCAAAGCAATCAATGCTTTGCTTCTATCTTAAAGTTATCAAAAAAATGTGAGAAAATTGTGAAGAACTACAGCATTAAAGCTGGCTGAAGCTAATTAATTTAGTACATTAATTTATATTCATAAATATATCTAATTAATTTCAACTGTAATATAGTCACACGTAAACAGTTTTTGAATATCTACACTTTGCCCAGAATGACATATATACATAAGCTTGTGATCAGCCTTAAGGTAGAGGAGATTTAGAAAAAATTATATATGTTGATTAAATTGATACAATCACGGGTTAATCTTCCTGCTCTAAGCCATACTTAGCTTGTAGAAGTTGCTGTTTGTCTTCTTCACTGACGGTAGGATATTGCAAATTAAGTGATTTTAATTTAGAACAGATAATATCTGCAACTACCATACGCATAAACCATTTGCGATCGGCAGGAATGATATACCAAGGAGCATATGCGGTGCTAGTGTGATGAAAAACATCTTCGTAAGCAACCATATAATCTGCCCAAAATGCCCTTTCTCGAACATCATGAGCCGAAAATTTCCAATTTTTTTCTGGAGCTTCAATTCTGGCTAAAAATCGTTTCTTTTGTTCTGATTTTGAGATATTCAGAAAAAATTTGAGAACAATAATACCATTATCTACTAGATATTTTTCAAAATTATTGATTTCCTCAAAACGCTGTTGCCAGATTTTATTTTCTTTTGGTAAGTAAGGAAGTTGCTGCTTTTGCAGAATCTCTGGATGAACGCGAACTATTAGCACTTCTTCATAGTAAGAACGATTGAATATGCCAATTCTTCCCCTTTCTGGCAAAGCCTTCATTGTGCGCCAAAGGTAATCATGATCTAATTCTTCGGTGCTTGGGGCTTTGAAACTAAAGACTTGACACCCTTGGGGATTAATCCCAGACATGACATGTTTAATTGTGCTATCTTTCCCAGCAGCATCCATCGCTTGAAATATAATTAGCAAGGCATAGCTATTTTGTGCATAAAGAATATCTTGATACTTGGCTAATTGTTCAATATCTGATTGTAATTTGATCGCTGCGTCAGTTTTCTCATGATAATTAGCTATATAAGCAGGGTCGTAGTTCTTTTGCAGAGAAATCTTTGAACCTGGAGGCACGATAAAAGCATCATGATTCATATAAAGTATGAAGTATGAAATGTAAATATGGCTAAAAACTTGACAAATGACGACCTTCACTACTTAGCTTTATTTGTACCGACCTACTAAATATTTTTTGAGTTTTTTTCGCTTGGTAGTTGGTCGCATTGTTTCTCTACCGAGAACAAACATCCCTGCTATTCCCAAACAAACAAACCAAACATATTGATACCAGTATTGGCGAATCTGCTCCACTGTACTTAGTTCTGGATGCAATGTATTCAAGTATAGTAACAGCACCAGGATCATCAGTGCGCCAAAACCCACAAAGCTTAAACCAACACGTAGACGAAGAGGCTGCAATTCCCAGTCACTAATTTGCTCTAGGTCAATTTCTGCCAGTTCTTGCAAAGATTCTTCTGCAACAGTTGAGGCTGCTTGGATGCGATTGCTTAATTTTGCTGGCAAAATTGGCACTAATGTTGCTACCGTAGGGCGGCGTAGCAAAGACTCGGTATCTCGTAACAATTCTAATGGTTTACGTGCTGTTACTGATTGAGCAAATTCTGTATTTTTTGTAGCAGTTGTAGCAGTGGCGTTGCTTTCAAAATCCATAGCAGGCTATAGAAGAAAGAGGATACAAATAGCCTAGCGAATCAGTTGGGGTCGCGCAAATATCTTTGGTGTCTATGTGTCTTGATGGTTGAAATTTCACCACAAAGACACACAGATAAAATCTAAGAAGCTGAGGATTGCAATTGTTCTAATCTTGCCATCACTTCTTGACTATGAACAGATGGGTTGACTTTGACAAAAGTCTCACGCAAGATACCTTCTGGATCGATGATAAAGCTGTGGCGCATGGAGACAAAACCGATCCAAGAACCATAAGCTTTGCTCACTGCACCAGTTGTATCGGCTAAAAGGGGAAATTTTAATCCCTCAGAATCGCAAAATTCAGCATGGGAATCTACATCATCAGCACTGACACCAATGATTTGAGTATTTTTTTCTAAATATTTGGGCAAGTCTTGCTGAAAACGCCGTGCTTCGATGGTACAACCAGCAGTAAAATCTTTGGGATAAAAGTAAAGCACCACCCACTTACCGTGCAAATCAGAAAGAGAGATTTTGCCGTCGCGTGTGTTGGTAGGTAAAGTAAACTCTGGTGCGGGTTGATTTACTGTGGGTAGTTTACCACCAAGCGCATGAGCCGCAGGTGAAAAGTTTAACCAACTGATGAGAGCAAAACAACTGGCGAATAATATGCTAAAAAAATTGCGGCGAGAAATCATGGTGCAGACCAGAATCACAACTTTACATAAGTTTACAGTTATTGGTTACTGCTATTATCGCCTTGGTCAGATTCACTAGGGTTATCTGTGCTTTCGATGTATTGGCTATCCAGGAGAAAGGCTCCTCTAGTAAAGCGAATACCCCAATAGCCTCCAGGACGGCGGTCAAGGACTATACCTTCTTCACCAAGATGAATTACATCTGGAGGGCGTAACATCGGCATAGGGTCAGCTGTTTTAACATAGGGCGGTAGCGCTACAACCCGGACTTTACTACCAATAGCGAATTCTTTGGACATAAAAAAAGCTAGAAGTTTAATTAACTCCTAACTTTATACTAAGTAGGTCGGTGTTAAAAATTGTCGTTATGACAAGGCAGGAGGCAGAGGGCAGAAGGCAGAAGGGAAGAGGTTCTCAAGCTACTTTACTTTCCGTTACATAGTCCGGTTTATTTGCACCTTTCTACTTAAAGAGTTTGTCGATTTTGTTGGTGTGAGAGTAAATTTAGTTGGGAAGAAAGTTAGGGAATGCGAAAGGAGATGGAACTATCCCCTCACCCCATCTTCTGCAAAGAATCCCCACGCGATAATACACTTGTCTTATGAAGGGTTACAGAAGTTTCAGTTACCCTGAAGTAGACCCGCGATCGCCAAATTTGAACTAACCAACAACAACGGTTAAGATTTCGGAGAACAAACAAAATCAGGTGAAACCAAAGCAGTCAGCATTTATCAACCCTGACTGCTTTTTGATGTTATGCCAAGCAGAGCCGGACACGATAGCATATACTGAGCATCGATGCTTGAACGCCAATGACTTATTGTTGTGCAACCAGTTGACCTTACTACTCTCACATCTGCTTGTAGCGAACTACGCGCTTACTGGCTGCCATCGCGTTTAGAACAAGTTTATCAGCGCGATCGCTACACTATTGCTGTGGCATTACGCACCTTAAAACAAAGGGGTTGGCTGGAGATTTCCTGGCATCCCCAAGCTGCACGTATCTGCATTGGTGATCCACCACCGCGATCGCCTGATACTTTTACTTTTAGCCAACAACTAGTACACC
This sequence comes from Fortiea sp. LEGE XX443, assembly GCF_015206815.1. Taxonomy (GTDB): domain Bacteria; phylum Cyanobacteriota; class Cyanobacteriia; order Cyanobacteriales; family Nostocaceae; genus Nostoc_B. The sequence continues at coordinate 4,157 of NZ_JADEXZ010000134.1, forward strand.
AATTGGGTGGTTTGGCTTTAGTGGCAATTGAAGCGATCGCACCTTGGGAGCGTGCTATTGATTTGCAATTTGCTCGTCGTCCTGGAGAATCTGCCCTATATCACTTGTATGTGGAAATTATGGGCAAATACAGCAACGCGATCCTAACCGATGCCAATAACTTAATTATTACTGCTGCCCATCAAGTGAGTGAGCAACAATCCAGTGTGCGTCCGATTCAAACTGGACAGCCTTACGAAATCCCACCCAAACTTACAGGCCCAGTTCCCAGTTGGAGCGAATCTCAAGAACGTTGGCAAGAACGGGTGAGCTTAGTTCCGGGAGCAATCAAGCGTCAAATCATCAAAAGTTATAGTGGTTTAAGTGCGGCACTGGTAGATTCTATGCTGCTGGTAAGTAATATTGCACCTGAAACAAATACTGATCAACTGAGCTACGATAATTGGCAAAAACTCTTTGAAAGCTGGCAAGAATGGTTGCAAGCTTTGGATTTAGGTAAATTTCAACCTGCTTGGACAGCAACCGGGTACACAGTTATGGGTTGGGGTGCTATTGCACCAGTCAGCGATACCCAATCATTGCTGAACAAGTATTATACAGACCAACTGAATCAGCAAATATTTGCTCAATTGCGTCATCAACTGAGTCAGAAATTGCATAATATTCTGGCCAAGTTGCAGATTAAAGCGAAAGCCTTTCTAGAACGTTTACAGCAATCCGATCAAGCTGATGATTATCGGCAAAAAGCAGATTTGTTGATGGCTCACTTACAAAATTGGGAACCGGGAATGAAAGAAATTATCATACCTGATTTTGAGACAAGTAAACCAGTCGCGATCGCTCTCCAGCCTGATAAAAATGCTGTGCAGAATGCTCAAAATCTTTACAAGCAACACCAAAAACTTAAACGCGCTCGTTCAGCAGTTGAACCACTATTATTGTCAGTACAGTCAGAGATTGATTATTTAGAACAAGTAGAAGCTGCGATCGCTCAAATAGAAAACTATGAAACAGCTGAAGACTTACAAGCTCTAGAAGAAATCCGTGATGAGCTAATTGGACAAAAATATTTAGAAGACCCAGAATACCGCAATCGTAGTACCAACGAAACTGCTATTACCAACTTCCGTCGTTACCACACCCCCAGCGGCTTAGAAATCTTAATCGGTCGCAATAATCGCCAAAATGACCAACTAACTTTTCGGGTAGCGGGAGATTATGACCTGTGGTTTCATGCTCAAGAAATTCCTGGAAGCCATCTGCTCATGCGTTTAGAGCCTGGTACTGTCCCCGAAACAACCGATTTACAATTTGCTGCTAACCTCGCTGCATATTTTAGTCGTGCGCGTCAAAGTGACCAAGTACCAGTGGTCTATACTCAGCCAAAGTATGTCTACAAACCCAAAGGAGCCAAACCAGGAATTGCCATTTACAAGCAAGAACGCATCCTATGGGGCAAGCCGCAGTTAGTCAATGGTCAATAGTCAAGGGGTCATTATTTATTCTCCTCTGCACTCTGCCCCTATGCCTTTTAAGCCCTCTATCTTTTGGCTTTTTGAAATATTCTCAAAGATAGAAGTTAATCGCCACAGGAGATATCTTTTTTTAGTAAATTTTTCTGAAAAAACTGTGTTGGCTGTTACAATATTGTTAAGAAAAGTTGCCCGTTGCATTTTGGGAACGCGCAATTGGGTTTTAACTCTATTGAGAAGACAACGCGAAACAACATTTTACAGACCAGCTGTGGGAGGCTGGTCTTTTCGTTTTAAATCCTTGTATAGTAGGTGACAGGTAACAGAGGACAGGTGACAGGGTAGAAATCCCGTTGAAGTAAGGGTTTTGTGACTTGTTGATAAGAGGCAGGGGGAACTAAAGGTACAAACCGAACTTCGTTCCGCTCCGCTAATACCGTTTCACTTTAGGTTTGATATAAGTAGGCCGCAGGGGGGCAGGGGGCAGGGGGC
>NZ_JADEXZ010000135.1 GCF_015206815.1 Fortiea sp. LEGE XX443
GCCCCTTGTGGGCAAAAGCCCCCTTGCTCCTCTTCTCCCTTGGTTGTTCGCGTAGCGTCCCGTAGGGAAGCCCCACCCCTTGTGGGTGGTTTTTCTCCCCTGCTCCCTGCTCCCCTGCTTTTTTCACGTTTTTGCTCGTGAAGTCAGAGAGGCTGTAACATCGCCTGTATGGTAAAAGGGCAAAGTGCCTATTAAACCACCTTGGCTGACAACTACGGAATATTTTTTGTATCCTTGTACTTCAATTAGCGCTCTAGCTAATTCTCACGATGCCTGGTTATTATAATTGCCTTCAGGAGTCTGAGGGGCAGTTGCTACCTTTGGTAATTTTGATAAGTGTCAATTTCTCACCCAAGTTAAAATCCAGTTCTAGCTAAGGTAATTCAAAGTGACTTCCCGCGCTGATGAAATTCAAAAACTGATCGCAGACATTGATAACTTACTAACTAACAATGGTAAGCGACTGCCGAAGTTGCTGTCTGGTCAAGCGCCAGAAGCCAGAGAGGTTTTAGAACGAGTTCGTAACTTTCTGGTCAAGCTAAAAGAAACTGAGGATTCACAAGCTAACGCTCCCCAGACAACTGGACAGATACAACCATCACCTTTGTTGGCGAAATTTGCTGAACAAGTTAATAATCCGGCTTCAGTAGAGCAATCTCAATCTAAACAAGAACAAAACAGTGTTTTTAGCAGCCAACTAAAAAGTGAATTAGCAACATTAATCCAGCCACTACAAGCAGAATTAACAGCGCTGTTGCAAGAACGCTCTACACTGATGCAAGAAATTAGGCAGTTGGAGCAGAGGCGACTGCAAAATTACTCTTTGAGTCAACAGTTGGCAAATCAAGAGCAGATAATTGGGGAGTTTTTGCAGGTACTAATGAGCCGCCTTGTCCCGGCTGTCGCACCGCATATCAGAGAGAATGCGGCAAATGAGCCCAATTATGTGAGTACAAATCATCAAAATAGTACGGAACTAAACTCATCTACAACTTTGCCTTCACTAGAATCATCGGCACAGGTAGAACGGTTAACTCAGTTTGCCAAAGAATTAGATCAACGTTTATTGTCTCTAGATGGGACTGTGAACATTGTTTTTGAAGCATTACAGCGCAACATTAATACTTATCACGAATCCTTGTCCCAAGCACTGGCAAGAATGCACAGTACAGGATTGCAAGGCGAACAGTTGATGGTAAGTTTCCTTAACAATTTGACCCAGCATTTGGAACAACAGTCTAACAATACTCAATCTGCGGCTGTTGAGACGAAAAAAGAGACACCACCGCGATCGCCATTCCCAACTAGAGAAGATGCTGCTACTCTAGAAACTATCAAACCAGTCACTACCATTATTGAACCATCATTAGAATTGCCACCGCCAGAAGTCGAATTTGTCTCAGATGTGGCGGCTAATGATTTGGATGAAATGCTGCTTGAACTTACTGGTAATATTTCTCAACCAGTGGATACCCTGACTACTCCTATAGAACTAGAGGGATTTGAAGGGTGGGAAAATTTGCTGGAGGATTCTGAACAACCATTAAATTCGCCAGCACCAATACCCAGCGCCGAAGTCTTTGGGATGCTCAGTGATTTATCCCCCCGTAGTTTGGAATTAACTGATGAGGTAGATCAACTTTACGCGAGTTTATTTGATATCAGTTCTATTCCTCAAGGGAGTGTTGATATTACCCCCCAGGAGCCAACGCTGGATATTTCTCCAAATGTCAATGACACTGCACATCCCAACATTCCCCTGGGAGAAGAAGAAACAGCCGCAGTTGTCACAGAAGATTTTTCACTCTTGAATATCATTGACACGCCACCTGCACCGCCAGACTCCATCTTTACTCAGTCGGATGCAGGTTTTTTAGAACCGAGCAATATTCAGCCTCAAACAACACCAACTAATCCGCCCTTATTTACAGATTTATCCTCAGATTTTCAACAGGAGTTATTTTTTGAGGAAGAGCCTGAACCACTAAGCACTACACTCAGCTATTCTCCTTCAATCGGTGACAGTGTTCCAGTGCAGCCAGATCATGCTGATACAATTACCTCCCTGAGTGAACTTTTCGCAGATGCAAGTAGTGAAGAGCAATTATGGCCTGGTTTGTCTCCCGCAGAAATAGGACTCACTTTAGATGAACCAAGTCCAGATGTCGCGGTCAAGGCTGAGGAAGAGGAGCCATTATCAGATACATACATCGCCGCTTCTCCACAGGAGAATTTGCTTGCACCAGAAGAGATAGCGTCGGCAAATTTGCCAGAAATTTCTTTGAATGAAGCACAGTTGCAGCAATTGAATCAAGATTTAGCCAATTTTGATGAGTTGCTCAACTACCAGTTACCTGATGTATACGGTTTTGAGGATAGCCAAGAACCGCAGAATCTGGCTTTTCTTAATCCTCAAACAGTAGACCAGATACCAAATGTAGCTAGTTCGCGTCCGGCTGTACCACCGGTTGCACCCATATCATTACCACAAACGGAAACTGATTTAAATTTTAGTCCCGCAAACGAAAAAAAAAAGGAACTTACAGCTGGTTCCAGTTCAGGAAATCAGACAGAAATTCCGGTCGATGTGCATGATTCGGTTTGGTATTTAGGAATTGATTTGGGAACAACGGGAATTTCTGCGGCTTTGTTGAATCGTTCCAATTTGGTTGTTTATCCAATATATTGGTCAGCAGAAAATATACCGGGAGCTACTTCCTTTCAACATTCATTTCGCTTACCAGCGGAAGTTTATCTACCGAATGCTTCGGTTCCGCAAGGGGAAAGTGAAGCGGCTCAGAAAAAAGCCTCTAACCACAAAGGTAGTCATTATTCAGCACAGTTAAAGCCTTATTTACATGTAGCTATCCCCTACAAAAGTGAACAGCAAAAATGGGAACCTGTGCTGCAATTCAATGAATTTTCGGCGGGGCCATTAATTTGGGTGGTGCGATCGCTCTCTAAGTTACTTTTAACGCTAAAATCTGATCGCCTCAGTACAACGCAAGGTTTAGTAGCTACAGCCGTGGGAATTAATCAGCCAATATTCCACACTATTGTGAGTAATATCGCTGGCGTGATTTGCACTTGCCCATCTAGCTGGTCAGAACAATATAGATTTAATGTCCGGGAAGCTTTACTGACGAGCAAAATTATCTCACATCCCCAGCAAGTATTTTTTGTTGAAGAAGCGATCGCCAGTTTAATTAGTTTATTCGATAAAAGTAATGGCGAAATCATTCAAGTGAGCGATCGTCAAGGTTTGCAACCAGTCAAAACCACTGATTCCTTGCAAGGTAATACTTTGGTGATGAACCTAGGCGCAACTGCAACCGAAATGGCTTTGGTTGATATCCCCGAAAATCTGCTGCAATTGGCACACCAAGATTTCATGCTCCACAGTTTTCCCTACGCCAGCAAGGGTATCGAACAAGATATTATTTGTCAGTTGCTCATTCCGCCTAAATATCGGCAATTACGTAGAAATAATCAAGAAGATAGTCAAAATAACACTAGTAATCCTTGGCATTGGCAACCAGCCTTTCCTGATGTTGACCAAATGCAGTGGCAAAGTTTGGGATTAGATAAATTAGATTTACCGAGAGCCGGAGAGCCAGATATAGGCGTGCGGATTCGTTTGCAGCAGCGGCTCGAAAGTTCGCTGTTAGGACAAGCTGTGCTAGAGTCGGCCCTCGCTTTGAAGTTAATTTTGCAACACCAGGAAAATTTTACCTTGGTATTGGCAGACCAACAGTGGGTATTGCAACGGCGAGACTTAGAAAATCAGGTCTTCGTTCCTTTTGTACGAAGGCTGAACCGCGAACTGAATAAGTTGTTAGTGGCGCGGGGTATCCCCACAGAAGCAATTAATCAAGCCATTATGACTGGTGGGGTAGCGTCTTTAGAAGTTGTCCATCATTGGTTAAAGCAAAAACTTCCCAACGCCAAGATTATTCAAGATTCATATCTTGGAGAAAATGGCGCACCTAATTGCAGCCGAGTTGCTTATGGTTTGGCGATGTTACCCCTGCATCCCCAGATTTTAGAAGAAGCGAGACAACAGTACACCGATTATTTTTTGTTTACAGAATTGCTGCGGCTGTTACCAGAGCGTAGCTTATCGTTTAATGAAGTTCTCCAGTTGTTTGAGGGACGGGGAATTAATACTAGTATTTGCCAGCAACGGTTACTAGCATTCTTAGAAGGAGAATTACCAACAGGTTTGATACCATCACCACCAGAATCAGCATGGCTCACCCAGAATTCATATCAGAATTTAGATTATCAGGCGATCGCATCTGTGCCACTGTTTGAAAAACAAGGTAATCTCAGCTATCGTCCCAATTCTCAGCAATTATTAGCCCTACGTCACTATCTGGAAGCAGTGAAAGCCAGCACCCAGCAATCTCTGGAGGAGCCATACACGGTTAATCTTGCCCATGTGCCTTTGTGGTAGGCTGTTATACCAATTCGCAATACTTCGACTCTTAACGGGTGACAAAGTGGCTCAAGATGAGATGTGGCAATAATTTGAGAAAATTATGTTGCCCTGATCTCAGTTAAGATCGTTGCGATTAGGTGTCGGCAATTGAAATATCTCAGAAAAGCGTGAATACTTAACCACATCGGTAGGAGGATAATCTGCTGACACTGCAATTAACCCAATTTTTATATCCTCAAAATAAATCATACCCCCAATACGTCGTTCAACTTGGAAAGGGGCATGGAATAAATGATACTTTGCAATGTAGATCGGAAAAAAGTCAGTAATCTTTATTGCTCTGCCAAACATTTGTTGACAAGTTTTGTGAATGACACCATCTAGGTATTTATTATAAGTAGGCTCACCCAGTTCAGTAAATTCCGAATGATCCGCAAAGTTGTCCATATAAAATAACCAGATATTGGACAAGTCTGCTTCATTTGTCAATTTTTGCTTGAGTTCCTGCAATCGGTCGATGTTCATAATCATAATATTAATATTGATGAGGTGGGACGAGCAGACAACACTGTTTGAATACACCAACTTAGTCTTGATAATTTGCAGATTACAACACATTTTCAGGTTAGTTACGGTCTAATTGTTGGAGCAAGTTAACAAGGTTAGCGGTGCTGACCACATAAACACCTTTAATCTTTTGTTGTTGTGTAATTTCGTCCAGATTTGCTTGGGTAAAACAAATAATAGGCTGGACATAGCTAAGTTGTTTCAAGTTTTTAACCGCAGCAGCTTGTCCTTTAACTGCTCTCAATAAAACTTTTCTGTTGGCAAAATCATGAATCTTCTTACCATAGCGTTGTTTCAGAACAGACCCATCAAAAAATACTCCACCCTTATTAGTTTTGATATCGACTACAAAACAATTACCATGAGGCGAAAGCAAAAATACATCAGCATCGCCCCAATGTTGAAGACGAATGTTGTACTCGATTTTCCAAACAAGACGTTCTAAAACTTTCAAAAGTTGAGCAACATTTTCTTCTCCACTAGCTCCTTGGTCGGCTCGATTAGCTAGACTCCATAAGTTCTGTCCCTGTTTATAAAGTATAAATGCACCTGTTAAGCAAGCAATCAAAATCAAGGTGACTAATCCCGGAGTTGTTGGCAGGATAAATAAAGCCAAAAAAGGAACAGCAATCGAACATAAGGCTCCAATCAAAAGTAAGATTGCACCTTTTCTGCGCTGTAAAGCTAATCGCCTAACGTTTACACCTGCTCTTGGCACAATTATTCCTCAGTATTTTTGTAAAAAAATATACCAACTTTTAAGCGTTTTTCTGCTATGGACTCAGGGGTAAAAGTGGTGGCTGAGTTAGCCATATAGGCGAGTTCAGTGGTAAAGTGACAGCGTGGGATGGTTAGTACACTGTGAGAATTGATCATCTCAAGCTCCTCCATTATTCAGATGGCGAATGTCAGCAGATGCGGGAGGTGTGCAATGGCGTAACCGCCCACTGGCGATCGCACAATGCCAGTTTAGAATAGCAATATAAATATATACTTTTATTAGAGGCAGGGGGCAGGGGGAACGGGGC
>NZ_JADEXZ010000136.1 GCF_015206815.1 Fortiea sp. LEGE XX443
AACCAGCCGATGTATAGGCGGTTGTTGGTGCTGGTGATCCACTCGCAAAACCGATCCCATACGTTGGCGCTGCTGCGCTGTTGTAAGGTTGCTGTCATGTTTTTATGATTGCTGTTGTTTATGTATGAATCAGGCTGTTTTGTTTTTGCCTGTGAAGATAATTTACACTACTTTACAAAAGTTAATCAAGTACTCAGGATTTTGTAAAGATTATATTAATCATTAGCTTTACTTATTTAAAATCAGATTCAGAGTTGTGCCAAAACAGTTCAGATAAGAATTTTCACAAACCAAAAATGATTGTAGAGACGTTGCATTGCAACGTCTCTACAATCAACCGACGCTCGAAGACTCTAGAGGTTTTGATGGAAACTTGCCATACAATTCTGCTGCTTCAGCTAAATGACCTTCCTAATTTCATCAATATCTTCTGCGGCTAATAGCTCCCGAATGAGACGTGCTATGGATTTTTGGACTAAGCGAGTTCCAATTTGCTGACCCAAACGTTGTACATCAGGATTCACTAATAATTGAGCCAATTGAGGCGCTAACTGTACAGGGTCAAAACCACGGGTTTCTTGTAAAATCTTCAAGATGCCTTTGACATGTTCTAAGGTTTGTTGTTGTTCTACTGTCGCCGCTGGTGTTTCGTTGACAGATGTCAAACCTACCCGTTCTCGTAGTAAATAAGTAAAGTTGTGCAGAACATTTTTACTTAAGGCGTTGACTCCGTTCACGAATTCATCTACCAACTTGTCACGAATGAATGCACCACGTTCGGAAGCGAGAAAGTCTAAACCTTGATTTAATACTAGATTAAAGTCGTAGTCTTCGTTATTGCGAGCGTTGCGTAACAAATTTTCTAAGCGATTCCAACGGAATTTCCCTTCTTTGAATAGTAAATCTCGTAATGACGTTCTTAATTGTGGAGCGGGATCGGTTAACAGGCGTTTGGAAACGTAGGGATAAGCTTCACTGAGAACTTTGAAGTTAGGATCTATAAAGATAGCTATACCTTCCAGCGTCACAAGAGAGCGAATAATTAAAGCGTAATAAGGAGGGACGCGGAAAGGATACTCGTACATCAAAGCTGATAATTCATCGGTGATGCTTTTGATGTTGAGTTCGGCGACACTAGCACCTTGAGCATCGGCAAATACTCTGGCAAATGCTGGAATAATTGGTGTTAAGTCTGTTTCTGGTGAAAGAAAGTCTAGTTTGACGTAATCTTGGGCTAAACCTTCAAAATCACGGTTAACAACGTGAACGATCGCCTCAATTAAACCATAGCGCTGGGGTGGTTGAATCTCGCTCATCATTCCAAAGTCGAGGTAAGCCAATTTACCATCTGGTGTGGCTAACAAATTCCCTGGGTGCGGATCGGCGTGGAAAAACCCATGTTCTAACAGCTGACGCAGAGAACACTGCACACCCACTTCAATTAAATAACGCGCATCTATCCCTTGAGTGCTGATTTCTGCTGTTTGGGTTAATTTAGTCCCATTTATCCACTCCATCGTCAGTACACGACGATTGGTATATTCCCAATAAATTCTCGGTACGTAGATATCTTTTATATGACCGTACAATTGGAAAAAGCGCTCGGCATTTTCACCTTCATGGATGTAATCCATCTCTTCAAAAATGCGATCGCCTAATTCATCCAGAATCCCAACTAAATCGCTGCGTACCCGTTTGACTTTACTTTGTACCCAAGCGGCGAGACGGCGCAAAATATACAAGTCAATGGTAATCCGTTCTCTTAAGTCAGGGCGTTGGACTTTAACTGCAACTTCTTCGCCAGTTTTTAATTTTCCTTTATAAACTTGTCCCAAGGAAGCAGCCGCAATGGGCTGCGCTGAGAGTTCTGCGTAAATTTCTTCTGGTGGTGCGCCTAGTTCTTCTTTAATAAACTGGTAGGCAATTTCATTCGGGAAGGGCGGTAATTGGTCTTGTAACTTAGTTAATTCTTCTAAGTAAACAGGAGGTACTAAATCCGGTCTAGTAGACAAAGCTTGCCCAATCTTAATGTAAGCCGGCCCTAATTTCGTCAGCAATTCCCTGAGTTGAACGGCGCGACGACGGTCTTTTTTAAGCGCAATTCCCCGCTTGCTGTCCCACCACAACCCAAAAGCAAAAGCAATAGTTGGTCGCAATACCGTAGCAATCCGTTGCAAAACTTGTAGAGGTCTGCTTTGGTAATGTGCGAGAATCTCTGCGGGATTGTAACTTAGTGCGTCAGATTCAGTTTTTTGTACTAAAAGTTCTGGCGATGTCTGTGAAGGGCTATCCCTACCCACAACCAAAGCTTTTGTACCATTGCCTGATACTACTTCAGTTATTTGTAGTTCGCCCTCAATCGGTTGGGAAGTTGGGGGAAGTGTCTTAACCATCATGAAGAAAGCCACCAGTCGAATGGAACATGTTAAGTATTGTAACAATATGTTTAGCTATCAACATCCCTAATTTTAGGGATCAGCTTAATTAGCATTTTCCGAAAAAGAATGTTGTGGCTACTACTAATCAAAATATATATTTACACCAGCAGAGGCGATCGCTAGGTTTGCTACACTAAATCCCCAATGAGTCTGACGAAACCCTAAAAGTACTATTGCTTCTGGAGTGATTTCAAAGAACACAGATACTGATTATCTGCTTAGTTTTCAGCAGCGTAAGTGTAGAATCGTGAATCTGCTTTACGAGGATAAGTATTCCAGATCAAGCGGATCGCTCACAGAGTATATCTTTCTCAATCTCAGATGCCTTGATTTCAGCCAATTTCCGGTTATTTGGCGTATCTGCTAAACCAGTAGAAAGGTAATAACGCTCGCCCCTATATCTAAACCGCAACTGCAACCGACCATTAGCCCTCTTCTGTCACTTTCCGGGTATTCTGAATAAAAGGATAAAAAAAGAAAACCCTGAAAGGTAAGTAGTGCAATGGATGTAGAATTACAAATCTTGAAACATTTGGCAAGAGATGCTCACCCAACAGTTGCCACCATAGATGAATATTGTGCAGAGTATAAAGACCTATTTAAAGAAGTAAGAAATTATGAGTGCTTCAAATATTTACATCTGGGAATAATGTCCCAAATTCCCAGAAAATCATTACCAGAGATAGCGAAAGTAGTAAGTATAAACTCTGCCCAGTCGTTACATCATTTTCTAGCCAATTCAGATTGGTCAGTAAATAATTTATGGTAAAAAAAGAGCCATAACTTACTGGGAAATAACTACTGACCCAGAAACTATGCCAGAGAATTCAACTTCTTTCGTAATGACAAATCTTCAAGGTAATCTCAAAAAAACTTTAGGTGACTTATATGGATTAAGAACCTGGGTAGAATATGGTTTTCGGCAGTGTAAACAGGAACTAGGCTGGACAGATTACCGTTTCACCAATTTCCAACATATTGAGAGGTGCTGGGAGATTATTTTTTGTGTTTACACGATGATTAGTTTAAATTCTCCAGTCTTCTTAGGCTTAAATCAATCTCGTCAAATTGAGACTGAAACACAAGAAAATAGTGATGTTGATTAGAGGCAGGGGGCAGGGAGCAGGGAGAAGAGGGGACTGTAGGTACAAACCGAACTTCGTTCAGGCTCCCTTGCTCCCTTTCACCTTTGGTTAAAACCCCATCTCTTGTAGGTGGCTTTTCTCCCCTGCTAAGAGCTCCCTTACCCCCTGCTTTTTTATTTTTCTAATCATCCACAATGGAACCATGAATACGGATGGAAGAATACTTTAAATAATCTGCGTCTCATTATCCAACCACTCTTACTATTTTGGTTGATTTATCCCTGGTTAGGTATTTTCCCTAATTCACAGTTATTACTAGGATTCAATCATTTAATTGCTGCAATGAATCAATTTAAACCTGGTTATGCTTCTGGATAATTTAACTTATTTACTACTTGCTTATTCCGGAAAGTGACAGAAGAGGGCTAATACAGATAAGAGCGATCGCATAGTCAATTCTGACACGTTTCTAATGTGCGATCGCCATGACAACTCTATGCCAGGATATTAATATCCTTGTCATTAACTAGATATGTACAGCCTAGAAATCCCAGAGGGTCAAGCTGAATTTGCTGAACTACTCCGTCGAGTGCTAGAAGGAGAAGAAGTGATTATTTCTCAAGCAGGCACTCCTATCGCGCGTATAGTCCCAATTGCGGAACGGAAATTACCTCGAATTCCAGGTTTAGACCGTGGTCAGGTAACAATTTCCCCAGACTTTGATGCTCCTCTCCCCGACGAGGTGCTAAATGCTTTTATCAACCCAACAGATGCAGAAGCATGAGAGCATTACTTGATACCCATACGTTTATTTGGTGGGTTATTGACGATAACCGGCTCTCATCTACAGCTAGAGATATAATTGCTGACCCAGGGAATAACTTATTTTTTAGTGCTGCAAGCGTATGGGAAATTGTAATTAAAGTTCGTTTGGGTAAATTAAATTTACCAGAGCCACCAGAAACGTACATTCCCAGTCGGTTGTCCATAAATCGATTTGAAAGTTTGCCTATTCAAATGAATCACGCTTTACAAGTCGTCCATCTACCTGCTTTACATCAAGACCCTTTTGACCGAATTATTATTGCTCAAAGTCAAGTGGAAAAAATGCCCATAATTACTGTAGATAATAAAATCACACAGTATCCTGTTGATGTAATTTGGTAGCCAAAGATAAGAATTGCTAAAAGATGAATAAGACTCAATCAGTTACAGAAGTGAAAGGATAGCCCATCATCGCAGTAAAGCTAATCCTCGTCTTCTCCTTCTTCACCATACTGTGCTGGTGGTTCGCCATGATATTCAAGAATCTTTGGCTTTTTCATTTTGGCATTGGCAGGCTCAACATTTTCTAGCTGCAAATCAAACTCCCACTCATCCAGTAAATCAAAGGTGAATTGCAGATGATTTCCTAGCTCAAGCGGTAATTCGCCTAAGCGAAAATCGTTGGTGTTAGGTGGAATATCAACAAAGGGATGAGTAAATTCAAAAATGTGTCCTATATGGTCTTTGTAAATAAACCGATAAAGATGTTCAAAGTCAAAATCAAATGCTTCGACAACTGCGGCCGCCACTTGATCCAAATTGAGGTCGCTAGGAATAGCTATGCGTCGCCAAGCATCTAATAGCGTAACTTTAAAAGTATAAATTGCCTGCTTAAACTCTCCGTTGGCGATGACTAAGGTTTGTTCCCATTCAGGAAAGTATTGCTGGAGATATGGTTTGAGTTTTTCAAAGGTGATGTGGAAATCTAGAGATATTTCTTCATCTTCTGGCTGTCGTTCAATTTCATCATAAATTTCTGAGAGCAAACCTATCATGGCATCTCCCCAAGGACAACGTTTTACAGTAGTGATACGCCATCCTTTAGCGGGTTTTGGTTCTCCTGGAGTGAGGTCAAGAAAACCAAATAAATGCAACAGGCTAAGATTGTGGAAGCCTGGATAATAAACTAATTTATCTTGTTCTTGGTAACTGTTAACGGTTAAACCTTCATCTGGAATTTCTCGCCAAAATTGGCAGCAGCGAAATAATGGTCTATATATGTCTCTAGATTCGCCTAAGAGTTCGCCTTCTCCCCAAAGTAGCCAGGATTCTAAGAGTGTGAAATATTTTTCAGTTGGGTTGAAGCCTTGCCAAATTTTGAGGCGTTGTTCGTCTAAAACTAGTTTGGTTTTTTTGCCTTGGTTGATAACTTGAGACAGTCCAGATGTGCGAAGGACAAAGTATAACCCGTGAATCAGAAATGTTAAATGCTGATACAAAAATTTACATATATAGTTACACTAACTCTATTAAGCCTAAAATAGTCAGCATGACATCATCTCCTCAAACCAATGAACGTAACTGATTTTCTGACACATGCAAGATGGTAAATA
>NZ_JADEXZ010000137.1 GCF_015206815.1 Fortiea sp. LEGE XX443
CGATTAGTTCGAGATTATGAGTTATTGCCCGAAACATCGGAGACGTTTATTTACCTTGCCATGATCCGGATCATGGTGAGGCGATTGGCATAAAATTTCACCACTCAAAACTTTTCAAACACCCTCTGAGTTTGGACAACTTTTAGTAGTTGCACATACTGATAGAGGAGAAACTGTAAGAATTATCAGCGACCGAAAAGCTACCCGTCAAGAAAGGAGTTTTTATGAAGAAGGAATTGAAAACGAAATGGAAGATGAACTACGCCCTGAATATGACTTCGCACAAATGGCAGGGGGAATTAGAGGTAAATATGTTGAGCAATATCGTACACAAACGAACCTAGTGCGTTTAGATCCTGATGTTGCTCAAGCTTTTCCTAATGATGAAGCAGTGAATGAAGCATTAAGATTACTAATCCAGATTGCCCAGCGTCAGCAACACCATTAGAAATAATTTAAATAATCTTATGTTAAATCTGAGCAGAATTACATTTGACCGGAACATTATGGCGGGACAAGCTTGCATTCGTGGGATGCGGATTCCGGTTTCTCTTGTCGTTAATTTAGTTGCTAATAGCAAAACTGTAGAAGAAATTTTAGAAGAATATCCAGATTTAGAACCAGATGATATTCGTCAATCTCTACTTTACGCGGCGTGGTTGACTCAAGAGCGAGTTTATCCCTTCAAAAGTGCATAATCGTCATAATGAAGTTCTTGGCAGATATGGGAATTTCACTACGTACTGTATCTTGGTTGCGTAGTGGTGGTTATGATGTGGTGCATTTGCGCGATGAAGGTTTGCAAAGGCTACCAGATAACGAGATTTTAATTAAAGCCCGTACAGAAGGGAGAATTTTATTAACTGTAGATTTAGATTTTGCCCAGCTTTTAGCAGTTAGTAGAGATAATTTACCCAGTGTCATCTTGTTTAGATTAGGAAATGAAAATTACGATGTAATTAACGAAAAGTTGACGCAAGTTTTGAATGAGTGCCAGGAAGATTTAGAGGCTGGTTCAATTATTTCTGTAAGTAATGAAACTTTTCGGGTGAGGCGATTGCCAATATGAGTAAAATGAGAGGATTTTTTTTAAACTCTTGGAGAGCGATCGCTCATTATTCTATAATTTAAGTCGAGCGATGTCTCCGACGGGCTGCGCCTACGCCCTCACAACACCATCATTCCACCCCAGAACACGAACATTCTCGTTTAGGGCACGAAACACCGAGTTCAAAACATGAAACTTGGAGTTCAGAACATGAAACACCGAGTTCAGAACATGAAACACCGAGTTCAGAATACGAAACTTGGAGTTCAGAACACGAAACTTGGAGTTCAGAACACAAAACTTCGAGCTTAGAACACGGAACTTCAACTTCAAAACATGAAACTTTGAGTATAGAGCAGTTATGTGAACAAAAAGATCCCCGACTTCTCAAAGAAGTCGGGGATCTGAAACCCACTTGAGTCAATTCTTTATTCATTGGGCAAGTTGCTAACGCCATACTACAAGTGCAACAGCAAAAGTGGCAAAAACGGCGGAACGTAGAACCTGCAAGACTTCGTAGAAATGACCTATTTGGAAATTTTTACAATTTTGTGTAAACCTTATATGCTACAGTTTACAAGTCTGGACGCGAGAGAAGAGACACAAATATGGAATTGATCGATATGAAGATTTCGTTCCAGAAACTCTAATTGGATGGGGTATTCCGATAGGGAGACTTCCATATGGGGCTTGATCATCATATTCATAATAATATTTTATACTTTCCATTTTTACCCAGCCCATTGCGGATCTCTGCCATTCTACACGTGAGCAAAAAGCATTCCAATTTTTTCCTACTTCTAGCCAGATTTTTTTCTGCACACTAAATCCAAAACGCTCATTGCTGTATTTTACCCACAGTTGATCAATCGTGCGTAAGTCTGTGCAAGGAAATTTTTCAATTGAATTGGTATCAAAGCAATCTTCTTTTTCTCTACCAGCAGCTTTTAGCATCACTGATCGAGTTTCTTCATCCGCTTCCTTCCACTTTCCAGCTTTGAGTAAATCGCGCAAATGTGTATAGTTTACGCCTTTAGTAGAACTCAGATCATCAGTTTCCTGTTCTTGTTGCCGTTTTAACCTTTCTGCTTCCTCTTGTTTTCGTTGTCTTTCTAACCTCTCGGTTTCCTGTTGTTTCTGTATTCTTTCAGCTTCTTCTTGTTGGTGTTGCAGCCTTTCTGCTTCTTGTTTTTGTTGTAATTTCTCAGCTTCTTCTGCTTCTCGTTGGCGTTGTAGTCTTTCTGCTTCTTGTTTTTGTGTTCCTTTAGTAGATGTAATCTCTTTCTCTATGTCCTCTACATCTTCATCTCTTAGACCTAAAACATCTTGCTGGTAATCTTTCAGTATCTTTAAAATGTGTTCATCTAGAGGATATTTTTGCTCAACAGCCCTAGCAAATTCTTGTTTGTAACTTTCTAAATTTGCTAACCTTCTACGAAAAGGTTCTAGAACTTCGTTTTCTATTTGATCGGCTTGTTCATCTGTGAGTCCAAATGTTTTGCGTTTTGGCTTCAAAACTAAGTAGACAAACTCATTCAGTTCACCATTTTGAGCATATTGTTCAACCAGCTTGCGATACTCTACCTCTGGATTCTTTGGCGCATAAGCCAGTAAAATATTGTATCCTTCCTTATCCAGAATGATTTCTGGTGTCATCTTAGGCTTGACTGCTTGGACTTTTGCCTTAGCGTAATCATGCAGTTCACATACATGAATATTGCCATCGTTATCTGTATCTGCTGCGCCTGTTTCAATTCCCTCAATTAAATATTGAGTATAGAGGGAAAGTGTTGCACCTTCTTGTTCAAAAGATGTTTGAGTTGCACTTGAAGATGTTAGAACAACTCGCCCCTCCGCGCCTAACTGCTTTTTGATATCAACACCAACACTTTTTGTCCGCCAACCTTGAGCGTAAGCACCACTGTAGCAAGCATCTAAAATCAAAACTTGCCGTTTAGCATAGCAATTGTTTGATTGTCCTTGGATAAAATTTGCGTCTACAGCAGTAGCTTCAAAATCGTCTTTAGCTGTATTTCGAGTCGCTAAATAGAGATGATTTTGATCATTAGTAATACCATGACCAGAGAAAAAGAATAATACTAAGTCGTCTTTTGCAACTTCTCTAAACAGCTTGTGAATTGCTTTTCGCATGGCGATCGCGTCGGGATTCAGCAGCCGCTCAACCTGCTCAAAACTTCCTAGATTTGGGTTTTGCAAAACTCGCTGCATAGCTTCCACATCATTGAGCGCAGATGATAAAGGTGGAATCCCTTCACCATACTCACTGACTCCAATCAGTAGTGCTATCTTCTTAGCCATTACTGCGATCGCTCATTGCTGCTAATAAGTCTTTTGCTACTCTCTCACTTTCTAGCAGTTCTTGTCTGCTTTTGGCTTCTATGTTGACTTCTTTCTCGCCAACTTTAACAGTAATTTTGATGGGCTTGTCTCCCAGGCGATCGCCCAAAAAACCTAAGAAGCTTGTAACATTCTTCATGCTCACTTCAGCCGTCAGGAATCCGATCAAAGTGGCGAATCCTGGCTTGCTTCCTACTTCTGGGTTCAAATCTTCAGCGCGATCGGCTTTCTCCACCTCATCCAAATCGCGGATTTCCCGCAGCAGCTTGCTGGCTATTTTTTGCCGTCTCTCATCATCTAATTCTGGGTCATCAACGGCAAAAGTGAATTGAATCGTAGGTTCTTCTGTCATTTTAACCTCCAGAGTCGCGTTATCTACACGGCATTAGACTACACCGTAGAATTCTACGATTTCGTAGTAAAAAAAGATAGTCTAAAAAATATGCTCAAACTACCTCTTCCTACTTGTTATGTAATTAATTTTACCTAAGCGCTTAGAATACAACCTCTTTAAAGCTAAAATCCCAAATTGGGATCACTCCCTATTTCCGCATTTGGCTGACTAAATGAGTCAGTTCAGGTAAAATCAGTTTTTCCATACCTAGCCGCACTGCATTGCTAGAACCAGGAAGAGAGAAGATTAATTTATTTTGATAAACACCTGCGACAGCGCGAGAGGCGATCGCGCGAGAACCAATTTCTTGATAACTTAAAAATCTAAATAACTCTCCGAATCCCGGCAGAGTTTTTTCTAATAATTTCTCAATAGCATCATAAGTAGTATCTCGCGGTGCAATACCTGTACCACCATTAAAAATAATTGCATCTAACTTGGCACTTTGACCCAGCAATTCTATCTGTTCTTGTATTTGTGCTGGCTCATCTTTGATGATTGCGTAGGCTGCAACACTATGGTTAGCACTTAACAACAATTGTTGGATAAGTTGACCACTTTTATCTGTTTCTTGGGTGCGAGTGTCGCTGACAGTCACTATTGCACAAGTTACCGTCATTTTTGCCGCATCTGGATGAGGTTGTTGCGTCATAAGTAATTCGTAATTCGTAATTAAGAAATTCAGATTTTATCTAGGTTTCAAAGTTGCCGAATTTTAGAAAATTGGTATGAGTGCTTAAATTGTTGCAAAGAGCCATTAGTCTATAGTCGTTTGCTAATGACTATAGACTAATGACTACTTAATCCGCATTTCTCACAAACAGTAGGGGCGGTTTCACAGATATGCTCAAATCATTCACGAATATTTCGCTCAACCCGCCCCTACGGACTCTGGACTGAGGTTGCAATAATTGGTGAGAAATCCGGGTTAAGATTTGCTGAATCCCAAATCGTTTTGTTCAGCATACCGCTCCATGAAGCGCATAAAGCGATCCCACTCGTCAGAAGATTTCATAATGTAAACAGCTTCTAATGCTTCTGCTTTACCGTTGACAAATCTACCCTTGACTTCGCGGGTAATTATTTCGCCTTCCTCGTCAATCAGGTACATCCCGGTAATTTCCTCAGTGCTGCTTTGGCTCAAGGCTTTGGGATTTGTAAAAATAAAGGTTGCTGTACCAGTATCGCCTGTGCGCGATCGCGTTAAACGTACATCTGGGACTACATCTTCGTCAAGACCTCTAGAAAACTGGATTTTTGCCATGATGAAAGAATTTTAAGTTTTGTGATGGTTAATTTAATATTCTCTCATCATTTAGAACTCAGTAGTCTAGTTTTAGAAGTCAAGGAGTAGGAGAAAAACTTATTATTTCACGTGGTGTGCAACTTTCTTTCAAACCTAACCCCCAACCCCTTCCCTACAAGGGAAGGGGAGTAATACTCAAAGCCTCTCTTCGCTGCGGGGAGAGGTACCCTGCGGGTTCGCGGTAGCGTCTCGTAAGAGAAGCAAGCTATGAAGAGGGGTTTCAAGAATAAGTCGCACATCGCGTTACTTCGCACTTTTTCACGTCGCTTCTCGTTCGAGTAACAAAGTTACCGGCCCATCATTTTCGATATAAACTTGCATCATTGCGCCGAATTTGCCTGTTTCTACGCTTAAACCACTGGCGCGTAACTTGTTAGCCCTCTTCTGTCACTTTCCGGAATAAGCAAGTAGTTCAGGAGCTAAATCATCCAGAAGCATAAAAGGGTTTAAATTGATTCATGGCTGCAATTAAATGATTGAATCCCAGTAACAAATGTGAATTAG
>NZ_JADEXZ010000138.1 GCF_015206815.1 Fortiea sp. LEGE XX443
GTTGAGTGCAGACATTTATCTTGCATATATTTGGGAGGAAAGAGCAGTTGCCGACGGCAACTGCTCTTTCCCCCTTCAGAATGATTATCATTTTTATGGCTTGTATATCTTATTCTCTGGAAGTCCCTTAATCGCATTTTCTGCATTGTTGTTGTTCCAGGGAACGCCATCATATTCTAGAAATGTAAAAAGCCTATCACCATACTTTTCAATTCGCTTCTGGTATTTCTTTGAAATATCGGATGAGAAAACTGTAGTTTTAGCGTATTCAACAAATTTGCTCACTGAATGTTTATACTTGTTTAAGTGTCTTTGCTTCAATCCATACCTGTCAACCGTCTGGACAATATCACGCAGCAGGTTAGCAAACTGCTGGCTCAAATCTTTGAATTCTTCGTTAAACGGGTTATTCAACAAGTCCTCATTCATGTCTCGAATTAAGTGAATGAGACATTTCTGCTGTGGGCAGCTAAGAGAGTCGTAACCTGAGAAGAAGTCGGAAATTAAGACCCCTCGAAAATCACTGAGTAAATCTTTCAAGAACTGTGCTTCTCTGGATTCCCGGTACATGAAATAGACGCTATCCATGCTCGCAAAAACCCATACATAACCCTTGCCTCCTACCAGCTGAACTTCCGTCTCGTCAATGTGAAGAATTGGTTTTTGAAGAATGCTCGCTAGAATCTTTTCAGCTAATGGGGCGAGGTAGTCAGCAACATATGCTTTAAAGCGGTAAATGGATGGTCGTGAAATATCGAGATTGAAAACGTCGGACAAAACCCGAAGTACTCTGAGTACATTTTGCCCACCAATTATGTTGTTATATACACACCAAGACATCAATCCATGACCATATTTCGTTCTACCGTCTGGAATACCATCTGGTACAAAGGTCTTGTTGCACTTTGCACATTGGTATTGCCATGATAAAAACTCAGTGACCCACTTTTTAACTCCACCCTCGAAAAATCGCAGATCGATAACCTGTCTTTTAATTTCATGTTTTTGTGTAATTTTCTTACTTTTGCAAAACTTACAAGTATTAGCACTTATTTTAATTAGCTTGTTGGGTTTTATCTTGTGATGTTTAAGTGTCTTTGCTCTGCGATTAATCTGTTTCAAATCTCTGTTTGTACGTACAAAGACTTTTTCCCTCTGATAATCAAAATAGGCGCACTTATTTACGAAATTTAATTCGGGGAAGACGAATTCAATTTTTTTGAACTGATGTGTTCGGCCAGTTGGAGATTGCATTTGGGTTGTGTGAACAATCTTTGTTCCAGCTTCATCATTACCTTGGAGGGATGTTTCTGTTGACAAAGCTGAAGCAATAAAGTCGGCCACTCGCTTCAGGGCCAAACAGTCGTCATAGTTGTACTGAATCAATCGCTGCTTTAACTCAAGACAGTGAGTACTGTCCCAGTTTTCGCGCCATACAATGCTTTGAAGTCCACCAGCCTCCCTGTCGCTCCACTCGAATCCCAAAAACGCGGCGATTTCTTTGAGACTATTTGACCAAGTAGGGAAATAGATGTGTGAATGGATGCTTGACAGCAGATTGAATGTTCGTTTCTGGATCTCGTCGAGTCTACTTTGGTATTCGTCAGGCATCTGAGACTGCATCTGTTTTAAGGCTGCATTCTCGTAGCTACCAAAATGAAAAAGTACATAATTGTCGCAATGTTGCAATGCTTGGATAAATTGAGCATATATTTGTTGCTGTTGTTCTTTACTGTCCGCCCAGAAGTAGTGATACTGTTGTGATCCATTCTCATCAATAAGCAGCCCAATCAAGTAATTAAAGTCCCTTTCAGGTACACCCTCAATATCGAAATATACGTGCGTTTTCGCACTGGCTATCTCAGGATTGCCGTGGATATATAAATTTTTTTCACGCAAAGCTAATGCTTGGAGAGGATAACTATGCGGCAGTGTGGCTGACTTAGCTTTTTTGGGTCGCCGCCTGGCGCGAAAGGTGTATGAAAGCTGCGTAACGGTAAAAATACCCTTGCGATTATTTCGGGCAATTTCATTTTCACTAATTCCGCGCAGCAAACTGAGGTGATCACTGGCTAGAGCTTCCTCTCTACAGCGTTTTTTGAATTGGCAAACATCGCAATGGCGGTTAAGGTAAAGAGATGGTTTGGTCTGGTTATTTACTTGACTAAGTAAGGAGTCTATTAAAAGCGAAACCTCTTTAAAGTAAGGTTCTAAACGAATTTTAGACTCGGTGAAGTTAGTACCAAATATAATTGTTCCGTTATCAGGCATCTTACCTTGTGCTTTTCCTAACACAAAGGCTCTATATGCAAGGCACAGCTTATGCCTCTTGTTAATATGAGCATTCCGACTAAACAAAATTGGTTCGTAGTGGAATAAACCAAGTGGTGAATCGCCGAAAACCTTTTTAACGCCGTCGATTTGTGATTGGAGATTGTCTTTAGTAACAAAGATTCCGAAAAAAAACTCTTCACCTGTACGTAAATCCAACAGAGATGGAGTCTGGCAGTCTAGAGCGGGGACGGTCTTCTGGTTTGTGTTCAGCCTGTGTTTTGCCTCAATACGAAACTCCTCATCCAGTCTTGATTCAAGAGCTGCATACTCAGTAGTTTGGCTATCAACATCGCTCAAAAGAAGATAAGACTTATAGGTGCAAGAAAGAAAAGCATCGAAGAGTTGGTTTGTGACATACGATTTAGAAGTATGCTCCTGATTTGTTTGAAAAAGTATCATTATTCCTGAAGCAGTTTCAAAAGTATTTCCAATTTAATAGCAGTTCATGAACCTAATTTTCTACTTTTATTTAAATGGATTTACAATCTCTAATTGACAAGCTAGTAATAAGATGATGTACAGAGTTTATTTGGCAAATCAATCCTTATATATGCCATTGGAATGCCATTGATTTACCTTATAAATACCTTTTTGAGAAAATCCTTATCTTTACCCTTTTTCTGCCAGTGAAGTCAGCGAACAGTTCGTATACTAATGTTTTGATGATCAAAAAAAATTCATATAATTTCGCAACCTGTTTAAGGAGTTAAACATTGTGCGCTACTATTATCAAAGTTGACAGGATATGTTGTTATGTCGGCAGCGAGTTATTTATCACCCGTAAATCAATTACTCACTTATGGTGACTGCTGTGATTTTGACTTGCATAACTGGCCTAATTATCTAGTTTTAGGGATTACGAATGAACATATTCCTGAGCTTGTCCGTATGGCGACGGATTCTCAACTATATGAAGCATCAACGGATAGTCCAGAATGTTGGTCGCCCATTCATGCTTGGCGAACACTAGGGCAACTGAGGGCAGAAGCGGCGATTGAACCACTGATTAGCTTATTTTCCAAACGAGATGAAGATGATAACGATGTGTGGGAATGGATTGCTGAGGAACTGCCTATTGTTTTTGGCATGATTGGTTCATCTGCAATTCCAGCATTGACTACTCATCTAACTGACACCTCACGAGGTGTTTTTTCACGAGCCACTGCTGTTAGTAGTCTGACAAATATCGCTCTCAAAGATTCCAATTTTCGTACGCACTGTACCACCATCCTCACTCAACAACTGGAATTTTTTCAAGTACAAGCACCGGAATTTAACAGTTTTATTATTGCTGCGCTCATAGATTTGGAAGCAGTGGAGTCTGCGTCAGTAATGGAGCAAGCCTTTGAAGCTGATTGTGTTGATGAGATGATCACCGGAGACTGGAATTCAGTGCAGATGGAATTGGGCTTAAAAACTGAAGCTCCTGTGTTAAATCAAGCATCAAACTTTGAACCGACTGAAAACTTGGCAGGCTACTACAAAGAATTTCCCTCTGATTCCAGTAGTGGATTTGCGGTGAATCGTACAGCCAATGCCAAACGTCAAGCGAAAAGAAAAATTCAGAAGGTGTCTCGCAAAAAGAACAGGAAAAAGAACAAGTAAGGCTTGCTCCAACAGGTAAGTTGTCTTGAGTTGTGGCCTGCACTAGTTTGACTCCTTTCTCATTACACCAAATCCTAATTATGTGGAATTAACTCATCGGCTCAATGGATTTCTGTTATTTGCTGCTTCGGTTATCGTTTGCTCAATTCTCTTCAACCTAGTCTCTGGACGTTTTGCACTCTCAATCCAAAATAGAATGTTCTTCTTCAATGAATTACTAAATGCTTCAAAATGAAGATGGGCTGAAGGGTTTGCTTCTAAAGCTTGCTTCAAATCTATTGGAATTGTCAACGCTTCAATAGCATCCAAGGAGTTCCACGAGCCATCTTGTTTTGCTACTTGAATTTTTTCTAGACCGGCCTGAGTCATCAAGCCTTGTTCAATTAGCTCTTCAATATATTGCTTATTTAATTTTGACCATACACTTTTAGGTTTTCGAGGGGTGAAAATTTGCTGATAACGGTCTTCATCCAATGATTTGACTTTACTGTCAATCCAACCAAAGCATAAAGCTTCTTTGACTGCTTCACTGTATTTAACGCTTGGTTTACCGCTTTTGACTTTGTAGTAAATCAACCATATACCAGGCGAAGTAAGATGATTGTTTGACAACCACTCACGCCAACAGATGCGAGATATGGCATAAATACTTTCCAATTGATCCTCAAATTTTGGCATTACTATTAGAGTGATTAATCAACAGCCAATTGTACAAACCTTGATGCGATTCTTTATAATACATTCATTTTTCATCTTGTAATCACAGGTGCGACCGCGCAAGAAAGGTTAACAGCATTGGCGACTGTAATCGTTGACAGATAAAGCTTTGAAGCCAGTAAGAATTACTATTGCTTAATTTTTGCTTACTGCTGCTAAATTCCATAGAAAAAACCCTCATAAACACTATGAGGGCATTCGTTAAAATCTATGTCAGTTCTCAAGTGCGGAAACGTCTTTTACCCTGCTTTTGTAAAGCCAGTTTTTTGCGCTTGGATTTTTCAATAGGCGTTTCAAAGTGACGGTGCTTTCTCATGTCTTGAAAAATTCCGGCTTTGGAAACTTCTCGCTTAAATCGGCGCAAGGCTGACTCAAGGTGTTCATTTTCACCCACTACTATTTGGGTCATTATCTCTCCTGCTAAATTAACTTAATCAATTGCTGTTTAAGGGTAACAGTGCAAAAAAAAGACAGACTTCTTGTCTGACTTTAAGACTTGCTTGTCAAATATTTGTTTCAAAGCTTAGTAGCGGTTACGTCCACCGCCGCCACCGTATCCCCCCCGATTACCACCAGAAGAACCTCTGTCTTCTCTGGGCTTGGCTTTGTTAACTTTGAGGGCGCGACCCATCCATTCAGCACCATCAAGGGCTTCAATGGCAGCAGCTTCTTCGGCATCTGTTCCCATTTCTACGAAAGCGAAGCCTCTCGGACGGCCTGTTTCGCGGTCATTCGGTACTTGAACCCGGTTTACCTTACCATATTCAGCAAAAACACCCTTAAGATCGTCTTCTGTAACTTCATAAGAGAGGTTGCCTACATAACCCTGTTGTGTCACTATCGCGGTAGTATAAGGATGTAAAAAGCCCAGAACGAAGACACAGAGCATGGTAGAGCCTCGTCCACCCAAACAAACCGTCAAATTTGTGGATGAATATTGTCTTTGGTATA
>NZ_JADEXZ010000139.1 GCF_015206815.1 Fortiea sp. LEGE XX443
CGATTAGTTCGAGATTATGAGTTATTGCCCGAAACATCGGAGACGTTTATTTACCTTGCCATGATCCGGATCATGGTGAGGCGATTGGCATAAAATTTCACCACTCAAAACTTTTCAAACACCCTCTTAAGACAGTCTCGAAAATAACCTGTATCAGGACATCTCTGTTGCTAAGAGTAGTAGGCAAAAGTGCAATCATCCCCGCAACAACATATAGGTGAGCACACTTTCTTATATAGTACAACAACTCTTGGTAAGAAATTTTTTGTACTTTTGAGCTTGATTCAAGCATTTTGACTATCTGCGGTGAAATGCGATCGCCAGCAAAATTTTCACCCTAACTCAGCTAACTTTTTCTTCGCAAACTCACGCACTTGCTCATCTGGGTCATTTGCTGCTCTGTCGCGCAACAGTGCTAAAGTCTGCGGATGGTGGAGATATTGTTCTGTAATTGCTTCTAGTGCAACTTGGCGGGGATTATTTTGAAAACTATATTCCCGCTTAAAGGGATCATTAACAATACAGGCGTAGAAAACTTCAAATAAGTCCAGTTCGTCTTTGAAACCTCTGGCTAGTTCTTGTACAGCAATTTGTCGGACATTGGATGATTTATCAACGGTGGCGCGTTTCTTTAGAATGACGAGAGTATCAGGATCGTTTTTGAATCTTCTGGCTAACTCTTGCACGGCGGCTTGGCGCACATCTGCATATTTATCAGATGTAGCGTGTTTTTTCAGAATCGGGAGAATATCAGGATCATCCGTAAAACCCCTAGCTAGTTCTTGCAATGCTGTACGGCGGACATATTCATTATCATCTGCGGTGGCGCGTTGTTTGATAATTGGTAGCGTATCAGGATCATCTTTAAATCCCCTAGCCAATTCTTGCACGGCGGCGCGGCGCACATCGGAATATTGATCAGCGATCGCTCGTTGTTGCAAAATAGTTAAAGTTTCAGGATCATCTCTAAATCCTCTAGCTAATTCTTGCACGGCGGCACGTCGCACATACTGATCGTGATCAGCAGTAGTACGCTGTTTCAACCAACGTAAAATTTCCGGTTCTTCTTTGAACCCCCTAGCCAATTCCTCTACTGCTGTTTGTCGTACACCCGAATATTTATCAGATGTGGCGCATTGTTTGAGGATGGCGAGAGTCTGAGAATCATCTTTAAAACTCCTAGCTAATTCTTGCACTGCGGCTTGGCGCACATATTCATTCTCATCGCTAATAGCGCGTTGTTGCAGAGTTGACAGTGTTTCCGAATCATCTTTAAAACCTCTAGCTAATTCTTGCACTGCAACTTGTCGCACAGTCCAATCATCATCTATGGTGCGTTGCTTTAGCCAGGGTAGAGTGTCTAAGTCATCTTTAAAACCTTGTGCTAATTCTTGCACAGCAACTTGCCGCACCGTACCGGAATTATCAGCAGTGACACGCTGTTTCAGCCAGTGTAAAATATCAGGTTTTTCTTTAAAGCCTCGCGCTAATTCTTGCACAGCGGCTTGGCGCACATATTCATTCTCATCGGTGGTGGCGCGTTGTTTAAGCATGGGGAGAATTTCAACATCTTCTTTGAAATTCCGAGCTAATTCTTGCAATGCTACCTGTCTGACTGTCCAATCATTATCTGCGATCGCCCGTTGTTTTAGCCATACTAAAGTATCAACATGATCTTTAAAACTTCTGGCTAATTCTTGCACTGAGATACGTCGCACATCTTCATGTTCATCAGCATTAGCAAGTTGTTTCAGCCAAACCAAGGTGTCAGAGTCATCTTTCCAAGTCGTAGCTACAGATGTAACTGCTTTAGTCCGAATTTCTTGAACTAGTTTCGTTTCTTCTTCATCTCGATATGGTTGATAATAGTAACCAAGGTCATATTTAGTTAAATCTTTCAGCCGATTCAGTAATTTAGTTGCTGTTGTTGTCACTAACAATCTATTGCGGACTTCTGCAAGACACTTGGCAGCCAAAAACAGATTTATAAACTTTTCTGCTTCACCATTTTGTGCCATTAAATAATCAATAATTTCGCAAACAAATCTCGGCTCAATCATCCCTGTAATCAGGCGCAACACTTCATGCCAGGTTTCATACCGCCAATGTTTACCAAAAACTTCACTATTTAATTCTTGAATAGAAAGTGTTTGCGTTTCTTTAAACTGCCAAACAAACTCCCAAGCACAGAAGTATTCTAAAAAAGTGCGATGCACAAATGCGTAATAATCAGCACCTAAGAAACATAACATAAAATTGCGAGTTCGCAATTGATTAATCATCACTCTCGCAACTTTAGTTGGGTGTTCAAATTCAATATTTTTTAAATAGCGAATTAAAATCTTTTCTAAATCACCCACGCCAATTAAATTGCCAGTCAAACCTTTAGCGCTAGTTTGCATGTGATAAGCAACTTGACGCAACATTGCCTGCTTATCTTTATAATCAATAGTTTTTGGATCTAGACGCGAATCTTCTATTAAAGCACGTTCCACATCCCATTGATGTAGCAGCACACGAGATGCTTGTTCATAAAGAGTTGCTCTGTCTCTAGGCAATTCTTGGTTACGATTGAGAATTGCCATCATTGTTAATAAAAGTGGGTTTCCTGCCAATTCAGAAATGGATTTTGAAGTATCGATTGCTCTTTGCAACCGCTCACGTTTTCGTGATTTATCTTCCGCATCATTAAAAGTTAACTCATGCCAGCGATTGATAAAATCTTGAATTTGTTCTAGTTCTAAATCTTGCAGCATGAAATGACGAAATTCTGCATCTCGCAATCGCTGTGGTTTATAGCCAATCACGCGAGAAGTTACAATCACTCGCACATTAGGATATACATTAGTAAAGCGATGAATATCTGTAATCACATCCTCTCGCTTTCCTAGTTCAAAAACTTCATCTAAGCCATCAAACATCACTAAAGCATGACCTGTTTTTAAATGTTCGTGAAGTTGATTTTGATTGAGATGATGAACTATACCACTACATTTATGGAAAAACTCTAAAAAATTGCTGCACTCTTTATTCTCTCTTCTCCGAATATACGTGCGTAACTCAATTAATAAAGGAATTGGTTGAGAAAATATATTTTCAAGTGGCGTTTTTGCCCAATTTAACGCTAAAAATTGCAATAATGTCGATTTTCCTGAACCTGGATCACCCAAAATAACTATATATTTATAAACTGGATTATTAATAATATCTAAAACTGAAACTATTGGTTGTTCAAAATAAACCTTACGGTAGCCTTCCAACTCTTCTAATAAAGTTTCTGCTTCTATTTGATTGTTGTCTCTTAGTCTTTTTAGATGTTCTTTGGGTAATTCATGCACTTGTGGTAAAACTTGGTGAACTTCCCGCACATTCTGAGCGATAAACATTCGCCATAACTTCAACTCGTTATAAGCATACCCAGTTGTATCTAAACTATCTAATTTCAGATTTCCGTACCGCTCATATAGTCCTTCTTGATACCTATGCAAATCAAAATCTGTGGGAATCCCAGCAATTTCTTGCAGACTATTCTTTACTTGCTCTAAATTTTGACTGTCTAAAAAAGAGCGTAACTTATCTGATTCTCGAATAATTGCTTTCACCTTTTTTAGATATCTTTTGGTTAGTCTTTCCCATTCAAATTTCTGAGGTAAGCTGGGTAAATTCATCTCATACCAAGTATTGGAAAGTACTTGAGGATCTAAAAATTGACAGTCTGTTTGGAAAGGATAACCTAGAATCTCCCTGATATATTGATTGCTAATAAAAATTTTTAAAGTTTTATTATATTGTTTGAATTCTATTTCTTCTAAATCTGTATCATCTAATTCCTGCTGCATTAATTCTAAAAACTCCTTCAATGCTTTGCCAGCAGCAATTTCAATATCTTCTTTTTTGAGTTGCTGTAAAATGTTCTTGGGGATACATTTTAATAAATCTTTAGCCCAGTCTTTTGCTACATCTTTTGCTAATTCCTCAAAAATGGGTTTGAAAACAAAGCCGACAGCTTGAGTCACGCCCCAAATAGCCAACCAATCTACTACCATAATTGCATTTGCCCAAGTTTAAATTTCGAGTATATCCAATCGCTTCGGAATTTTTTATATTTTAGAATAATTGAACAAATTTCACACTTTATTTTCTATTTATCAGTAATTTTTAGTATCAATTACTATTGTATAAAATGAATTTTAAACAATAGTAATAACCGAAATAAATACGCTTTCTTAGGAGACGAATAACTTTCATGGCGAGCCATTTGACCAACTTATTGTAGCTACAGCCAGATTTTATGATTGTCCTTTGTTAACGGCGGATACAAAAATTCTTAACTATTGTGATGTGCAAACCCGGAAGTAGAGGTAGTTGGCTCATACCTACCCAATCAGGAACCGTCTTTAGTGCCGTACTGTCCTATGCTGGAGATGGGTAATTTCTGTTGTGGGTGAGACTGTGTTTTTCAGCGTTGTGATACCAACTTACAATCGCCTGCCGATTTTAGAAAAGTGCCTCCGAGCCTTGGAAATGCAGGAATTGAGTGCGTCAACTATAGTTACTGATTACGAAATTGTTTTGGTAGATGATGGTTCTACCGACGGAACCTTAGAATGGTTGGCAGCACATAAACAAGAGTTTCCCCATGTGCGCTGCTTTCAGCAAAACCATGCTGGCCCCGCTGCGGCGCGAAATTTGGGGGTAGAACAGGCACTAGGAGATACAATCATCTTTATCGATAGCGATTTAGTAGTGCTGAAAAACTTTCTGCAAGCTCACGCTAACGCATTATTGCAGGGAAAAGAGAAATTAGACAGCGATCGCTTTTTTACTTACGGTGCAGTAATTAATACCTGCAACTTCGACAATCCTACCGCTGAACCCTACAAAATCACAGATTTTTCAGCTGCTTTTTTTGCCACAGGTAACGTTGCCATTCCTAAACATTGGTTAGAAAAAGCCGGATTATTTGATACTGGTTTTCAACTCTATGGTTGGGAAGATTTAGAACTAGGCGTGAGACTCAAAAATCTAGGTCTACAACTTATCAAATGTCCTGAAGCAGTTGGTTATCACTGGCATCCACCATTTAATTTAGAGCAAATCCCCAACTTAATTGAAAAAGAAATTCAACGCGGACGCATGGGTGTTTTGTTTTATCAAAAACATCCCACTTGGGAAGTGCGAATGATGATTCAAATGACATGGTTGCATCGCTTATTGTGGGGTATTCTCTCACTTAATGGATTACTTAATGAGCGCACAATGGCTCCCT
This sequence comes from Fortiea sp. LEGE XX443, assembly GCF_015206815.1. Taxonomy (GTDB): domain Bacteria; phylum Cyanobacteriota; class Cyanobacteriia; order Cyanobacteriales; family Nostocaceae; genus Nostoc_B. The sequence continues at coordinate 5,270 of NZ_JADEXZ010000139.1, forward strand.
TTTTGCGCTGGCTAATTAAACGAGGTAAACCACAATTAGCATTAGAAATAGCCAGAATATTCCTTAATTGGTACAACGTCAAAGGCGTATATGAAGCCTACGCAAAAGTAGTCAAAAATTAGATTCAACCCCCAATACTTTTCGGTTCAGGCCAAAAACAGGTAGATTGAGAGTTGTGCTTTTCTCATACCGTTTCACTTTAAGTTTGATACAAGTAGGCCGCAGGGGGGCAGGGGGCAGGGAGCAGGGGGAAAGAATTAAAAACCATTAATTTGTATCAAGATTTTCGTGAATTGGTATCACCTCATGAACATCTGGGCAACCA
>NZ_JADEXZ010000013.1 GCF_015206815.1 Fortiea sp. LEGE XX443
TTGGGCGCGGGTCAGATTGCTAGGGTATGCTTTACTCATGTTGCTCTCTCAGTGCTGTCTATTATCTATTCACAGCATATACTGAGAGAGTTTTTTTACCACCTCTTAGACTTTTAAAACAGCCTCTAACTTTTGCCTTGAGTGATTAACAAGAATATGAACAATAAATTGTTAGTAAATCCTCTAAAATTTCTACAATTAAGAAAAGCTTATTTGTTGCCGAATTTAGTTATCGCAACTTTAGCGATCGCAATTTTTTTTCACTCAGAATCTGCCTTAGCACAAACAGCATCACAAACCAACTCCTTCAATCCCCAAGCGATATTACGTGATGCTTTGCAATGGATTGATAGCCTGGGAACAGTGGGAGCAATAGCCTTTATTGGACTTTATATTATTGCCACCGTTGCTTTTTTACCTGGTTCAATTCTCACCTTAGGTGCAGGTGTTGTCTTTGGTGTGGTTTGGGGTTCTTTGTATGTGTTTGTTGGTGCAACTATGGGCGCGACATCTGCATTTTTGGTGGGACGTTATTTAGCCAGGGGTTGGGTTGCACGTAAAATTGCAGATAATCAAAATTTTGCGGCTATTGACCGAGCCGTTGGTCGAGAAGGATTAAAAATTGTTTTATTAACTAGACTTTCTCCAATATTTCCTTTCAATTTATTAAACTACGCCTTTGGTGTGACAGGAGTATCTTTAAAAGATTACTTTATTGGTTCTGTAGGCATGATTCCTGGCACAATTATGTATGTTTATATTGGTTCTTTGGCTGGGAATTTGGCACTGATTGGTACAGAAGGTCAACCTAGTAACCCCACCGTGCAATGGGCAATTCGCATAATTGGTTTTATTGCGACAGTTGCAGTTACAATTTATGTCACCCGCATTGCCCGAAAAGCTTTAGATGAAGAGGTGCTATAGCTAGAAAATTATTAGATGTCCGATGATTGTGACCACTTAAAAATAATGGCACTAACTCAAATTTGAGTTAGTGCCATCCCCTTGCTCAAAATCTGCTAGAAAATTTACATACACCAAAAACAAACTATTGGTCGCAATCTATCTCCAAACAGTCAGGAGTCGGAGTAGTACAAGGAGTTGCAGCCCAAACGGCTAAACCAGTAACTGCGGTAATAGCAAGTGCAGCAACTGCTGCTAGAGAGAACCTTTTAATTTGATTAGTTTTTGTCATGATTTTGACCTGTAATTCAATAAATTTCAAAGTTTCTGTGCGAAACTTACAACAATATAAATTCTCCACTTAACTAGAGAGTCAAGAGCAAAAAATGACAATTTATAAAAATTTTGTTGCGTTGTACTGGTGTCGGTCAGAGAAAACTTTCATTGCTCAAACTTTTAGATAGTATGTGCTTTCACCGTATTGTCAATTTAAGTAACTATTTCAAAAAGTGCATTCTTGAGAAATTGGCGCAAAGCTGTATTTTGTCCTCCGCGACAGTCACACTTCATGTTTCACAGGAGAGATACCACCAATGTTTAATTCAGAATTAGAGAGAGTCATCGTTCGCCCAGTAGATGAGTACAACCAAAAATTAGTGTCTCATGTACATCCGCCAAATTGGGTAAATCCACAACCTGCTGATTATTATGACTTGGTAGTTATTGGTGCTGGAACGGCGGGATTAGTGGTAGCGGCTGGTGCAGCAGGTTTAGATTTAGGTTTGAAAGTTGCATTAATCGAAAAGCATCTTATGGGTGGAGATTGCTTGAATGTTGGTTGTGTCCCTTCTAAGTGTATGATTCGGTCTTCACGGGTAATTGGCGAAATTTGGAACGCCAAAAATTTAGGGATTAATATCCCTAAGCAGCAAGTTGAAGTTGATTTTCCCGCAGTCATGGCGCGGATGCGGCGGGTGAGGGCTGGTATTAGCCATCATGATTCGGCTGAACGTTTTAAAAATATTGGTGTTGATGTTTTTTTAGGTAGTGGTAGATTTGCCAGTAGCAACACTGTGGAAGTTGACGGGAAGACCCTGCGGTTCAAAAAAGCGGTAATCGCTACAGGTGCGAGGGCTGTGCGTCCGTCCATTCCCGGTATTGAAAAAGTTGGTTATTTGACCAACGAAACAGTTTTTTCCCTGATTCAGCGCCCGGATAAGTTAGCTGTGATTGGTGGAGGGCCAATTGGTTGTGAATTGGCGCAAACTTTTCACCGTTTAGGTTGTGAAGTAACGCTGTTTCATCGCGGTTCTCACCTGTTAAATAAAGAAGATGCTGATGCGGCGGAAATTGTGCAGAATGTCTTCATTCAAGAAGGCATTCGCGTGGTACTAAATTGCCAGTTAGAAGAAGTGGTTTCCGTTACCGAAGGGAAGCGACTTTACTTTTCATCTAACGGTAATAGAGATTCTGTGACGGTGGATGAAATTTTAGCAGGTGCGGGACGTGCGCCAAATGTGGAAGGCTTGAATTTAGAAGGTGTAGGCGTAGAGTACGATACGCATCAGGGTGTGAAGGTAAATGATTATCTCCAGACAACGAATCCTAAGATTTATGCGGCTGGTGATATCTGCATGAACTGGAAATTTACTCATGCGGCTGACGCGGCCGCGCGGATTGTCATTAAGAATACGCTGTTTTCGCCCTTTGGGTTAGGGCGTTCTCAACTTAGTAATTTAGTCATGCCTTGGGTGACATACACAGACCCAGAAATTGCCCATGTGGGAATGTACGAACATGAAGCGCGGAAAAAAGGTATTGAGATAACGACAATTACAATTCCTTTTAGTAGTGTAGACCGAGCGATCGCCGATGGTGAAGAAGATGGATTTCTCAAAATCCTCCACAAAAAAGGCTCTGACGAAATTATCGGTGCTACCATCGTTGCTGCTCATGCAGGTGAAATGATTTCGGAAATCTCCACCGCAATTGTTAATAAAATAGGTTTGAGTAAATTAAGCAGTGTCATTCATCCCTATCCCACCCAAGCGGAAGCCATAAAAAAAGCCGCAGATGCCTACCGTCGCACTCTCTTGACTGCCAACACCAAACGAATTCTGGGATTTTTGACCAAGCTTTCATGAAAACCCTAGTACAAAATGGCGTAAATAAACAGACCATTTAAAAGCCCTAAAGAGCTTGTTTCATAATACTTTTGATTTTTGATTTTTGACTTCCGCATAGCGGTGTAAGCCTACCAAATGCGCGTAAAAAAATACAACGTTTTTGGAAACGCTTTGGAGAATTAATTGTTGTTTAGGACAAAGAATATCCCGTTGTATTTTTCACAAATTGCAAGACTTTTTGATAAGAATCCGGGTTACTTAAGGGATTTATAATAATTGGGATAGTACCATCCGGCAACCAAAAACTTATCCTTCCATTGGATTCTTGGCAAAAAGAACTGATGCAGTTGAGGTTAACTATATATTCATTTTTGTCATCGATAATTTTTACCCAATGGATATTTTCTACTTCTACATCAGTGACTTTTTCGAGATATTTTATAACTTTGTGATAGTCTTCTAAGTTACTTTGGGGATTAATTACAATTGGAATGGCACTATCGGGCAACCAGAAAGTTACTCTACCGTTTTTTTCGTAGCAAAAAGCATTAACACGGTCAAAATTAATCACATATTCTTTCCTCTCGTAAAAGATTCTCATCCAGTACGGCACAACATCTCCTTAAGTCCTATATGAAAAAATGATGCTAACCCTGTATAACAAAATCTGTCAGCCCTAAGTCAATGTTGGTGTAGGTGAGTTCAAAGCTCAAAAATTGACTTTGAATTCGTTAAGATACTTCTACAGGCGTTTGTAGACTAGAATTATGATAGTTAAGAGCGATCGCAGCCTGCATAAATCCTTTAAATAAAGGATGGGGATTGCTAGGGCGCGATTGAAACTCTGGGTGAAATTGGCAAGCGATAAAGAAAGGATGATTGGGAAGTTCCACAATTTCCACTAAACGGCCATCGGGGGAAGTACCACTTATAACATAGCCAGATTCTAACAACAGCTGACTATAAGTATTGTTGAACTCGTATCTATGTCGATGCCGTTCCTCTACTACTTGCTTTTGATAAAGTTGGGCAGCTAAAGTATTAGGACGAATATGACAAGGATATACACCAAGGCGCATTGTCCCGCCTAAATCGACCACATCCTGCTGTTCTGGCAACAGGTTAATGACTGGATTGGTAGTATTGGGGTCAAATTCAGCACTATTAGCATCTGCAAACCCGCCGATGTTTCTTGCCCATTCAATGACAGCGCATTGCATTCCCAAGCATAAACCCAAAAAGGGTATATGGCGATCGCGGGCATATTGGATGGCAGCAATTTTACCATCTACCCCACGGGTACCAAAGCCACCTGGTACAAGCACACCGTCCACACCTTCAAGATAATTTTCGGCTGGTTCAGTTTCTAAGACTTCTGAGTTTATCCATCGCAAGCGTAAATCAGCGTGGGTGGCAATTGCTCCATGACGCAATGCTTCCACTACAGATAAATAAGCATCACTTAACCGCACATATTTACCAACAATGGCAATTTCCAGAGTGTGTTTAGGACTGTAAAGCCTTTCTACCATCGTCTGCCACTTTGTCAAATCAGGTTGACGTGGTTCCATATGCAGCAACGCTAGTGCTTGTTCTGCCAGACCTTCTCGTTCTAAAATTAGTGGTACTTCATAGATACTCAGAGCATCTTGGGAAGTAATTACACATTTTTCCGGTACATCACAAAACTCAGACAATTTCTGTTTTAATCCTGTGGGTATCGAGCGATCGCTCCGACAAACTAAAATATCTGGTTGAATACCAATTGATCTCAGTTCCTTCACAGAATGCTGCGTCGGCTTAGTTTTCATCTCCCCAGCTGAGGCAATGTAAGGCAACAAGGTAACGTGCATATACAAAACATTTTGCCGTCCCACTTGCTTACGTAACTGGCGAATGGCTTCCATAAACGGCAGTGATTCAATATCTCCCACCGTACCACCAATTTCCGTAATTAATACATCAGGATTAGTCTCTTTAGTAACCAACAAAATCCGATCTTTGATTTCGTTGGTAATATGGGGAATTACCTGTACTGTGCCGCCATTGTAGTCACCGCGCCGTTCTCTATTAATCACCGCTTGATAAATTGAGCCTGTAGTCACACTGTTAAGGCGTGACATCAAGGTATCAGTAAAGCGTTCGTAATGTCCCAAATCTAAATCTGTCTCAGCACCATCTTCGGTAACAAAAACTTCCCCGTGCTGAAAAGGGCTCATCGTACCAGGATCGACATTAATATAGGGGTCTAGTTTTAAAATCGACACCGAATAATCCCGTGATTTGAGTAAACGGCCTAGACTTGCTGCTACAATTCCCTTGCCAATACTGGAAACTACACCTCCAGTTACGAAAATAAACTTAGTCATAATAAACTTGAATTTCTCGCGCCTTCTCAAAATACATCGTCTGAACTGTGAAGTATGAAGTATGAAGTTTAATTTTTCAGCCTTGATACTTTATCTTTCATCTTTATCTTGGTAATTGTGCCACAGTCACTGTGGTGAAATCTCTTGTGATTTTGTCGTGAAAAAAATTTTAGGATTAGTCTTACTCAGCTTAATTGCCACCTCCTCTGTAGCATTGGCAAATTCGTCTCTTATTGTTGTTTTTCCTCAACCCAACTACCAAACCAGTGCAGAAAAAATCTTTTTTATTGGTACAGCACCACCAGACGGAGAGGTTCTGATCAATGGTAAGTCAATTAACCGCAGTCAGTCTGGTCATTTTTCGCCAAGTTTCCCTTTGCAGTTGGGAGAGAATATTTTTACTGTACGTCACAAAAATCAAACGATTCAGATTAAAGTGACACGGCTTTCGACTCAGCCTGTCTTACCAAAGGGGTTAGCCTTTGCTCAAGGTTCTCTCACTCCAACAGTAGATATTGCCAGACTCCGAGGGGAACTAATTTGTTTTAGTGCAATTGCACCCCTTAATGCTAACGTCTCCGTAAACCTTGCTCATCAAACTGTTGCCCTAGTACCTCAACCCCAACAGGTACAACTACCGAGTAATTTGGCCGCTCTCACGGGGCAGAACCAACCTACTCCCCAGTCTATTGCTAGGAAGTATGCGGGTTGCACTACGTTTCAACAACCTGATACTAATGTCTTAAGCCTAATTTACGGCAACAACATCATTTCTGGTGCTGTTGTCCCAGATGCTAATCAAGAGATAGATTTAGGTCAACCACAGTTTAAACTGACGCTGAATGGTAAGACAATCACTCAACCGGGGACTGGCAAAATTGTCATCCTCTCCCCCGCACAGTTACCTGTTGCTGAAGTGACGGTAGATGCAGGTGTAGCCCGCACTGGCCCTAGTACTGATTATTCTCGACTGACTCCTCTACCTAAAGGAACACAAGCCGCAGTTACAGGTAGAGAAGGTGAATGGTTACGCTTGGATTATGGTGCTTGGATTAATAGTAAGGAGACTCGTCTATTACCGGGTGCTGTTCCGCCACGCTCAATTATTCGTAGTGTCGGATATCGCAGGCTTCCTGGTGTAACAGAGATGGTTTTTCCCCTACAGTTTCCTGTACCAGCAAATGTAGAACAGGGAGACAAAACCTTCACCCTGACACTTTACAATACTACTGCTCAAACAGATATTATTCGCTTGGATGATGACCCTGTAATTTCTCGCCTAGATTGGCAACAAGTGGCTCCAGGACAGGTAGAATACACCTTTAACCTCAAAAAAGCGCAACAGTGGGGGTATCAGCTGAGATACGAAGGTACAACCCTGGTTTTAGCTTTGCGTCATCCGCCTGCCATTAAAAATCGGAGACAACAACCTTTATCTGGTATCAAAATTGTACTTGATCCTGGGCATGGTGGTAAAGAATCTGGTGCGACTGGCCCAACGGGATATCTCGAAAAAGATGTCAATTTAACGGTATCAAAGCTACTGAGAGAGAATCTGGAGCAGCTTGGGGCAACAGTCGTTATGACAAGAGACTCTGACAAAGATGTTTCTTTACCAGAGCGTCAAGCAATTATCAGTCAAGAAAAACCGGCGATCGCACTTTCCATTCATTACAACTCTTTGCCTGATAATGGTGATGCGGAAAATACTAAGGGTGTGGGGATGTTTTGGTATCATCCCCAAGCTCATAACCTAGCGGTATTCATGCACAACTATCTCGTGAAAAAACTCAATCGACCTTCTTACGGTGTGTTTTGGAATAACCTCGCACTGACACGTCCAGCCGCTGCACCATCAGTGTTGTTAGAGTTGGGTTTTATGAGTAATCCTGATGAATTTGAATGGGTGACAAATCCCCAAGAACAGAAAAAACTAGCAAAAGCTTTAGCTAAAGGACTTGTAGAGTGGTTTCAAAATCCCTCTTAAAATGATTGATACCGAGTTCTAGTCACGAATAGGGTGTGGGGTTGTCGTGTTTGCTGTTAACAATTAACAAAACTCATAGATGATTGTGTAATTTAAAGGCGTAATAGCTTAAGACTTGTTTGTATAACTAAGTGTACGTATTTTTCTGAAAGTAAGATGAAAATGCGATGGGCTATGCCCTACCGTAAGCGATCGCATGGCATTTTACCTCAGAATTATTGTTTACCTGGGGTTGATCATGCGTAAAAATACTAGTAAATCTCCGGCCGCTATCTTGACGACTCTAGCTTTCATGGGGGTTATGATCATACCTATCGTTAGTGATGTCAAGGCGATCTCGCAAACTTCATCAACTCAGCATTGCTGCACTGAGCTAGAAATTCAAAAGCATATCCAGCAACTAAACAAAGGTGAACTTGCTGATTTTAATGCCCTGGTAGCCTGTAAGTCTAAAGCCGTTCCATCTCTTATCAAAAGTTTAAATACCTTAGATGAAAACCTCCGCATCACTATGATTGCTGCACTGGGTGAAATTGGTGCAGAATCATCACCAGCAGTACCTTTGTTGAATAATTTATTAAATAACAAAAGCAAAGATGTACGGGTAGTCGCTGCCAATGCTCTGAAAAAAATTGGTAAAGATCCTGTTCCCGCTTTAATTAGCGCTTTAGGAAATACATCTCCTACTATACGCGAAAAAGCTGCTGATGCTTTAGGAAAACTTGGTATAGAAGCAAACGAAGCTGTTCCGGCTCTGATTAATGCACTCCAAGATTCAGATAGTAGTGTTCGCGCTCTTGCTGCTGATGCACTGGGAGAAATTGGAACACAAGCAAAAGATGTTGTTCCGGCTTTGACTAATGCACTGAAAGACCCAAATAATAATGTGCGCGTTTATGCGGCTTATGCTCTAGGAGAATTTGGTATGGAAGCAGAAGCAAAAGAGGCTGTTCCGGTGCTGACTAACGCACTCCAAGATCCAAATCGTGATTTTGTCGCTCATGTAGCTTATGCGTTGAGCAAAATTGAAGATCATGTTCCCGCTTTAATTGTGGCTCTACAAAATCCTGACCCTCAAGTACGCGCTCAAGCGGCTGATACTTTAGGGAAGCTTGGCCGTTATGTAGAAGATGCGTATCCGAATCTGTTTGAAGATGTTTATCTGGCTCTGAATAACGCACGTAAAGATCCAGATAGTTATGTTCGCGATCGCGCAGCTTATGCGATTATCAGCCTTGAGGAGAGAGAAGCCACAAGTGTATTCTTAGTAAAAGAAGCAACATCTACTCATGTCAGCAACAACCCACCGATTATGTGTAAAATCCCAATAATCAGGTCTGTACTGAGATGGAAATGCCCCTCAGTAGTACGGTTGAATAGTAATGGCAAATGAATTTACCAATGCTAATTTAAGGGGTAAAGACTTCCGGGGAAAAAACCTCACGGGAGTCGATTTCAGTCATGCTAATATCCGTGGCGCAAATTTTAGTAATGCTATTCTCGTTTGTGCAAATTTTACCTGTACCAAGGCAGGGTTGCCAATTTTTCAAGGGATTGCTTATGTTATTTTATCATTAATTGTGTCGTTATTTGCCGGATTAATTGCCGCTTATGGTGGTGCAATCATCGGGGATTTGTTAAGTGGCAATGCTAACATATCCCCTGCTTTTGGAATAATATCAATATTTACTTTAGCGATTTTTTTAATTATTATTCTCTGGCAAGGTTTAGGTTTACTACTAGCAACATTAGCGGAAGTAGTAGCTGCTTGCTCAATCATTTTATTAGCATTGTTACCCGAAAATGAGATAGGAAATGCTTCGGCAGTTGGAGCAATATTAGCGATACTGGCTTTAGCTGGCTCAATAGCTGGTGTTGTAAATATGGCTTTAGCTGTAGCCGTAGCCAGAGTTATGGCGTTGCCGGGAATTGTAAATTTAACCGGAGTAATTGCTGTATTGGGTGGTGTTCTGGGTGCATTATTGGGAGTGCGATCGCAAGTTACAGCATACCTGATGGCTGGGTTAGTTGGTTTAGTGGCGATCGCCATTGGTATTTATGTAGGTTGGCAAGCTATAACCGGAAATCAGAAATACTTGCTCATTCGCTCCTTAGCCGTTAGTATTGTTTCCCAAGGTGGAACTAGCTTTCGTGGTGCAAATTTAACGGATGCTAACTTTACCCAAGCTAACCTCAAAAGTGTAGATTTCCGCCAAGCTACCCTCACCCACACCTGCTGGTTGCAAACAAAAAATCTAGCTCAAGCGCGTTTAGAAGGTACATATTTAGAAAATCCTAAATTACGGCAGTTAGTTGTTACCAAAGAAGGGAGAGAAAAAAATTTTGATCGCTTAAATCTCAGAGAACTAAATCTGGAAAATGCTAACTTACAAGATGCTAGTTTTATTGGTACAGATTTAAGCGAAGCCAATTTACAAAATGCTAATTTAGCAGGTGCAAAACTTTGTCAAGCACAGCTATATCAAACTATTCTTAATCAAGCTTGTTTAACAGGAGCTTATATTCAAAATTGGGGAATTTCGACTGACACAAAATTTGAGCAGATCAAGTGTGATTATATATATATGCAGCTACCAACCAAGGATGATCCTGATCCTTGCCGTAAACCTGATAATCGTCGAGAAATTTTTCAGCCAGGAGACTTTGCGGAATTTATTGCCCCAATTATCAAAACACTCAACCTCTACCAAACACAAAATATTGATCCGCGTCAAGTAGCTAATAAATTCAAAACTCTAGACTTATTTCACTATGAAGGTATTGATCCCACTGCTGCGGCGATCGCTGTTACACAACTAGCAGAAAATCACCCAGAAGCCGGATTAGAAATTGTTGCCCTGGAAGGCAGAGGAAAAGACAAGATTCGCCTGCAAGCCATAGTAGCTAATGATGCGAACCGATCAGAACTTTATCAAGAGTATTTTAAAAAATATACCGAAATTCAATCTTTACCTTATAGTGATTTACAAGCCTTACTTTTAGGCATTAAGGAAAAAGAAGACCGTATCCAAAGTTTAGAAAAACTGTTAGAGAATGCTATTCATCAGCCGAAGTTTTATGTAGAAACATATCAAAATCAAGGAGAATTTTTTATGTCACAAAATAAAGGAAATGTCAATATCAGTGGCGCTCAAGGAAACATCAGTGGTATAGCTGCCGTAGGCGAAAATTCCTCAATGACAGGTGTTGCTATCGGTGCAATTAGTGGTAATGTAACAAATACTATTAATCAGTTACCTCCATCTCCCGAACCAGAAAAACCCGGAATTAAGGAACTGCTGACTGAACTACAAGCTGCTATTGAAGCTGATAAAAACCTAGGCGATGAAGACAAAGCAGAGGCTTTAGAACAGATTCAAGCGATCGCAGAAGCAGGCCAAAAGCCAGAAGATGGAACGATGCAGAAAATAGCAAAAACCGCTCTGAAATTTTTGAAAGGCACAATTGCTGACTTGCCTACAACAGAGAAGTTAGTTGAAACCTGCGGCAAACTGTTACCTTTGATTACTAAATTCTTTGGTTTGCCATAATTATGCTCAATATGATTTTTTCACCAATCATTCATGATTATGTGGTTATAAAGTCTCTGACGAATCTTCTGTCCAAGGTGTAGTAGTTAAGTCTGAATCATCAAAAGAGAATGTATTTATTGACGAATTATTCTGCTGCCAGGTGTTAGTATCTTGAAAATCTGTCAACTCATCAAGCACTGCTAACACCTCTGATGCTGACTGATATCGCTGTTTAAAATCATCCAATACCATCTTACAAAGTATCTCAGCTAAGGCATCACTCACGAGTGCTTTATCTCTCCATTGCCACTCTCCGTCTTCATTTCTATCTATTTCATGGGGGGGAATCCCAGTTAAAGCTCGAATCCCAATTATACCGATCGCATAGATGTCACTACTGTATTGGGGACGGCCAAAACATTGTTCGCTTGGTGCATATCCCTTAGTACCAATCCCAATTGTAAAGGGAGTTTGCTCTGAATTCTCCATCTGAGGCGTAGAGACTTCTTTCACTGCGCCAAAGTCAATCAATACAAGCTGATGATCTGCATGTCTTCGGATAATATTGCTGGGTTTAATATCTCGGTGAATCACACCGTTTTCATGCACAAATACTAAGATTTGTAATAATTCCCGAATAATTGTAATGACTGAGGTTTCTGCTAAACCTTGACCTGAGGGAAGTTCTTTAATTAAGGAGTGACCAACTATATATTCTTGTACTAAATAAAACTCATTTTCTTGTTCAAAATAAGCCAGCAGTTGCGGTATTTGGGGGTGATTTCCCAATCTTTCTAAGGTTTCCGCCTCTGAGTTAAATAAGCGTCTGGCAAGTTCTAACCCCTTAGATTGGGTGTTTGCTGGTTTGAGTTGCTTGACAACGCAGCGTGGATAACCAGGACGGTGAGTATCTTCAGCAATGTAAGTTTCGCTGAATCCGCCGGAGCCGAGAACTTTGACAATTTTGTAGCGTCCGGCGAGTGTTTTACCTGATACGGCTAAATCTCGCTGTTTGAGTAAGTCTTGCAGATCATTTTGTTGGCTAATAATTTCTTGAACGACAGGAGATGTTTTATATTTCTGAAAAATATTGACTAATTGGCGGGTTCTCATCTTTTCCCTGGCTACATCAGTTCCCAGATAAGACAGTCCGTTAAAAGCGATCGCTATTATTGGTATAGCAGTGGGAAAAATTAACTGACCATATATAAAGCACACATAGCTAATTCCTCCCCAAACACTAGCTAAGGCGAGACTTAGCAAAAATTTCTTGAGACTATTCTTAGTTATATTGACAATGCAGACGGTACCGCCAACTAAAACCAGCACAAACAAACTTTGCAAAGCGGGACTAGAAATTGCCTGAGCGATCGCTTTATTCTGCATTAAAGTGGCGATCGCATTTGCATGAATCTCCACACCAGACATGCGTTCAGCCATCTTATCAACAGCTACTGGATGATAATCATTGTTTAATGTGTCTGTTGAGCCGATGATCACGATTTTGTCTTGAAAAACTCTGCCTTGCTGCAAATAGTTATTCCAGTTTTGTGCATCGAGGACGTACCACAGAGGAATTGGCTCAAATGTCCCCGCTGGCCCCCAAAAATAAATGCGATCGCCTTTTGGTTGGGGATATTTGACTTGCGCTGCTCCTAAAACTGCTTCATCAAAGGAGAGTACTTTCTCTGTCAGGACATCATTCATCGCTAACAGTTTGGGAAATTCACTAGCTAGTTTGTGAATTTTGCCATCTGCTTCTATAGGGAAATTCACTGAACCCAGAGAAACTGAGCCAATGTGAAAGATATCTTGAGGTAGAGTCAGTTGTGTAAATGTGCCTTGGTGGCTCTCAAAATTCTCGTAGAGTGCGGCTAAGGTAACTTTACTGCCATATTTTTTTAAGACGGCTTGGAGTTGGCGATCGTCGGCATTACCGTAACTGCTAGGCCTGTCAAAAACTACATCTACTGCAACAGAACGCGCTCCCGCTTTGATTAGCTTTTTGATGATCTGTGCGTATGCAGTACGTTTAAACGGAAAAGATTTCAGTGGTTCTAGGTAGGCATACTGTTGTGGGTCTAATTTATAGTACTGTTCGGGAAGTGAGATTGACTGGTCGTCGATAGCCAAAATAACGATATCTGCTGGTGGTACTATTGCTCCCCGCAGTTGAAAAAACCCAGAAAGTGTCTGACTCTCCATCAAATTAACCCAGCCAAAACCAGAAGCACTCAGCAATGCGGCGCTAATTGCAGAAGCCGCAGCAAGAATTTGACTGAAGCGAGCCACTAGCTGAGATTGTTGTGCTGCTGCTGTCAGAGTTACTTTTGTGGGTTTGCCTGACGCTATATTGGCAGTAGAAACATGTTTTTTGGTTAAGGTAGATGTAGGTTCTTCTGCCATATCGTGTTAATAATTGGTTTACGTACAACTTTGATTTATTATTCACTCCCCTTTTTAGTAGAAACACGCCCAAACAAGAGTTAAATGAGAATCTTATACATTCGTAATCTATCTTATATTCTTCTACACAGTTTGTTTAGTGAACCTGAACTTAGCAGGATATCGGCCCAGCTACAGTCAAGCTTACGCACAACTTGACCTCTTAGAAGTGATTGTGCGATCGGCTAGAGCCGAAAATTTTCCGATTCTGCATTGGATTGTAGCGGAATTCTAATATTTCTACACAAAATGTGAGCCTCCTAAAAATATTATCCAGGAAGCTTCCTTTCTCTTGTGTCAAGGTCACATTTGCCAAAAGTCGATCATTTTGTTAACAGTAAAATCTATAAGTGGATTAATATCCTTGAAATCTCTCCTTTACTTCCAAGCTTCCTCTATTGCCTTAACAGATAACTTTCCTTAACTCAACTGTATTGATAAGCTAATCGTCATTTAAATTGCACTATTTTCATGGTAAATCAAAGCTGCAAACCCTCTCCCTTGCTCCCTGCTCCCTGCCTCCCTGCGGACTCAATGTGCGAATTAAATGCTTAACAGCTTATATGGCCATCAGCCAATATCCTCCTTTCAGACCTATGCCTTACCTCTTTAGGAGTAAAATTGACATTTATATAACTAAGAATGCTGTTACTCAGTCAACTTTATTGGTAAATTTTGATCGTAGGACGTATTTATATAGTGTTAGAGGTAACACCCAACAGCTTGGGTTGATGTTTGCGCCGAATTTATGCTTTGAAAGAGGTAAGATAAAGGCTATACATGAGGAACTAATTCAGAGATATTAGCAAATTTATGATTTAAGAGTTGCTATAATCTATTGTTCAATCTAAATTCATTTCTATATATTAGGTGTAAATTTTTATGGGTTCTCCGATGAATCGTCTGTCTATTTTTGTAGACGGAAATAATATGTTCTATGCTCAACAGAAAAATGGCTGGTTTTTTGACCCACGGCGAGTATTAGAATATTTCAAACATGAGCAATCAGAAACAACTTTAATTAATGCCTTCTGGTACACTGGCTTAAAAGACCCACAAGATCAAAGAGGTTTCCGAGATGCTCTCATCAGTCTAGGATATACAGTCCGAACGAAAATTCTCAAAGAATATTATGATGATACCTCCGGTCGTTATTCACAAAAAGCTAATTTAGATATAGAAATTGTAGTTGATATGTTTAATACTGTAGACCAGTACGACCGGGTGGTTTTATTTAGTGGTGATGGGGATTTTGAAAGAGCTATTGAACTATTACGATCTAAAAATACACATATTACAGTAGTGTCTACAGAAGGAATGATAGCCAGAGAGTTGCGTAATGCTACGGACAGATATATAGATTTAAATGATATTAGAGATCAAATAGAAAAAGTAGATGGACAAGTGCCTTAGTAATAATTATTTACAAAAATGAGAGTACAAGAACTAAGGTTACAAATATTTAAAACAAAAAACTAAACCTAAAAAACGAGCCAAAAAGATGAATAAACCAGAGCGAATTATCATTTTTGATACTACACTCCGAGATGGCGAACAGTGTCCAGGAGCAACACTGAACATAGATGAAAAGCTGGCGATCGCCAAGCAACTAGCCCGCTTAGGTGTAGATATAATAGAAGCTGGTTTTGCCTTTGCGAGTCCTGGAGATTTTGAAGCAGTGAGCAAAATTGCTCAAACTGTCGGAACAGAAGATGGCCCGGTAATTTGTAGTTTAGCCAGAGCTAGACACGATGATATTAAAGCAGCAGCAGCAGCAATTAAAGGCGCGGCTCGTGGTAGGATTCACACATTTATTGCAACTTCTGATATTCACCTGCAATACAAACTGAAGAAAACCAAATCAGAAATATTAGCGATCGCTGAAGAAATGGTTGCTTATGCTAAAAGTTTTACTGATGATGTCGAATTTTCTCCCGAAGATGCGGGACGTTCTGATCCAGAATTTTTGTATCAAGTATTAGAACGGGCGATCGCCGCCGGAGCGACCACAGTTAATATTCCTGATACAGTAGGTTATACAACTCCTAGCGAATTTGGCGCATTAATAAAGGGCATTAAAGAAAATGTCCCCAACATTGATCAAGCCATTATCTCCGTTCACGGCCATAATGATTTAGGTTTGGCAGTAGCTAACTTCTTAGAAGCAGTCAAAAATGGCGCACGGCAATTAGAATGCACCATCAATGGTATAGGTGAACGCGCCGGAAATGCCGCCTTAGAAGAGTTAGTCATGGCGTTACACGTCCGCCGACAATATTTCAATCCCTTCTTAGGAAGAGCCGTAGAATCGGAAGAACCATTAACAAATATTGACACTCGGCAAATTTATAAAACCTCCCGGCAAGTTTCTAGTTTGACAGGGATGCTCGTGCAACCGAATAAAGCAATTGTCGGCGCAAATGCCTTTGCCCATGAATCTGGCATTCACCAAGATGGAGTATTAAAAAATAAACTCACCTACGAAATTATGGATGCCCAATTGATTGGTTTAACAGACAATCAAATAGTTTTGGGCAAACATTCTGGGCGAAATGCTTTTCGTACTCGCTTAAAAGAATTGAGCTTTGAACTATCAGAAACTGAACTCAACAAAGCATTCGTGAGATTTAAAGAAGTCGCCGACAAAAAGAAAGAAATTTCCGATTGGGATTTGGAAGCAATTGTTAACGATGAAATCCAACAAGCGCCCGATTTATTCCGTGTAGAGTTAGTGCAAGTTTCCTGCGGTAGCAACGCCTGTCCCACCGCTACCGTCACCCTCCGCACCCCAAACGGCGAAGAATTAACCGATGCAGCAATCGGTACTGGGCCGGTAGATGCAGTTTACAAAGCAATAAACCGTGTAGTGAACGTACCTAACCAACTAATTGAATTCTCTGTGCAGTCAGTAACCGGCGGAATTGATGCCATTGGTGAAGTAACCATTCGCCTACGCCATGAATCGAGAGTATTTTCCGGTCATGCAGCAAACACAGATATCATAGTTGCATCAGCACAAGCGTATGTGAATGCGTTAAACCGTCTTTACGCATCCTTGCAAACCAAAGAAAAGCAAGAAGAAGTCACTGCGTAAAATCTGAATTAGACAACACGTGTAGGGTGTTAGCGAGCAAAACTGCTACACCCTTATCCCTGTTGTTAAATAAATCTACCTTGTCGACAGAATTACAAACAAGGCAGAATTTTCTTGAACATCAAACCTTTGTGCAGTCGTTAACCCAAGCAATGCAATTAAATGGATAACTGTAAATGAAGTTCTACAAATATCATGCGCTGGGCAATGACTATCTAGTAATTAATCCCCAAGATTTATCATTTCCTCTAACACCTGAACACATCAAAATAATTTGTCATCGGAATTTTGGCATTGGTTCTGATGGTATTTTATTAGGGCCGTTAGCATCAGAAAAAGCCCAGGTTGCTTTACGCATCTTCAATCCAGACGCAAGTGAAGCAGAAAAAAGCGGTAATGGACTGCGGATTTTTTCTCGCTACCTTTGGGATATTGGTCTTGTGAGTGATCAGCCATTCACCATAGAAACATTAGGCGGAATAGTGCAATCGGTTATTCAAGATACAGGCAAAACAGTTCAAGTGGCAATGGGACAAGTTAGCTTTTGGAGTAATGATATTCCAGTAGTTGGCGATCGCCGAGAAGTTATCCAAGAACAAATCAATCTTGGCGATGCAACTTTTACATTCTGTGCAGTCACAATTGGTAATCCTCACTGTGTTATACCTTTAACAGAAATCACTCCGGCGATCGCCAAAAAGTATGGTGCAATATTAGAAACTCATCCCTTCTTTCCCAATCGCACTAATGTTCAATTTATGAAAGTTATCAATAGAAACACAATCAAAATTGAAATCTGGGAAAGAGGTGCAGGCTACACTTTAGCTTCAGGTAGTAGTAGCAGTGCGGCTGCGGCTGTTGCACATAAACTTGGCTTGTGTGATGCGATGATTACCGTACAAATGCCTGGAGGAGAAATTTTTATCCAAATCAACGAAGATTTTCGTATCTCCATGACAGGATCTGTTACAAAAGTTGCTCAAGGAGAGTTGTCCACAGAATTATTTGAGCAGATATAATTTCTAGTAAGCTTCTGCATTATTTTGATGCTTTTTAAACCTCGTATACATGAGGATTTAACCGGATCATAATTCTTTCTGGAACTGCTAAATTTTCAAAACCATATTTTCGATAAAGTCCATGAGCGCCTTTTGTTCCTAACAACCATCTTTGCACCTCTTGAAGTTCTGGATATTCCAAAATATACTGCACAAACCACTTTCCTAAACCTTGCCCTCGATAAAGTTCTAAAATAAACACATCTTTCAACAAAGCAGAAGTCGCGTAATCAGTGATTACCCTAGCAAACCCAACTTGTTGAGAATCTTCATAAAGTCCGAAGCATAGCGAATTTTGAACCGATTTTTCTACAATTGCCAATGGAATATTTGCTGCCCAATAAGATGTGTCAAGAAAATTATGAATCATTTTAATATCTAACTTAGATTTATCTGTGCTGATATAAAACTTGTGTTTTAGTTCTTGATTCATAGAAATACCCTAATCTTTGTAAACCTGATGAAATTACTGAACCTTACTATTGATTACAGAGGCTATATTCAGAATAACCTCATGTTCAATGTGGAAAAGCCAGGGCGCATCTACTATTCCTAAATTATGAATCAACCCGTAACAACATCTTGGCAGGATGTTCGTAAAGCCTTCCAAAAAATTTGGGGTTACGAAGATTTTCGCTCACCACAGGGAGAAATTATAGGCAGTTTATTAGGGCAGAAAGATGCTTTAATCATCATGCCCACCGGTGGAGGTAAATCGATTTGTTTTCAACTTCCAGCACTGCTGCAAACAGGATTAACATTAGTAATTTCCCCCTTGGTAGCGTTGATGGAAAATCAAGTAGAAGAACTACGCCAACGCCATCTCAGCGCAGCACTTTTGCATAGTGAATTGCCTTCATCTCAACGCCGCACTACACTGCAAGCATTAGAAAGACAACAACTGCGATTACTTTACTTATCACCAGAAACTTTGTTAAGTCCGCCAGTTTGGGAAAGATTGTGTCAGCCACAATTGCAAATCAACGCCTTAATTTTGGATGAAGCTCATTGTCTTGTGCAATGGGGAGAAACATTTCGCCCAGCATACCGCAGATTAGGTGCTGTGCGGACTGCATTACTAAAATCAAAACCACCAGGAACAAAAATTAGTATTGCGGCTTTTACTGCTACCGCAGACCCCTTAGCCCAAAATATTATTCAAACAGTTTTACAATTACAGAAACCTGAAATTTTTCGTTTAAACCCTTATCGTGCTAATCTGCATCTCAGCGTCCGCATAGCTTGGACACCACGAAGTAGGAAACAACAAATACTTAAGTTTATTAAAGATAGACCACAACAAGCTGGCTTAATTTATGTCCGCACCCGCCGAGATAGCGAAGATTTAGTCGCATGGTTAGCTCAGATAGGTTACGCCACAGCGAGTTATCATGCTGGATTAGGTGGAACAGAACGTCGTGCAGTCGAAGCAGGCTGGTTGAGTGGTGAAGTACCATTTGTGGTTTGCACTTGTGCATTTGGAATGGGGATTAACAAACCAGATTGTCGCTGGGTCATCCATTTTCACGCACCACATTTATTATCTGAATATGTGCAAGAAATTGGCCGGGCTGGACGAGATGGTAAACCAGCCGAGGCGCTGACATTAATAAGTGAACCTACAGGGTGGTTAGATTCTGGAGATAAGCAAAGACAGCAGTTTTTTGCTGATAAAATGCGATCGCAACTCCAAACAGCACAACAATTAGTCAAAAAACTGCCAAAACAAGGCGAAGTCAACGCAGTAACACGACAATTTCCCGATGCAGCCATAGCACTCGCCCTACTCCACAGCAGCGGACAGCTAAACTGGCTCGATCCTTTTCATTACTCTATTAATTCAAAAGTGCAAAAACAGCCACCAACACAACTACAAGCTACCAAACAAATACAACAATATTTAACAACTAAACAGTGCCGATGGCAGTTTTTATTAAATGCCTTTGGTTTCACTCAAGAAGCTGCTAACTGGCGTTGTGGACATTGCGATAATTGCCGTTGATAAAACCTCAGCGCACCGTTGCGCTAACCTCTGAGTACCTTTTTGGTATTCTGCTTGTGCTTGAGTTATGTTCACAGCAATGGCAGAACGCCGACGTTCTGCCAGCCGATGACGGATCAGATCAATTTAGTATTTCCTATCCCTGTTCTGTCACTCTCCGAAAACATTTGCTATTGCTGAATTCTAGAGCTTTTGCATAGCAAGCGATTGGCTTCGCCAGTGCCGTAGGCAATCGCACGATTATTTTCTAATCACAAATACAAGACCCATTTTTTTCTAATAGGATAGCTTGTATTGATTGCCTCATAAGACTTCTAGCAATTGCCCTCCCGGAAAGTGACAAAAGCGGGATAGTTATTCGATGCTGTCTAAAACTTGATTTAATTTAGAAGCTTTGGTCATTATTTTTGCTGCCTTTCTAAAACTGCCGTAAAAACCGCAAATCGCTGGCGTACAGACGACGGATATCATCGATTTGGTGTAACACCATTGCAAAGCGTTCTACGCCAAAACCAGCAGCAAATCCAGTGTAAACCTCTGGGTCATAACCTACAGATTTGAGGACATTTGGATCGACCATCCCGCAGCCCATGACTTCCAGCCAGCGCCCGTTCCACTGCAAATCCACTTCTGCGGAGGGTTCAGTAAAAGGGAAGTAACTAGCGCGGAAACGGATGGGCAAGTCGCCAAACATAGCTTGCAAAAACATCTTAATTGTGCCTTTGAGGTCTGTAAAAGTCAGTCCCTCATCAATGGCTAAAAGTTCTATTTGATGGAAAACTGCTGAGTGTGTCGCGTCTACATTATCACGCCGATAAACTCGCCCTGGAGCCACAACCCTAATTGGTGGTTCCTCTTTTTCCATGTAACGGATTTGGACTGAGGAAGTGTGAGTCCGCAGGAGATTACCGTCTGGTAGGTAAAACGTATCCTGCATATCACGGGCTGGGTGATCAGGTGGGGTATTGAGAGCTTCAAAATTATAATAATCGGTTTCCATTTCTGGCCCTTGAGCTACGGTGTAGCCCATACCGACAAAAATATCTAATGCCTTGTCAAAAATATTATTGAGGGGATGGATGCGACCTTGAGGGCGGAAAATTCCTGGCATTGTGACATCCAAAGTTTCGGTTTCTAGCTGCGCTTGAATTTGTGCGGATTCCAAAGCAGCCCGTTGCTTGTCAAGACTAGTTTGCAGGGACTCTTTAACTGTATTGGCGATCGCTCCAATCTTAGGACGTTCCTCTGCACTCATCTGCCCCATACTGCGTAATAACGCCCCCAGTTGCCCCTTTTTACCCAGATAACTCACTCTGAGTTCCTCTAGTTTTTCTAGGGTATCAGCAGCAGCGATCGCATTTTCTCCTTCCTGCTGTAATGCTAAAAGTTGAGTCTCTAAATTGCTAGTCATTAGTTATATAGTCAATGGTCAATGATCAATAGTTAATAGTAATAAGCCTTAACAAAGGACAAATAACTCTATTTCTTTTTACCAGTTTATAAGCGATCGCCGATGAAAGTATGTTTTTTCTTTTGTAGTTGTGATGTCAAACATTGACAATTATCCTTTAACTGTTGACCATAGACTCTTGACCATTGACTATTGACCCATGCGATTACTCATTAGCAATGATGACGGTGTGTTTGCCTTGGGTATCCGTACCCTAGCCAATTGCTTGGCAGAAGCCGGCCATGATGTAACTGTAGTTTGTCCAGATCGAGAGCGATCGGCAACAGGACATGGACTCACCTTGCACCAGCCAATTCGCGCCGAAATTATCGAATCAATTTTTCATCCTACTATCAAAGCTTGGGCTTGTGATGGTACTCCTTCCGATTGCGTGAAACTGGCACTGTGGGCTTTATTAGAGTCGCCTCCAGACTTGGTGCTTTCTGGCATTAACCAAGGTGCTAATTTAGGAACCGAAATTCTCTATTCTGGAACTGTTTCGGCAGCAATGGAAGGGGTGATCGAAGGGATTCCTAGCATTGCTTTCAGTCTTACCAGTCATATCTACAAAGACTTTCAACCTGCTGCTAAGTTTGCCAAAATTTTGGTTGAGCAACTAGCTGCCAAACCGCTACCTGATTTGATGTTGCTCAATGTTAACGTACCTGCGGTTGAGTGGGAAGAAATTGCTGGAGTCACTTTTACCCGACAAGGAGTTAGGCGCTATGTTGATGTGTTTGATAAGCGCGTAGATCCGCGTGGTAAAACTTACTACTGGTTAACAGGAGAAGTTTTAGAAGATGTAGAACCTCCAATCGGTTTAAATTTACCGCCAAATGTCCCCATTGACGTGCATGTAATCCGTAAGAATTACATCAGCATTACGCCGTTACAATACAATCTCACTTATGCAGCAGGACTAGATAAATTGTCACACTGGGAAATTCCCCTACAATAAGTCATTCTTAGGAAAAAGTGCTGAGTAATAAATTTACTCTTGCCTTCTCCTTGCTTGGTGAGCAAAGTCGAACCACTGACTTCTGCCTTTCCGTACCAATTAAAAGCATCACAACAAAATTTAGGTTATAAAGTTAGGAGCGCTTTGATATTACTGATACATAATAATCTGAGAAAAATTAAGGTAACTGCTTTGCAGTATTTCTTCTACATTTACAAAATCTACCCCAAACAGAGTATGCTGTTTTACCAAGAAAAACATTCTCTACCAAATGTGGTAGAACAGCATAAACTTAACCAAACAAGTAACATTTTTGTTCTTGATCGCCCGCTCAGTCCAGCAAGCAACACCCATGTCTAGGATAGAGAACCAATTTACCGTGCAATTTTGGGGTGTTCGCGGCAGCATCCCCAGTCCAGGGCCACACACTGTCCGCTATGGCGGTAATACCCCTTGCGTTGAGATGCAAGCGGGCGGCAAACGCTTAATTTTCGATGGTGGTACAGGGCTGCATGTTTTGGGGCAATCGCTATTGTGCCAAATGCCGATAGAAGCTCATCTGTTATTTACACATTCCCACTGGGATCACATGCAGGGGTTTCCCTTTTTCGTCCCAGGGTTTGTCAGAGGAAATGATTTTCATATTTATGGTGCGATCGCTCCTGATGGTTCAACTATCGAGCAACGCCTCAACGATCAGATGCTTCATCCTAACTTTCCCGTGCCGTTGCAGATTATGCAGGCTAATTTGCATTTTCACAATGTCAAACCAGGGAAACCTATTCACATTAATGACATTACCATAGAAACGGCATCCCTCAATCATCCAGGTGAGGCAGTCGGCTATCGAGTTAACTGGCGTGGTGGTGCTGCTGTTTATATCACCGACACAGAGCATTTTCCAGACAGATTGGATGAAAACGTCCTTTGGCTATCTCGAAATGCGGACATTCTTATTTACGATTGTACTTATACTGACGAGGAATACTATTCACCACAATCCCCGAAAATTGGCTGGGGACATTCCACTTGGCAAGAAGCAGTGAAAATTGCCAAAGCTGCTAACGTCAAGACACTAGTAATCTTCCACCACGATCCTGCTCACAATGATGACTTTTTGGATGCTGTGGGAGCAGAAGCTGCTAGGCAATTTCCTGGAGCAATTATGGCACGGGAAAGAATGGTGCTTCCAGTACCTGTTTCAGCCTCATTATCAGAATCTTTTCCTGTTAGTAAATTGTCTGGATGAAATTTGCCTGCCAAGCGATCGTAGATTTTAGATTAGATTGGTTATCAAGAGCTATTAGCGCAAGAACTTACCTCACAAAGACACCGTGAAAGCTGGAGGAGAAATATGTGAGTTCATTCAAGCTAAAACTCACACATATATTGACTTACCTTGTCTTCCTCTCAGCGGTGTCCCATCAGGTTGCTTGTGGCTAATGGCTAAATAAACCTCAAATTCCAGAATCTACGTGCTAAATTTGTCTCAAAATGGATGTTCTGTGTGGGTTGCTTCTTCAACCGCATCGGTTCTAACCCCAACTAATGTTGCACTGGGCAAATTTGATGGCGTACATCTTGGCCATCAAAGGGTGATTCAGCCGATTCTACAGTCAGCACCGAATGAAGATAGGGAGATGAGGGTATGGGGAGACGAGGGGAATTTACCTCAGAACCAAGGAACTCCACAACCCCAACCACAAGAAACTCCACAACCCCAACCACAAGAACGTACATACTCGACAGTTGTAACTTTTCGTCCCCATCCACAGGAATTTTTTACGGGAACACCCCGTACTTGGTTGACACCACTGGATGAAAAAGTCCAACAATTGCGATCGCTTGGAGTTGAACAGCTAGTACTGCTACCCTTTGATAAGGAATTATCCGCCTTGTCTCCAGAGGAATTTGTAGATAAAATTCTCGTCCAACAATTGCAATGTCAGCGAATTAGTGTTGGGCAAGATTTTTGTTTTGGCAAACAACGTCAAGGTACTGCTATAAATTTGCAACTAATCGCTGCCAAGTACAATATTCCTGTCACCATTGTTCCATTACAAACTCATACAAATCACCTGCCAGACGGTGAATTGGTGAGCCTTCCTCCTATTAGCACTTCACTGATTCGCCAATCTCTCGAAAATGGCGATGTTAAAAGCGCCAACCTCTGTCTAGGAAGACCTTACACTCTCTTCGGTATTGTTATTCAAGGTCAACAACTAGGTAGAACCATTGGTTTTCCTACTGCTAACCTCCAAGTACCCAGCGATAAATTTTTACCCCGCCAAGGTGTTTACGCTGTTAGGGTTTACATTTTGAATGATACACCGGATGCAAGTGTTCCGCAGTGGATTTTGGGAGTCATGAATATCGGTAATCGACCCACAGTCAATGGTACTAATTCATCTGTGGAAGTACATCTGTTCGATTGGTGTGGGGATTTGTACGGCAAAAAATTGGCTGTACAGCTAATGGAATTTTTACGCCCAGAACAGAAATTTGTGTCTTTAGAAGCCCTGAAAACCCAAATTCAACAAGACTGCACCATTGCGCGGAAAATTTTGAGTAGAGAATGCTAATTTTCAGTAGTGGATTGGGAATACTGTAAATCAGGAAGTGGGGAATAAGGCATAGGTTATTCTCCATTCCAGTTCCTAATCGCCGATTCCTCAATCATTCTGTGGTGCATGAGAGAACAAATTGCAGCTTTAACACAAAATCTAGCCCAGACCATTGTCGGTAAAACCGAGGCAATTCGCTTAGTCTTAGTAGCCTTGTTAAGTGGTGGTCATGCTTTGTTAGAAGATGTTCCTGGAGTAGGTAAGACGCTGCTGGCTAAATCCTTGGCTCGTTCATTGGATGGTAAGTTTCAACGGCTGCAATGCACTCCCGATTTACTACCCACAGATATTACTGGTACTAATATTTGGAACCCAAAAACTGGTGAATTTACTTTTCTTCCTGGGCCTGTATTTGCCAACGTACTCCTAGCTGATGAAATTAACCGCGCTACACCCCGTACCCAGTCAGCTTTGCTGGAGGTGATGGAAGAAAGTCAGGTGACCGTTGATGGGGTTTCCCGTTTAGTTCCCCAGCCATTTTTTGTGATTGCTACTCAGAACCCAATTGAGTATCAAGGTACTTTTCCTTTACCAGAAGCTCAAATGGATCGATTTATGCTGTCTTTGAGTTTGGGTTATCCTTCGGCGCAAGAAGAATTGCAAATGTTGCAAAATCTCCAACTAGGAATGAATACTGCGGAATTACAGCCTTGCATTAGCTTGGCAGAATTACAAAAATTGCGTCAAGTTTGTTCTCAGGTTAGAGTAGAAACCTCTTTGCAAGAGTACATTTTAGAATTAGTCAGAGCAACACGACATGATGAAGAAATTACTTTAGGTGTGAGTCCTCGTGGTACTGTGGCATTACAAAAAGCGGCTCAAGCCTTAGCATTTATTTCCGGGCGTGATTATGCAATTCCCGATGATGTAAAATTTCTTGTACCTTACGTCCTCTGTCATCGCCTCATTCCTAGGGGAGGACGTAATGCTAGAAGTATTGTGGAAAGATTATTGCGATCTATGCCAATTCCCTAGTAGTTGTAGAAATTAGGTTAGACAAGGACTAACAGCGGCCATTAAGATTCAACTCCGTTAAATTACAAGCATCAAACAATTTTGGATTTTAGATTTGCGTTAGCGTAGCGAGTATTTGAGATTGACTGCGCCCACAAGGGGACGCAGCTTAGAGATTTGGAATTATGAATATGCCAGTCTCTACCCTCTAGTACAGCATGGCGTAAATAAACCACCCATTCTAAATGTCTGAAACACTCGCGGCAAGGTAATTACGAATTACGAATTACGAATTCCGCGTAGCGGTACTAGTCCATACACCCTTACTTCACGAACTGGGGCATAATTTCGGCTGCTGTAAATATGCCGTAAATACCTCGTTGGTACAACTGCACACCTGCTTTAAGATAACCAAATGCAGGCCCGCAGACATTGGCTGCCATGCTGGTTTGATCACCTAAGGTAAAAGTATGGGTGGAAATCTTACCTTCAAAGGTGCGCCCTGTGACTTTAACATTGGTGCTGAGGGGCTTTTTGGGATTGCGGGTATCGACTACACCACCAACAGTCACGCGATCGCGCCCTACTATCCCTGCTAACTCTAACATGACATCATCGGCGTGTTCCATGTTTGTTAAGGTCAGCACGCCATTTGTTTTATCTAATAATGCTTCTACCTCTGCGTCAGTCATTGTCCGTGCAGTTTCTACCGTATAACCAGGCATATGACCAATATCTTCGCGTACAGTGGCACGGTAAGCTTCCCAGTTAGCAATCCCTACACCAAAGGTAATCTCTACTTGATGAATTTCAGCATAGCTTTGGGCGGCTAAGGCGGCGGCGGCGGTTAACAATCCAGGTGTAGCACCACATCCTGTCATGTAGGTAATTCCAGCCGCTTGCAGTTCGTCTTTCATGGCAATTAGCTGTTCTACGGCACTGGTGCGCTTAATGGCATCTACTAAAACACCGTGCCAACCAGATTGAATAAATTGCCTTGCTACAGAAGGAATAAAGTCATTGGGTAGGTTAGGTAAAGCTAGAAAATACCCATCTACAGGTTGGGCGCTATCAATTAAATCTTGAATACTGTTGTTAGTTAAATTCCCGATTGGTTCTAAATAACCCACTGAACCTTGAGACTGGTAGGTAGCAATGCAATCTTTAAAATTTAAACCTCCAGCAGTGTAAGCGTAGCCTTTTTGGTCGGCGACTGCTACTAAAGTCATTTCTCGTTTGCCAGCAAGTACCTTGGCGGCTGCTTGTCCGAGTCCACCGAAACCCAATACTCCCACACGTATAACTGGCGCAATATTTGCTGTACTCATAGTCAATTACTTAAGTTGAATCAAAAGCCTTGAGAGTGAACCATCTTGGCTGATGGCATAGACGCTTTGCGGCTTGCCGTTAGACATCGCTCAAAGCTATAAAGGTTAATTATGCTTCATTATCCTGGTTTCTTCCCCCACCAGATCAGTTTTTTTACCAGAAATTCTTGCTGAGTGATTTGAAGTACGCAGCAATTTCCTCAGAGTTAATACTGTTTTATATTTAGTATAAATAGTTAATTTGTTTAAATGTTAGACAGTGATCGCATCTCTGAACCTGAGAATTATTTGAGCAAATGCAATACCCTATGGTAATGTTGACTCCGCTGCCAACTACTGTAGAGTCAAGAGCGATAATAGGTAGAAAATAGAAAACGAAATTATGCTGAAAACATACAAAGCTTGGTTGAAGGGAAGTCGTTTAGAGTGGATTGATGATGTACCTAAATTGGGAGAACAAATCAACCCTGTTTATGTGACATTTCTGGAAAATGAATCGGTTTTAGAGCAAAAAGCAAGGGGACGGAAAATGGCTGAAATTTTAGGCAAAATTGCTGTAAGTCAATCTATGACTGATGTGGATGCGGTTGTATGGCAACAAGAAACTCGTCAAGACCGTTCATTACCTGGCCGATAAATATGCTACTTGATAGCAATATAATTATCTACTCTGCTCAACCAAAATACAACAGGCTAAGAGAATTGAGCGCTGAGTATGTACCTGCGGTATCTGCACTCAGTTATTTGGAGGTTTTAGGTTACCATCAGCTAAATGAGGAACAACGCCAGTATTTTGAAGAATTCTTTCAAGTTGCTCAGGTTTTACCGATATCTCAGGATGTGTTAAAGCAAGCAGTCACGCTACGCCAACAAAAACGAATGACTTTAGGTGATAGCATTATTGCTGGTACTGCTCTAGTTTATGGACTAACTTTGATCACAAGAAATACAGGTGATTTTTCGTGGATGACTCAACTGAAATTGTGGAATCCATTTGATTCTGACAAACCCAATTAAACGCGATCGCTACCTAAGCATCAATCGGATTTGAGCTTTTTCAAACAAAATAGAATCTAGAAACATAAAAGTAAAATAGCGAGATATTTTACTGAGTCGAGAATTAGAAGCAAGATACATTGAAAAAATTGAGAGCGATCGCTGTTAAAAAATGAATGGCTAGGCGATCGCGCTGAAGTATGTAAGAGGATCGAGCTTAGTACTAGTAGCACAACCGAGTGTAGAAGTATTTCGACGCAACGAACAGGGAAAATGGCTATTGTCAGAGTATAATTTGAGCGACAGATTGCTATTGGAATCGGCGAATGTCGAAATAGCGATCGCTGATTTGTACCGACAAGTTCAGTTTGAAGCCGAAGTGACCAAAATTGATAAGCTATCTTATTAAACTACTGATACTCAGGTCGCAATATGAGTGAATGGTACAAAGAAGACCTCGCCTTTATTCATGATGACGGTTTTCGTGATTTTGCGCTCAAATCGGCTCCCGGCATTCTGGAAATTCTAGCTCAAAACAAAATCCACTCTGGTTTGGTAGTAGACTTAGGTTGCGGTAGTGGATTATGGGCAAACGAACTCATCAAGGCTAATTATCAGGTATTTGGCGTTGATATTTCCGAGTCGATGATTGCGATCGCACAAACAAGAGTACCCCAAGCCGAGTTTCAAGTTGGTTCACTATTTAAAATTGAGATTCCGCCATGTCATGGTGTGACTTCAGTTGGCGAATGCTTGAGTTACTTGTTTGATTCAGATAATAACCGCCAAACACTAATTCAGCTTTTTGGGCGCATATATCAAGCTTTAATGCCTGGCGGTGTCTTTATTTTTGATATTGCAGAAGTGGGGCAGGTTGCACAAGGAAATACAACTCAAAAATTTACCGAAGGAAAGGACTGGGTTGTACTAGTCGAAAAAGAAGAACAGCGATCGCAAAATATTTTAACCCGTCGCATTATCACTTTCCGCAAAGTAGGAGAACACTACAGACGAGATGATGAAATACATCGAGTGCAATTATACAGAGCAACGCAAATAGCTACAAACTTGCGACAGATTGGCTTTCGGGTGCAAACAACTCGTAATTATGG
Source organism: Fortiea sp. LEGE XX443 (assembly GCF_015206815.1). GTDB lineage: Bacteria > Cyanobacteriota > Cyanobacteriia > Cyanobacteriales > Nostocaceae > Nostoc_B. The sequence continues at coordinate 28,940 of NZ_JADEXZ010000013.1, forward strand.
TAGTTATTATTTACCAAAAGGCAATGTGGCATTTGTTGCACGTAAACCCTTTCCTGATTAGTAAATTTTTACATTGAGTTTTTTCTCTTGATTTTGTGTCCTTGCATCCTCTTCATTGAGGAATAATATCAGCCTCAACCTTAGCTGCTGCTATCCACTCTTGCATCACTTGGAGTGACAAAATTGTATTTACATAGTTCTGAGATACATTATCTAGCTGTACATTGTAGGTAACAAACCGCATCACAACAGGAATAAAGAAAGCATCAGCAATTGTGAATTTACCAAACAAAAACTCACCATTTATACCAAATTTTTGCCGACATTCCTGCCAAATACTAATAATACGGTCAATATCTTTTTGAACTGCTAATGTTAAACCTTGACCTGGAAGTTTAGCACGGCAATTCATCGGCATATTCTGACGAAGATTTTGAAAACCAGAGTGCATTTCCGCACTAATAGAACGAGCTATTGCTCTGTGTACATTATTTTTTGGGTGCCAATGCTGCTCAGGAAATACTTCTGCTAAATATTCACAAATAGCTAAAGAATCCCAAACAATATGACTATTGTGTATTAATACAGGTACTTTTCCTGAAGGAGAATATTGCAGAATTTGATTTGTAGTTTCTGATTGCTTAAGAGGAATGCAAATTTCTTGAAATTGTATTCCAAATTGTTTCATAATTATCCAAGGGCGGAGTGACCATGATGAATAATTTTTACTACCAATTACTAAAATGAGTTCGGACATAGTTTTAATACCTATATATCTGTTCAATCCATATATTTATGTCAGCTTCTGATCCGGAGCTAAAAGATTTTTGCGTCTTGGGATCGTAAGCATACCAATATTTATTACCGTGGCGGTCTACTTTTTGCCAGACTTGTAATTCAGTCGGGTCTGCTAGTAAAGTTTTGATAATTTTTTGCCAAACATCTTGCAGTTTCTTCTTGATGTCTGAATATTTGCTCAGTGTTAATTGATTGTTAATGACTGAATTACAATTTGTTTCTCTGTCTTTTGATTGTAGACAATTTATGTGATTTCTCATATTATTATTCCAGAAAGTTCCTTAGTAATTAGAACTGTAGCAATATCTCATTTAGCAATCAAATCATCGCTTGTATAGTTTCTATAAATGCCATTTATAGATATGAGAATTCATTTATAAAATTTATTTGTCACCATTGAGTAAGTATTTGTCAATTTTTGATTACATCTATTGACCATGAAACTCTCCCAACTTCGAGCAGTGGTTGCAGTCGCAGAGCGTGGTAACTTTAGTGAGGCAGCATTAGAATTGCAGCTGTCTCAACCAGCGATAAGTCATGCTATTGCCACCTTAGAGGAAGAATTAGGTGTGCCTTTGTTTGCTAGAGGTAGACATGGCGCTGTGTTGACACCTGCTGGCGATCGCATCCTCTACCATGCTCGTCAAGCTTTGCAAAGTTTAGAAATGATGCAGCGGGAAGCTGATTCGTATAAAGGTTTACACGGTGGACATATCCGCATTGCCTCTTTCCGCAGTGTTGCTACACATTTATTACCAAAAGCGATCGCTAAGTTTCACAATCAATTTCCCGAAGTGGCAATCACCATCATTGAATGTCTTTCCTTCACAGAGGTAGAACAATGTTTGCGTGAGGGACGCGCTGACCTTGGTATTACCTATCTCCCCACTGGTGATGAATTTGAAACATGGGAAATTCTGCGAGATGAGTATGTGGCGTTACTACCACCAGAAGCCAAAATCAAAGGATCGAAAATTACTTGGGAAGATATCGCGGCTTATTCACCAGTTTTGTTAGCCTGTTTACCCTGTGGACGACCTCTGCACAACCACATGAAGAAAGTAGCACCTTTTATGCAGACCTCTGCTGATATTCAAGAAGATTCTACAGTTGTGAGTCTGGTACATCAAGGATTAAGAGCCGCTATTCTGCCTCGTTTAGCAGCTGTACCAATTCCCAAAGAAGTGCAAGTCTACAGTTTACCAGTCCCGATAGAAAGAGTTATGGCAGTGGCTATGTTATCTAATGCGCTGCATGTACCTGCGGTATTTACATTTTTGGAAATGTTAAAAAAATTTGATTTTTATACTTTGGTTAAAGCTAATTATTGATTATTTTTAGAAAATCGTTATAGAGTACAAAAACATTGCTTGATAACTGAGCCAAATTATGGATTTTCGATTTGTTGACAATTTGACAGAAATACAAATTTTCCAGTTATTAGATTTATATAAAAACGAATTTTGGAGCAAACAACGTACATATCAAGACGTTGTAAAAATGCTGAATGCCTCAGATATTATTATTGGTTTAGTAGATGATGATGAACAATTAATTGGTTTTACTCGTGTTTTGACTGACTTTGTTTATCGAGCAACTATTTACGATGTTATCATTAAATCTAGCCATAGAAATCAGGGGCTTGGTGTAAAATTGATTGATTCAATTATTCATCATCCTCGGTTAAATCAAGTCGAGCAGATTGCACTTCACTGTTTGCCAGAAATGATTACTTTTTATGAACATTTCGGCTTCACATCTAATATTGGCAGCATAAAGTTGATGTATCGATATAAAGAATTGCATAAGGATAGTCTGAATGATTATTAACCCTGAGCATGTCCCTAGTCGGACAACTTCAATTTATCCCGATGAATTTCAGCATTTCGTTACAGGTCGAGTGAAAAAAGCATTAGGAAATGCAGCCGGTTTAAAAAAATATGGTGTAAATTTAGTGACGTTAGAACCAGGAAGTCGTTCGGCTTTAAGACATTGGCATACTCGACAAGATGAGTTTATTTACATTATTGCAGGTGAAGCAACATTAGTAACCAATGCAGGAAAGCAAATTCTTACACCAGGAATGATGGTAGGTTTTCCGGCTGGTGAAGAAGATGGACATCAATTGGTAAATAACTCTGATCAAGTAGTAGTTTATTTAGAAGTTGGAGATAGAACTTCTGATGATGAAGTTTACTATCCAGATGATGATTTGATTGCGAAAGCTGGTGTGAATGGCGAGCGAATCTTTATCAAAAAAGATGGGACTTTGTACAAGAGTTGATCAAAAAATAAGCCCAATTACGAATTAGTTTGATATCCGCCAAATTTTGATAGTATTATCCTCACTACCACTGATAATAGTCTTGCCATCGGTTGTGAAGGCGACGGATGTCACATTATTTTGATGTCCTGTCAATGTGTGGATTGCTTCGCCTGTAGCTAAATTCCACAGTTTGATGGTACGATCGCGGCTGGTGCTGGCTAAAGTTATACCATCTGGGCTAAAGGCCACATAAGTGACGGTGTTAGTATGGCCAGCTAAAGTACGGATGACTTCTCCTGAAGCGACATCCCATAGTTTGATGGTGCGATCGCGGCTGGTACTGGCTAAGGTGGTATTATCTGGACTAAAGGCTACTGATGTAACTGTGTTGTTATTTCCCTTAAGTGTGCGGGCTGGGTTTTCTTGATTGAGATGCCAAAGTTTAATAGTCTTATCAAAACTACCACTCGCTAAGTTACGACCATCTGGGCTAATTGCGACTGACCGCACCCAATATTTATGTCCTTTGAGTGTGCGGATTAGCCTCCCTGTAGATAAATTCCAAACTTTGAGAGTGTTATCATCGCTACCACTTACCAGAATTTTACCATTTGGGCTAATACCTAGTGCCTGAATCGAGTCAGAATGTCCCTGTAGTGTGCGAACTATTTTACCTGTAGCCAGATTCCAGACTTTGATAGTTTGATCATCGCTACCACTCACCAAAGTTTTGCTATTGGGACTGATAGCTACAGCATTAATTTTTTGAGAATGTCCCCTGATGGTTAATATTTCTTTTCCTGTGGCGAGATTCCACACTTTGATGATGCGATCGCCTTCAGCAATACTAGCAATTTTTCGCCCATCGGGACTGATGGCGACAGACATAACAGATTTTGCAGAACTTTTGAAGGTGTTAGCTAAAGAAATATTTCTGACCCCAGTATTGGGTGAATGATTGAAAGCGACTTCACCTTGACTAGAACTATAATTTAATGGCTTCAGTCTCGATAATAAAGTAGCTTGAATCTGGCGATATTGTTGATACCAAACTTCACTAAATCCAAACAACAGAATAAAAGCAGAGGCTAAGACTAAACTTTTTAGTAAAGCATATCTAAATGAGAAAGTTGAACTTCGAGTCACGGGGAATTTTCCCGATGACTGACCAGCGGCTGGTAGGGCGAGTTGTGGTTTAGGAATCAAATCTTTGATAACTTCATCGGCTGATTGGTAGCGCTGTTTTAAGTCTTTTTGCAACAGCTTATTCATTACGCCATCCAATTCTGGAGTTAACGGACTACGCAAATATTGCCGCCAATTGTTTACCCAACCGTAGCCATGTTCCATCCACAATTGAAAAGGGGAAGTTCCTGTTAGTAGATGAAAACAGGTAGCCCCTAAACTGAATAAATCACTAGCTGGATAAGCTTTACCGTCTCTGATTTGTTCTAGTGGGGAATAACCATGAGAACCAATCGATGTACCACTTTTATTCTTGACTTTTTCGGTTAATTGCTTAGAAGAACCAAAATCAATCAAGCTTAAACGCCCATCATAACGACAGCGAATTAAATTCTCTGGTTTGATGTCTCGGTGAATTACACCGCGATCGTGAATAAACTTGAGTACAGGGACTAAATCTAGTAAAATTGCCTGAATTTCATTGGCTTTATAAACTTTGCGCTGTTGCAACTCTTTTAACAAGTTCTGCCCATTAATAAACTGTTGCACCAAATAAAGACAGTTATCTTGTTCAAAATAAGCAATCAGGGTCGGAATTTGGGGATGTTCGCCTAATTCTTGTAGTCGCTTTGCTTCTTCCGCAAATAATTCCATTGCCTTTTTCTGCGACCAAGTTCCTTGAAATTTCGGAGCTAATTGCTTAATTACACAAAGTTCATTGAGTTTATCGGTATCTTCTGATAAATAAGTTCTGCCAAATCCCCCCTCATCGGAAAGTACCCGAATCACACGGAAGCGATTTCTTAACAGTGGCACCAAGGAGGTACTACAAGTTTGGCATGACTTCTTTCCTTTGGGATTGAGGGGATTAGGGCAATCGGGATTTAAGCAGCAGATCATGATCTGACAGGGGTGACTGCATAAAAATTTTGACTAAGTTAACCCCGATATTTCCCTGGATAGGATTGACTCTCTCGTATTGATGGTAGATTGCTTTAGTACTGGGGATTGGAGAATTACTTGCTATGGTCAGTTTTGGTAAATGCTAATGAGTTTTCCTTGATGGTGGAAAACCACGAGAGTCATGAGATGAGTTTTATCGATTATATATTAACTTGCTCTACCAACAAACGACATTCGTTCAGCCTCCGGTCATGTTAGTAGCAAGTAAAACTCAATATGGCTGTGGTTTGGAGTTTGAGGTGTTTGACCGCTGACTACTCAATTTTAGTTCTGTACTTTAAGAGTATACGCACACAGTGGGGATCGAGAAAATCAAGCAGATCGATCAACCTACTATGGATTAAAACTAGTCGATCTCCGCCAATTTTCGAGTCCTTGATGATCAGATCAAGGTCTTTTTTGAGTTTTGTAAACCAACGGACAAAGTCTGGATCGCTCATTTTCCTGACAAATTCAGCATAACCAATACACTCATAACCCAGCATTTGATCTGTGGAGCGAGACTTCATCATAATTTCTCCGATCGCTCGCTGTTCTCCATTGAACAATTGAAATGTCGGGTCAAAATTGTCTTTGCCATTAACCCGACTTGTACCGAAAGCTTTGGTGATGTTCACAAACAGTTCCGTCAGGTGACGATTTAATTCAAGATCACCAAAATCTAAAAACTGGATTTCTCGTCGGAGAATCTCAACCCAGCCAAAATATTCTGCAAAAACATATAGGGTATTATTAATCAAATAATCTTGTTCGGATAAACTTCGTTGATCAAAATTTTGCAGAACGCGGTTTTTGTGAATATTAAACAAGCGACTTTGCAGATCGATGACTGATCGTAACAATGGATCTCGATATTTTGACATCACAGCAGCTGTTTGTGCTTCACGGGATTCAGCCTCGCGTTTCTTGGCAAGCTGATCAGACAATCGTGCTACACTAATCTGTCCATAAATACTGATAGCGGCACTAATAACTGCGACGATCGCTGCAATGATTGCAGTAATAACTTCAGGCTTCATTGTAACTACGCTGCCTAAGCAAACTTTCCGAATATTATCTTATGGAACAACACATTCGGCTTTTTTGCACCAAGTTATATTCTGCTCTACGCATTGTACTACACAGAACGGGTCACAATAGTGTGAACTTGGTTGAGATGTTAACGAGCATCCCAACCTTCATCAGCGTTATTGCTTTTGCGTAGCGATCGCCAATTTTGCACCCTGAATTTTTCGTACTTGATCCATCACTGCCACTACATTACCATGCGCGACTTTTTCATCGGCATTCAAAATCACCAACACTTCTTGGTTATCAGCTACTAAAGTACGCAATTGTCCTGCTAACGCGTCAATAGTAGTTGGTTGGCGGTTGACACTCACTGTGCCATCTTGATCTACTGTGACGGTAATTTTGGTAGGAATTTGCTGCTGTTTTGCTGTCGCTGCTGTAGGTAAGTTGACTGGTAAACCTTCTGAGCGAGTTAAAAATAGCGTTGACATGATAAAAAAGGTCAAAATCGCAAATATCACATCAATCATGGGTACGATGTTGATCTGCGGTGGGATATCTGGCTCATCTTGTAGACGCATAGGTTCTGTCTCCTCGTTCATAGCGACGGCGATAGAGTAGCTCTAATTGTCCGCCATATTCTTGCATCCCGGCAATTTGGCGTTGATATAGCCCCCGAAAGGTGTTGGCAAATAAAAGTGTAAATATGGCTACAATTAATCCTGAAGCTGTGGATACAAGCGCTTCACTAATACCTGCTGTGACACCTGCGGTTTTTGTACCTCCCACATCACCCAGATTTAATGAAGCAAAAGAGACAATCAACCCTAATACAGTACCAAGTAGACCTAAAAGTGGTGCTAAACCAATAATTGTCTCAAACATATTTTGAAAACGTTTGAGAACTGGGATTTCAGCTTGAGCTTCACTTTCTAGCGCTAGACGAAATTCTTCTGGGGTTGGTTCTTCTAGTTGCAGTGCAGCCAGAAAAATGCGCGGAATTGGCAAATCTGCGTTCTTTTGCAACTTATCCAACGCACCAACGACATTATCGAGGCGGTAGAGATTGAGTACTTCTCTCACTACACGGTGTTGCCGAGTATTGATCCGATACCAAAAACGTACTCGCTCGATAATCAAGGCGATCGCCACTACACTAAACGCCAGTAGCGGCCACATGACTACGCCACCTGCTGTAAACAGCTGATTCATAAGTTTGTAATGTCTCTATGAACTAAATTGACAACTTTACAGTTAGATTAACAGTTTATGCCTACTAAATGATATATCTTATCAATAAGGAATAGAAAAAGTAAAAAGCTATGTCAAGTTAAATTTTCTTTTGGTGACATAATTATTGATTCTATATCAATGCTCAAGTACCTCAAACTCTTGTTATTCAAGTATTTGCATCCTTATGCAACGGATAAAAGCCAATTAATATATTTATTAGAATTTATTGCTTGACTTTTGCGGCTGACTGTTTTATGTTAATTTGTTAACTAATAAGAAATTGCAACAAAGTCAGAAATTTTCTCAGATGGTAGATGACTATATGCGATCGCTTGAATTTCAGAGTTAAAGTATATCTTGAATGCCGACTTACCAAGAGCCAAACAAATCACATCATCTTGGCTTGTATATCTTGTATATAGATACCGCTAAAAGGCATATGTACTTTTTTTTTTATTGTTGATCGTCTATGGCTAAATTATTTGACTCGATAACTGAAGAACTGCAAGAATTTATTGCTGCCCAAAACCTTTTCTTTGTAAGCACTGCACCTCTGAGTTCTACAGGTCACGTTAACTTATCTCCCAAAGGTCTTGATTGTTTCCGTATCCTATCACCCCATCGGGTAGCTTATCTAGACCTCACAGGTAGCGGGAACGAAACTTCCGCCCATCTCCAAGAAAATGGTCGCATAACTTTGATGTTTTGCGCTTTTGCCGAACAACCGCGCATTCTGCGACTGTACGGTACAGGTTACACAATTTTACCAAGTTCTCCTGATTGGGAATCTATATATTCTGTGTTGCCTCAAATACCAGGGACTCGTCAAATTATCGTAGCTGATATTAAGCGCGTGCAAAGTTCCTGTGGTTTTGGCGTTCCCCTTTACGAATACCAAAGTCAACGCCAGATACTAGTAGATTGGGCGAGTAAAAAAGGGAAACAGGGAGTTCAGGAATATCAACAACAGAAAAATTGCATCAGCATTGATGGTTTACCGACACCATTGAGTCAATTATCTGAACGTTAAGAAGTAGAGAGTAACAGGGCGCTCCTCCATGTATAATTACCCCATTCCAATTAAATTTTTTGTAAAGGAACTATTCTGTGGTTTGCGTGTCTTGACGTAAGGAATTGCCACCAACTATGATTCGAGTTTATTCCGGATCAACCGGGACACCCTCGAAAATTGGTGCAAGTAAATTCAACTGTCGCTCTCAATAATCACACGCATGAGATTACGCTTATTTCTGTTTAGCGTTGTCAGTATTGTCCTGCTTTCTTCTCCAGTAAGAGCAGCTCGCTTACAATCTTGGAACTTTGACACCGCGCGAAATCAACTCAACATTACTACTGCATCTGGTGTTAAACCGAGAGCATTTTTAATTCAAAATCCCACACGGCTAGTTATCGACCTTCCTGGTACACAACTGAATACAAATACAGTTCGGAAAAACTTTGGTTCAACAGTACGTGAAGTTCGCGTTGGGAAGGTTGATGATAACACAACCAGACTAGTAGTGGAACTAGCACCAGGATACACTGTAGACCCTGGTAAATTGCTGGTTCAAGGTGACTCTTCTACTCATTGGATAGTGAAATTTCCATCGCTGGAACGCGTTGATAGTAATGCTTCCGCTTCTAGTGAAGAAGAGATTCCCGTTTCAGTGAGTAATGTTTCTTTGTTTGCTGGAGTTGTGCCTTTAGGTAAGGAAATACCACAACTGCGATCGCAAGTGCAAGCTTTGGCGGCTCGTTATCGTTCTCTTGACCCTGGAATGTTCTTTTTAGATTTAGATACTGGTAACTATCTAGATGTAAATGGCGAGAAGATATTTCCAGCTGCTAGTACGATTAAGTTTCCCATCTTAGTAGCGTTATTTCAAGAAGTAGATGCAGGCCGAATCAAGCTGAATGAAACCTTAGTTATGCGGCGTGACTTAGTAACTGGAGGTTCAGGAACAATGCAGTATCAACGCGCTGGAACTCGGTTTGGTCTTTTGGAAACCGTTACTAAGATGATTACCATTAGCGACAATACTGCTACCAATATGGTTATTGACCGATTGGGTGGTAAGGCTAAATTAAATCAGCGTTTCCAAAGCTGGGGTATGCAAAATACCGTCGTGCGGAATTTACTCGGCGACTTCAAAGGTACTAATACAACTAGCGCCAAAGATTTAGTCAGGCTGTCAGCATTAGTCGCTAACAATCGGTTGTTGACTGATTCCAGCCGTGGCAAAGTTTTGGATATCATGGAGCGTGTCCGAAACACAAAATTATTACCCGCTGGCCTTGGTAAAGGCGCTACGATTGCTCACAAAACCGGAACTCTAGGAATTGTTTTGGGTGATGCAGGAATTATTGAAATGCCATCTGGTAAACGCTACTTGGCCGGAATTTTTGTGAGAAGACCTTTTAATGATTTAAAAGCTAGGGATTTTATCAGTCAAGTTTCTCGGCTCGTCTACGGCTATTTAGACCAACCAAGAGTAGCCCGCAAGCATTAATTATTCTGGTGTAACAAAAAAGAATTTTAATTGACGCAAGCCCCTGATATTAATTGATATTGTGGGGCTTTTTGCATCTAAATTCACAATATCCGCAGTCTACCGTCAGCAAGGCTAAAGTATGGATTATTCAATTCGTCTCCTCACACCACAAGATGAAGCGTTCCTCTGGCAAATGTTGTACGAAGCAGCGCACATGCGAGAAGAAGGAAAAACAATACAGGATGCAATCAGTCATCCTGATTTGTCAAAATATGTCAAGGGTTGGGGACTTAAAGATGATGTGGGATTTGTTGCTATCTGTAAAAGCAGCAATCAACCAGTAGGAGCCGCATGGATACGGTTATTAACACAAGAAAATCCAGGCTATGGCTACGTTGACGATCGCACACCTGAATTAGCGATCGCAACCCTCCCCGAATATAGAAATCAAGGTATAGGGACTAAATTACTAATTTATTTACTCGCAGCAGCCAGAACATCCTACCCGTCAATATCACTTACTGTTAGAAGTTCAAATCCTGCTTTGCATTTATATCAAAGATTGGGCTGGCAAATTGTCCCTGGTAGTGAAACTATTAACCGCGTTGGTGGTATATCTTTCAAGATGAAACTGGATTTTGATTAATTAGCCAGTAGAAGGCGCAAGCAGTAACCCTCTTCTGTCACTTTCCGAGTATTCTGAATAAAAGGATGAAAAGAAAAAACTCTGGAAGGTAAGTAGGGCAATGGATGTAAAATTACAAATTATCAAACATTTGGCAAGAGATCCTCATCCAACAGTTGGCATCATAGATGAATATTGTGCAGAGTATAAAGACCGGTTTAAAGAAGTAAGGAATTATGAGTGCTTCAAATATTTACACCTGGGGATAATATCAACGATAAAAAGAAAATCGTTACCAGAGATAGCGAAGGTAGTGAGTATAAATTCAGCACAATCATTACACCATTTCATAGCAAATTCAGATTGGTCACTAGGAAAATTAAAACAAATAGAAGTAATCATGGAGTCTGGTTGCCAGCAGGGCAAAGTGTTAGAGCCAACAAGTGGTGTAAGTTTGAGAGAACATTTAGCAATCAAAAATCAGAGACTAGATATATACGAGAAATAATTTATGGTAAAAAAAGAGCCATAACTTACTGAGAAATAACTACTGACCCAGAAACCATGCCAGAAAATTCTACCTCCTTCGTCATGACGAATCTTCAAGGGAATTTGAAGAAGACTTTAGGGGATTTATATGGATTAAGAACCTGGGTTGAATATGGGTTTCGACAGTGTAAGCAGGAACTAGGTTGGACAGATTACCGTTTGACTACTATTGTTCAATAATCTAATGCAAACATTTGTATCTAATAAATAGGTCAAAACAGCGTCTCCCTCGTCTCAAACTCTCCTTGTTCTGCTCTTTCTAAGGGTTCCCCTGCCCAACCACCAATCACTTCTTCAAAAAAACCAGGCATCCACTCTCTTTGAGATGGAGTTATGGGTTTAATGATTACTTCTACTTCTATATCACCACTTACCGTCCCTGCTGGAATGTCCAGATGCAAAACTCCATCAGCCCCAATATGAGAACATAACTTAATACTTTGCATCGCCTTTGGCTCCTTTCTCAGCTTTCCAAGAATCATTGCTCATCTACAATCCTATATTCTCGCTCTATTAAATTTAATAACTTCTCCTCAACCGGAGTTAAATACGGTCGTTTCGCAAATAGTAGTGATGTAATTGTGAAACTTAGTGTTTTAAATTAGGTCATTAAGTTTACTGAAATTGTAAATGATGAATAACTTTTGTAGAGATGTTGCAATGCAATGCCTCTTAATTTTTCGTTACAATTTTGGTAATTGTCTTGGAAAGATACTTGCTCATGCAGTATTTGTAGATACTTCATGCACTATTTTAAGGAATACTGCACATCATACCCAAAATCTAGATTTTTTTGTTATGGTGATCCCAAAGGAATTATTAAGCACCAACAAGAAATATCAGCCGCTAATTAAGCGTCAAAATACCCACTAGGTGCGAGATATCAAATTATTCAATAAAATTTAAAGCTCATTAAGCAAAGTATCTATTTGGGAGGTAACACTTATGGTTGCAGTATCTCATCAAACTTTCTCTCAATTTTCCAAAGAGCGATCGCTGATTCTTTGGTTTGATGAGGTTGGCATTAAAGATATACCACTAGTTGGTGGTAAAAATGCCTCCTTGGGAGAAATGATTCAACAACTAACCCTCAAAGGTGTAAATGTACCAACGGGATTTGCGACTACTGCTTATGCTTACCGTTATTTCATCCAATCTGCGGGGTTAGAAGCCAAGTTACGTCAACTGTTCTCCGACTTGAATGTTGAGGATGTGAACAATTTACGAGAACGAGGTGAAAAAGCGCGATCGCTATTATTGCACACACCATTCTCCGATGATTTGCGCGGTGCGATCGCTAAAGCATACCAAAGTTTATGTGATAAATATCAAACTCAAACAGATGTCGCAGTTCGTTCTAGCGCCACGGCTGAAGACCTCCCCGATGCCAGTTTTGCCGGACAACAAGAAACTTATTTAAATATTGTTGGTGTCGAAGAAGTCATCACAGCTTGCCATAAATGTTTTGCTTCTATATTTACTGACCGTGCTATTTCTTATCGCCATACTAAAGGATTTGATCACTTTAATGTTGCTTTATCAGTCGGAGTGCAGAAAATGGTGCGTTCTGACTTAGCAACCTCTGGGGTAATGTTTTCTATTGATACAGAAACTGGGTTTAAAGATGCAGCCTTAATTACCGCCGCCTATGGTTTAGGTGAAAACGTCGTTCAAGGTGCAGTCAATCCCGATGAATATTATGTATTTAAACCAACATTAAAAACAGGTTTCCGCCCAATTATCGATAAAAAATTGGGTAGTAAAGAAATCAAAATGATTTATGTACCAGCCTCGGAAAAAGACTTAATTGCTTGTGCTACCGACAGCGCCCACACATTAACAGTCAGAGCAGATGATGATAACTGTAAGTTAACAAAAAATGTACCAGTTCCGTTGAGCGATCGCACTAAATTTGCCTTAAATGACGAAGAAATTTTACAACTAGGACGTTGGGCTAGTGTAATTGAAGACCATTATTCCCAAGTCCACGGTAATTACACGCCTATGGATATTGAATGGGCAAAAGATGGAATTACCAATCAACTGTTTATTGTCCAAGCGCGTCCTGAAACTGTCCAATCGCAGAAAAAAGGAAACGTGTTACGTAGCTATCGCTTAGTATCGGGTCAAGAATCCCCACTCCCCTTAGTAACTGGACGTGCAATTGGCGAAGCTATCAGTCAAGGCAAAGTCCGCATAATTTTAGATGACCGCAAAATCGATGAATTCCAACCGGGAGATGTGTTAGTTACCGAAAGAACAGACCCCGACTGGGAACCAATTATGAAACGCGCCAGTGCAATTATTACCAACGCTGGTGGACGTACCTGTCATGCAGCGATTATTGCACGGGAATTGGGTGTACCGGCGATCGTGGGTTGCGGGAATGCGACACAAGTCTTAAAAAATGATCAAGAGGTCACAGTTTCTTGTGCTGAAGGCGAAGACGGTAATGTTTATCCCGGCTTGTTACCCTTTGAAGTCAAAGAAGTTCCTTTAGAAAACTTACCCCGGACTCACACCCAAATTTTAATGAATGTGGGTAATCCCCAAGAAGCCTTTAGTTTATCAGCAATTCCTAACGATGGAGTCGGTTTAGCGCGGACTGAATTTATTATTGCTAACCAAATTCAAATTCATCCAATGGCGTTGATTCACTACGACCAATTACAGGATGAAAAAGCGAAAGCTGACATTGCAGAAATCACCGCACTATATGATGATAAGCCGCAGTATTTTGTAGATAAATTAGCCCAAGGCATAGCCAGAATTGCCGCAGCATTTTATCCTAAACCTGTGATTGTGCGGATGTCAGATTTTAAAAGTAATGAATATGCCAATTTGTTAGGTGGTAGACAATTTGAACCTAACGAAGAAAACCCCATGCTAGGTTGGCGAGGTGCAGCACGTTACTATGATGAGGGTTATAAAGCTGCTTTTGCTTTAGAATGTCACGCTATCAAGCGAGTCCGGGATGAAATGGGTTTGACAAATGTTATCCCGATGATTCCATTTTGCCGCACTCCCGATGAAGGGCATTTAGTATTAGCAGAGATGGCAAAAAATGGTTTGAAACAAGGTGTTAATGATTTGCAAGTTTATGTCATGTGCGAGTTACCAAGTAACGTAATTTTAGCTGAAGAATTTGCAGATGTATTTGACGGCTTTTCCATTGGTTCCAATGACTTGACTCAGCTAACACTAGGATTAGATAGAGATTCGGCTTTAGTAGCGCGATTATTTGATGAACGCAGCCCCGCTGTCAAGCAAATGGTGACAATGGCCATAAAAGCTGCAAAAAAATGCCAACGCAAAATTGGTATTTGTGGACAAGCACCCAGCGATTACCCAGAATTTGCCCAGTTTTTAGTAGAACAGGGAATTGATTCCATCAGTTTAAACCCCGATTCCGTTTTAAAGACGATGCTGGAAGTCGCAAAAGTGGAAAATTCTGAGTCTTAAGTGAAGTGATAAGTTCAGATTTAGAACTTAGGCAATGATCTAAAAAATCGGCGTTGCATGAGTGAGGGATAAATTAGCGGTGGAAATCCTTAAAAATTAGTTCAATTTGAACTATAGGTGATTATTAGGATTTTCAATCATCAATCCCTCACTTACTACTGATATATTCAACTCATTATCTGCGGACACGAAGGTAATAGGCGGTAATCCATTAGCGATGCCCATAGTGTTGACTGCATGACCAGCTGCTAGTTGAATGGCATCATAACCTCGTAAGCCGTAAGTTTCAGAGAATAACATTCCCAAATTTATTATCTTCTCTGTGATTTCAACAATTTGATAATCTTTTTGTAAATCACTTTTGAACTGGTTGCGTATTACTGTCGCATCTGTAATGCTAATACTTCCGCTGCGCGATCGCCTTGTAATTGCCGCTATAATTTCGACACTAGTGATTGCTGCAATAAATACTTCATTTTTGAGATATGGATCAAATAGCCCCAAGACCCAGGTTGACCCAATTTCATTGATATAACGCTTGACCAATGCACTACTGTCTATGAAGTAAATTGGCATCTAACAGCGTTCCTCAATGATAGTTTCAGAAATAGGCTTTCCTTCAACATGAATTAGTCGCCGTTCAGTTATTGTTTCGTAAGTAGGATGCTTGATTTCCTTTACTAAACCAGAATCGATTAGTGCTTGGTGAAACGCTGCTTGCTTGAGATTTTCTTCTTGATCTACAAGATACTTTTGAATTGTCTGGTTAAGTTGCTGAAGCTCTGATATTTCTAATGTCTCAAGTTGCTTAAGTATTTGGTTTAGAGTTTCTACTGCCATACATCTAACTATTGATTGGCTATCTTAGAGGGAAGTTGGATTTGCGGAATTTTATCCTCACCAAATATATGTTTTAATCATAATACTTTCTATACACTAACATACTAACTAGATCCTGATACCCTCATAATATTTTGCTAATCGTGACGATTAGTTTTCTTAAACGGAGAAATTTTTCATCATCCGCTAGAATCGCCTTGAAGAATTGAAAATTTGCATTTTGATTTACTTATGAAGTTACGCTCATACATGCTTATAGGATTTTTACTCAGTCTTCTTTTGAGTTTTATACCCTTTTCGGGTAATTTGATCAGCGCAGCAACACCAACAGCGGTTGCGCCTGTAACTGGCTTATCTTTCACCCAAGGAGTTCAGAAAACAGTATTGGATAACGGCTTAACAGTGTTAACCAAAGAAATCCATACCGCCCCAGTTGTCAGTGTGCAAGTATGGTACAGAGTTGGTTCACGCAATGAAGGCAAAGGCGAAAGTGGTATTTCCCACCAACTAGAACATTTAATGTTCAAAGGTACTACTGACCGTCCGGTGCAGTTTGGTCGGTTGTTTAGTGCCTTGGGTAGCCAGTTTAATGCTTTTACTAGTTACGATGAAACAGCTTACTTTGGTACAGTTCAGCAAGATAAACTCCAAGCACTGCTGATTTTAGAAGCAGACCGGATGAAAAATTCCTTAATTGGGGCTGACCAACTCACTAGTGAAAAGCGAGTCGTCATCTCCGAGTTACAAGGGTATGAAAATTCACCGAACTACCGTTTAAGTCGGGCAGTGATGCGGGCGGCTTTTCCCAATCGTGCCTACGGCTTATCGGTAGGTGGTACAAAAGCCGATGTCGAAAAATTTACTGTAGAACAGGTGCGAAATTATTACAAAACCTACTACAGTCCTGATAATGCGACTTTGGTAATTACAGGGGACTTTGCTACAGAACCTACACTCAAGGCAGTCAAAGAAAGTTTTGGCAAGTTGGCGAAAAATCAACAGTCAATAGTCAACAACCAACAGTCAACAGTCAACAGTCAACGACCAACAGTTAAAACTCCCATAGTTCTCAAAGAACCGGGAAGCGCTGCGCTTTTGCACGCTGTATATCCCTTACCAGACATTAAGCATCCTGATGTACCAGCAATTGATGTTATGGATGCAATTCTGACGGGTGGGCGTAGTTCTAGACTTTATCAAGCTTTGGTAGAATCTGGTTTTGCTAGTTCTGTCAGTGGTAGTGCGGCGGAGTTAATTGAACCGGGTTGGTATGAAATTACTGCTACAGCAGCCTCCGGCCAAAAGATAGAGAAAATTGCTCAAGTTCTGCAAACATCTCTATCACAATTACAAGAAAAAGCAGTTAGTTCAGAAGAACTAAACCGAGCCAAGACCTTGCTGCAAGCTTCGTTTGTGTTAAATAATCAAGATATCAGCAGCCAAGCTAGTCAGTTGGGGTATAACCAAACTGTGGCTGGAGATTATAGATTTATTGAACGATATTTAGCCGCGATCGCCAAAGTTACTCCAGAGGATGTGCAACGGGTAGCAAAAACTTACCTCATCCCAGACAAACAAACCATTGGCTTTTTTGAACCGACTCAACCAGATGGTCAACCCGGAACTTCTAGCACTGGTTCTGGTCGCACCATCGAAAACTTTAGCCCTGGTAAACCTGTAGACCCAGCAGAACTAGCCAAATACTTACCGCCTGCTAATTCAGCTACAGTTTCTCATAAACAACCTTTACCACAGCAGTTCTCTTTGGCAAATGGTTTGCAAGTATTATTGTTACCTGACCGCAGTGTTCCCACAATTAACATTAGTGGTCAAATTAATGCTGGAACTGAATTTGATGGCAATCAAAAAGCCGGATTAGCCAATCTGACTGCGGGTAACTTAATCAATGGAACCAAGACTAAAGATGCTTTAACTCTAGCCAAAACCTTAGAAGATAGGGGAGCTAGTCTAGATTTTAGCGCCAGCCGCGAAGGTGTGAGTATTAGCGGTGAAGGACTCTCAGCAAACTTACCAGTATTAATTCAAACTTTGGCAGATGTATTGCAGAATGCCAACTTTCCCGCCGACCAGTTAGAATTGAGTCGCCAACGGGCGTTAACTAGTCTGCAAGTGCAGTTAGATGACCCCAGTACTTTAGCAAGGCGAGTATTTCAACAAGCAATTTACCCAGCCAATCATCCTTTCCACAGTTTTCCCACAGATGCAAGTTTAAAGAGTATCAATCGTGATGATGTGCTGGGCTTTTATCGTCAACACTATCGTCCAGACACAACAACACTGGCATTAGTGGGTGATTTTGACCCAGCTAAAGTCAAAGATTTGTTAAATCAGGCTTTTGCAAAATGGCAAGCTGATGGTAAGCCGCCTGTGCTGAATTTACCAAAAGTATCACTACCGCAAACTTCGACCCGTCTGAGTAAAGTGATTCCCGGTAAAGCCGAGGCTGTCACTTACATTGGCTACAACGGTATTTCTCGGAAAGACCCGCGTTTCTACACGGCTTTGGTATTGAACCAAATTTTAGGTGGTGATACCTTATCTAGTCGTTTGGGTACGGAAGTACGCGATCGCCTGGGTTTAACTTATGGTATTTACAGTGGGTTTGCCGCTGGTATCAATCCTGGGCCATTTTTAATTGAGATGCAGACTTCCCCTACAGATGCTCAAAAAGCGATCGTCAGCACCCTAGGTTTACTCAAACAATTACGCGAACAAGGCATCACTGAGGCAGAATTAAATACTGCCAAACGCTCAATTACTAATAGTTACCCCGTGGAATTAGCTAATCCCAGTGATGTTGCCAGTATCATTTTAAATAATGCTGTTTTGGGACTTTCCCCTTCCGAAATCCGCCAATTTCCTCGACGCATTCAAGCTGTGACTATGGCTCAGATACAACAGGTCATCAAAGATTTAATTCTGCCAGAAAATGTAGTCATTGTGACGGCTGGCCCTGGAGATACGGCATCTAAGGATAACTGAATAATTTCCGGGGGAAAAGGGGTATATTCTTTCCCCCTGCTCCCCTGCCTCTTTTGACCTATTTTTCTGCTTAACTAAACCGTTTTGACTTAAGTGCTAAAGTCAACCCATCGCCAATGGGGACAAGTGAGAGAGTAATTCGTTGATCATCACGCAGTTTTTGATTGATAGCGCGGATAGCTTGAGTGCTTTGGTCTTGAATTTGAGGATTAGCTACTTGCCCAGACCATAAAACATTATCGATCGCAATCAAGCCACCAGGACGAATTAGTTGCAAACATCGCTCATAATATCCGTCATAATTTTCTTTATCGGCATCAATAAACGCAAAATCAAAGGTTTCTGCTTGTCCACTCGCCAATAGTTGATCCAAACTTTCCAAGGCTGGCGCTAATCGCAGGTCAATTTTATCGGCAACCCCGGCTTGTTGCCAATATCGCCGCGCGATCGCTGTATACTCTTCACTAACATCACAGGCAACGACTTTACCGTCAGCAGGTAGAGCTAAAGCGACAGACAGCGAACTGTAACCTGTGAAAACGCCAACTTCTATAGTCTTTTTCGCCCCTAATAACTGCACCAGCAATCGCATAAATTGTCCTTGTTCTGGCGAAATCTGCATATTTGCCCTAGGATGATTGGCAGTTTCGTAGCGTAACTTTTTTAAAATTTCTGGCTCTCGCAACGAAACCGACAACAAGTAATCGTAAACTTGGCTATCAAGTCCAATAGTTTGTTTTGACATGGTAGATGGCAGAATTCGAGGCATATACCGTTATACTAACCCTGGAGAGTAGAATATCAAAGATGGTGCGATTCTTAGTCACAACAGTTTTGCTAGTGTTGGTAACAGCTTGCGGTAGTGTTGGATTGCTGCCGACTAGCGAGTTAGTAAAAAAAGCGATCGCACTTGGGTTAGAACAAACCCAACAAGAACTTAGTCAAAAGCTAGAGTTAGATTTTCAAGGATTTGAAATCAAGCAGCTAAAAATTGCCGAAGAAAAACCATTAACAATTCAAAATTTACCAGCCTTCCGAGTCAAGGGCAAATACGATTTAATTCTCAAGCTACCGCAGCGCCAGTTGACGCAACTGCAACAACCATTTGAACTTTATTTGCAAATTCAACAAGAAGGCAAAACTTGGCGATTATTATTACCAGATAAGAATAGCAAAGCTTCTCAACCAATTTGGCGTAGTTATCTTATTCAGTAAAATGTCCATGACGCAGAGAATACGGAGCAATAAGAGTTTGAGAGTTTTTTTTGCATAAGTCCTACCTAGAAATGCGCGGATGGGTAGGTGTACAAAATCTCTCTTGCGGAAAACTAGCTGGATTCCTTTCCGCACAAGCTTTTGCAGAAAAAATAAATTAAAATTACCCGCGCACTTTACCCAGTATAGGTTTCAGCTATTATCAGTCAATCAAGTGACATTTAGTCATGTTAAAATCAATCCATCCGCGAAACCGAACCTCGAAAACCAAATACAGATTAGCTTTCTGGCTTCCGCCTTGAAATTTCACTTAATCCCTATTAGGGATTGAAACGACGGTGATATTCTTTATGCTGATGATGTTAATGTTATCTTGAAATTTCACTTAATCCCTATTAGGGATTGAAACTCAAAAGAAGATTTTACGCCAAAAGTAAGATCAATTGAAATTTCACTTAATCCCTATTAGGGATTGAAACTCTCAAGGTGTACTAACCTTGCAAAAAGAGATTTGAAATTTCACTTAATCCCTATTAGGGATTGAAACCGTTTTTGTATAAGGGGAAACCTCACCCCAAGAGGGTTGAAATTTCACTTAATCCCTATTAGGGATTGAAACAAAAGCAGCTTATGATTTAGGATTCCCTACCGGAGTGTATAGCCGTGATTTCCATTCACCATATCCTCCGGAGGATGCTAATTTAGTTTGTAGTTATAAATGTTCTTCAAAAACGCAGTCAAGCCCACTCATGAATCGGTTGGCTAAACGTTGGATTATTTACTTAATATCTTTAGAGTTTATACTTTGCTTGACAGTATTTTCTCTACCTTCCGGTTCAGTTTACTCCCAAGCAACTAGCCAACAAATAGTTACAGAAATTCGTGGTGTTTGGTTAACTAATGTCGCTAGTGGTGTTCTGTTTGTGCCTTGGGGAATTGACCGTGCTATTAATCAATTATCAGCGCTGCACTTTAACACGGTTTATCCTGTAGTTTGGAACCGAGGAAATACTTTTTACAAGAGCAATGTTGCAAAATCTATTATAGGTTCTGAAGCTGAACCTGTACTGAATTTTATGCACGGTGGACAGGATGTTTTAGCAAAGATAATTAAACTGGCTAAACCAAAAGGTATAACTGTTATGCCTTGGTTTGAATATGGTTTTATGACACCGACAAATTCTCAGTTAGCCAAGCTTTATCCTGATTGGTTGACTGTTGGGCAAGCGGGTATAAATTCTGTTAAAGAAACTTTGCCGGAAGACGCTAACAATGGGGCAATAATTAAGCAGTCTTGGCTGAATCCTCTACATCCAGAAGTTCAAGAGTTTATTTTAGGGCTGATTCTAGAAGTTGTCAGTAATTACAATGTAGATGGTATTCAAATCGATGACCATTTTGGAATGCCAGTGCAGTTCGGTTACGATCGCTTCACTGTCGAACTCTACAAGCAAGAACATCAGGGCAAAAGTCCGCCTAGCAACCCGTTAAACTCGGAATGGATGCGTTGGCGTGCTGATAAAATTACTGCTTTTATGTCCAGAATCTATCGCAGCATCAAAGAAATTGACCCCAATACTAAACTATCTTTGTCTCCTAACGCCCAAGGTTTTGCTTACAAATACTATCTGCAAGATTGGGAAACTTGGGTAAAAAAGGGCTGGGTAGATGAGTTGGTTTTGCAGGTGTATCGCCATGACAAAAGCAGTTTTATGACGGAACTCGAACAGCCAGCGGTAAAATTTGCTCGAAGTAAGATTCCGGTAGTTATCGGTATCTCAACGGGAACTTTGCGGACTCCGGTGAGAATGTCCCAAATTAAAGCACAAATTGACATGGTACGCGATCGCTCTTTTCCTGGAATATCTTTTTTTTATTGGGAAAGTTTGTGGGGTTACATTGCACCAGAAACACCCCAAAAACGCCGTAAGGTTTTCCAGGAACTGTTTAACGCCAGGGCTATCAGAGCATTACCACTTGGAGAAGAAAACAGAAAACTCAGGCTGTAATGCTGCAATATCAACTTTTTTTATTTGTCTCGCACTGTATAGTAATCTTTGCCGTGCTTTACTGGCGAGAATTACATGTTTTTCACCCCTGGCAAAACTCAATTCAGTTTTACATTGCAGTGGGCTATTGTTACTGTTGGTGGTTTTCTGGTGAGTTTGTTCTGGATTGAAGTCGGAGAAAAGCCAGATGTAGGAGTGGCACAGGCTTCTCTGGGAGGTTTTGCGATCGCTTTTCCCCAAAGTTTGATGATTCGACATCATATTTTATCTGGCCGGTGGATGTTGGCTACCTTGTTGGCATGGGCTACGATCACGGCTATTGGTGTGGGTGCTGTGGGTTGGATTGTTCCCAGTACGCAAATTTTTCCCATGAGAATCCTTTGGGGTACAACTTTAGGTACAGTTGGCGGTTTTGTCATCGGACTAGCACAATGGACGGCTATTCGTCAGTCTGTAGCCTTGGCTTGGCAGTGGATGTTTATTAGCGCTATTAGTTGGGCGATCGCAGTACCTATCGGTTCAACTGTGGGAATAGTTTTACTGCGTTCCACACGGTTATTCTTAGGTGAAGTGGCAGGATTAGGCATTACTTGGCTAATCGTTGCCGTCCTGACTGGGATCAACGCTTACCGATTATTGCGATGATTATCTAAGCAAATGTTTTGCCATTATTATGCTAACTGCTTGATATATTAGAAAAACATTAAAAAATATAACTTTCTGCAAAGATAACTTTTGAGTATACTGAGATATATGCAACAATCTTAAATCATTCTTAATAAAAAATGTTCAAGAAATTTGCATCCAATTGCAAATGTACTCTTACCCTCCAGGAGCTATATTTGTTGAGTTTACTGCTATTAAGTTTCCGATATTTCTGATAAGAAATAAGAGAAGATCCAAATATCAGTCCAGCAAAGACAGACAATGCTTTGCTGTAGGCGCTAAAAAGCATTTTTCATCAGTAACATCATCAGGGGCAGCGTCTAGAGGAGTCATTAATAGCAGATAGGGACTCTCCCATGAATATAAATCCGGGTGAATCAACCATAGAGTTGAAACAACAATTGCATTCTCAAATTCTTTTTGACCCAGAATTAGAAAAACACAGTAGTAGTGAACAGTTTCTACTGAGTATATATAATTCTGTGCAGACATCTATATTTATCGTGGATGTGTTGGAAAATGGAGATTTTTGCTACGTAGCCCTTAATCCCACCCATGAGCGATGGATAGGAATTAGTTCCGAAAATCTTAAAGGGAAGAAACCAGAAGATATTCTCTCGCCAATCGATGCGGCGAAAGTGCGTCAGCATTATGTTGACTGTGTGCGTTTTGGGAAAACCATTTCCTACGAACAATGCTTGCAATTCCAAGGAGTGGCGACTTGGTGGAGTACCACACTAACACCACTGCGGGATGCTAATTCGAGAATTTACCGATTAATTGGCACGAGTAGCAATATCACCCCTGTGAAACAGGTAGCTCAAGCGAAAGAAATTCAGACAGCACAAGAACAACTTTTAGAAGCGATCGCTCAATGGATTCGAGAATCTTTAGATTTAGATACGCTTCTTAATCAACTTGTTAAAGAAGTGCGGCATTGTCTAAGATGCGATCGCATCTTGGTTTACCAACTTCAACCTGACGAAACTGGCGTAGTCATTGCCGAATCGACAATAACAGCCGATTCATTTTTAAAGCAAAAATTCCCAGATCCCAGCCTAATTGCCAAATATCAAGAACGCAGTGGGCGTGGTTGCATTCAAATTGTTGAGGATATTTACACAGCAGGGTTACATCCTAGCCAAGTAAACTTGCTGGAATCCTTTCCAGTAAGAGCCAATTTAGTTGTTCCGATTTGGTCACAGCAACAGCTTTGGGGGCTGATAACTGCCCAGCATTGCCATAAACCCCATAAATGGCAGCAAATCGAAATTGATTTGCTTAAACAACTAGCAACCCAAATTGGTATCGCAGTCCACCAAGCCGAACTGCACAAGCAAGTACAGGATCTCAAAACACAGCTAGAGTTACAAAAACAGCAGCATCAAGCCCAACTACAGCAAGCACAGAACTTTCAAGCACTAGTGCGCCGCATTACCGAACAAATCCGCGATCATCAACCTGAAACTCAGGTAATGCAGACAGCCACTCAAGAACTGACACAATTACTGCAACTGGAGTCTTGTTACATTGAGATTTATAGCGCTTGCGGTGATCAGGCAACCGTTACCTACGAATACACAACTACCACACCGCAATATCAAGGCTTAACAAGAAAAATTGCAGATTTTCCTGAAGTCTATCAGCCACTGTTAGCAAAACAGCATTGGCAATCTCTAGAAATAGTTCCGGGATGGCATCCTAAATTACTAGTTCTTATCCAGTTAGCTTGTCCAATATTCGACAACCAAGGCATTTTAGGGAATTTGTGGCTAAGTAGACCAACTCAAGAAATGTTTGATGAATGGGAAATTAGTTTAGTGCAGCAGATAGCCAATGAATGCGCGATCGCGCTTCGCCAAGCCAAACTTAACTCCACCACTCAAGCACAAATACAAGAATTAGAACAGCAAGAACGCCTAAAAAACGAATTCATGAGAACCCTTTCCCAAGAACTACGCACACCCATAACTAGCATCAGCCTCGCCGCCCAAACCCTCGAAAGTGTTCTTACTCCTGAAGGCATCTTAGATATTGAAATCGTCCCCCAACTATTGCAGATTTTGCATAACGAGTGTGGGCGAGAGAGCAAGTTAATCAACGATTTGATGAGACTCACATATCTCGAAGCCGAACCTGATTCTCCAACATTGATCGCCATTGATTTACAAACATGGCTACCTCCCATCGTCGAGTCTTTTCGAGAACTCACCCATTGCCAAAGACAAAAATTACACCTCAATATTGATCATGAACTCCCGCCCATAGAAACAGATATCACAGATTTAGAGCGGATAGTGACCGAACTTTTAAGCTATGCTTGCAAATATACCCCAAGCGGCGAAGCAATTACCGTCTCTGCCGGCCTCACACAAGATGCTGTGCAACTCAAGATTAACAACTCCGGCTTAGAAATTTCCGCCAGTAAACTACCACGAATTTTTGAGCCATTCTATCGCCTCATGAAAAATGATCCCTGGACATATAGTGGTACGGGATTGGAAATGGCTTTAGTACAGAAAATGGTCAAACACTTAGGTGGCTCAATTAATGTAGAGAGTGCAGATAGTCAAACCACCTTTCTGATCAAATTTCCCAAACCAACCACACTGTAAACCGCTTCCAGATTAACTTCACCTTGGCTAAACCATGAAAAATCTGCTATAGTTTTCAGTTATGTGGGTGACTAGCTCAACGGTAGAGCAGTAGACTCTTAATCTATTGGTTGCGGGTTCAAATCCCTCGTCACCCACTCTCTACAGGCTTCTCAACTTTTCTCCTTGAGCAATTATTGACCAAATCCAGTAAATATCCCACTCCAAAACATTTGATTTGCAAGTTAATTATTATTTTTTTACTTGACTAATTTTGTTTAAAATCCCTAACTTCTCCGGCTACTGTTCCACCATTGCCGCGAACTTGCGTAATTCATCCCAGGTTCTCTCGCTGACATCTACTGTTTTACCGTGTTGGTTAGCATGACGACCACTGCCACGCAGCACAATGTAAGCCGCGATCGCGTTAATAATAACATCTTGCTTATCGGCTGTATTGCCTTGTTGAAAGGCATTCCCAGCATCTAACTGCCTAGCGTAAACCATGACTTCATCCGCGATCGCCTCTAGTAAGCTAATCGTCATTTAAATTGCACCATTTTCATGGTAATCAAAGCTGCAAACCCTCTCCCTTGCTCCCTGCTCCCTGCCCCCCTGCGGCCTCAATGTGCAAATTAAATGCTTAACAGCTTACTCTAATGACTTTCGTCTTGCCAGTGCGCCAGATGCTACCAGATTCCCAAGTCGTTGAATTTCTCATAAAAAAACTCTACGTTGCCGCGTAACACGGCAATTATAGAATCTACAGTGCATAGATTTTAGTGATTGAATTTGTATTGACTCCCGGTAATGGCATTTCCTTGGGAGCCGATAACGGTTTGATAATTGAAATCTGAAAAGAAAAAGTCAGTTGAGATGTCAATACCAAGATTATTAAGTACCCAAGCAAAATTAATTGTACATATTGATTGAAAACAAGAATGTCTGTATTCCTTACCTGTTACCTGTTACCTGTTACCTCTCTATTTTGCACGACTACTTAGTATGACTGCGAGTAATGCCACTAACGGGAATTAAAGAAAGATTGTTCATCGGCTACCTGACTAGAGTAAATCCCCACGCGATAATACATTTGTCTTATAAAAAGTTACAGAAATTCCAGTTACCCTGAAGTTAAAAACTCACTAAGTTTTGAGCCAGGAGCTTTGATTTTGAAGTTCTCTGGGTATTTTTTTCCTGTTCTACTTTTTAGAATCTTGTGATGTTGTATTAAAATTAAGTTAAATTTAATTAAGAATCTTTTCAGCGTCACGTAAATACCATCAAGCTGTTGTGGCTTGATGGCGATGCCTGATTAGACATCAGATTAAACAAAATGGATTAATAAACATCCGTTGCAAACTAAATCTAGTAACAAGGTGAGGCAATACTTTTGGGAGTTTCTTCCATAGGTGAGTGCCAAGCCAAAGGGTGATAGAACCTTTGCTTGCTAGAAATATTAATTGTATTGGCAGAGGCAAATTAAAATGAAATTCTCCTGGAGAGTCCTAGTACTCTGGACATTGCCTGCTTTGGTAATTGGCTTTTTCTTTTGGCAAGGAGCGTTTGCAAACGCTCCTGCAGATATGGGTAAGAATGCAGCCAATACCCGCATGACCTATGGCCGTTTTCTAGAATACTTGGATGCCGATCGCGTCACTAGCGTAGACCTGTATGAAGGTGGCAGAACAGCAATTGTCGAAGCTATCGATCCAGATATCGAAAATCGCATTCAGCGGTGGCGGGTGGATCTGCCAATTAGCGCTCCTGAGTTAATTAGCAAGCTCAAAGAAAAGGCAATTAGTTTTGATGCTCATCCCATGCGGAATGACGGCGCAATCTGGGGATTATTAGGTAATCTTGTTTTCCCAATTTTATTGATTACTGGACTGTTCTTTTTGTTCCGTCGCTCCAGCAATCTCCCTGGCGGCCCTGGACAAGCCATGAGCTTTGGTAAATCCAAAGCGCGTTTTCAAATGGAAGCCAAAACAGGGGTTAAATTTGACGACGTGGCTGGGATCGAAGAAGCCAAGGAAGAACTACAAGAGGTTGTTACCTTCTTGAAGCAGCCAGAAAGATTCACCGCCGTAGGCGCACGCATTCCCAAAGGTGTTTTGTTAGTTGGGCCGCCAGGAACAGGTAAAACATTACTGGCAAAAGCGATCGCTGGGGAAGCTGGCGTACCTTTCTTTAGTATTTCCGGTTCGGAATTTGTAGAAATGTTTGTCGGTGTCGGTGCATCTCGTGTGCGCGACTTGTTTAAGAAAGCAAAAGATAACGCTCCCTGTATCATCTTCATAGATGAAATCGACGCTGTGGGTAGACAACGGGGTGCTGGTATCGGTGGTGGCAACGATGAACGGGAACAAACCCTCAACCAGTTGCTCACCGAAATGGATGGTTTTGAAGGCAACACAGGCATCATCATTATTGCTGCTACCAACCGTCCTGACGTATTAGATTCAGCCTTGTTGCGTCCCGGACGCTTTGACAGACAAGTAACTGTCGATGCACCGGATATCAAAGGACGTTTGGAAATTCTCAGCGTTCATGCACGCAACAAAAAACTAGATGCCAGCGTATCTTTGGATGCGATCGCGCGTCGCACACCTGGTTTTACTGGCGCTGATTTAGCCAACTTACTCAACGAAGCTGCAATTCTTACCGCCAGAAGACGGAAAGAAGCGATCACCCTCCGCGAAATTGATGATGCTGTAGATCGCGTAGTCGCGGGGATGGAAGGTACTCCCCTAGTAGATAGCAAGAGCAAACGCTTAATTGCTTACCACGAAATTGGACACGCTTTGGTTGGGACTTTATTAAAAGACCACGACCCAGTACAAAAAGTCACCTTAATTCCACGAGGACAAGCACAAGGCTTAACTTGGTTTACTCCCAACGAAGAACAAGGCTTAATTTCTCGCTCTCAACTAAAAGCCAGAATTACTGGCGCTTTAGGTGGTCGAGCCGCTGAAGAAGTGGTTTTTGGCGCTGCGGAAGTTACAACTGGTGCTGGTGGAGACTTGCAGCAATTGTCGGGAATGGCACGACAGATGGTAACTCGGTTCGGGATGTCTGATTTAGGGCCTCTGTCCTTAGAAAGCCAGCAAGGAGAAGTATTCCTTGGTCGTGATTGGACAACCCGATCTGAATATTCAGAAGCGATCGCTTCTCGGATTGACGCACAAGTGCGGGCGATCGTGGAAGAATGCTATGAACATGCGAAGAAAATTATGCGTGAAAATCGCACCGTGACCGATCGCATAGTTGATCTGCTGATTGAAAAAGAAACCATCGATGGTGAAGAATTCCGTCAAATTGTTGCTGAGTACACTGATGTACCTGAAAAAATTCAGTATGTACCGCAACTCTAATTCTTAGTATTTGATGACTTGAATGGGTATGGTCGAAAGACTGTACCCATTTTTTATAGTTTAAGCCACCCCACGCCGAAATTTTTGCACCTAATCTAGTAAAAAATCATACATAATCAATCATCTGGCAGGGATAAGCTAAAGTATCAAAAGTAGGAAATAAACCTACTAAGTAGTTGTGCAAAATAAATTTTATAGTTATACCAATTCACGAAAATCTTGATACAAATTAATGGTTTTTAATTCTTTCCCTCTGCTCCCTACCCCCTGCCCCCCTGCGACCTACTTGTATCAAACTTAAAGTGAAACGGTATTAGGAGAGGGAACAGGGAACAGGTAAGGAATACAGACATTCTTGTTTTCAATCAATATGTACAATTAATTTTGCTTGGGTACTTATTAATGCTAACCAAGGAACTTCTTTACCTTCCCTAGCTTCTTCAAGTATTCTCCAAAATGTATAGATAGTCCTATACACTGGCCCGCCAACTAATAACCAAAGTATCAAGACGATTTCATTAATCAATCCGGCAGAATATAATATTGGTAATATTAAAATTTCTCTCCTCTCACTTTCCGGAAGGGCGATTGCTAGAAGCCTCATCAGGTAATTAATACAAGTTATCCTATTAGAAAAAAATGAGTGTTGTATTTGTTATTAGAAAAAAATCTGGCTATTGCCTACGGCACTGGCGAAGCCAATCGCTTCCTATACAAAAGCTCTGGATTTCAGAAATAGCAAAAGTTTTCGGAGACTGAAAGAAGAGGGATATATACTAAATTGACATTATTGAGTGTTAAATTCAGTAAATTTACTAATATTTCTGATTTGGGTAAGCGCCGTATCTGATCCAAAACTGATCTCTAACTAGTGCGATCGCTCACGGTATTTGCCACTGCGGCGCGATAAAATTCTAAAACAATAGTCATAAATAAAGGCTTAAATGGCAGAAACACTATTTTTTAACGCTCTGCGGGAAGCCATTGATGAAGAAATGGCTCGTGATTCCAGTGTATTCGTTCTTGGTGAAGACGTAGGACACTATGGTGGTTCCTATAAAGTTACCAAAGACCTATACAAAAAGTATGGTGAATTGAGAGTTTTAGATACTCCCATCGCCGAAAACAGCTTCACTGGTTTGGCAGTCGGGGCGGCCATGACGGGGTTGCGGCCGATAATTGAAGGCATGAATATGGGCTTTCTGCTCTTAGCCTTTAACCAAATCTCTAACAACGCCGGGATGCTGCGCTATACTTCCGGCGGTAACTTTAAAATTCCGATGGTCATTCGCGGTCCTGGTGGTGTAGGTAAACAATTAGGCGCAGAACACTCCCAACGTCTAGAAGCTTACTTCCAAGCTGTTCCAGGGTTAAAAATTGTTGCCTGTTCAACACCTTACAACGCCAAAGGGCTACTAAAATCAGCCATCCGCGATAATAATCCAGTCCTGTTCTTTGAACATGTATTGTTGTATAACTTAAAAGAAAATTTACCAGAAGAAGAATATCTCCTGCCCTTGGATAAAGCCGAGGTTGTGCGTCAAGGTAAAGATGTCACAATTCTTACATATTCACGGATGCGTCATCATGTGATGCAAGCTGTGAAACCCTTAGAAAAACAAGGTTACGATCCAGAAGTAATTGATTTAATCTCCATTAAGCCATTAGATTTTGATACTATCGGTGCATCTATACGTAAAACCCACCGCGTGATTGTTGTCGAAGAATGTATGCGGACTGGGGGTATTGGCGCAGAGTTAACTGCTTCAATTAATGATCGCTTATTTGATGAATTAGATGCACCAGTTTTGCGTCTGTCTTCTCAAGATATTCCCACACCTTACAACGGCACTCTAGAGCGTCTCACCATTGTTCAACCAGAGCAAATCGTCGAAGCTGTACAGAAAATGGTCGCAATGCGAGTGTAAAAAAGTATGAAGTGTGAAGTCTAAAAAAGTGTGAAGTGTGAAATTTGAATTTCAGCATAGCTTACAGCAAGATGCGAAGCGTCTAGCCCTTTCATACTTCATACTTTATACTTCATACTTCAAAGAACGCTATTATAGCGTTTGTCAGATGCGAGTTATGGTATGCAAAGACAGCGATCGCTATTAGCATTGATTTTTGCCCTGATCATTGCCGCTATTGTGGCAATTGTCCAGATTCCAGTGCCTTTAGGGCTAGACTTACGTGGGGGTTCCCAGCTTACAATTCAGGTGAAGCCTACCCCAGAAATCCCCCAAATCACAGAACGTGAATTAGAAGCCGTTAAAAAAGTTGTCGAGGGTAGAATTAACGGCCTTGGTGTTTCTGAACCAGTCATTCAAACCGTAGGTGCAGACAAAATTCTTGTACAGCTACCTGGGGTAAATGATCCAGAACAAGCAGAAAGAGTTCTGGGTGGTACTGCACAATTAGAATTTCGCCAACAAAAACCAAACACCGAAACCCAAGTGTTTGCCTTTCAGTCTTCCAGATTAGAGTTGAAAGCAAAGCAGCTAGAATTACGCAATAGCAAAGATAAAGCTGCGATCGCCAAAAATCAAGAAGAATTACAGAAAAATAATCAAGCAATCCTAGAATTGTTTGACAGCACCAAGCCACCACTCGATGGCAAATACCTCAAGGATGCCTATGGTGAACCCACTCAACAAGGTAACAATTGGAATGTGGCCATTCGCTTCGACCAAAAAGGTGGTGAACTATTCGCCGACATCACCAAAAACTTGGCTGGTACAGGTCGCAGTATTGGTATATTTCTGGACAACGAACTCATCAGTGCGCCTGTAGTTGGGCCAGAATTCGCTGCTACTGGAATTACTGGTGGTGCAGCAGTAATTACAGGACGATTTACAGCACAGCAAGCTAATGATTTAGGTGTGCAGTTGCGTGGTGGCGCGTTACCCGTACCTGTGGAAATTGCTGAAATCCGTACTGTTGGCGCAACCTTAGGTCAAGACAGTATTACCAGCAGTATCTACGCTGGTAGTGGTGGTCTGCTTTTAGTATTAATATTTATGATTGTGTACTACAGACTACCAGGGGTGATTGCGGATATTGCTCTGATTATCTACGCCATCCTCACTTGGGCTAGTTTTTCTTTGTTGGGTGTAACTCTCACACTGCCTGGTATTGCAGGTTTTATCCTCAGTATTGGCATGGCTGTGGATGCCAACGTGCTAATTTTTGAGCGCACACGAGAAGAGTTAAAAGCGGGCAAGTCACTGTATCGTTCTGTAGAATCTGGCTTTTACCGTGCTTTTTCTAGTATCTTAGACGGCAACGTTACTACAGTTATTGCTTGTGCTGCACTATTCTGGCTAGGTGCTGGTTTAGTCAAAGGTTTTGCCCTAACATTGGCTTTGGGTGTAACAGTCAGTATGTTTACTGCTATTACCTGTAGTCGTACCTTCATGTTTTTGGCAATTTCTATTCCTGCACTGCGGAAACCAGAACTATTCTGTCCAAATCTGTCAGCATCAGGTGCATCTAATAAGGCTGAGGTAGCTCAATGAAACTGAGTATTAACAAATCGCGATCGCTTTGGTGGACTATTTCTGGTGCCATAATCCTGGCTGGTATTATCTCAATGATCATTTCTTGGCAAAACCCGAATATTCGTGCGCCTCTACGTCCCAGTTTGGATTTTGTGGGTGGAACAAGATTACAGTTTGAGCGGGATTGTACTCAACCTAGTAACTGTGATCAACCAATTGATGTCAATGTTGTTCGGGAAGTCGCCAAAGCACAAGGATTAGGTGATAGTAGTATCCAAGTTGTTGCTGATAAAGAAACAAGGGCAGAAAACGGGATATTAATTCGGACGAAAAACTTAAATCGCGATCAGCGTACCCAGTTGCAAAATGCTTTAAGTGAAAAAATCGGTAATTTTGACCAGCAGAAAAACCAAATTGACACTGTTGGCCCTACCTTGGGAAGAGAGTTATTTACCTCTGGTATGGTGGCTCTGATTGTATCCTTTGCAGGGATTGTTTTGTACTTGACCTTCCGGTTCCAGTTAGATTATGCCATCTTTGCTATTATCGCTCTGTTTCATGATGTGGTCATAACAACAGGCATATTCTCAATTTTGGGTCTGGTTTTGGGAATTGAAGTAGATAGCCTTTTCATTGTCGCTTTACTGACAATTACAGGGTTCTCAGTCAACGATACAGTGGTAATTTACGATCGCATTCGAGAAACCCTCAAAGCTAATCCCAATCGCCCAATTGTTGAAATTGTAGATGATGCGGTCAACCAAACACTAGGAAGGTCAATCAACACTTCATTCACAACTTTGTTGACTTTATTTGCCATCTTTCTCTTTGGAGGAGAAACACTGAAAAACTTTGCCTTAGCTTTAATTGTTGGCTTCGTAGCAGGAGCTTACTCCAGTATTTTCATTGCTAGTACTCTCCTGACTTGGTGGCGAGAACGTACAGGTCAATCTATCCTAGTAGCAAGCACCGAAGCTATGGATACATCGGCTGATAATTAGTCAAGAGTCAATCTTCCTCATGACCTTTTCCTGCTATGGATCAATCTGAACAACCATCAATAACTGACCCAGATTTTGCTCAACAAGTTCAGAAACTACATCAGCTGACTGTATATGGCAGATGGTTATTTGTGACCTTTTTATGGCTGATCATTGCACCTGTTTGTTTGTGGGATTTACGTTCAGAAATTTCTTTGTGGCAACAATATTTTACCTGGGTAGCGGTGCGATATGGACTCATATATCATCCACTGTCTACCTTAGGTTTAAGTTTTTGTATCGCCATGACTGTTTCAGTTTTAGTTTGGCAAAGCCGGAATATTTTAATTGGGCTACCACAGGATGAAAAAGAACGCTTAGAAAAACAAGTTTGTCGAATCCGCCAGCAAGGGCCAACTCACCCCCTGTGGAAGTTAATTTGTCAATAAAGGGGTTAGATAAATAAGTTTACATATAGTTGCATGTAAGTATACGTATGCGGAAATTTCTAGCACAATCTAAATAAAAGCAAAAATACTTTACACATGAACTGTACTCAGATTAAGTTTAGCGATCGCCATTCTGATATAGACCTTTACCAACTCCAAGAGTTATTTAATATTTCAGCTTTTTGGGCAGAAGGACGTAGTATCGAGGATTTAGGCATTGCTGTTACCAACAGCGAACCAGTGATTTCTCTGTGGGATGACACAAAACTCATTGGCTTTGCCAGAGCAACTTCTGATGGTATCTATCGCGCCACAATCTGGGATGTGGTGATTCACCCAGACTACCAAGGTACTGGCTTAGGAAGCAAGTTAGTCGAAACTGTTTTGAGCCATCCCCGCATGAAGTGGGTTGAGCGAGTGTACTTGATGACCACTCACCAACAGGGATTCTACAAGAAAATTGGTTTCACATCCAATACCACCACAACTATGGTGCTACATAACCAATCTAAACAACTGGTTTCCCTATCGGTTGCGGAATTACAGTTTCAGGAATAGCTAAAGGGAGAGAAATTTGTACCCTAGTTAGTTGCTCAGTTGATTCTTGTGCTGTTGAATTTGGCAGGATTTCTAGCTTTCCTCCCATGAATTTTAACAGAGTTTGATTGAGTAATAATTTCATTCCTGGGGAAAGATTTAGCTGATCATTTTCAGTTTGAGGAGGCTTATTATTATTTTTAATTAAATCAATCGGTTCACTTTTAGGTAGCGCATGGCTAGGAATATCCAGGTAAATATGAGCCGTATTAGTAGTATGTAAAACAGTAGCGGAAACACAGATACTACCTTCCTGCATTTGCGTAATGGTAGTATCTATTAAATTTACTAACACTTGGCGTAGCCAGCGATGATCTGCCAATACATAAATTTCGGGATTTATTGATGACACCTGCAATGGAAAATTACGATTCGCCGCCAGCATATAAGTTAAGTCTTTAACTTCCTGAAACACTGTATTTAAGGAGCGAGGCTGAATATCTAATTTGTTCGTTCCGTATTCAGTTCTGGAAATGCTGAGAATTTCATCCATCAAACTTAGTAGTTTCAAAGCTTTTTCGTGAGCTTGGGTAATAAATTCTCGTTCTTCCTCCGGGTTTTCACACAAGTCTGATAAAATTAATTGATGCAAGCTAATCACACTATTGAGTGGCGATCGCAATTCATGGGTAGTCCGTGCCAAAAAACCCGCTTTAAACTGGCTCATTTCCTGTGCCATTTGGTATGCCAGCTGCGTTTGTTTGATATCTTGCAGCAGTTTTGGCACAGTTTGTTGCTCTTCTGATACTATTGGTGATGAGTTAGAGATGGTGTTTACCGACTTTGCAAATAACCAGCGAAAACCCATTCCTAATACTATTCCGGCTCCGAGATATACCCAGTTGCTCCAATTCATATTTTGGCAATTATTAACTTTTTAATTGACCACAATGGTAAAAAATTGATTACGGATTTTTTCATTAATCTAGCGTAATTTTCCCTTGGCGCAAAATTTGCCAGTCTGTCCCAGTCCACTTGGCAACAGTGGAAGGTACACCAACCTCTGACATTTCGCCAAAAAATTCTGTAGTTGCCAAGGTTAAAGCATCAGGAAATTGCACCGTAATTTCTGCCATTGTTTTTAAAGGCGGCTGACCAGAAAAATTGGCACTTGTTGTTGCTAAAGGGCCAGTTTTCGCCAAAATAGCACGAGCGATCGCATTATCAGGTACTCGAATACCTATCGTCTTTGGATCAGTCGGGTTGACATGTTTAGGTAAGCGATCGCTGGCTGGCAATACTAACGTTAGCGCTCCCGGCCAATATTTATTCACTACTTGTTGCCAAAGTTCATACTCATCCTCGCTACCTTTGACGTAAGGCCATAAATCCTCAGCACTAGCAGCCATCAAAATCAAAGGTTTGTCCTGACTACGGTGCTTGGCAGCAAAAATTAAAGCGGCTTTTTCTGGTAAAGTTGCCAGCGCCGGCACAGTATCTGTGGGAAAACTCACTAGGCAACCAGCTTGTGCGCCAGCTATCAGGTCTTCTAAATTAACTTGAGCCATGTTTACGAAATATTAGGAGTTATGAATGAAAAATGTGTAATTTTTTGTATTTTCACTCATATAGCAGGTGACAGGGAACAGGTGACAGGTGACAGGGTTAAAAGTCTTTTAGTGCATGAGTTTTATCATTGGCCAATGTCCTAACTGCCTTGGCTACTGCTATAACTCCGGTAAATAGTCCTGGCAAATATAATTCGCGGCTACACAAACTAAGTCCGCCTGCGCGGACTAAAATTTAGGGATTCACATAAGCTAGGGCAAAACGTTCAATTCCCTCTAAATCAGAGTGGATTTGAATATTGCAATAGCTACCTTGATTTTGCAAAAGTTCTCGCACTGTATCGGCTTGCCCTAACATCATCTCAATCAACCACACACCACCAGGGCGCAAATAGCTGGAGGAGACTTCAATTAAATGGCGAATATCATCTAAGCCATCAGCACCACCATCCAAGGCCAAATGTGGCTCATGTTTCATCACTTCTGGTTCTAGGGTAGCCACAGTTTCAGTAGGGATATATGGCGGATTGGAAACCATAGCACTAAATTGGCCTTTCAGAGATGTTAATGGTTCCCACCACGAACCTTGAGCAAAGTGAATCCGTTCGGCAAATCCCAAATTTTGGGCGTTGGCTTGGGCAATTTCTAGGGCTGCGGTACTGTAATCAACAGCATGAATTGTGGCTTTTGGCAACGCATCCGCAAGTCCAATAGCGATCGCACCACTACCAGTTCCCAAGTCTACCCAGTGTCCTTGGTCTAAAGGGGGTATGGCCTCACTCTGAGAAATGGCTGCTACAGCTAAATCAATTAAGCACTCTGTCTCTGGTCGAGGAATCAAAACCGCACTCGACACCATGAGTTTAAATTGTCGCCAAGGGGTGATTCCAGCAATATACTGCGCTGGTAAGCGATCGCGCAGTCTTCTCTGCCAAAGCTCCTCTAAATCTATCAAAGACATTGCCATTGGTATTCCAGACAAGTCTTTGAAAGACTCTAAACATAATGCTAAACGGTCTAAACCAGCGATTTCTTGTAGCAACCAATCAACTTCGTATGGTGAAATATCATTGGCGATCGCAGCTTGCATTGCTTGGTTGCGCCACCGCCAAAGTTCTATACCCGAAACTACCCTTGGCCTTTGCTCTACCATGCTTTAACGTTTTGACTTTGCAGACTGGGAATGACTACCACCATTTAGTAGAGTTCGGATTTAAAGTACGTAAGTCATAAATTCATTATTTTTTAGGAGCAGGTGTCCTAGAAGGTCTATTAGCTGGTGGTTGATTAGGCGTGGTTGATTTAGGCGAGAGTGAGCTGAGAAATTCTATAGACTCCCGTGATGGCCATAGAACAAATTTACTCATATTTGGATCGTTACTGCTATTGAGTGTATCAATAACACTATATAGATCTGCTACTTCGATTCCCGCATCCTTAGCTTCTTGTGGCACAGCTTTTTTAAACTCGTCTAACAAAGCTGTGGCTTGTTCTTTCTCGAAATATAAAGGAACATACCGCTCTTTGCTTTGGGGAACAGGAATGGTCAAATAACCTTTCTTCAATTTCGGTATAAACAAGGGAATACCGTTAAATTGCTGGACTTTTTGACCATTTTGATTCAGAAGTGTTTTTGCTGATTCTAACTGTTGTTGCGTTGGCACTAAAGTATAAATTGTAGAATCTTTTTTCTTTTTAGCTTCTTGAACTATCTGATAGTAATTTGCTAATGACAGAGGTGTTACCTGGAACGTGCTTGCTAATTGGGGGTTTTCTTTCTTGATCCGAACATCCAAAAATTTCTGAGCATCTTGCTTGCTGATAAAAAAACCGACTTGTGAAATAGCCTTAGATTCGTTGTTTCTTGAGATAACTAAAAATTCGCCTTTAGGGTTAATAAGTGTAAATACAGGTACTGACTGTAGCTTTTTCACTATTTCATTTTGTGGCAATGCTACTGCCTGCAAAGTCCCAATCTCCGATATTCCTCCAAAGATTACACTACCAGCTATACCCAATGTTGCGCCCCAGCGAACTAATGCTTTCATAACTACTCCTAGCGTCAATGGTTTTTTTATTAAGTCAGACTAATTGGTTGGATTTGCACAGCACTAACTTGTTTTAGTTATATAGCAATCCATTCAAGATGTGAAAAAGCCATTATGGCTGTTAAATGGTGACAATCAACTCGCAAAACGGAATATTTCTAAATTCTTGAGAACTCCTATGATATTTTCGTCGCAGTGGATTGTGCTGCAACTTGATTTTTTAATTTCACTTCGCCTTTCACCTGCACAAGAATTATAGATGCCTATTACATTCAGATCTCAACGAATGAAAAATTTTGCTGACTGTTGAGACGATTAATGCCATTTTATTGTCTTTCTCAAAAACTGGTGACGCGATCGCAAATTAAATCGTTCCATCTAGCTATTGAGCTATTCACAGCATCAATCAATACCTAGCTCGGCTTCCGGCTAGTTCTGCGATTAAATACAATATGCCCAAACCTTTCTCAGGGAATATCTTGAGCGCATTACAAGGTAAATTCTTTTATCTGTATATTTTTCCATTTATTGTTAAATTTACTACGCAACTTACTTATTTAGTGGGCATCAAGTATAGTAAATTCTGATTTAGCTTTGAAAAAATAAAAAAAACTCCTATCTATGAAATAGCAAATAGGAGATTTACAGACACAAAAATCAAATCGGGATGACAGGATTTGAACCTGCGGCATCCTGCTCCCAAAGCAGGCGCGCTACCAAGCTGCGCTACATCCCGGATATTCTGATTAAGTTTTGCTGATTTTCTTTTTTGGCCTATACAGAATATAAACCTAAAAGCTTTGACAGTTATACTTTACTTGGTTTTGCCAAGATGTCAATCTTACCACACCACCAATTCTAGTATACCAAACTTAACATATATTTGCCAACCACTTCTATGTTTATCGTCTCCCAAAACAAAATTTCGCTTAAATACCAACTTAGCTGTTCCAATTAACAAGGCTCAGGGTTACTGTGGTTGTTTTGATCACAATATTTTTTAGTGAGGATACCAAAACATTCCTTTAATACCTTCAGGATCTGACATAAAACCCATAGTCCGATAGAAATCAACAACATGAGGATCAGCAAAGAGAGTTACATTACTGATTTCTTCGCTTCTGAGTTTTCTGAGTACGTACTTCATTAAGGCTTTACCCAGTCCTTTACCTTGAAAGTCTGGATGAACGACTACATCCCAAATCGTGGCATTAAATGCGTGATCTGAGGTAGCGCGGGCAAAACCAATGAGCCGCCTTTGGTTTCCTCGCACTTGCCACATTGAGGCAACGAGGAAACTATGCTCAATAGCTTTTTTAACTTTTCTCAAGGGACGGCGCGACCAACCAACTGCATCACACAGTTCTTCTAATTCATACAGGTCAATATCCCGCTCTGTGCTGAAAACGATACGTTCCGCGTTACGCGCCGCAGCATCGCCATTAACACCAGAGCCGCTTCTAATTTCCCCTGTATGCTCTTCAAAAGAGGTTGTTTTATTTGTCGCTAAAGATTCAGGAGTACTAAACCAAGTTTTCCAAAAACCCATGCCAACGTGGTTCGGGTAGTATAACTGAATTGGCTACCACTCACTTTGAGTGATGATTCACGTTTGATTGAGCCAGTACCATATCATATCCTCCACACTAGAATTTTTTTGGGTGTTTTCGGGATAGGCAATGGTAACAGCCTTTCATAGCGTGTTTCTTACCAATCATTTTCAACTTTAGCATTTTGTTGTAAAGCCTAGGAGAAATTCCCCAAAAGGCAAAGTTTTGAGAGTCAATTGTATATATGGGGATTGGGTGTTAATTATTGGGTATTGGGAATAATGTTTACTAGTACCCAGTCCCCAGTCTTCAGCACCCAGGTGACAAAAGCAAGCGAGTCTTACCCCAACAATGGCTTCTGGTTTAAAATCTTCGACACTGGAACTCCTAAAGCGCTTTAATCGAGCGTTTCCCCAGTTTTATGAGCAATTTGTCAGTAGTGAGATTCAACTGCAAAATCTCCGGTTAGCTTACCGTCTCTATAAAACCAGACGCGCCGTTATCGAGTTGAAGCCGGAAGGTAGCAAAAGCGCCCTGCACTTTGCCTACCGCAACCAGTCATTTCTCCTCAGTGATATTTTTGGTGTATTGGCAGCTTACGGTTTGACTATCCACGGTCTTAGTCTTTATGGTCAAATTCGACCTCCAATGCTAGTTTTCATTAAACTTTTGGTATCTCGTGGTAGCAAAGCTTTGACAGAAAAAACCTCAGAAAATGTTTGTCGCGCCATACGGGAAGCTTTGGGAGGGCGGTTTGAGGTTGAAGAAATGTTAGCCGTGGAATTTAATTTAGATGCTGGCTTAGAACAAGTACAAACTGAGTTCTATGTAGATCCTGTATTTCATCTGCCTGCTCTGGTGATTGAGGCAGATAACCAACCAGGATTATTTTACAAAGTGATGTACGCCATCTGGCAAGAAGACCTGCTAGTGGTCAATGCGAATTTGTTAGTGTGGCGGGGACGCACGCGGTTGATTCTCTATTTGTTGGGGCCGAATGAAAGCCTGATTCCTGAATATTTAGGACACAAAATTGCTGAAGGAGTCCGACAGAGGTTGTTAGGTAAGTAATCAAAGGCTGAACTTATATGTTTCACACTTCATACTTCAGCCTTTTACATTCTGTATTTAGTCGTACCCATCCTTAAGGGTACGATATAAGTATGGCAACCATAGAAATCTTGGGCGTTCCACACGCTTACGAGTTAACGGCTCCCACATCCTGCCCTCATGCTTTGGTGTTCATCCACGGTTGGCTAAACAGCCGTGGGTACTGGCAGCCTGTGATTTCCCGTCTGTCAGCAGATTTACAATGTTTATCTTATGATTTGCGAGGTTTTGGTGAGTCACAGTGCCAACCGGAAATTGATGTCAATCAGCTACAAAGTACTGTTGCTATGACAGCCCACTTTCTTGATACATCTGACTCATCATTTGATTTTCTGTATACACCAACTGCTTATGCTCAAGACTTAGCAGCTCTGTTACAACAGCTAAATATTACCAGTGCATGGCTGATTGGACACTCTTTGGGCGGCACGATCGCTCTTTGGGCAGCAGATCAAATGCCTGACTGTGTTCAGGGTGTGATTTGTATTAATGCAGGTGGTGGTATTTACCTCAAAGAAGCTTTTGAACAATTTCGTTCAGCCGGCCAGCGATTTTTACAAGTTCGTCCGCGCTGGCTATCTCAGCTACCTTTGATTGATTTGCTGTTTACTAGAGCAAGTGTAGCCCGTCCTTTAGACCGTCATTGGGCGCGTCAACGGGTGATAGATTTCGTTGTTGCTGACCCAGAAGCTGCCTTAGGGACGCTGTTAGAATCAACAACTGAAGAGGAAGTTAACCGATTACCTCAATTAGTGTCGCAATTGAAGCAGCCAGTTTATTTTCTGACTGGTGCCGATGATAAGGTAATGGAACCCAAGTATGTTCGCCATTTAGCCAGCTTTCATCGGCTTTTCCAATACTGTGGTGACAATGTGATTGAAATTCCTGATTGTGGCCATTTGGCCATGTTAGAACAACCAGATGCCGTCGCTAGTCATATTCGTTCAATAGTTATTAGTCAAGAGTCAAGAGTCAATGGTCAATAGTCAATAGTTTTGGAGTAAACGACAAATGACTATTAACCATCAAAGTTTGATACAGCAATATTTAAATACCAAAAGATTTTTAACTCTGTAACATGTAACCTGTCACCTGCTATATAACTTCATCACCTGCGTAAGAGCTAGTCGTGACTCAACACCCAACGTTAACGGTGAGATGTGGCCGCGAGATAAGTGGTGAGATGCAGCACACGCAATCATGGCGGCGTTATCAGTACAATATTTCAACGGCGGG
Source organism: Fortiea sp. LEGE XX443 (assembly GCF_015206815.1). Lineage (GTDB taxonomy): Bacteria > Cyanobacteriota > Cyanobacteriia > Cyanobacteriales > Nostocaceae > Nostoc_B. Next base: position 70,200 of record NZ_JADEXZ010000013.1, read on the forward strand.
AACAGGACACGTAGGTTGTGCTCGCTGGCAGATGCCCGTAAGTGCTTTCTCAAACCGCTGTTTGCTGCTACCCCGCCACCAACGGCAATGGTATTAAGACCATAGTCAAGAGCGCAGGCGATCGCTCGTTTGGTGAGTGCTTTTGCTACAGTTTCCTGAAAACTCGCCGCTACGTCTGCCACCGGAACTTTCCCACCATCTTTCTCTAATTGCTGTACTAGCCGCAGTACGGCTGTCTTTAAGCCGCTAAAACTGCCATCATAGGGATGAAACCCTCCACCTGGTAAAGAAACTTTACCTTCTGGCAAGATAAAGGCTTGGGGATCACCCTGTTGAGCCAGGTTGTCAATAATTGGCCCGCCCGGATAACCTAGTTTTAATAATCGTGCTACCTTGTCAAAGGCTTCCCCCGCAGCATCATCCCGCGTTTCACCCAGGGTTTCGTAAACACCACAGTCTTTAACGTAAATCAAGCTTGTATGTCCGCCTGAAACTAGTAAGCTAAGAAAAGGGGGATCTAATGTTGGCTCACTCAAATAAGTCGCGTAAATGTGGCCTTCGAGGTGATGAACTCCCAAAAATGGTTTATTGTGTACCATCGCTAAAGTTTTGGCAGCAGTTAATCCTACCAACAGCGCTCCCACGAGTCCAGGGGCGCATGTGGCGGCGATGCCATCAATTTTTGACCAGTCTAACCCGGCTTGTTCCAGAGCTTGAGCGATCGCCTCGTTGATTGTTTCCAAATGCTGGCGAGATGCCACTTCCGGCACGACTCCACCATATTGCTGATGGATTGGTATTTGGGAAGCGATAACACTACTGTAAACTTGACGATTGTTAACAATTGCGACGGCAGTTTCATCACAACTGGTTTCGATTGCTAAAACGTTGACCATCTCAGGGTTCTGCAAAATAACTACTTGTTTGAGAAGCTTTAACTTTTATTTACTTAAACTTTACTCGGTTCCCAGGCAAGAGTATGATGACATGCTAGTTAGCCAAATAAAGAATGTACAAGCCGCTTCGTTTTGTACATAAAACTTTTTCTTTTGTAATAAAAGGAAACAACTCCATGCGACGATTGTTTGCTTTGATTTTAGCGATTTGTCTTTGGTTCAATTTTGCTCCGCCAGCTAAAGCTCTAGGGGCTAATCTGACACCCTGCCAAGACAACCCCGCATTTCAAGCACTAGCCAAAAATGCCCGGAATACCACTGCTGATCCTCAATCAGGTCAAAAGAGGTTTGAGCGTTACTCTCAAGCACTTTGTGGCCCTGAAGGCTACCCTCACTTGATTGTTGATGGTCGTCTGGATCGGGCTGGGGACTTTTTGATTCCCAGTATCCTCTTTCTCTATATAGCCGGTTGGATTGGTTGGGTAGGACGTGCTTACCTAATCGCAGTTAGAAAAGAATCTGACTCCGAACAAAAAGAAATCCAAATCGATTTGGGTCTAGCATTACCCATCATGGCCTCCGGTTTTGCTTGGCCTGCAGCAGCTCTCAAAGAATTCCTTTCTGGCGAATTAACTGCTAAAGATTCAGAAATCCCTGTTTCTCCACGTTAGTTCAGCTTCACTTATTTATTGATTTTGGAGACTAAATACATGGCTGAAAAAAGCGATCAATCATCCTATTTGATCAAATTTATTTCCACAGCACCAGTGGCAGCGACCATCTGGCTGACAATTACAGCAGGCATTTTGATTGAATTTAACCGCTTTTTCCCAGACCTACTATTTCACCCAATGCCATAAGCGGAGCATGGGATTTAAAACTGTTGCATGTGTAATTGAGAGGCGAACATAAAATTATGGCGCAAGCAGTAGATGCTTCTAAGAATCTGCCCAGCGATGTGAGAAACCGGGAAGTAGTTTTTCCCGCAGAACGCGATCCTCAGCTGGGAAATCTCGAAACTCCAGTGAATTCTTCTCCGGCAATCCAGTGGTTCATTAACAACTTGCCAGCTTATCGTCCTGGTTTGACTCCTTTCAGACGTGGGCTAGAAGTTGGTATGGCACATGGCTACTGGATATTTGGCCCCTTCGCTAAATTAGGACCCCTGCGTAATGCTCCGAATGCTAATTTAGCTGGTTTACTAGGAGCTATCGGCTTGGTAATTTTACTCACAGGGGCTTTGTCTTTATATGCTAATAGCAATCCTCCCAAAGCACTGAATAGCCCAACTGGAGCTTCAGCCCCAGATGCTTTTCTATCTAATGAAGGCTGGAATAATTTTGCCAGTGCTTTCTTAATTGGTGGCATTGGTGGTGCAGTAGTTGCTTACTTCTTAACTAGCAATATTGCATTCATTCAAGGTTTAGTGGGTTAATTTGGTTTCTTGGTAATTGGTAATTAGTGATTAGTCAAAGTTGGGAGTCGGAAGGTTTTTTGTAATAAGAAACTTTAGATGATGACTTTCTAATTACTGATTATCATTTACCAATATGTAGCTGTACTAGATAAAAACAAATGTATTTTTGCTACGAAAATATTGGAAGGACACATATTTCTATGTGTCCTTTATTATTAGATATGCAAAATGCTTGGGTTTGATTATCCAAATAAAACCGCTTCGATCGCCTCAACAGCGGTTTCAAAATCGTCATTTACGATTTGCAGATCAAATTCATCAGCAGCTTCAATTTCTGCTTTAGCACGACATAGGCGACGAGCGATCGCTTCTTCAGCGTCTTGTCCACGACCACGTATCCGTTTTTCTAATTCATCAAAGGAGGGCGGCAAAATAAAAATGCTCAGGGCATTAGGAAAGGAAGCGCGAATTTGTCTTGCCCCTTCTAACTCAATTTCCAGCACTACCAACTTACCAGACTGAATTTGGTTTAGCACAGCTTCACGCGGAGTACCGTAATAATTCCCCGCAAATTCCGCCCACTCTAAGAATTCACCTTGAGCAACCAGTTGTTCAAACTTACTACGGTTAATAAAGTAATAATTTTTGCCATTTATTTCTCCAGGGCGAGGAGAACGAGTTGTCACGGATACAGAATAATAAAGTTGCGGATGACGCTGCAACAGCGATCGCATTAAGGTACCTTTGCCAACTCCACTGGGGCCGGTTAAAACAATTAACTTGCCTGTAGGCGAGCATTCTTTGGTAGTAGCACTAGTCTGGATAGGTAAAACTTGCATCATCCGTTCAACCTGTGAATTAATCAATAAATATGATTTATGAGTTTGTGTTCGTTGCCAGGGCGACCTCGACTAACGAATTTGTAGCACTGGTGACAGAAAGCCAGCCTAATTCACATGGTACTGCCGATATGGTGCAAATAGAATGGACGTTTGTCAATTATGCCTAGTTAATTATCTACAGCATGATGATCACGAGAAATCACAAAACGATTTGCTACCGTTTCTGGTTGAATCGCTGAAAGGATTACGTGGCTGGAATCTGTGATAATTACAGCCCTTGTCCGACGACCATAAGTTGCATCAATCAGCTGACCTCTGTCCCGCGCATCGGTGATGATCCGCTTAATTGGCGCAGATTCTGGACTAACAATCGCAACTACTCGGTTAGCCGAAACAATGTTGCCGAAGCCGATGTTTATTAATTGAATTTCCATAAATTAACTGACATTTAATGTGGCACGAGAATCCAGTAAGGAATGTATTCCCATGTTATCCCTAAAAAATAGGAGTTACAACGCATCACATCTAGCCAGCTTTAGTTTTTATAGAGCAAATGCTTTTTTTAGCTGTTTATTTGACAAATATACTGAAAATATTCCCCAAGACACATGCACAACTATGAGAATGCAATCTAGTCCAAAGAAGCAGAGGGGAAATACTAACGACCATTGACTTTTTTTAATTCCTGCCATTTTTGTCGTAGTTGATGCAAGTTGGGAGTATGACCGCCATAACGCCAGCTAACATAGGCTTGACTGATTTCATCTATAACTTGGGCGGTGGCTGGCGCATGATGTTGATATGAAACTTTGGCATACTCTAGGGGTGTTTGTGCTGGATGCTTACCTAAACCTTTGAGCGCAGTCCATTGCAGCATTTGTTGATAAAGTCTTTCCATCGGCGGTAATTTACTTAGCCACCGACGCTGTAACCACTCGCGCCACTGTACCCAACCTAGCCAAGCAAAAAAAGCGATTGTGGTTCCTAAGGTTAAGCCAGTTAGTATACCCAACCAACCTTGGGTAAATAAAGCAAAAAACCAAGCGATCGCTCTTGTTGTCCAGGTAAATATTGTCCCGAATACATTGTTAAATAACCCAGTCACAGGCGACGGTAGCCACCCAGCCACCCAATTCCAAAATTGGCGCAAAACGCTAAAAGTTTGGGAATCTTCGATGGATGGGGGAATTAAGGGATGATTGGGAATTGGATCAAAAGCAAACCAGCCATATTTGGGGAAGTAAACTTCTGTCATCGCATAAGCATCGGTGTTACGAACAACATACATTCCTGTAAAGGGATTAAACTCCCCAGAACTAAAACCCGCTACCAACCTCGCTGGAATGCCAATGGAACGGAGCATCATGGTTAGCACTGTTGAGAAGTGGTCTGGATAACCACCTTGATGCTTAAACAAGAAAGCTTCAACCAAGTCTTCTTTTTCGGACAAATAAGGAAAATCGAAGGTATTTTCGGGAATAGAGTAGCGTTGTTTTATGTACTGAGCCAGATAAAGCGCCTTCTCGTATGGTGAATCTAAAGTTTTGGAAACTCTAGATACATTGTCTCGACTGTAGTTAGCCAGAATTTCTTCAGTAAATTTTCGGACTTTGGACGCAATTTCTGGCGGGATTTGCAGATAGTATTTTTGAATATGCTGCGGATATTTAGTAGTAGCTTTTCCTAGCAAAGTCCGATCGCGGTATGGTACTTCTGAAATAACTGTGTAGGTAAGGTCTTCCGATAAACCAACAGGCGATCGCAGTCCATCTTCTTTATCCACAGCCACAACTGGTGTGGGAAAGTAAATTTCCTTGGGATGGGTCATCGCCGGAATCAAGTTCGGCAAATCTGCTACTACTGTGTAGGTTTGCACTACTTCTCTAGTTTGAGCAGAGGTAGCAGGAGGAGACAGATAAATTTGATAAGACCAAGGCGATCGCTTCAAGGTGATAACATCTTCGTTACGGGAAATCTCCCAACCTTTACCTGTGTAGCGGTCAAATGCTAGTACACGCCAAAATCCTTCTGCCTGCGATCGCACCCGCATCACTACCTTGGGTGTCATATTTCCCCGCAGGTTTTGGTTTATTTGGCTATTAAAACCGTAATAAGAACTATCATTCAGCTTGCCTGGTTGCCCAGTTTGGCTTTCTCCTGTCCCATTGCCTTGATTTTCGGCATTACCTTGGCGGACATAACCAGGGTTAATAATGCTCCTTCCGGTAAATCCACCTTTAACATCAATTGGTGAACTGACAGGAAATGTCCGTAATTGATAGCCAGGGAATCGGGGTAAAACTGCAAAAATCCCTAATCCCAATCCCACAATTAAACTAAAGAGTAAAAAATAAAAAGGTAAATTTAATTTTAATGGTACTTCTTTTGCCTTTTGGCTTTTAACTTTTGACTTATCAAGACCGATTTGGGAACGGTAATTTAAAACTAAAGTTGGTAAGGCGATCGCTAAAAATAATAGTAATACAGGCGCAAAGGCTAACGTTTGACTCAGCGTTGCTGCCACACCCAATAAAATCAACCCAATCACTATTGAATAGCCCAAGTCTTTACGCCGGGGCATATCAAAACTGTGGAGTATTTGAAGTTGAATTAATAACTCTGCTAAAGCCAGCCGTGTATCATTTAATTCTCCCAATAACCGCCCAAAGAATGCACCTAATCCAATTAACATCCCAATGGCAATACAGAATTTAATTGGCACATTGGGATTTCGGCGATAGCGGTAACTCCAAACAGCACCAACAACACTTAAGGGGACTGCCCAAAAACTAAATGTTGTCTCAGCAGCAATATCTACTGCCACAGTCCCCATAATCACCAACGCCAGTACTAGCACCCGCAAGGAAAGAGAATCTTCCACTGCTGTCAAAGGCGATATCTGGATATTTTGTCGCCAATTATTAACTATAGGTAGACGCGAAAACCAATTAATCCTGGATAAGTTAAACATTTAAAGGATCAGAAATGGTGTAGATGCAGTCAACAAAATGCTTGGTTAGTCCAATTATTTCTCTAGTTGTAGCTCATACCCTGCCAAAAATCTTGTTCAGATAACAGTAACTCCCTGAAGGCATCCTTTGGGAGTTTAAATATCGTTAGCCCTAATGATCGTCTCAAATCAAAAAACGTAGAAGCCCTAATGATCGCTTGTTAAAAAAAAGATAAGCTCCAAAACCGCGATAATCTTCTTAATTGCTCAGTATTGCTCAACCGAATTACGGCAGGTTTGGTGACTTTGGCTATGTTGTGGGATTAATCACGAACAACAAAGGCTGTTGGTCTACTTCTGGAAATTCCACTTCCAATGTATAAGTTGGGTTAAGTTCCTGGCATGATAGCTCTACACTCAAGCATCCCGAACTGGAAGACTGAGCCATTGCTAAGGTACCTTCTCCCCGCAAAGTCAAAATTCCCTTTGTGGGTAAGTTACCTTGAACATGCAATTGTGTTTGCTTACCACGAGTTTGGTATTCTACCCTCAAAGTCAAGATACCCTCGCTTGTCAGCCATTGTCTTTCTACTACTGGACTATTTGGCGTGACTGGTAGACTCAGATTTTCTAGCAGTTGTTTAGCAGCCAGTAGAGACAATGCCATTTGTTGGCGTGGTTGTAAATCTGGGTAATCGCTTTCGATATTGAGCTTTTGATCGAGAACTTCCACAGACCGATAAGGACTTCTTAGTACCAAACCGGCTATGTCGTTCAGCACCTGAGACTCTTGAGGGAAAAAGCTCTCTACTACCTGAACTAATTTTGCGCCTAAAGGCAGTGCAGATGTCAGCAATACTTGACACTTTTCTAGCAACTCCCGAAAAACTTCCTCTGGTAGAGGAATCGGCAGATTTAACTTAGATTGTTGTACCTTCCACCCCCACGCCGGAACTAAGGTAAGCGATCGCTCTTCTAAGCGATCGGGGTATTCCATTAATTGTGTTTCCCAAGGGAATAAAGGTGGCTGGTTTTCGATTTCGGTTTGTAACCGACGCTTGAGTACGGCTTGGAAACGATCTTGCACAGTAGGAATGTCTCCCAGTTTAAAGGTTTGGGGTATCCCTCCCAACTCTGGCTTACCACTGGCGAAGGTGGTGGCTGGTTTGAGAGGGTGATTAACCCCGTCAATTTCCTTAAACTCGACCAAGTTAGGCTCATCAGTGTTGACATCATTTGCCAACAACCAAGTGAGTAAATGGTTTCGTAAGGATTCTGAGTCACTATTCATGAGTAGATGCACCTGATCCGGACACTAATGAGTTACGAATTTCCCAAGCTTGTTCTAGAATTTTAAACCAGCGTTTTTGCAGTTGTGCCATTGATAACCCTAGAGTTTTAGAAATTTTTTCGTCAGGTTGACCTTGTTGTTTCAAGTCTAATAAAGACCGCTGTTTATCGTCTAGCTGGGAGGTGTAGGCTTCCCATTGCTGAGGAGTTAGCCCCAAATTTGTCTGTAAAGAAGCTTCCAACCATTCGTGTACTAGTTCCCAACGATGTAACAAAGCAAACCTAATTAAATGATACTTGAAGCGCTGTTGTAAGTAATCTCTCTGACGAGGGGTGAGATTTAAAATTGTCTCTATTTCCTGTGTGGATAGATCCTGAAGACGCAATGAGAAGTAATCAGCGCAATCAGATTGTTGTTTTTGCTCCAAATAACTCATCAATTCGGTAATCACAACAGAACGCAAAGTATCTTCTTCGGGTTCGGGTTCGGGTTGCGTCGCCATTGTTGAGCGTAACTGATGTACTGCTGGCTCTTCCCAAGAACCATCGCCGTCACCGGAGCTACCTTCAGAAGCTTGTTCTATATCTACGCTGGTTTCTGGGGGTTGCTGTTGCGAGAAGGTCTGCGCCCGTAGGATAATCAGCTGTTGCTGACGACCTGGTAAAGGAATGCGCCGCTTACCGTAGCGTTCGGTAAAGGCCATGTACTCTGCTAATTCCAGGAGAGATTGGGGACGATAGGTAGTACCTAGTTGATTTTCGCGCCGGAAAGCGTTTAGTGCTTCCAAATAAAAACTTTGTAGAAAATCTTCGATGATAGTCAGCCGCCCTTGATAGCTCAATTGCCGCTGCGGAGGATTAATGTAACGATAAATAATGGCACTCAGGGTACTGTGTAACTCAACTCTGCCCCGATTAGAACCCAACTGATAGTACCTAAGACATTGTTGCAGCCGATGTCTGGCTAGGGTCATTGCCGAGTTCTCTACGGCACCAGAAGCTTGGATACGTTTACTTTCGCTGCAAATCCGATATACTTCAGTGGTAATGCGTGTTGCCACATCATGGCAATTCTGTTCTGAGGCTTTGGTTGATTGCCTAAACTCCTTGTACAGGAGTTGAAATATCACCTCCACGCCGATAGTATGTTCTCCCAGAAAAGTTGCGGTTGGAATAGTTGCGGTTGCGGCTGAATTCATAGTCTCGGTGTTTAAAAGACCCTAACATACATAGAAATAACCTGTACGACGGTGAGTATTGGCTTTGTGTGTTTTGCGTATAAGCTAAACGCAGGGCTGTCCTACATTGAGGATATGGCTGATTTTATTATTCCCAATTCCGATGGAATTGTTCACACCTTGACCTGCTGTGATTGCCATTACCCAAAAGTCGTTGACAAGTCATTATGGATTTAGAAACACAAATTCAATTGCTGATTGACAATGCACCCCGCGATGGTATTTCACCACATCTTGTTGCAGCAATTGCTCCTGCTTTTCGCGCGATCGCTCAACAATTACGCCACTCCCAGTACTATATTCTCCAAAAGGAGGGAAGCTGGGTCTTAACTACATTGAGCCACCGTGCAGATCCAGGATTGGAGAAGCAGGTGATTTACGCTTTTTCTACCATACAGGATGTTTCCCTAATTTCATCTGCTGGGCGAGACCCTCAAGTGGTGGCTACACCTATTGCTGTCACCCATATTTTGTTCCAATTATTGGCGTTAGCACCCGTAGATAGCATAGTTTTTTTAGAAACACCAGGCACACTCGATCATGCTTTTGAAGTGCCGCGTTCTCAGTTAGAAAAAATCATGCAAAAACAGCTAAAACAACAGATGCAACCACAAAAACAGCCAAGAAATATACCACCCGACATTGCCTAAAATAAATTTGGAGTTGGGATTTTTTGGATACAATCCAATTTTCCAACTCCAAACTCCAACATCAAAAATTTATCATCTAAAATTTTTAATAAAGTCGACTCAGTACGTAGTCAGTGATGTCGATTAAGGCTTGACGTGATTCTGAAGGAGCAAGAACTGCAATATCTTCAGCAGCTAACTTTGCATGATGAGCCGCTAGTTCCCGCGCCTGCTGTATTCCTTGACTGTCTTGAATCAATGCTAGTGCTTGCTCTAAATCTCCTGCTTGGGCAAATTGGCGTTTAATTAGGACTTCTAAATATGGTTTTTCCTCTAGGGCAAATAAAACGGGTGCAGTCAGATTGCCACTTTTCAGGTCAGAACCAGCTGGTTTACCTAAGGTATCTGTTGTGCTGGTGAAATCTAAAATGTCATCCATAACCTGAAACGCTAAACCAAGATTTCGCCCGTAGCTATATAAATGCTGGGCTGTTTCTGGAGAAACTTCACTAAGTAAGCCTGCGGCTTTAGCGCTGTTGGCGATTAATGAGGCGGCTTTGTAATAGCTTTTTTCCAGGTAAGCTTCAATTGCTAGGCTACTATCAAAGCAACTCATCCCTTGTTGGATTTCTCCAGTGGCCAGATCCATAATTACTTCTGAAAGCAGTTTGACTACTTCTAAGTTGTCTAAGTTTGCCAGATACCAAGATGATTGGGCAAAGAGAAAGTCTCCTGCCAGTACCGCAATGCGGTTCCCAAACAAGCTATGAACGGTTGGCACACCACGGCGCATTTGCGATTCATCTACAACATCGTCATGCACTAGGCTTGCCGTGTGAATCATTTCTGTAATTTCTGCTAGGCGACGGTGACGCTGGGTGATGTCGTCTTTTAAGATGGTCGCCCGTGATATCAGCAGGACGATCGCTGGTCTGATGCGCTTTCCCCCAGCTCCGAAGAGATGTTCGGCGGCTGCAAAAAGAATGGGATGGCGATTGCCAACTAACTGCTTGAGGTTATCGGCTAGTAGTTGCAAGTCTGCTTCCACAGGGGTAAACAGGGAGTTATCTGGGGTCATGGATGGGCGGACTCTGGCTTAGGTTACGAAAGTTTACATATCCTAATACTCATTTTAAGATAACCCTGTGCCAGCGCAAAGTTTTGCTGAGAGAATACTTATCTTTAGGCTGCCAACTCACCACTGAGTGTTGAGGCTATGTCTCTTCAGTTAAGGTATATGGGCAGTTTTAGTGGTCTTACTTCACTCAAAATGATGCAGAATTTTTTTATTATTTCTACAAATAATTTATCTAGAGGTTCGTCACCATGCGTTGCTTGTGCTTTCTTCACTAATAATTTTATATTTTCTTAAGTATTATCAGTATATATACAAGTATAAAAACATAAGATTTTGTTGTCTCATGCTTGAGTAAGCACTATTTTTGAGAAATAGCTTTGATTTTTATGATAAATTTATATTTAACAGTACACATTGTAAGTAACAATAAGTACATCAGTAGAATATTGCGTTTTTTTATTTATGATCAAATTAGACACAATTAATATTTTTAATTAAAGAAAAAGTTGTTTTGGCTTTGAATTTAGTCTTCTAGAAAATTCAAAATTTAGCCTCAAAGATAGCTTAAAAGTCAGGTTCGTTGTGCTACGCTAAAATGTAGGGATTTTAAATTTTTCAGGTATTGACAACGTAAAGGTAAAGCACTGTTTGGTGAACTTACCTCAAAATTGTTGTAAATCCAGAATAGCTAGTAGCCGCAAAATAAAATCAAGAAAATTATTTCTTGTGATTTTGTAGCGGCAGATAAACTTCTTGGGATGGAGTTAGGCGTTACCCTTACAGGAGTTCGCTTTCGGCTTTCAGCGTATGTTGTAAGTCGTGGTATATCCTACCACAGAAGCACGAAAAACAATAATGCAGACTAAGTGAACTGCTGAGGAGCGCAGTTAATTATGCCGTTTGGCAATTTAACTGGTGTGGTATGTGTTGTCTGCAAATAGCTTCAACTAAATAGTTATTTTGTTGACCGGAGAGTGTGATATCTCTACGGCAACTTTAGCATAGCAAACTACAGCCATCAAAAATTTTGTTGAATGGTTGAGTTTCTACGCAATGTATGGAATTTGATATTTTTCTGGAAAAAAAGCTGGTAGAACTATGATTTACACAAATATGCCTATGATGATTTTTATTTTAGCTGCTGGATATTTATTCACAGTTTATCTATTATTAGCACTAGCAAAACGCAGTGGTCAAAAATATGCTTCTCAGAATTTTCTGCCAGGAAACAATGAGAAACATCAACAGGAAGTTTCTGTAACATCACAGATAACTGAAGTGGTTAATAGTCAAGAGTCAATAGTCACATAATTATGAAGTGTGAAGTGTGAAGTATGAAGTGTGAAATTTATTTTTAAGGCTTCATACTTCATCTTGTTTATAAAAATTGGGAAACTACTGTACTATTTAAATCCACAACCTCAACCATTGGGGTATGTCCTAGCCACTGGACTGCGGACTGAGCAAATTGTTGTGGACAACCGCTAACAATAAAGCGAGTTGGTAATGGGGGGTGAGTGTTAGTTAAGCCTAGCAACTCTAAGTCTTGGTCACATGCGGCCGCGACATGAATAGCTGGGTCAACTAATTTGACATGAGCGGGAAGAAGCGATCGCAACACTGGTGCAAGGTGAGGATAATGAGTACAGCCGTAGACCAAAGTATCAATTTCTTGCTGGAGTAAAGGCTCTAGGTAAGAACGTGCTACCTCAGTAGTGTAAGGGTCGTGAATGCGATTTTGTTCAATTAGTGGGACAAATTCTGGACATCCAACTTGCCAGACTTGAACCTCAGAATCATTTTCCAGAATCGCCTGCTTGTAAGCATTACTTTTAGCGGTTGCTGGGGTAGCAATGACACCAATACGCTTTCCTTGCTGCACCGCGGCTTTAGCGCCTGGGAGAATCACGCCCAAAATCGGGATGCTAAATTCTTGACGCACAATTTCTAGGGCAAGGGCAGAACTGGTGTTGCAAGCCATAACCACCATTTTTACCTTCTGCTGTTGCATCCAGCAGAGAATTTCGCGCACAAATTGGAGAATTTCTCCTTGGGAACGGATACCGTAAGGCAGTCTTGCTGTATCACCAAAGTAAATAATTGATTCATTTGGTAGTTGGCGGTAGATTTGTCGCAGTACCGTCAGCCCACCCACACCACTGTCAAAAACGCCGATAGGCGCACGTTGAGGTTCTTTATCAGAAAAATCGTAAAGATGACCTTCAAAAATGGAAGATGAATACACAGGCAGATATTGATTTAGGTTTTGGCATTTAAAATACAGAATTTAGCAGACAATTTGTGAACTGACTACTAAATTCTTAGCTTTTAAGAAGTTTACATACCACCTCATTAATTAAAAATTTTTACTATATTTTGAGATGAGTTGTATTCTTACCTTTGACGTAAGTACTTGAGAACACCACTAGCGATCGCATCTGCCATCCGATTTTGATATTCTGGTGAACCCAACCGCGGATTATCTTCCCGACCAGACATATAACCTGTTTCTACTAAAATTGAAGGCATAGAACTTTTTCTCAGAACATAGAACCGCGCTTTGCGTGTGCCTCGGTCTTTAAGAGTGCCTATATCTTGAAGAATAGTTTTGCGAACCACTTCAGCTAAAGCATAACCACTATCGTAGTAATATACTTCTAACCCATTCACATCAGGGCGATTACCTACTGAATTAGCATGAATACTAACAAATAAAGTTGCATTTACACGCTCTGCAATATCTACCCGTCCCTGAAGCTCAACAAAAAAGTCAGCATCTCGTGTAAGAACTGCTTGTACACCATTTTGCTCTAAAATAGCAGCTACCCGTTTACCAATCGGTAAAACTACATCCTTTTCTAATAGTCTACCCAAACCTGGCGCGCCAGAATCTTTACCACCATGTCCAGGGTCAATAACAACTAGCAGTTTTCCTCTGGGGACTGGACGTGTTTCTGGTGGTATCGTTTGGGGAACATTTATATTGAGTTCTGGTAATTGATCTCTAGTTGAGGGTAGAGGAGGTAAAGCAACTGGTGGTGTAATCGCCCGATTGCGTTGTAATTGTAAAGTTAACAACTGATTACTAATTTGGTTGAGTTCCCCAATTTGGATTCCAGAAGCTGGTTGAACCAAAACATCTACCGAATCTTCCTGGGGCTGAAGACGTACCCGCAGAATGGGACTATTGGCATTAAACGCTGGCCCGGTAACTCTAGGGGCTAACTTTGCATTGGCGATGGTAACGCGAAACAAACCAGAGGATCTATCCCAACCACCCTTAGCAGATACAGGTTTATCAGAACGGATTAAAAGTTGAGTACCATTATCAGCTAATTCCACAGATTGAATTATTGCTGGTGAATCAGTCGCCTGTGAAATCAGACTAGAATCACTATCACCCGGCAATTTAACAACACGACTAGGTATAATTACGAACCCACCAATACTACTAGTACTTGCCCGCCAGTCTGGACTATTTTTATCAACATACAACGTCATGCGGACTGTTGGTTGTCTTGTTTGTAACTGGTAAAATTGAATCCGACTGACACCATAGCGATTAACGGATAAATCTTGTTGCGCCAAACTTGATGATAAGGACGCACCAGTAATATCAATATTAACTGCTCGTTTATCTGAACTGCGATTTACTTGAATCTGAGGATTACCACCGTTGGTACGGACAAAAAAACCATCACCAGTAACTCGGAAACTTTCAAGTTGAGTGACTGCGGCGAGAGTGTTTCCTAGTGGTCTAGGATTAGTTGATGTTACTGAGTCTGTTTTAACTACAGAGTAAATATTTCTCGATGAAAACTCAGTATTAGATGTTGGTTGCGGAGAGATAGGTTCTGGCTGTATGGAAATATCTGCTGAAGAACCTATGGATGCTAATGTTGGTGTTGGTAATTGTACGAGCCAACGACTGCCAGTACTGGCAACAAATTTCACTTCTTGGGGGTCAATAGTATAACCCGGCGCTAACTCTACTACAATGCGGGCGGTTTGAGGTTCAAATTGCCCCACACGAATTGAGCGAACTGCGCCACCCACTGATTGTGTTAATTGTGGCCGTCCAAAGGTTGTATCTGGTAAATCAATCACCAGGCGTGTTGGGTTAAATATAAGCTGTGCTTTGGGTTGAACACTCCCAAAAGTATTAAATTCCAGACGGTTTTGCTGGGCATCAAATTGCCAAGACTCCAATTTCGCTGCCAAAGCTGGCGACGATAATAAGAAGATCGTTCCAATAGTACCGGTTAGTAACCAGTGTAGTTTCACAGTCATTTCTCCTAATTTGCATTCATAGAAGTAAGCACAAGATGAAGATTGGAGTATTCCATTTCATCCTTTAGCTTTTAGCCTTTTTCTTAGTAAACCCTCACACCATCACCGCCACATTATAGTTAGTCTTTATCAAGAGTTTGGAACAGTGTTATCCACTGACAATAACTGCTGTTAGTAACAAAATAATTTTGTCGTGATAGAAAGACTAGGTTAATGGCGTTAAATTTTAGCACGTAGTTCTTGGGATGCCATGTGAGCAAAGTAATGAATTTTACCCACAAGGCTGGAAGAAGTAATCAGGATTCATACCGTTTCACTTTAAGGTTGATACATTTAGGCAAGCAGGGGGCAGGGGGAAAGAATTTGAAATCCTTAGTTGGAATTGCTGGTGAGGTAAGAGTATATTCCCTATACCTTCATGATTTAGAAACCTGTGAGCAGGTTTTTATCCATTGTGTCAATTGTGGGAGAAATGGGAATAATAAGATTGAAAATAGTGATTTGTCTCTGATTTTAAAGATTTTTGGCAGTTAGCGATCGCTATGACTGCTAATGCCAATAATCACGACTATTTCTTTCTAGTTTATCTGTGGTATGTATGCTCAATTACCTCAATCGTTTATTAAATACTCAGTTGACGCAGGTTCCTGTCAAACTTAAGTCGAAGTTTTCAAGATGGTATATCTTTTTAGCAGCAATTATAGTTGCGATCGCCAGTGCTACTGCTATTTATCAACTGAATCAAATAGCAGAACGCAGTAATAATACAAAACTTCTGTTAATTCAAGTCAAAGAACAAGTCAGCAGACTTAATGCTTTGGAATGGGAAGGCATTTCCAAAGGTAAAATTGATGAGGACTTAACCCAAGAACTTGCTGAAAATCAGCAAAGTACTGATGTAATTCTGAATGAGCTTCGGCAAATTAATCAACAAAATAATTTAAAAAATCTTTTTGCTCTATACATTCTCTACAGAACGAAAATAGACGTTGCTTTAGAATTAATTGTCCAAGGCAAAATCAAAGAAGCAATAGAGATTGATGCAGATTCCATCGATGAAATCTATGATAGTTTGTATGCTGAAGTTGCAACCCTGGAAAAAGTTTATGTAGATCAGAAAGAGCAGACAAGAAAACTTGCAGATATTGGAACCACCTGTTCTTTAATATTCGCAGCCAGTATAATTGGCATATTGTCCCACCAATTTAATAAAAACCTGTGGAATAAAAACCAAGAGTTAAATGTTGCTTTTAATGAACTTCAGCGAACGCAGGATCAATTGATTCAACAAGAAAAAATGGCAGCGTTAGGACAACTAATTGCCGGAGTAGCTCATGAAATCAATAATCCTTTAGGTATTATCAAAGCATCGGCAAGTAATACCGATCAGGCACTGCAAGAAGCCCTTGCCGAGCTTCCCTCTTTACATCAGCGTTTGAATTTTGAAGAGCAAAAAAGCTTCTTTAAACTCATCAATCAAGCACTCAAAAATCAACCATCAGTTGCCTTTGAAGAAAACCGTTCGTTGAAACGTCAAATGGCTGCATATTTTAAGGAGTGCGGTATTAACGATGCTAGAGATATTGCTGATCTTTTAATGGACATGGGAATATATGAGGATTTGGAATTTTTGCTGCCGCTTTTGAAGGGTAATCATGGTGGATGGGCTGTACAGTTTGCTTACAATCTAACTTGCTGCTTCGTCAACAATCAGATGATTCTCAATGCTGTTGATCGTTCTGCCAAAATAGTGTTTGCTCTGAAAAACTATTCTCATTTTGATCAAAGTGGCAAAAAACAGTTAATGGAGGTGACTGAAGGAATAGAAACCACGATCGCCATTTATCATAATCAACTTAAATACAAGATCAATTTGATTCGAGACTATCAAAGTACTGCCGAGATTTGGGGCTATCCCGATGAACTGATTCAAGTTTGGACAAACCTGATTTTTAATGCAATTCAAGTGATGGAATCAGGAGGGACACTAACCATTGCCACCCGTCAGCAGGAAAAGGGTGTTGAGATCAGGATTACGGATACTGGCTCTGGCATTTCACAAGAAGTACAGCAAAAAATCTTTGATGCCTTTTTTACCACCAAGCCAGCCGGTGAGGGAAGTGGTTTGGGACTACACATTTGCAAAAAGATTATTGACAAACATCAAGGACATATAAAAGTAGAGACTCAACCAGGGAATACTCAATTCAGTGTTTGGTTGCCAATAGAGTTGGTTTAAAAAGTAGGAGGAAATTTCACCATGTCTGATGCTGCTATTCTCTGTGTAGATGATGAAGCTTCAATTTTAAAAGCTCTCAAAGAACAACTTAAAAGGTTATTTGGTAATCAGTATGTTTACGAAGTTGCCCAAAGTGCTGAAGAAGCCTGGATTGTAATTGATGAGTTAGAACAGGAAGAAATCAAAATTTTGATCATTGTCTCTGATTGGCTGATGCCAAATGTCAGAGGCGATGAATTTTTGACTCAAGTCCACCAACGCTTTCCTGAAGTTATCACTCTCATGCTAACAGGACAAGCTGATGAAGCTGCAATTGAACGTGCTAGGCAACAAGCTAATCTATATGCTTGTATTCGTAAACCCTGGACTGAAAAAGAGTTACAGCAGGTTATTAGTACAGCGTTGAATTAACACAAGAGGCAATTCTATAGCAAAGTGCTGAGTATTAACTCAGTTGTTATACCAATTTTCTCTAACGGATTTTTTTGTAGAGACTTGGCAATTGCTAAGTCTCTACAGATTTTATGTGCATCATAATGATTTATCTGCGTCTGAGGTACTGGAGTATACCACGAGCGATCGCATCTGCCATTTGATTTTGATAAGCTGAACTGCGTAACTTGACTACATCCTCTCGACCGGTTAAATAACCTGTCTCTACCAGAATCGAGGGCATAGAACTTTTTCTGAGGACAAAAAATCTGGCTCGTCGTACACCTCTATCTTTGACATTCAGACTCTGAAGAATGCTGCTGTGGACGCTGCGGGCTAGACTCAAACCACTGCCATAATAGTAAGTTTCCAAACCACTGACATCTGAACGACCGCCACCTAAAGCATTGGCATGGATACTGACAAATACATCAGCGTTGGCTCTTTCTGCCAACTGTACTCGTCCGGGAAGACTCACAAAATAGTCAGAATTCCGGGTCATAATTACCTGTACACCATTTTGCTGAAGAATTTCAGTGACCCTTCTACTAATGGGTAGAATAATATCCTTCTCACGAACTCCACCAATACCAATTGCACCAGGGTCTTTGCCGCCGTGTCCAGGGTCAACCACAACTACTACTTTGCCTCTGGGGATGGGGCGTGTTCCTGGCTGAGGTATAGAACGGGGATTTTCATTCGGGTCTGGTAATTGGCCACGCAATGGAGGTAAAGGCAATGTTCCCGGAACGGTGACGACACGACGAGAACCTTGTAATTGCAGCGCTACTTGGTCGCCGTTTTGGTTGATTTGCCCAACTTGCACTCCAGCTGCTGGTTGAACCAAAAGAACTACTGTATTTGATTCTGGTGCTTGTAAGCGGACTCGCAGAATGGGACTATTGGCATTAAAAACAGGGCCTTTGATCTGAGGAGCTAATTTAGCATCTTTGATGGTGATGCGATACAATCCAGAACTTCTATCCCATCCACCCATAGCAGATATAGGTTGGTTAGCTTTAACTAGTAGTTGCTGACCATCATCAGACAATTCTACCGCTTCAATTGTTGCTGTCTGGTTGCTAACAATTCGGCGGGGGGGGGGAGAAAATTCTGGCTGATTTGCTTGGGAATTGTCGGGGTTATTTCCGGGTAATTGGACAAACCGATTGGGTAGAACTATCAAACCACCGCTACTGCTTTTTGTTGCTCGCCAGTCTGGGCTATTTTTATCTACCCGCAAGGTCATGCGGACTGAAGGTGGACTGGTTTGTAGTTGGGTAAATTCAACACGATTGACACCATGCCTATTAACGCTGAGTTCTCGTTGTGCCAAATTTGCTGATAAAGTTGCACCAGAGACATCCATAAAAATAGTAGAGCGATCGCGGCTACGATTCACCTTAACCTGTGGATTGCCGCCCTTAGTCCGAACAAAAAAACCATCCCCTGTAACTTGTAAGCTGTCGATTTGAGTTGTGCTTTGTGTCGTGCTGGCAACTCTAGAAAACTCCGGTTTCGCGTCGGAGTCAATGGTGACTACGTTATAAACATTGTCTGAAGAAGATTTTACTGGCTCTAGTGTTGGTCTTGGTAATTGTACCGTCCAACGACTCGCAGTTACACCAACAAATTTCACTCCTTGGGGGTCAAGAGTATAACCAGGAGCTAGTTCTACAACAATTCGCGCTGTTTGGGGTTCAAACTGGCCAACACGGATGGCACGAATTGCTCCACCGATTGGTTGCGTCAGCTGCGGTCTTCCAAAGGTTGTGTCTGGTAAATCAATAACCAGGCGTGTGGGATTGAAAATTAGTTGTGCTTTAGGTTGAACAGCCCCCAAGGTATTAAATTCTAGGCGGTTTTGGTTGGCATCAAAACGCCAAGATTCCAGTTTGGCAGCCAAAACTGGCGACGACAGTAAGCAGATAATCCCAACAGTACCAGGTAGTAACCAGTGTAATTTCACAATCCTTTCTCCTAATTCGCATTCATGGTATCTGTCAATATCTCAATATCTTGGTAAATTGTTTTATTGTCACCAGATAATTTTGAGATTTGACTTTGACTTTTTTGAGTTAAAGAAACAATTAATGCTATAAATTGCAAACTGCTTACATGGTCTTTGATTTTGATGTTGCTGCACTACCAAGGCATAAAAATTCAATTTAAACCGCACTAAAGGTAACACAAATATAATCAAAATTAACTCAATTCCGTCAACATTCGTGAATTTTTGGCTCAGTTATAAGTTGGTTTTGAATTTTTGTTGATTGGCTAACAATTTTCTAAGTAAAAAATTTCAGATACTTTTAACTGATGTTGTAATGTTTACAACTACTAGTTTGTCATTTCTATGAACATGTTTATGTGATGCTTAGTAAGCAGGTAAAATTGGTAACAAAATACCTTTTCAAGTCTAATTATCACTAGTTAAGAATGGCAGAGAAACAACGATATCAGAGGACGAAGATAGAAGGACAGAAGTTTCCTTTAATTAATCAAGAGATTGAGGAGGAAGAAAGTATGAAATTTGAACCTTCATACTTTATCCCTCCTATTCCCCAATCTTTAATCTTGAATCAATTGCTCGGATTCAGTTCCCACTTTGCTGGATTCTGGAAATACGAAGCGTAACAAAGGCGGAGCTAAAAAGGTTGTGATGATAACCATCATGATAATTGCTGCTCCCAATGGTTTTGAGAGAGCGCCGCTTGCAGCCCCGACACCAGCAAATACCAATCCCACTTCACCTCTCGGAATCATACCCACACCGATCGCTAAACGATTGATTTGGGGTTGACCAAAGACACTCAAACCTGTGATCACTTTACCAATAATGGCTACTGTAATCAGGAAAATCGCCATAATTAGACCTTCTCGATTGCTGGGAATGGCTGGGTTTAGTACTGCCAAATCAGTTTTTGCCCCAACAGCCACAAAGAAAATTGGCACCATCAAATCGGCTATGGGAATGACTTGCTTTTGTAATTCTTTACGTTTATCGGTTTCCTCCAGGACTAAACCGGCAGCAAAAGCACCCAAAATTGCTTCTAACTGGATGATTGAAGCAAGATATGACATAGCAAAGGCGAAGATAAAAGCTGGTATCACCAACTCACCTCGCGTTTTGAGTTGATTAGCGATCGCTACAAATGTTTTATTGAAAACATTACCCAAAACGATCGCGCCCAAAAGAAATGCCGTAGCACTAATAATTAGGTAAATAACTTTACCTACATCTACGACACCATCCTTAGCGAGGCTGGCAACTACCGCTAAGACAATAATTCCCAATACATCATCAATTACAGCTGCACCGAGAATAATCTGCCCTTCTTTGGAATTGAGCTTGCCTAGTTCTGCCAATACTTTAGACGTAATCCCAATACTAGTAGCTGTCAACGCCGCACCTGCAAAAATTGCTGGTACAGCACTAACACCAAATAACGTCATTAAACCCACAGTACCAGCAGCAAAAGGTACAACTACCCCCACGACGGCGACAATTGCGGCTTGAATCCCAACCGCCATCAAGTCTTTTAAGTTTGACTCCAAACCAATTTCAAACAGCAGGATGATGACACCCAACTCTGATAACACAGAAATAACTTCTGATTGGGCTGCAAATACCTGGGGCGCTGCTTCTGGAGATAAACCAGCAGTAGTTTGAAGAAAAGCCATGATTAACGAACTAGAACTGTCTGCGCCACCTTCTGGAAACACCAACAGGTGTAAAACAGAAACACCTACGACTACACCGCCTACAAGTTCGCCTAAAACAGGGGGTAAACCGATGCGGTTGGATAACTCCCCACCAACTTTGCTGGCGAAGTAAATTACCACTAAACTCAGCAGCACAGCCGCCACTACCATAGAGCTGTCTGCTGCTTCTGTTGTGCTGGCCAGCAGGGGAAAAGAAAAGTTGATTGCATCTAAAAACTGCATGGTTTCCGCGAAAATCCTTCTCTTTATTTTTACTCTTTTATGAGCAATAGCTTATGAAAAAGCTGATTCAGGAAACCAAAACAAGACCTAAGCAGGAAGTTTGTCTGTTAAGGCTGGGTGTAAGGGGATAAGAGTTTTTCTGATCACCGCGTAAGTTCTACAGAAGATAAAATAAGGGTGTTGCATAAATGCGGGATGATTTTCTTATATTTATCTCTCAAAACCTCTTCTTCTCTACGAGACGCTGCGCGTTGGCGGAAGCCTTTCGTAGAGAATGCGTACTTTGCGGTTCATTATTTCATCCCTAAATTCAGCAACGCCAAAATAAGTAATCAGACAGAATTAATTACACAAATTTTTGACTGTAACCAGTCCCCTATCTCCACCCATGAATTTAATTGTGTCCGACTACTTATCACTTCCTGTTATTTTGATCAGGTGTTGCCAATAAAATTCAGACACTGGGACAACAGATAATCTGGGGAGTCGCAGCAAGTCGAAGTCTGTAAATTTATCGTCTTGCTTGATTTGAGCTAGGGTGACAGGCTCAGAGGCTGGGCGTACTGCTCGCACATCCACAACTACCAGTTTGGCATCATTTAGTGCTGGGTCAGGGTAAGGTTGACTGATTATCTCTGCCACACCCACGATTTGCCGTTCCTTGCCAGTGTGATAAATCAGAGCTAGATCACCAGAAACCATTGTGCGAATGTACTTTAAGGCAAGAGCATTGGTAATTCCATCCCAAGCTGTGCAGCCGTCGCGTTCTAAGTCTGAGTAGGAATAATTATCCGGTTCAGTTTTCAGCAGCCAATACGCCATAACTACATCTCCTGTGATTTTTTAGTTTCCAAAAATGTAACAATACCTGTTTTTGACTACGGCAGTGTCACAGTAGAAACATAGAAATCGTATCGAGCGATCGCACCTCAAGTTCTGACTGTTAACTATTAATGCTGGACAGTTAACAGATGATTGCTGGATACAGTTTACTTATTAACATCTGTAGATATTTTTCAGAGGAGTGCAAGTTTATGTCTAGAGCCGCTTTGTCTGGTTCTCCGTTTCGTGCTGGCAAGTTTTGTCAATCTCTGCCGTTAGCTTTACTGTTATTCGTGACGTTGATTTTACCAGCCTCAGCCCAAGAAAAAGAAAAGTTATGGCGGACTCTGACGGTGAGTGGACGCGGCATGGAATCAGTAGCTACAACGCTATCGCAAGTTAATTTAGGGGTAGAAATTCAAGGTAAAACTGCTCAAGAAGTACAGCAAGAAGCTGCAAAAAGAACATCTGCTGTCGTGGCTTTACTCAAAAGCCGCAATGTCGAGAAACTAGAAACTACAGGGATTCGCCTGAATCCTGTTTACAGTTACACCAATAATGTGCAGCGAATTACTGGCTATGCTGCTAGTAATACTGTGAGTTTTCGCATTGTCACCGAGAAAGCCGGGACATTGTTAGATGATGCCGTGAAAGCCGGGGCAACGCAAATTAACGGTGTTAGTTTTATTGCTAGTGATGAAGCGATCGCCGCTGCCCGAAAAGTCGCATTAAGAGAAGCAACTCAAGATGCTCAACAACAAGCAGACGCTGTTTTTAGTTCTTTGGGACTCAAATCTAAGGAAATAGTCAGCATCCAAGTTGGTAATGCCAGCGCCCCGCCACCACCTGTATTTTTACGCGCCCAAGCATCTAAAGTTGCTGAAGACGTTTCTACCCCCGTAATTGGTGGTGAACAGGAAGTAGAAGCATCGGTAACGTTGCAAATTAGTTATTAGTCAATGATCAATGGTCAATAGTCCAGAATCTCTCAAACCACTAAGTCGCAAAAACTATTGACCATTGAGCCATAAAGGATGAAAGATTAAGAGAAGTATTTGACAGTACATACCGCATCATTTAAGGGGTAGTGTAATTTCATACTTCATACTTCATACTTCAGTTGACAAACTAAAAATTGTCTGAAGACATATCGCTCATTCCCCCGTCTCCATCTTGCTTGGAACCTAATAAATCCAGCTGGTCTACTAGAATAACTGGTTTAGAACGACTGGCTCCGGTTTGGCGATCGTTCCATGTATCAAACTTCAAGGAACCTTTGACAGCGATTTGTTTGCCTTTACGTACATAATTACCGGCGACTTCAGCTGTCTTTCCCCATATTTCCAACTCAAACCAGTCAGGCTCATCGCTGTTGCGTGTTCTTCTGTTCACTGCCAGTGTTAATCTACACTTAACCTTACCAGACTCAAAATATTTAATATCTGGGTCGCCACCCACACGACCGATAAGATGAACTGTATTAATACTCATGTGCTTTACCTTTTAGTACTTGTGTACTTATTTGTCTTGACTCCCATAATAGCCAATTGTGAACTGATTGAAAATGTGTTAAAAACTTAACAACCTTGCGGGGTATATAAATTTGAGCTATTACTTGGGAAAACTAAAAACTGTACGGATATGCTGAGTTGGTCTGAGAATATCGAAAACGTGAATGTCTAAAACCTAGTCAGTATGGTCAACAACAAATCAAAAAATGGCCAAGTTTACTAGACTGAAGATCAAAAACGTAATAGAATCCAGCACGATTCAATCTAACATTTTTTTATAGTCAAAAAGTATTGCAAATAGGGGGCATAAAGACGCGTGGGTCTGTTTAGGAACTTTCGCTCATCATGGGATATGGGTATCGACCTCGGTACTGCCAATACCCTTGTTTATGTATCTGGTAAAGGCATTGTACTGCAAGAACCTTCTGTAGTGGCGATCGACCAAATCGAAAAGGTAGCACTGGCAGTAGGTGAAGATGCCAAAAAAATGCTGGGACGCACACCAGAAAACGTGATCGCCTTGCGTCCCTTGCGCGATGGTGTAATTGCTGATTTTGATACAGCCGAGTTGATGCTCAAAAGCTTTATTCAGCGAGTCAATGAGGGGCGATCGCTGATTTTACCCCGGATTGTGATTGGTATTCCTAGTGGTGTCACAGGGGTAGAAAGACGAGCAGTAATGGATGCAGCCGCTCAAGCGGGGGCTAGAGAAGTTTATTTAATCGATGAACCAGTAGCAGCAGCGATCGGCGCAGGGCTACCAGTTGCCGAACCGACTGGTAACATGATTATCGATATCGGCGGTGGTACAACAGAAGTGGCTGTGTTGAGTCTTCAAGGGACTGTTTTAAGTGAATCAGTCCGGATTGCGGGAGATGAACTCACTGAATCTATCACCCAATATATGAAGAAGGTTCATAACTTGGTGATTGGAGAACGCACAGCAGAAGAAATTAAGATTCGTCTTGGTTCAGCTTATCCCACCAACGACGATAATGAAGCCATGATGGAAGTTAGAGGTTTACACTTACTTTCTGGTTTACCGCGAACTGTCACAATCAAAAGCCCAGAAATCCGTGAAAGTATGATGGAACCCCTATCTGTAATTGTAGAAGCGGTGAAGCGGACACTAGAACGTACTCCGCCAGAACTAGCATCTGACATTATTGATCGCGGGATCATGCTTGCTGGTGGTGGGGCATTGCTCAAAGGTATAGATACACTCATCAGTCATGAGACAGGGATTGTTACCCACATTGCAGCTGATCCTCTCTGCTGTGTTGTGTTGGGAACAGGTCGTGTGTTAGAAAACTTTAAGCAGCTGGAACGGGTGTTCAGCGCACGTTCTCGAAATATGTAGCAAAAAATATTGGATATTGGGTTCTATTTGGCTTTGATTTGGGTTTCATATAAATAGAATCCGATATCTATCAAATTATAAAAATAGGTATAAATGGTTACTGTACGTCGTTGGTGGGGTCGCAAAGGGTTACAGATTGGTTTGGTTGCCCTTGTAATAGGTGGTGCTGGGATATTACGACAAACTCAAGGGGCAATGCTGCTGGAAGTTTATCAAGTAGTTACTCGTCCTTTACAGATTTTGCAATCTGGGCAAACTCCAGAAGAACGTTTGGAAGAACGCCTCAAAGATGCCCAATTTATGGAGATGCAAACCCGCATCCAAGAACTGGAAAGCCAAAATAAACAATTACAAGATTTGTTAGGCTACGTGCAGACTGAGCCAGTTTCATCTCGTCCACTGCCAGCGCGGGTAGTAGGGCGCAGTGCCGATCACTGGTGGCAACAAGTGACTCTCAATCGTGGCTCAAATTCCGGCATTCAAGAAGGCTTTATTGTCAAGGCTGAGGGTGGGTTAGTTGGTTTGGTGGATAGTGTTACGCCAAATACTAGCCGTGTCTTACTAATTAGTGATCTGAAAAGTCAAGTGGGTGTGACTATTAGCCGCACCTCAGCTAAGGGAGTATTGCGGGGAGATTCCTCGGCGGAAGCTGTGTTGGAATTTTATGAAAAAGTGCCTAATGTCAAAGTGGGAGATTTAGTTTCTACTTCAACTTACAGTCAAAAATTCCCATCAGGCTTGCCAGTAGGTAGAATCAAGTCTTTAGATTTAAAGAAACTTCCCGCATCAGTGGCAAAAATTGAACTTTTCCCGCCGATTAGGTCATTAGATTGGGTAGCTGTGCATCCAAAACCGACAAACCAAGAACAAGAAAACCCACAGTCGGCGCAGCAAGAACAGGCAAATAAACAACTGCAAAAGTCTAAATAAATTCGAGCAAATCTCTCAAAATAATGAAGATACCTTCATTTAATGGTCGTCAACAGAAAAAGCCCAAGTCTTCGGAGCGAAAGTCAAAATCTTATCGCAAACCGATCGCACGTTGGCATCCTAACGCAGTTAGACTGTTAGATTGGTCTGTAACGGTTGGGTCTGTGCTGTTATGTTTGCTATTATTGCCCACCCGCTTTCCTGGTACAGAATTGTTGGGAATTGGCCCTAATTGGCTATTAATTTGGGTAGTTGCTTGGAGTGTAAAACGCTCCCTCTGGGAAGGAGTAGTAGCAGGTATCGTTCTGGGGCTACTTCAAGATGCAATGACATCACCAGATCCGACTCATGCTTTAACTTTGGGTTTAGTGGGATTGATCACTGGACTCATGCAAAAGCAGCGATTTATCCAGGAAGACTTTATTTCTATTGCTTTAATTGTTTTTGTGATGGCAATTTTGGCAGAAACAATTTTTGGGATGCAATTGAGTTTGATTGGCGATCGCAAAGTAGAATACATCTGGGCTTATTATCAGCGAGTCGCCCTAGCTTCGGCTATTCTCAGTAGTCTTTGGGCCCCTGTAGTTTACTATCCCCTAAATCTTTGGTGGCAAAAGCGCAAAGCGATCGAGCAATAGTTACATTAGGAGATAATTTTGAGTTTAAATTTGGGAGTGAGGAATCATGGGCATAGACCCTAAATCCTCACTCTTTTTGGTTGATTTTAAGGTAAGCGCCCCGACAACAAACAGTAGCTCTGAGATATTACTGTTGAAGTATCAAGATATTAAGTCGGTAACGTGCAGAATATTGAAGTTATTGCCCAAACAAAATTTATGGATAATTCCCCAATTGTTGCTCAAGCAGATACATCCTTACCAAATTACACTCAAGAAAATGGGCTGCTAGTGCAATTCTCCTCTGGAGAGGCTGCACCAACGCCTGTAGAATCTGATTCACAAACACAGGACAGTATGAGCAGTGAAACTGACTTTGACTCCCATATGATGCAAAGGTGTTTGACACTGGCTCGCCGTGCTTTGGGACGTACTTCACCGAATCCACTGGTAGGGGCGGTTGTAGTCAAAAATGGGGAGATTATCGGGGAAGGGTTTCATCCTCGTGCAGGTGAACCTCATGCCGAAGTTTTTGCTTTGAGAGCAGCAGGGGTTGGCGCTCGTGGTGCTACAGTTTATGTCAACCTTGAACCTTGCAACCACTATGGCCGCACGCCTCCTTGTTCTGAAGGGTTAATAGAGGCTGGTGTCGCTAAGGTGGTAGTTGGGATGGTTGATCCGAACCCCTTGGTGGCTGGTGGTGGAATTGCTCGTTTACGTGCTGCTGGTGTAGAGGTGTTAGTTGGGGTAGAAAATGAAGCCTGTCAGCAGCTAAATGAAGCTTTTGTGCATCGCATTCTTTATAAAAAACCTTTAGGGATTTTGAAATATGCCATGACTTTAGATGGCAAAATTGCCACTGCTGGCGGCCATAGTGCTTGGGTGACAAATCAAGCCGCCCGTAGTGAAGTACATCAACTGCGGGCGGCTTGCGATGCCATCATTGTTGGTGGTAATACAGTCCGACAAGATAATCCTTACTTAACTAGCCATCAGGTGGAAGCGCATAATCCTCTGCGGGTGGTGATGAGTCGTCAACTTAATTTGCCGGAGAATGCCCGGTTGTGGGAAACTCAAGAAGCTCCCACGTTGGTGTTAACCGAAATCGGAGCCAACCCTGATTTACAAAAACTTCTGCTCAAGCGAGGTGTAGAGGTTGTGGAGTTACCTGCACTTACACCCGAACAGGCAATGATTCGTTTATATGAACGGGGTTTTTGCAGTGTTTTGTGGGAGTGTGGCGGCAATTTAGCTGCGAGTGCGATCGCTCAAGGAGCCATACAAAAAATTATGGCCTTTATTGCTCCTAAAATTATTGGTGGTAGCCATGCACCTACACCTGTAGGTGACTTAGGTTTTACTACCATGACTGAAGCATTGCCCTTAGAACGTGTTCGCTGGCGTGTGGTTGGTTCCGATTGCTTAGTTGAAGGTTATTTGCCCCAAAAAAATCATCAATAGTCAATAGTCAAAAATCTGTAGACTATGGACTCTTGACTCACTTATTACATTCAAATCATCTTTAACACTGCCTTTCATAAGCCATATCGCGTATGAGAGTTAGCCGGGATTGAATATATTCACAGAGAAAATCAATCTCGTGGGAATCTAACAAAACTTGTGTTGTGGTTTGTTTTACCAACCATTGCACCAAGCTAGTATCATCCAGCTGTAAGAGGGTCATGGTTTGGGTAGTTTCAACCACAGACCAAAGCTGACGCAGAATTTTAGGAGTCATCAGACCTCAATTGAAGATTAGCCTAGCTGTTTTCAGATTACACAATTTCAGCAGTAATGTACGACAAGAATGTACAACCTGAGATAAGTATTATTAAAAAATTAATAATGCGATTTATAACTTTATGAACTTTCTGAAATGAACAAATAAATTCCTTTAGTTAATAAAAAGTTACTGAAACAATGTTTATGTCTTTATAATGCTTTCTAAATGGGATATATCAAAAGAAACATCTTGATTATCTATTATTTAATAACGTACTTAAAGAATATAATTACTTCTCAGTACGCATAAAAAGAGACACAATGATTCCCAAACTGACTGCTCCCCAACCAAACCAATTAATCATCTTGGAAGAATAGTCAAATTGAATTGGTGAAGTATTTGGATTCTGGATTAAAAAATTAATTTTTTCTGCAACGGTTTCAGCTTCTGTAGGATCTTTTCCATCTTGACCAATTTGGCTTAGTGGTGCAGAAAAGTCCTGAATGCTCGATACATGGGGAATTTTACTGAAACAAGGGTGGCACAGAGGGGGGGAGACATGGGATGCTCAAGTTTCCACACAAAAACTACCCTATGCCAGTCCCCCATCTTTATCGTCAAGTACAAGATCAAGTAAGTCAATGGATTCATCCCCAAGACCAACGACATCTACAAGTGTTTTGTGAAAATGTAGCAGCAAT
>NZ_JADEXZ010000140.1 GCF_015206815.1 Fortiea sp. LEGE XX443
AGTCGTTAAAAAACCCCGTTCAAAGTTTCCATCTAAAAAACCAATCCATAGAGTAACGGGTACTAAACTTCAACCGCGCACTTTTTTTATTCTTAATACTGCTTAATTCTTAACCGAGAAGTATTGGGATGCTCCCGCGATCGCACTATTCTCTTAGCTCGACTTTATCTATTTTTTTCGCAACGCGATCGCGATCGCTAAAACCTTTGGAGGACGGTAATTTTAGTTTTTACAAGTCATTGAGAATCTATGACGTGTAAAAAGTATTTGCCACAAAGCCAGGGTTTTCGCCGAATAAAAAAGACGGGTTCTTAATTTTGGATAAAGTCGAGCTAAAACTTTACGATCTTATAATATAAATGATAATTCTGAGGATGCCGGATATTGTAGCTTAATGCCATAGGTATATTTTAGCAATTAGTAGTTAGTATATGCGGCTAAGGTTAGTGACTCAATTATTACCAGGAGTAGCAGTACCCATGACTTTGCTTCTGGCTTTGGGATTTTCCTTGAATGAACCGACTTACGCAGGCAGTAACAAATTCTTCTGCGTTCAAGAAGGAAATGTACCTGTCACCAAAGTACGTACTGCACGGGGAAATGAAACTTTTATCCGTTGGGTTGTTCAAGATTTTAAAAAATTTCCACCTGCACAGCGATGCAAAGATGTTTCTGCAAGATTCCAACGCTATTACGATAACGGTTCGTTGTTCATCACCAGCAGAGATAACTTCAACAACTATCCAGTTTTGTGTATTGCCAACCGCAAGAGTGTACCTTGTACATCAGAGAATATCTTAGTCACCCTCAAACCCGGAACCGATACAGGTGCAGTTCTTAGACAGATACTTGATTTTCGTCGTGGTGTTGCAGCTAAACCCATTAATTTGAGTGGATGTCAAGCTATTACCTACGACGAGCAAGGTGATTTGTATCTTGATGTGAAGCAACTGGTAGATGGTAAAAAGTGTAGTGAATCGACTACTAGTAATAACGCTCCCAAAACACAGCCTGTACAACCTCGCTTTTAGTTTGCTGTTCCTTGGGGAGTTGAGTTGAAAATGAATTGGCAATGGTTAAAAAGTAGACTTGGTTTTGCAGTATGTTTGCTGATTTGTTTTGGTGGTATTTCCTTAGCACTGCCAAGACAGCAAAGCATTTCTAGCAATTTTGCCAAAGTTTCTCGCTTGTCAACTCCCCTTTCCGTTGAGCAATTGCAACAGTTAGCGAAGACAATCACCGTCAAAATTTCTGCACAAGAGTTACTAGGTTCAGGAACTCTACTAAAACGGGAAGGTGAAATTTATACTGTAATTACCAATGCTCACGTTTTGAGAGCCGCTAAACCACCCTATCAAATTCAAACACCAGATGGGCGTTTATATCAAGCTACTATGCAGATTGCAGAATTACAGCAGAATGATTTAGCTGTGTTGCAATTTCGTAGTCCTGATATAGTTTATCCAGTTGCCAATATCAAAGATACATCCAGCTTGCAAGTCGGGGATGAGGTTTTTGTGGGTGGATTTACCTCTAATTTGACTACTCAAAAACAGTCTCCTCAAGCACAAAAAATCTTCAACACTCAGTTTGTTTTTACCTCTGGTAAAGTCACTTTATTGTTAGACAAAGCTTTAGAGCAAGGCTACCAAATTGGCTATACCAATGATGTTCGTAAAGGTATGAGTGGCGCACCATTGCTAAATATACATGGCGAAGTTGTCGGTATAAATAGCTTATATAAAGATCCACTTTGGGATACTCCTGAAGTTTATCAAGATGGTTCTCAACCAGAGCAGAACTTACAAAAACTAATTACACAATCTAGTATGGCTGTACCGATTAAATCAGTGAACAGTAAACAGTTATCAATGTTGATATATCAGGAGAATCAATCATGAGGGTTGCTGGTGTATTGACAGCAGTATTGATTGGTACGGCGATTGTTATAGCGCAGCCAGTAGCCACCGCTTTGACACCCCAAGAAGTTGCTGACATTGCTCAACAAATCACCGTCCGCATTGATGGCGAAAATACTGGCTCTGGGGTAATTATTGAGCGTCAAGGTAATGTTTACACTGTTGTAACTAGCTGGCACGTAGTACAAGAAGAAGGTAACTACACAGTCTACACACCAGATGGCAAAAAATATACATTCAATAACAACCAAGTCAAGCGATTTCCTGGCGTTGATTTAGCGGTATTTCAGTTTACTAGTAATCAAAATTACCGTGTCGCTGAAAAGGG
Source organism: Fortiea sp. LEGE XX443 (assembly GCF_015206815.1). Classification (GTDB taxonomy): domain Bacteria; phylum Cyanobacteriota; class Cyanobacteriia; order Cyanobacteriales; family Nostocaceae; genus Nostoc_B. The sequence goes on from NZ_JADEXZ010000140.1 coordinate 2,248, forward strand.
CAATTCTGACGAAGTAAAACGGGGTACAAATATTTCTGTAGCAGGTTATCAGCAAGGAACATCAGATATTGATTTTCGTAGAGGTGCAATTTCGCGTCTGGTAAAAGAACCAAAAGATGGTTATGCTTTTGTGTATGACATTGATGCTTTTCCAGGGATGAGTGGCGGAGCGATACTTGATGAGCAAGGTAAATTAGTTGGGATTCACGGACTCGCTAAAACTCGCCCAGATACTAATGCTACTACCGTGTATGGAATTCCGTTGAAGACTTATTTGAGCCTTGCGCCATCTGCACAAACAATTTCAGTTGCATCATCGGTAAATACAGCCAGTAAATTTTATTTAGCAAAGACTTTGACTGGACATTCCACAAAAGTTAATCAATATGGAAACAGAGAAGGAAGGGTTAATTCAGTCGCCATTAGCCCAGATGGCAGAACTTTAGCTAGTAGTAGTGGCGACGCGACTATCAAAATCTGGAACCTCACCACAGGGCAAGAAATTCGTACCCTCAATGCTCATTCTGATTCTTTGTTGTTTAATTCAGTCGCCATTAGTCCAGATGGCAGAACTTTAGCTGGTGGTAGTGTTCTTGGGACTATCAAAATCTGGAATATCGCCACAGGGCAAGAAATTTTTACCTTCAAAGGTTATTCTGTTTTGAATGGTTCAGTCGCTTTTAGCCCAGATGGCAGAACTTTAGCTAGTAGTAGTACTGACAATACAATCAAAATCTGGAACCTCGTCACAGGTCAAGAAATTCGTACTCTCAAAGGTCATTCTTTTTGGGTTGAGTCAGTCGCCATTAGTCCAGATGGCAGAACTTTAGCTAGTGGTAGTGCTGACATGACTATCAAAATCTGGAACATCGCCACAGGGCAAGAAAGTGGTAGTTTTAACAAGATTATCAAATTGAATCTCCCCACAAGGCTAGAAATTCTTACACCCAAAGGTCATTCTGGTTCGGTTTTGTCAGTCGCCTTCAGCCCAGATGGCAGAACTTTAGCTAGTGGTAGTTCGGACAAGACTATTAAAATCTGGAATATTGCTACAGGGCGAGAAATTCGTACTCTTAATGGTCATTCTGAATTGGTTAATTCAGTCGCGTTTAGCCCAGATAGCAAAACTTTAGCTAGTGGTAGTTATGACAAAACTATTAAAATTTGGAATGTAGCCACAGAGCAAGAAATCACTACTCTCAAAGGTCATTCTGGTTCGGTTAACTCAGTCGCCTTTAGCCCAGATGGTAAAACTTTAGCTAGTGGTAGTGATGACGCGACTATCAAAATTTGGCAGCTGTCTGAGTAGCTATTTTCTGTTGTAATAACTCACATATTTTGTTTATTCAACTAATTCTCTCGTTTGTCGTAATACCTGTTCATAAAGAGGGCGACGTACCCAATATTGAGCATCATCAATCATGGCATCTAACAATGGTTTGACTTGAGAAATTATTCCTCTGTTTTTTGCTAACATAAAGAATACCTAAAGTACCAACTACTCGTAAACCAAAACTTTGAGCTACTCGACGCGCTTCACGTTCGTCTAATAAAATTTTTCGTTCACCAGTTTCTAGTGCGAGAGTAATTGCTTCGCCTTCACCTTCATCTAATTCTGGCGATATGTTGGGTAATGTTGTCGAAATTCTGCGAACTTGTAACCATTGTGCAGCAATGGCTTGCAACACAAATTCCGAAGAGAGAAATCCTGTAACAGTTGTTTCATTACAGACAGCTTGGGGAATAACAATTTGACGGGTGCAGCTTGCAAGATATCTAGACGATTAATAGCTGCAAAATTTATTAAAGGTGTAGCATTACAAACAACTGTCACAATTTCTAAAAACCTGCATTAATGGTTTCAATATCTTGGGCTAAATCTGCTTCATTATAATGACGTTCAATTTTATTCTGTCCCAAAACCTGCTGAAATTCCCACACAGATAAGTTAGCTAAGTGACGTGCTTGAGCAAAGGTAAAAATATTCTGTGCATATAACTGTAGAGCTAATTCTAGATGAATAGCTTGTTCACCTTGATTTAAAGAATCAGATGATATCTGTAAATTTATTGGCTGAATAAATGTATTCATTGTTTTCACATAACCAGCGAATTTTACGCAATAAACGCTCTTGAATCGTTGAAGTTAGTATTGCTAAACCAGGAATTACTTCGGCTGTAAACTCGACTTGATAGCTCATTACCAGTTTAATCCCAGTTTTTTCGCTACCTCCTCCGCCGGAATACCACTTTCCCCGTTTCGAGTTCGCTGTAGCGAATCAAGTAGTTGCTGCTTGATTTCAGGCTTTAATTGCCTATCCTCTTCAACATCAATCAGCAGGGATTCAATAGTTTCCGTAACAGTTTTCTGTATCAAAAGTTTTAGTTCTTCAACGGTTAAATCTTTAACTTGCATAAGGTTCATTAATAACAAAGACTATTATATTATTGTACTAATTTCTGTTAATTAGAGCAATCAGCGCAGAAGCATCACAAATATATTTTAAATACTTTTATTGAAAATCAACAGTAAGTAAATCTATGCCATTCATGATTATTTTTCTTTTATCTTCAGGTACATTTAGCTGTTGAAAACATTTATTTCTATATTCTTCTTTCTCAATGAAATTTTTAATTGCTTTAAGTAGTGGCTTTTTCACTTCATAGGTTTCTTCTGCTTTAGCAATTGCTTGTGGGGGGATTTCGTGATTTACGCGCAACATTGCTAAGTCAATTAAATCTCTAGATTGTGTGCTTGAGTCGTTCCATCTATCAGCGTTAGCCATAAGTTTTGATGTAAACCTATCACCTATGCTCAAGCAAGGAATATTTGCCCATTTTGGATGAATAGGAGGATCTAAGGTAAAAGCTCCATTGGCTACAATTTCTACTTTAATATTTGTTTCATTGACTGCAACAGGGAAACGAATACCATATTGATTTATTGTACTTTCACCTAATTGAATATCTGTCGTACTTTGGAATAATGCTGCAATTCCTTGATCGTAAACTAAATGCCTTAAATATCGTAAGGATTCAGGTCTAATATTGAGGAAGTAAAGAAGGGCGAAACTGAGAATTATTAGAGTCAGCAATTAGAGCTTGTGCAAAAAAATCAACAACAGACTTACCTTGACGGCGACAAGTCTGCACCACCGTCAATAAATTG
>NZ_JADEXZ010000141.1 GCF_015206815.1 Fortiea sp. LEGE XX443
GGTACAAACCTTGCCCCTTGTGGGCAAAAGCCCCCTTGCTCCTTTTCTCCCTTGGTTGAAGCCCCACCCCTTGTGGGTGGTTTTTCTCCCCTGCTCCCTGCTCCCTGCTCCCCTGCTTTTTTCACTTGCGTAACGCACCCGATTTCTTATATATAATTCTCCAGATACATCGAATTTTTCTTGCAGACTTCCTGACAAATTATTAGAGATTAATTATGGAACCTATTTTTCTAATGATCACTGCTTTGGGTACTGGTGCGATCGCTGTTTAATCGCTTAGATTGACCATGATTGTTTAGAGGTACAGCATTGCGCGTCGGTCTAATACCGCTACCATATCTTCTGGCATAAACTTGGGTAAACTCTGCACCAAAAAAGAGAATTTGAGCAGCATAATAAACCCAAGCGAGAATTACCACTAACGAACCAGCTGCACCGTAAGTTGAGCCAAAAGTGTTATTGCCGAGATATTGCCCTAATAAATATCTACCCAAAGAAAACAAAAGTGAAGTGATGGCAGCGCCGATTAAAACATCGTTCCAAGTAATTTTAACATCTGGCAGAACTTTGAAAATTAGACCAAATAGTAATGTAGTGATTGCAAAAGAAAGTAAAAAATTAACGATTCGCCAAAGAACATCTACACCAGGTAGTAAGTTGCTAAAGTAGCCTACGATTGCCGTCAAAACTGTACTAATTACTAGTGTTACTAAAAGTAAAAAACCAATCCCCAAAATCATTGCAAAAGATAAAGCACGCTGACGAAACATGTTTTTCATCCCACGTCCAGGTTTTGGTTTGACTTCCCAAATTGTATTTAGGGCATCTTGTAACTCAGTAAATAAACCTGTAGCACCTAAAAGTAAAAGTAAAATGCTAATAATAGAAGCGATCGCTCCTGTTTTTGGTTGACTAGCATTTCGGATCGCTATTTCGATAAACTCGGCTCCATCTCTACCTACTAATCCTTGAATTTGGCGAACTATTTCACCTCTAGCTGCATCTTCTCCAAATACTGCACCAGCGATCGCAATTACAATAATCAATAACGGAGCAATGGAAAAAATTGTGTAATAAGCTAATGCTGCGGCTAAACGTGAAGCTTTATCTTCACTCCATTCTTGAAAAGTTTCTCGGAATAACTGCCAAACCGCCTGAAAGTTCATTTACTTAGTCTCCTTGTTGGAGGATCTCGCTTTAGTCCTTGATATATTTGATACTGATTTTATAAATAGCGACATCTTCCTAAAGGGGTTTGTGCAGCTTCCTGAAGAAAGAATTTATTTACACTGCAACTTTTTATAACATTCTATCGATTGTGCGATACTGAATTGCTTCTGCTACATGATGAGCTTGCAAGTTATCTTCTCCGGCTAAGTCTGCAATAGTGCGTGCAACTTTGAGAATGCGATCGCTGGCTCTGGCTGATAAACCTAGTTTTTTTATTGCTGCTTCTAATAAATAGCGACTAGCATCATCTAGCTTGCACCATATCGGGAGATGACGGCTCTGCATTTGGGCATTGCAACGCAGACTTGGCTCAGATTGAAAGCGGGTAATTGTGCGATCGCGTGCTTGTTGTACCCGTTCCCGCACAGATTTTGATGACTCTCCTGTAGGTTGTTGGGTAATTTCCTCTGGTTTAAGGCGATTCACCGCCACTTGCAAATCAATTCTGTCCATCAACGGCCCAGAAAGTTTCCCCCAATATTGTTCTCTTTGTCTGGGTGAACAGGTACACTGTTGAATTGTATCGCCGTAGTAGCCGCAAGGGCAGGGATTGGTACTCGCTACCAAAGTAAACTGTGCAGGAAAAATAACTGATTGTCTGGTGCGGGAAATTGTTACGTAGCCGTCTTCTAAAGGCTGACGCAGAAATTCTAAAACATCTCGTTTAAATTCTGTAAGTTCATCAAGAAAAAGTATGCCCCGGTGAGATAACGAGATTTCTCCTGGACGAGGAAAACTACCACCACCCACTAAAGAAGGGCCTGATGCTGAGTGGTGGGGACTACGAAAAGGGCGATCGCGCACTAAAGAACCACGATTTTTTAATAACCCAGCTACGGAGTGAATTCGAGTTACTTCTAAAGCTTCTGTAAAATCCAGTGGTGGCAAAATCCCCGACAAGCGTCGCGCTAACATTGTTTTACCACTACCAGGCGGCCCAACAAAAATTAAATTGTGTCCGCCAGCCGCTGCAATTTCTAAAGCACGACGAGCATGTGCTTGTCCCTTGACATCATGTAAATCTGCACTAGGATAAGATGCTTTTACTGTTTCTACTGCATCATTTATCTGCACAGGTTTGCAACTTCCTGGGTTATTCAATAAATCAACTACTTCTGATAAATTTTTGCAACCATAAACAACTAATCCTTTGACTACAGCCGCTTCTTGGGTATTATCGGCAGGAACAACTAAACCTGTAATTCCCATTTTTTGGGCAGTAGCAGCTATAGGGAGAACCCCAGCCACAGGGCGAAGGCTGCCATCTAGTGAAACTTCCCCTAAAAATAAATAATCTCCCAATAAATCAGCATTAACTTGCTCAGAAGCTGCTAAAATGCCCACACTAATCGGCAAATCAAAACATGGCCCCTCCTTGCGTAAATCTGCCGGAGTCAGATTAATCACAATCTTCCGCATCGGAAAGGCAAAACCAGCATTTTTTAAGGTAGCCTTTACCCTCTCCTTCGACTCCTGAACTGCGCTATCTGGAAGCCCCAAGACAATAATTCCTGGTAATCCTCCTGATACATCGACTTCCACACCCACTTTCACGGCATCGATGCCGACAATTGATGCACTCCAGACTCTAGCAAGCATGAGCTAAATATTTCTTCCATAACGCTAAACCTTTAAAATCTCTAGCAGATGAGTAGGTAAATCGGCATGAGTGAAACCACAGAGACGAGTTTCAGCCATCGAAAAAGTCATGCGATCGCACGCAACCAACTACTTTTGTCCACACCCCTTTAACTGTTATTAAGATTTTATAGTTTACTAGCAGGGCTACCGAGCTTTAATGTTGATCTCGGTGGTTTTCCTTTCCTAGTTTGTTAAGTTAAACTCAAGCCTTATGAAATTATCCAAGCAGACGGTGTTAGTTACGGGTGGGAGTGCAGGGATTGGATTTGAACTTGCCCGTAAATTTAAACAACATAACAATCGAGTCATTATTTGTGGGCGAAATGCTGAACAACTTTTGAAGGCTGCTCAAGAAATTGGTGATATTGAAACAATCCAATGCGATCTAGCGCAGGAAGCCGATATTTATGCTTTGGTAGAGACACTCAAAAACAAAGTGGGCAAGCTTTCTATTTTGGTGAATAATGCCGGAGTACAACTGAACTATAACTTTATTCAAGCCGATCCAGAACTGACTCTAAAAGATATTGATTGGGAAATTGATGTGAACCTCAATGCGGCACTTAAATTGACAATGCTTTGCTTACCATTGCTGCGTCAACAGCCACAAAGCGCAATTGTTAATATGTCTTCTGGTTTGGCGATCGCTCCCAAACGCAATGCACCTGTTTATTGTGCTACTAAAGCTGCACTTCATATATTCAGCAAGGCTCTGCGTTATCAAATGGAAGATAACGCTCCCAATGTAGCAGTGTATGAAGCAGTTCTTCCCTTGGTAGATACAAATATGACGCGAGGGCGAGGTAAGGGAAAAATACCTCCCAAACAAGTTGCTCAGGAAGTTTTTGAAGCTATAGAAAGAGATAAATATGAGATCCATGTCGGCAAAGTGAAGTTACTTGTTTTAATTCACCGAATTTTGCCTCAATTAGCAGAAAAAATTCTTCGCAATAGTTAGTTTGCAATCATCGTTTTCAAAAGATAAAGTTATTTCTCAATCTTGCGTATGGCGATGTTGCCCAACCTGATAAAGCAACAGCAATGCGACAATAGCTCCAACTAATCAGGCAGCGATCGCATTGACCATTGCTTGAATGGCAATCATGTTAGATGGGGTGATTATTGCTCCTTGAGTCACCATCGTCGCAGTTTGATTTGGAGCAATCATAGTAGATGAAGCACAATCAACATTGTACCAACTTGCGACAAAGCAATTAGTGCTGCGATCGCCATAATTCCGATGTTGGTAAGTAGTCCCATCTGGAGATTTTGGCTTACCTGAGACTTGGCTGAGCGCAAATGCGGAAGTTCTAATCTGTTTGCTAATTGTGTGTAGCGAATTTATAGAGCAAGTCAGTAAATCGGCAGCACAATTTATCAATATGTAACAAAATTTAATCGGCTCTTACCTGTTTCAGTGAACATGATGGAAAACCCTACAATCAATCAGGAAAATCTCTTTTCCCCACGCTCCACTCCCTATGATCATGCGGTAACCATTAGCTATGCCGTCAGGCTTATCGCCTAAAATCTCTAGCAGATATATATGTAAATCGGCATGAGTGAAACCACAGAAACGATTTTCAGCAAAATTATTCGCCGGGAAATTCCCGCAAACGTAGTTTATGAGGATGATTTAGCTCTAGCATTCACAGACGTTAACCCCCAAGCACCAGTCCATATTTTGGTCATTCCCAAAAAACCCATAGCCAAATTAGCTGATGCCGAAGCTCAAGATGCAGCTTTGTTAGGACATCTGTTGTTAACTGCCAAGCATGTTGCCGAAGAAGCTGGTTTAAAAAACGGTTATCGCGTTGTGATCAATACAGATGCTGATGGTGGTCAAACTGTCTATCATTTACATCTGCATATTTTAGGAGGAAGACAGATGGCTTGGCCTCCTGGTTGATACCCAAACCTAATGAATCGCGTTAGCTAACGCGATTCATAATAAAAACAAATAATATTTATAAGAGATACTTAATTAAAATCGCTTTACAAAACTAAATTATGCCTCTAAGTTAGAGGGAGGTAAAAACACTTACCAAAACTGTAAACAGTAAAGCAATCATAAAAAAATGACCACAACCTTACAACAGCGCAGCAGCGCTAACGTATGGGAGCGCTTCTGCGAGTGGATCACCAGCACCGAAAACCGGATTTATATCGGTTGGTTCGGCGTATTGATGATCCCCACCTTGCTGGCTGCAACCACCTGCTTCGTAATCGCCT
>NZ_JADEXZ010000142.1 GCF_015206815.1 Fortiea sp. LEGE XX443
CTGTTAAACAGATTGATCGTCGAATTAAAATTTCTGGCGCACAATGGAAACTTGATAACGTTCCTCCAGTCTTAGCTCATCGTTGTGCCTATCTTAATGGATTAATTTTTGCTCGCTAAATAAAAACTGGGATGCACCCATTAAAACATGAACATAACCCTGTCACCTGTCACCATTTCTGATCACTGCGTAAGTCCAACTAAAGACAAAAGTTCTTGTGTTGTGAGACTGCGTTTTTTGTGCATTGATTCTTGCCGCACTGAATTTAAGACAGATTGAGTTTCTTCATTATTGAGAATAATGCCGTGTTGTTGCAGCACATTCGATAACAAATGCCGTCCAGAATGTTTACCTACAACTAAACGCCGCTCGTGTCCAATTTCTTCTGGGGTGAATGGCTCATAGGTGTGGGGGTTTTGCAAAACTCCATGAGCATGAATACCTGATTCGTGTGCAAAGGTATTTTCACCCACAATCGCCTTCCAAGGGGGTATACCGAAACCTGATGCTGTGGCAACAAGTTGAGATATTTCTAACAAGCGCCGTGTGTCTATATTTACATTAATCTTATATATATGTTTAAGAGCCATCACAACTTCTTCTAAAGCTGCATTTCCCGCTCTTTCACCCAAACCATTGACGGTAGTATTTACAGATAAAGCACCAGCTTGGATACCTGCCAAGGCATTGGCAGTAGCTAGTCCAAAATCATTGTGAGTGTGCATTTCTACAGGTATGGACAAGGATGTTACCAATTTTTTCACCTTGTCATAGGTCGTAAAAGGATCAAGAATACCTACAGTATCACAAAAGCGAAACCTTGATGCACCCCACTCTTGGGCAGAAAGTATGATATCAAGAAGAAACTGTTCATCTGCTCTCGAAGAATCTTCACCTCCCACAGATACAAACAGTTCTTGATCTAAAGCAAAGCTCAGACTATCTTTGAGTTTTTGTAATACTAATTGCCATTGTCCCTGAAATTTTGCTGCAATCTGAATTGCAGAGACGGGAATAGATATATGCACTCGCTTTAAACCGCAAGCTATACAAGCTTGAATATCTGAAATAACGGCGCGGTTCCAACCGAGGAGATGAGCTTGCAAACCTAAATCAACAATTGCTCTGATGGCTTGTTGTTCTGTCTCTCCCATCGCTGGAATGCCGATTTCTAATTCCTGAACACCGATCGCATCGAGAAATTTAGCGATCGCTATTTTCTCTTCTAAGCTAAAAGCAACACCAGCGGCTTGCTCACCGTCACGTAATGTCGTGTCATTGATGACAACCTGATCCATTTTTAAAATTTCTCCATAACCAGAGATTTATATTCTTAGCCTGAGCTTGAACAAGCATAAGGAGAATGTGACAAAGAATACTCTAAAAATCAAGGAATACCCTACCTAATACTGATTTTATTTATGATTGCGACAGATGGTAGGGAAAGCATTGGAGGCAAATACTCTCCACTCCCAATTACAAAGCAGTATTTAATGTCTCTAACTTAATTAATGAAATTGATGGTATGTGTAAAGGTATCAGCAAGACCCCCTATAGTGGCTGAAATTCTGGAACTAGCTATAAACTAAGCTTATCTACTCCCCGAACGGGGAGTTTAAAAACATGGTTTAATCATCTAGAGTGAAAATAGGGAGTCATTGAAAGTAATTAATTTCTGAATTCTTTTTGTCTACAAATTAATAAAAATCAAAAAATATTATGAACAGCAAAGAATTAGCACAATACCTAGAAGCAACAGATAGCATTGCCAAACCTTGGTTATTGGTACAGCTGCGTCTGCAAAAATTACAAGAACGCCGAGAGATGATTTCAGACGATACCTATGCTAATGAGTTAGCAGATATTCACCAAGACTTGATGAATTTGGGTGAATGGTGGCAAGGCATAGAAGATGAGGTCTTTTAATGAGGTAATATCAATAGTCTATTGACTATTGTTCAAAAAAAGATGAAGGCTGAAAGATGTAGCTCCTTCGGGAAGCAGAAAATTTTATACTTCAGACTTCACACTACCCTACCCTTCGGGAAATTACCCAAAGGGTGTCTACATACTTCAATTGACTAACTCTTATGGATTATCGGGATGCAGGGGTTGATGTTGAGGCTGGTAGAGCCTTTGTAGATCAAATTCGGAATTTGGTTCACAGCACCTTTAGGCCAGAAGTAATTGGTGGATTAGGTGGTTTTGGCGGTTGCTTTCAACTACCAACGGGTTACAAAGAACCTGTGCTGGTTTCGGGAACAGATGGTGTCGGGACAAAGCTAAAAATCGCCCAAATTCTCAATCGCCACGATACTGTGGGGATTGATTTAGTGGCTATGTGCGTTAATGACGTGCTGACATCAGGTGCAGAACCCCTGTTTTTTTTAGATTATGTGGCTACAAGTAAGTTAGATAAAGAACAACTAACGCAGGTTGTGGCAGGTATAGCTTCTGGCTGTAAATTGGCAGGTTGTGCTTTATTGGGTGGAGAAACGGCGGAAATGCCTGGTTTTTACCAAGTAGGTGAGTATGACTTGGCTGGATTTTGTGTGGGAATTGTCGAAAAAAGCCAGATGCTGGATGGTTCTCGTGTGCAAGTTGGAGATGTAGCGATCGCTCTCGCCAGCACTGGTGTCCACAGTAATGGTTTAAGCTTAGTCAGAAAGATTGTAAGTGATAGTGGTTTTTCTTGGAGCGATCGCCCAGAGTTGTTGGGCGGAGAAACTATTGGTGCAGCTTTTCTCAAACCTACGCACATTTACGTCAAACCAATTCTCTCAGCCCGTCAAGCTGGCTTAGAAATTCATGGGATGGCGCATATCACGGGTGGTGGTTTACCAGAAAATCTACCTCGATGTTTAGGGAAGGGACAAGCAATTAAAATTAACCCCAACAGTTGGACAATTCCCCCTACATTTCAATGGTTGGCTGAAGTCGGTACAGTCAGCGACGAAGCAATGTTTAATACTTTCAATATGGGGATTGGTTTTGTGCTGTTAGTGCCATCCCAGCAAGTAGAACAAACAATTGCTTTTTTTGCATCGCAAAATATTCCAGCTTTTGCAATTGGTGAGGTAATACCTGGGGAAGGTACGTTGGAAGGATTATTTAGCTAAAAATGGGGAGTAGGGAAAAGCCAAAGGGGAAATATTCTTCCCTAACTCCTTGAGCTTCCTCTTGTAAATCTCCAGAATTTATATCAGTATTTAATTTAGAATTTTTTTTACTTGTACTTATAAAAGCAATCGAAAATACTCATATCCATTATGATTGAGATTTGCTAACGTAGTCTTAACATATTGAAAAATTTAGCTGAGTAAGCTAATGAAATAACTGCTGGCACTAACTATACGTGCTGGTGCTTTCTTATCTATAGGTGTGGTGTTCTGGTGTGTGAATAAGTGCGTATATTTGTGCAGAGGTGTTATGGTTGTGAATTTTATGCGGACATCGACTTCTTGCGAACTTTTAAAACAAGTATTTCAGAAGATTGATGCCCAAAGTTGTCCGAAATTATTTAATTTCCACATGCACACTGTCTATTCAGATGGGAGGTTACAGCCAAGTGCATTAATGGAACAAGCGATCGCTATTGGCTTAGAAGGAATGGCAATTACCGACCATCATAATATTGGTGGCTATTTAGCCGCACAAACTTGGCTAGAAGACTGGAAATGGAAAAATCCTGATAGCAGTACTCCTTATCTATGGAGTGGTACGGAAATAAATGCCAACCTCTTGGATAACGAGGTTCACATTTTGGCTTATGCTTTTGAGCCAAATAACATTAGCATGAAACCTTACTTGCAAAAAAAAGCCACAACGGGCATAGAATATGAAGCAATCAACGTTATTGCTGCTATTCATGAAGCTGGTGGACTAGCAGTTTTGGCGCACCCAGCACGCTACAGGCGATCGCATTTTGATTTAATTACGGCTGCGGCTGAACAGGGTATTGATGGTGTGGAAACTTTCTACGCTTATAACAATCCCAACCCCTGGAAACCAAGTGTTACAGAATCACAACAAGTGCAACAGTTGGCTAGTGAATATGGTTTGTTTAATACCTGCGGTACTGATACGCATGGTTTGAACTTGCTACAACGCTTGTAAATGTATATTTAATTTTGTTAAAAACTCCTGGTTTAACCAGCCAGGGGACTATTCCACAACAAAGGTTTTCCAAATACATTTTTGCATCTGCATCAAGAAAACTCTATTTTTAAATCTTACTCAGCAGAATTTTAATAACCTATTGCTGAAATTGAGATAATAACCAAGCAATCACCTGACTTTGATTCATTTGTCGAGTCCGACGAAAAGCTTCTTCTAAAAGAGAAATTGCTAATCCAGGTAATACCTGAGACTGAGTTATTTTCCTACTACCGCCATTTTCCATAGCAAAAGCAATTACTTGGATATTCTGTACATCAATAATCCAGTATTCATCTACTCCTAATTCCTCATATAACAGACGTTTTTCACCTTTATCATCGGCTAGAGAAGTATTAGCGACTTCAATAACTAAATTTGGTGCTGGATAGTTATCGAGGCTAATAATTGAAGTTCCCCAAGGAATTACCTCGGCATTCTCGCCAATATAATAAGAAACATCCGGTTGCGCTTCCTTAAACCCAGTTTTGCGGTAAATGCAATTATCCTTAGGAATGAGGATAAAATAAGATCCAGAATTATGAGGTCTGCGGGACTGCTGTATAATTCCATTGCGGTAAATAATCATCAAATACAATTTCCATCATCTGCTTAAATTCATCTGTTACCTTGCGACC
>NZ_JADEXZ010000143.1 GCF_015206815.1 Fortiea sp. LEGE XX443
CCTGCCCCCTGCCTCTAATCAACCAAATTATCCAGAAGCATAAAAGTACTGCGATCGCACTGAAATTATTGACTTGGCTTTAACTGGAGAGCGATCGCATTAAATTGAAACAAATAGAACTAAATTTTTACAGGACTTAATACCTTTGGGTTAATGATTTTGAATAGGGCTTACACATTGATAGGAAAGACCAAATGTGAATAGTTTTAAAAACTAATCTGGTGTCAGTAATAAAATACACTTTAAGTTCTATTTTTGAAGCTGATGTGGTGTACTTAACTAACTGGAAATGCGCTCTAAAGACTAAACAAAAAACCGAAGAAATATTTGGAGGGGGTTTGGGGGACGCAACCGTCCCTCAATCGGGGGTTTGGGGGATTCTCCCCCAAATCTTGGCTCAGACATACCAATACCATGATTAATTTGTACAGTGCGTAAGTCCTATTGAAGTAACTTTTATTTATGAAGTTTTAGGGATATCACCCCTATTTTTGAGGACTACCAGTACTTGTCCAAAAAGTATTGCGTGTAAAATTCCAGGATTTTTGACAAACCTTAATTCTTGCTGAACTGTAACTAATAAGCAACAAATTTGCTTTATAATATGGATACATCTGTTACATATGTTACTTTTTGCAAACTAGTTTGCCACAGCGCAACTGTAAATGCACCGAGAAGTTAGATAATTGACTCAACTTTCATATTGATACAAGCACAGGGCAGACTTTTGTGATATCAATGTACACCAGTGAATCGACCAAGTATTCTGCTAGAGCAGATATCGGACACACAAGCCAGATTCTAGTGGTAGAAGATGAAGAGTTAATCCAAGAAATGCTAGCTGTAGCATTGGAAGAGGAAGGTTATGGAGTTGTAACAGCCCCTGATGGACGGGCTGCTGTCGAGTATCTCAAAAGTTTTGAACCCAACTCAGGAGAGTTTCCCTTTGATTTGATTATTCTTGACTTGATGTTACCGCAAATCAATGGGCTAGATATTTGTCGTTTACTGCGTCATCAAGGCAACCCAGTGCCAATTTTGATGCTGAGTGCCAAAGGTAGTGAAACAGATCGCGTGTTGGGTTTAGAAGTCGGTGCAGACGACTATCTCACCAAACCCTTTAGTATGAGGGAATTAGTAGCGCGCTGTCGTGCCTTACTGCGTCGCCAACGCTTAAGCACTTTACCGCAGCTACCAGTTTTAAAATACAAAGACGTTACCTTAAATCCTCAAGAGTGTCGCGTGTTGGTTCGGAATCAAGAAGTGAACCTTTCCCCGAAAGAATTTAGGTTGTTGGAATTGTTTATGAGTTATGCTCGGCGAGTCTGGTCACGAGAGCAATTGCTAGATCAGGTTTGGGGGCCAGATTTCGTAGGAGACAGCAAAACTGTGGATGTTCACATCCGCTGGTTGCGAGAAAAGTTAGAGTTAGATCCTAGCCATCCTGAATACATTGTGACTGTCAGAGGATTTGGCTATCGTTTCGGATAATTGGTGCAGATAGTTGTTAGTTTTTATTAATCACGACGCAACTAGCAACTGGGACTCACATGTTCTTATTGGGATTTATTCTAGGTTTGGCGGTAGGTATCGGTTTTTGGATTTGGCAACAGGTTCAACTAAACCGCTACCTGGGGCGAGTTCTGCAACCCTACTCTAGTTCTACTGAGGTAGCTTTGCCGTTGCTACCTTGTTTGCGTCAGGAAATCAAAACATTAAAGCAGCAGCGCCAAGATTTGCAACAATCCTTAGAAACCTATCAAGACTTGCTGGATTTTGCGCCAATGGGATATTTGCAAGTCGATGAAGAAAATCAACTGCTGTGGTGCAACCAACAAGCACGAGCAATTTTATATCTGCAAAGATGGCAACCAGGACAGGTGCGCTTGTTGCTAGAGTTGGTGAGGTCTTATGAACTAGATAGGTTGATTGAGCAAACGCGCGATCGCCAAAAACCTCAAACTAAAGAGTGGTTATTTCATCCCTCATCCGACAATCCGGCAGAGTTACCCACTATTAAGTCTATGACATTACGAGCATCTGGCTTGCCCTTACCCAATGGACAAGTGGGAGTATTTCTCGAAAATCGTCAACCATTACTGGATATGAATCAGGAACGCGATCGCTCCTTCTCTGATTTAGCTCATGAACTGAGAACACCTTTAACTTCGATTCGGTTGGTGGCGGAAACCTTACAAAACCGCTTAGAACCACCTTTAAATCGCTGGGTTGTCCGTCTCATGCAAGAAGTTGACAGACTAATTAGCTTAGTACAAGGCTGGTTAGAACTGACGCAAATAGAAGCCAACCCAAAAATGCAACTGCATCTTGAATCAGTAGAAGTGCGATCGCTGATTGTCTCTGTTTGGGAAACTTTAGAACCTTTAGCACAAAGACAACATCTCTCTCTTAACTATTCCGGGCCAGAAGATATTTGGATCAAAGCCGATCAAGCACGCATTTATCAAGTTTTTCTCAACTTGCTAGACAATAGTATTAAATACAGTTGCCCTAGCAGCAGCATTCAAGTGGAAGCAAAAATTATATCTTCAGAAAATAACCAAAAACATAGTTCTGCGTCTCCCACTTTAGAACTAAATTTAATTGATTCAGGTACAGGTTTTTCAGAAGCAGATTTACCCCATATTTTTGAGCGATTTTATCGAGGGGATCAAGCCAGAACTCATTCGCCCTTGTCAGAGAGTAATTCTATTAGCTCAATTGTTGGTAATGGTTTAGGTTTGGCGATCGTGCGGCAAATCCTTCTAGCACACGGTGGTTCCATTAAAGCAATGAACCATCCCAAGACTGGTGGCGCTTGGATGCAACTTATACTACCTGAAGTTGTGGCAAACTCCCAAAGCCAAGATTATAGTTAATAGTATCTTCACTTTTGAGAATACAAGTGTGGAAGCTGTCGTTTATAATCCCAACCCTGACAGTTCTCAGTTAGCACGCGCCATTAGGCGCTTAGAACGAGATGTTTTACGTATGGGGGCTTTGGTAGAACAATCATTTCGCCTTAGCCACCAAGCGTTATTCGCTCGTAACTTAACGGCTGCTGAAGAACTTCCCCAATTAGATAAGAAAATTGATCGCTTTTATAGACAAATAGAATCAGACTGTACCACAATCATGACCCAAGCACCAACAGTTCAAGATCTGCGCTGTTTGAGTGCTTTTATGCAACTAGTGCGAGATTTAGAACGCATAGGAGATTATGCCGAGGATTTAGCCGAAATAGCGGTGAAACTCTTTCCTTATCCACCTCATGCGTCCTTACCAGAAATTGAAGTCATGTCACACCACGCACAGGCAATGTTAGCAACTAGCTTGGTGGCTTTGGCAGACTTAGATGAAGCTGGTGGCCGGGGAATTAAGCACTTAGATGATGCTGTAGATAATGCTTACGATCGCCTCTATCAAACTTTAGCCCAGCAACGGGATTTCCCAGGAGTAGTAGAGCCAATTATACTGTTAGCACTAGCAATTCGTTGTCTCGAACGTATGGCTGATCATGCTACTAATATTGGTCAGAGAGTGGCTTACATCGTCACTGGCCAACGTTCTTAATTTAAATAGGTAAAGAAAACTTAATCAAATTTTTCTCTCTTTGGAGGCGAAAAGTTTGAAGCTAGGTTCCTCCAGATTATGGAATTAATTTTTTAGCGCATTTTTTGTAACTAAATACCAAGAATAAAAAATCGAGAATGGGAAAATCACACATACCAATTCTCGATTTTTTCTTAGCGGGTGTTTTATCCCTCTTCTGTCACTTTCCGGAATAAGCAAGTAGTTCAGGAGCTAAATCATCCAGAAGCATAAAAGGGTTTAAATTGATTCATGGCTGCAATTAAATGATTGAATCCCAGTAACAAATGTGAATTAG
>NZ_JADEXZ010000144.1 GCF_015206815.1 Fortiea sp. LEGE XX443
CGATTAGTTCGAGATTATGAGTTATTGCCCGAAACATCGGAGACGTTTATTTACCTTGCCATGATCCGGATCATGGTGAGGCGATTGGCATAAAATTTCACCACTCAAAACTTTTCAAACACCCTCTTAGATACAGCTTTAGAACAAGCTTTAAAAAATATGATTAATTTTCTCGAACATTTTGCCAATTTGTCAGCAGAAGATGCTTATGTTTTGTGTAGTTTAGCCGTCAATTTTCACATCACGCAAGTTGTAAATAGCCCCCAAAAAGGCGTTCACGGTATGTTACCTAAATCAATCTTGCCCTACAATTTTAAATTTTAGATTTTGGATTGATAATTGTTGTCTGCATCTAGGTTCTGGCAATATATCTGACACAATCATTTTTAAAATCGGTATCATCTAAAATTAATCTGTGATTAAACAAGAAACAAACATTTTTGTATGTCTAATATCCTTGTACAATTGCTGCTTATTGGTTTAGCTGCTGGCGTTGCTGGTGGTATGTTTGGCATTGGTGGCGGTGCAATTATGGTGCCGGCAATGGTACTTTTAATGGGAATGGATCAAAAATTTGCGACTGGCACTTCCATTGCCGCTCAAATTTTACCAATTGGGATTTTAGGAGCAGCAGTTTACTACCGTAGTGGTAACATCAACATCAAACATGCGGTAATTATTGCTGTTGGTTTAGTAGTAGGCAACCTCTTTGGTGCATTATTTGCCAATCAGCCATTTATTAGCAGTGAAATTATGAAGAAGTTGTATGGCATCTTTTTATTACTTATAGGTGCAAGATATTTATTCATTCGTTAATCATCAATACAGTTCGGTTGTAGTTTTTTACACTCCCTCATTTCCATTTGCCCTCATTTAGCAAGTTATTACAGCCCTATCAATGCAGAGGACACTCTGCTATCTGCACACTATCCCTGGAAATAAGTAGTTATAGCAGGTGAAAGGGAACAGGCTTCCGCCGTGAGCGTCAGCCGAACGGTGACAGGGTTAAAAGTCTTTTAGTGCATGAGTTTTATCATTGGCCGATGTCCTAACTGCCTTGGCTACTGCTATACATAAGTAAGTATGTAATTATTAATACATAGTTACATTATTGTATGCCATGTTGTAGTATAGTTTACATGTAATCATGGAAATCATACATGGGCAAACGTCCAAGCCTTACCTCTGCTTTGCAGAAAGCAAGCGGCAAGCCCCAATATGAATCACAGCCAGAACCAGTATCAGGGCAGTTGCCAGTAGCTACTGAAGCGGCTACAGCATCATCAGCGCCACCAAGTCGCCAGGGGAAAAAGGCGATCGCGGGGCATTTTGACCCAGCAGTTTCTAAACAGCTAAAACAGATTGCCCTCGATCATGGTACGACTGTGCAGGCTTTACTCACTGAAGCCATGAACGACCTCTTTATTAAATACAAACGCAACCAGATCGCTTGATTGTTTATAAAAATGACTCAGAGCCGTACAAAGAAAATCCCCTTGCCTGATATCCATACTGATCCAATGGAAGATTCAGTGATAGCGATAAAACAGGAACCTTACTATAAAACGGAGTTTGGGGCAGCCTATTTGGGAAATAGCCTTGAGTTGATGAAGGAATTACCTGAGGAGAGCATCGATCTTATTTGTACCTCACCGCCTTTTGCCTTGGTTCGTAAAAAGGAGTATGGAAATAAAGATCAGCATGAATATATTGAGTGGTTCCTTGTTTTTGCCAAAGAATTTCAGCGCATCCTAAAGCCATCAGGTTCTCTGGTGATTGATATTGGTGGAAGCTGGTTGAAAGGTTATCCTATCCGCTCCTTGTATCATTTCGAGTTAGTTATAGAGTTGTGCAAGCCGACTGATAAAGGTGGGTTAGGTTTCTTTCTGGCACAGGAATTGTACTGGTATAACCCAGCTAAGTTACCTACACCAGCAGAGTGGGTGACGGTGCGACGGGAGCGGGTAAAGGATGCTGTAAATACCGTATGGTGGTTATCTAAACAGCCTCATCCCAAAGCCAATAATAAAAGGGTTCTTCGTCCATACAGTGACGCGATGAAAAATCTGCTGAAAAATGGCTATGATGCTAAGTTACGCCCGTCTGGACATGATATTTCTACGAAATTTGGCAATGATCGGGGCGGAGCAATTCCACCAAATATTATTAACGGTCAGATTGAAAATAGTAATGGTAATATAGGTTCCCCTGTCCTTGCTGGTTTTGATTGGCTATTGCTGAATGATCTGGCGCAACCTGTTAATGTCATCTCAGCTTCTAATACCGCATCTAATGATTATTATCAGAGAAGATGCAAGCAAGAGGGCATCAAGTCTCATCCAGCCAGATTTCCTCAAGCTCTACCAGAATTTGCTATTAACCTTTGTACAGATAAAAATGATTTGGTGTTAGACCCTTTTGCTGGTTCTAACATGACTGGTCGCGTGGCAGAAACACTTCAGCGACACTGGTTAGCTTTTGAGCTTGATGAGTCTTACATTAGTGCATCCAAATATAGGTTTGAGTCAAATGCCCCACTGGTGGTTGATCCTCTTCCTTCCGAGAAAAATAATAAGGAGAAAGTGCTTGAAGTTTTGCAATCTTTACCAGACAACAGGTTATTGAGCAATCGCCCAAATCAGCACCAACAGTTAAGCCTCCCTTTCCTAGAAGATATAGACCCTATGGAACAACGCCAACTTAAATTTACCTATGGACACCAGTTTGAATCTGAAAAGTTTTCTTTACCTGAAATTGTGCAGCTGTGTATAGATTGCGCTCCTGATCGGCGAGAACTACAGAAACAGATTGCTGATCGATATTTTTCTGGTCATTCCAAGCAAAGTAGCGATCTTGCAAAAGCATTGGAAAACATCGGCAAGTTGTCTATGAATTGTTTCTTGTCTTTGCGGGCATATCAACTTGTTGAAAAAATAGGCGATGATGATTGGGCTTATCAGGTTACTGAGATTGCGAACGAAATTCTTCAGGCAAAGGATGATCCTCAAACTGTTGCTAGTATATTTGCCCGCCATATCCTGACTAATCTTACTGGTATGTCACTATTGAAGGCTATTGAGGCAATTAATACTAGAGGAGATAAACCGCAGCTAGAAGTTATTGGCTATGAACTGCAAGAGATGGGATATTCCCTCTCTCCTAATGCAATTTATGTCAGTACCATGCGGAAATGGCTTGAGCTTGCAGGAGTTTTTGAGCGCGAGTATGAGATTAACTGGGATACAGTTTCTGACTTGCTTGGGCTTGATAAAGACTATGTTGATGAGCTTTACACCTTAACACCGCAGCAGAAGTATTTTCTGCTGGCTATGATTCACCTTGACATTCAGGTATTGACACCTTGGAACAAGGTTAAAGATTATTCAACCAGTACTTATAAGATTCGATTACCGAGTAAGTCTTTTGTTAAAGATATTATTGAACCTTTAGTTGCTCTTGATTTAATTGAAACCGAGAAAACAACAGGAGGACGAGGAGCTAAACCGAACTCTGTTAAATTGACCGATAAAGCTAGAGCGGAGCTTGTTTCCCGCCTCCTTTCAAGTATTGCTGATCTAACTGAAATTTCGCAGACTGAACTTAATAAAGCTTTTGAAGATGTTATCAATGATCTTGACAGTGAAGATAAGCATGTCAAGGGCAAGGCTTTAGAGTTATTGGCTATTTGGATGATTAGACTAACCAGCTTACGTTTTACCAAATGGCGCAAACATATCTCTAACCCTGTTGTGTCACTATCGCGGTAGTATAAGGATGTAAAAAGCCCAGAACGAAGACACAGAGCATGGTAGAGCCTCGTCCACCCAAACAAACCGTCAAATTTGTGGATGAATATTGTCTTTGGTATA
>NZ_JADEXZ010000145.1 GCF_015206815.1 Fortiea sp. LEGE XX443
CCCCCTGGCTTTACATCCCCACCCTATATTTTGCCTCCGGTGTACCTTACATCATCATCAACTCAGTTTCCGTCATCTTTTACAAAAAACTTGGCGTAGACAACACTCAAATTGCATTTTGGACAAGTCTTCTGTCTCTCCCCTGGGTAATTAAAATGTTCTGGGGGCCAATTGTCGATACATACTCTACTAAACGCACCTGGATACTTTACACCCAACTAGCAATGTTCTGTTGCTTGGGTTTCATCGCCTTTTCTTTACAACTACCCAATTTCTTTTTTATCTCCATCGCAGCTTTAACGGTGGGAGCATTTATCTCCGCAACTTATGATATTGCCACAGATGGTTTTTATCTTTTAGCTTTAACCCCAGAACAGCAAGCATTTTTTGTCGGCATTCGCTCATTGTTTTATCGACTTGCTGTGATTTTTGGTTCGGGATTTTTAGTAGTGTTAGCTGGTCAACTTGAAGGTTATCTCGATAATATTCCTTTAAGCTGGACTGTGGCGATCGCTTTTTCTGCTTTAGTTTTTGCCATACTTTGTGTTTTTCACCGTTTCAGTTTACCATTACCAGATTCTGATCAACCAAGGCAATTACAATCAACAGACAGCATACCGTTTTGGACAATTATTAGTTCTTATTTTGCTCAAGAAAAAATTCTTGTTATCTTAGCATTCATCTTACTTTACAGATTTGGTGAAGCAATGCTTGTTAAGTTTGCTTCTTTATTTTTGTTAGATAAGCCAGAAGTAGGTGGACTCGGATTAACAACATCGCAGGTTGGTTTAGTCTACGGTACGTTTGGTGTTGTATCACTCATCGCAGGTGGCATTTTAGGCGGATTAGTCATTGCTAAGTATGGGTTAAAAAAATGTTTATTTCCTATGGCTTTAGCCATGAATTTACCAAATGTATTTTATGTTTACATGGCGTATGCTAAACCTTCTTTAACTTTGGTTTATCCGTTGGTTTCATTAGAACAATTTGGCTATGGTTTTGGATTTACAGCTTTTAGTGTTTACTTAATGTATATTTCTCAAGGAGAATACAAAACCTCTCATTTTGCTATATCTACTGGCATTATGGCTTTAGGTTTGTTAATACCTGGAATAGTCAGTGCATATTTACAACCAATGTTAGGATATCCATTGTTTTTTAGCTTGGTTTGTTTACTGACTATTCCTGGAATGATTGTTTTATTCTTTATCCCTTTAAAAGCAGAAGCTCAGAAAAAATCTCCTGCACATTAACACTATGAGTTATGTTTTAGGGATAGATGGCGGTGGTAGCAAAACAGTCTGTGTTTTGATGGATAATAATCGTCAAGTTTTAGGTCGTGGCGAAGCAGGTGCATCTAATTATCAAAGCATAGGTAAGGAAGCAGCAGTAAAATCAATTCACTCTGCTATTGATGCCGCTACTAACGAAGCGTTAAAGTTGACAAATACCATCACAATTTCAGCTATCTGCTTAGGTTTAGCTGGTGTTGGACGTTCTAGCGATATTGCAGTAGTTAAAAGCATGGTGCAGGAATTACAAAATAGTCAATTCCTGCCAATTACTTGGGATGTAGACTCAGCTAATATTGTAGTTTGTCATGATGCTTTGATTGCTTTAGTTGGTGGCGTTGGTCATGATGTGGGAATTGTAGTTGCGGCGGGTACTGGTTCCATAATTTTTGGTCGAAATCAACAAGGAAAAACTAAAAGAGTCGGCGGCTGGGGATATATTTTAGGTGATGAAGGTAGCGCTTATAAAATTGCGATCGCTGGTATGCAAGCAGCCTTAAAATCTTATGATGGGCGTGCGATATCAACGAGTTTGGTAGAAGATTTTAAACAGCATCTTGGTTTGTCAAGTTTAGAAGAATTAATAGAAGTAATATATAAACGGGGATGGGGAGTTAAAGAAATAGCATCTTTAGCACCAATTGTAGATTTAGCAGCAACTTCAGGCGATGAATTAGCTAATCATATAATTGACGATGCTGTTAAAGAGTTGGTAAAAGCTACATCTACAGTTATTCATAAAATTTTTAGTCATAACTCAGCTTTTGAAATTGTGACTACAGGTAGTGTATGGCGGGGTAAATGTCAGATACATGCAAGATTTACAACAGCTATAGTTAATCAGTTTCCGCAGGTAAAGGTAATTTTTCCCCGATATGAACCTGCTTATGGTGCTGGATTATTGGCTTTGCAAAGTTTAGCAGGTGAAAATACTGGTAAACTTCTAAGGTAAATTGTTTAAGTTCCATAATCCAGGTGCAAACCGACAAGATATTCTATAGCTTATTTCAAGCTTTTCCTAGCATATTTTTTGCCATCATTGGCGAAAATACAATCAATACTAATGCTTATGAATTTGTGTCTATTGAAGTCAAAGAAACTGCTTTTCGCATCGATGGAGTATTTATTCCCAAAAATGAAAGCGCAGAAGAACCACTGTACTTTGTGGAAGTCCAGTTTCAATTAGATGCAAATTTTTACAGGCGTTTTTTTGCTGAAATATTTCTTTACCTGCGACAAAATCCATCTGTCAACTTTTGGCGTGCTGTTGTTATCTATCCTCAACGTAGTTTAGATCCAAATGACCAACAGCCTTATCGTTTGTTGCTGGATAGTTCCCAAGTGCAGCGCATTTATTTAGATGAATTGAGTGCAGCAGAGAACTCACTGCAACTGGCTATTGTGCAATTAATTATCGCCAATGAAGAAACGGCAGTTAATCAAGGTAGAAAGTTAATTTTACAAGCAAGAGAACAACTGACAGATGAACAAACTAAGAAACAAATTGTAGAATTGATAGAAACTATCCTGTTGTACAAGTTGACGCAGTTAAGCCGCGAGGAGTTAGCAGCAATGTTAGGTGTAGATGACGAATTTAAAAAAACTAGAATGTATCAGTCCTTGAAGCAAGATGCTTTTGAAGACGCTAAACAAGAAGCTAAACAAGAAGCTTTTGAAGAAGCTAAACAAGAGGTCAAACAAGAGGTCAAACAAGAACTAAAGTTAGAAACTGTACCCCGATTGTTGGCTTTGGGTTTGAGTGTGGAACAAGTAGCGCAAGCTTTAGAGTTAACTTTGGAACAGGTGCAGCAAGCAGCTGAGAATCAGTCTGGCTGATAAAACTGCTTACTGCGTTGTCAGGACTAGCTTTACATCTTGCCGTGCTGTAAGGGACTTCCAGAGAATAAGATATACAAGCCATAAAAATGATAATCATTCTGAAGGGGGAAAGAGCAGTTGCCGTCGGCAACTGCTCTTTCCTCCCAAATATATGCAAGATAAATGTCTGCACTCAAC
>NZ_JADEXZ010000146.1 GCF_015206815.1 Fortiea sp. LEGE XX443
TTACGAAAGAGGCTTTTTGAAAATAGAGACCTGGCATCGAGCTATTGTGGCAGGAGGCGACCCTCCAACTATCGTAGCCGCAGCAGCGTTTCACATCTGAGTTCGGGAAGGGGTCAGAGTGGTTCCACAGCGCCATAGACACCAGGAAAGCTGAGAAAGGGTACAAAGACCCTGAAGACTGCACAAAAAAGCGAGAAACAAATGTGGAGGTCAAGCCCTCGGTCTGTTAGCACGGCTCGGCTGCATACATTACTGCACTTCCACCTACCGCCTAAGAACGGGTGTTCTGCCCGTGACCTTACCTACTTAAAGTAGTGAGAACACTCATCTTGAGGTGGGCTTCCCACTTAGATGCTTTCAGCGGTTATCCGCTCCGCACTTGGCTACCCAGCGTCTACTGTTGGTACAATAACTGGTACACCAGCGGTGCGTTCCTCCCGGTCCTCTCGTACTAAGGAGGACTCCTCTCAATGTTCTAACGCCTGCACCGGATATGGACCGAACTGTCTCACGACGTTCTGAACCCAGCTCACGTACCGCTTTAATGGGCGAACAGCCCAACCCTTGGGACGTACTTCCGCCCCAGGTTGCGATGAGCCGACATCGAGGTGCCAAACCTCCCCGTCGATGTGGACTCTTGGGGGAGATCAGCCTGTTATCCCTAGAGTAACTTTTATCCGTTGAGCGACGGCCATTCCACGCTGCGCCGTCGGATCACTAAGGCCTACTTTCGTACCTGCTCGACTTGTCGGTCTTGCAGTCAAGCTCCCTTTATGCCTTTACACTCGTCGCACGGTTTCCAAGCGTGCTGAGGGAACCTTTGCGCGCCTCCGTTACCTTTTAGGAGGCGACCGCCCCAGTCAAACTGCCCACCTGAAACTGTCCTCTCTCCGGCTGACGGAGATGAGTTAGAATCCTAGCTTCGCCAGAGTGGTATCTCACCGTTGGCTCCATATTCCCCACAAGGAATATTTCAGTGCCTCCCACCTATCCTGCGCAAGCGAAGCCCGGACACCATTCCAGGCTACAGTAAAGCTTCATAGGGTCTTTCTGTCCAGGTGCAGGCAGTCCGTATCTTCACAGACATTCCTATTTCGCCGAGTCTCTCTCTGAGACACCATCCAGATCGTTACGCCTTTCGTGCGGGTCGGAACTTACCCGACAAGGAATTTCGCTACCTTAGGACCGTTATAGTTACGGCCGCCGTTCACCGGGGCTTCGGTCGTCAGCTTCAGTTTCCCTGACCAACTTCCTTAACCTTCCGGCACTGGGCAGGCGTCAGCCCCCATACGTCCTCTTACGAGTTTGCGGAGACCTGTGTTTTTGGTAAACAGTCGCCTGGATCTCTTCACTGCGACCCACGTCTGAGGTGGGCACCCCTTCTTCCGAAGTTACGGGGCCATTTTGCCGAGTTCCTTAGAGAGAGTTATCTCGCGCCCCTTGGTATTCTCAACCTCCCTACCTGTGTCGGTTTCGGGTACGGGTACAATATGTTCAATGCATGACTCGCTTTTCTTGGCACTATCCTTCACCATGCGACGGTCGTAACCGTCTCCCAAACCAATCAGGGTATGGCTATCTTTCATGCGTCCCGAGCAATGCTCCCATATCATAGTCAGGGAATATTCACCCTGTGTCCATCGACTACGCCGTTCGGCCTCGCCTTAGGACCCGACTCACCCAGAGCGGACGAACCTGGCTCTGGAACCCTTAGGGTTTCGGGGCATTGGATTCTCACCAATGTTTTCGCTACTCAAGCCGACATTCTCACTTCCGTCTCGTCCACAGCTGCTTGCCGCTACTGCTTCTTCCTACTACGGAACGCTCCCCTACCACTTACATTGTAAGTCCACAGCTTCGGTACATCGCTTAGCCCCGTTCATTTTCGGCGCAGGAGCGCTTGACTAGTGAGCTATTACGCACTCTTTCAAGGGTGGCTGCTTCTAGGCAAACCTCCTAGTTGTCTGTGCACTCCCACCTCCTTTATCACTTAGCGATGATTTGGGGACCTTAACTGGTGGTCTGGGCTGTTTCCCTCTTGACGATGAAGCTTATCCCCCACCGTCTCACTGGCAATGTGTTCTCTGGGTATTCTGAGTTTGTCTCGATTTGGTACCGGTCTCCCAGCCCGCACCGAAACAGTGCTTTACCCCCCAGATTTAATCATTACCGCTGCGCCTCAACACATTTCGGGGAGAACCAGCTAGCTCCTGGTTCGATTGGCATTTCACCCCTAACCACAACTCATCCGCTGATTTTTCAACATCAGTCGGTGCGGACCTCCACTTGGTGTTACCCAAGCTTCATCCTGGCCATGGTTAGATCACCAGGGTTCGGGTCTATAAACACTGATTTTCGCCCTCTTCAGACTCGGTTTCCCTTTGGCTCCAGCATTCTCGCTTTAACCTACCAGTGCCTATAAGTCGCCGGCTCATTCTTCAACAGGCACGCGGTCATCCGTTGAATCGGACTCCCACTGCTTGTAAGCTCATGGTTTCATGTTCTATTTCACTCCCCTTCCGGGGTTCTTTTCACCTTTCCCTCGCGGTACTGGTTCACTATCGGTCACACAGTAGTATTTAGCCTTACGAGGTGGTCCTCGCTGATTCACATGGGATTCCTCGTGCCCCATGCTACTCGGGATTCAGCTACTATCCTTCAGTTTTCGACTACAAGACTTTCACTTCCTCTGGTGCAGTATTTAGCTGCTTCGTCTAACCTCTAGATTCGATATTGCTGTCCCACTACCCCAAAAGGTAAACCTTTTGGTTTAGGCTCTTCCCCTTTCGCTCACCACTACTGAGGGAATCTCTGATTTGATTTCTCTTCCTCCAGCTACTAAGATGTTTCAGTTCGCTGGGTTGGCTCTTTCCTGCCTATATATTCAGCAGGTAGTATATAGGGTTGCCCCATTCGGATATCTCCGGCTCAATGTTTGCTTCCAACTCCCCGGAGCATTTCGTCGGTAACCACGTCCTTCTTCGCCTCTGTGTGCCTAGGTATCCACCATTAGCTCTTATTCGCTTGACCACTAAACATTTGGTGTTGGCTTTTGCTCACAAATCTTTCCTCTTTTGTCTTTGGTTTTACCCACGACTTTCGATTCTCAACTTATGATTGCCTACTTTTCTCGCTTTTCTATGCAGTTTTCAAGGTTCTGGCTGGTTTTTCCCAGCAGTCTGACTTTCGCCTCGTTGCTGAGTTTTTTCCTTTTTTATTTGTTT
>NZ_JADEXZ010000147.1 GCF_015206815.1 Fortiea sp. LEGE XX443
TGTTTCTATTGCTTTGAATATTAACTCTGCATCTAAGGTTGGCGTTATCAACGAAAAATCTTTTAGCAGCACCAATTTTTCCCATCGCACTTTTTGGAGAACAATTATTACTTTACCTTGCTTTTGTCCTTAACCGAGAAGTATTGCTTCAGTACCATCGTGCTGAATCCAGATTTTTTCGTCTTTAATATCTAAACAACTACCCGATGTCTGAACTACCGCCAAAACAAACCCCAACCTTTAAGCGCTTTGCAAACACGAGGTAGAAAAGATAAAACTTAAGTCGCACATGGCGTAATGTAGGCAGAATACAAAGAACTGTGGTTGCAGCGTGTAATTTGGGAATACTCAACGAGAGTGGGTGCGAGGATCAGTTCAGTGGTAGAAGAACGGGCATATTGGTTAGCTTGGGCGCAAATTTCTGGGATCGGCCCGGTGTTGCTGCGAAGATTACATCAGCATTTTGGTAATTTATCTACAGCTTGGGAAGCTAACAAGGCTGAATTAGGAGAAGTTGAGGGTTTTGGTTTGCAAACATTAGCGAAGGCAGTAAAAGAGCGATCGCAGTTAAATCCCGAACAGTTACTCACCCAACACCAGCAAGAAAACCCTCATTTCTGGACACCAGCTGATACAGATTATCCCCGCTTGCTACTCGAAACACCCAGCCCACCACCAGTTTTGTACTATCGAGGCGAGGTTGATTTACAAGAAAATCTCGGACAAAAACCGATGATTGGAATAGTAGGAACCCGCCAACCTTCAGACTATGGTATGCGTTGGACTCGTCAAATTAGTACAGCTTTGGCAAAAAATGGCTTTACGGTAGTTTCTGGTATGGCGGAAGGAATTGACACCGAAAGTCACAACGCCACAATCAAAGCTGGTGGAAGAACAATTGCAGTTTTAGGAACTGGTGTTGATGTCATCTATCCCCACAAAAATCGAGATTTGTATAAGGAGATTTTAGGCGCAGGTTTAGTGCTGAGTGAATATCCCGCTAAAACTCCACCCGATCGCACACATTTCCCTCGTCGCAACAGAATTATTGCAGGTTTAAGTCGTGCCATTTTGGTGATGGAAGCACCTTTGAAATCAGGTGCTTTGATTACGGCTACCTACGCTAACGATTTTGGCAGAGATGTTTATGCGTTACCTGGAAGATTAGATGATCACCCATCGCAAGGTTGTTTAAAGTTACTCTCGCAAGGCGCTTCGATAATTTTTCGAGAATTAGATGAACTATTAACCATGTTGGGTGCAGTACCAAAATTGGATGCAGTGACGACCCCAACAACAGAACAGTTAAGTTTGCCGACTTTAGCACCCGAAATGCAACAAGTTATCGATGCGATCGCCTGTGATACTTTACCCTTTGATCTGATTATTCAAAAAACAGGTATTCCAGCTAGTTCCGTTTCTAGTCTGTTATTACAACTAGAATTGATGGGTTTAGTTTCCCAACTCCCCGGAATGCGTTATCAGAAAATTTAAGTAAATGAACAACAACTATCACGGGAATATTATGTTGATGCGATCGCAGCCTCATAGTTACTGAGCTACGAACTGAATCACTCTGTAACCTGTAACCTTTTCCCTGTCGCCTCTTACGCAGCCTCATAGTTACTGAGCTACGAACTGAATCACTCTGTAACCTGTAACCTGTTCCCTGTCGCCTCTTACGCAGCCTCATAGTTACTAAGCTACGAACTGAATCACTCCCCATTGTCCATTTGTTAACCAAGCAGGGTCAGATTTTGCTATTTCCTCAACAACTTCAGACTTTAAACCTACTGCTACTTCTGACTTTAATGTGCGTAAGGCGACCATTGGTGTAGGTAAGTAGCAAACGATATCTGCAATGTTAGCAGTAATATTCCAATAGCGATCGCCTAATAATCGCCGATAATTTGCATCTCCTTTGACTACCAGCAAACGCGCATTAGCTAACTCATTTTTGAGAAAGTTAGGGATTTCCCAAAAGGCTAAAGGTGATGTCCAAAAATAATCTTCAGACAACACTAAACGTCCTGATAAAATATGATTTTCCAATCTTTGACCCAAAGAAGTCACTTGTTGATCACCAGTAGCGACTAAAAAACGTGTTGTATCATGTACATCTTTAATCATGGCATCAGAAACAAAAGTCGGATGCGGTTTTAAATGTAGGTAAACCTGATTAACCAAGTTGCTACTTAATAAGAAATCTACTAAACATAAGTCACATGCAAGTTCAAAACCAACATTGTCTACAACAAAATCAATGCGTCCTCCCTGAGAAATAGTTAACAGTTCACAAATTTGTAAAGTATCATTTACTAAGATTTGTGCTAACTGACTTTGAATATCAAATTGGCTGCGATCGCCCTCAAATGCTGACCATAAACTCAAGTCAACTCGATTGCCCCACAAAGCAAAATATAATAGTGAAAGTAAAGCTGTTTGATTTGGTTTGCTATCAATTTGATCATCATCCAACCATTTATTTAGCTGATGACATAAAAGAATAGTTGAGTCAAGAGATGCTTCTAAACCTTGAGATTTTTGTAATTGAAATGGATCAACAGCTTGCCATCTACCAGGGCGAAAGTAATGAGTAATTTCTAGAATTAGCCGATAAAAATAAGTTTCTGCCAAGAACCAGGGAACATCTACCCAACGCTGATCTTTGTAAAATTGTAGATATATATTCCAAGCAGAAAAATCCGTGCCAGTATCATTTCTTAAAGGTGGTAAATATCCTGTTGGTAGTTCTGTAGCAAGACTTTCTAACCTTGCATTAATTTCAGATGAAAAATCATTTTCAACTATAACTCGGCGGGCAATTGCAGGCATTCGTTGCGTAACTGTGAACTCAGTAAAAGAACCGACTTCTGAACCTATAAGTGATGGTGGTAGTGGTAATTTCGGGATTTGAGATGAATTGACCACAAATTTTTCTTACCCTCATAATTTATAGATAAATCTTAGAGTAAGTAGGTCGGTGTTAAAAATTGTCGTTATAACAAGGCAGGAGGCAGAGGGCAGAAGGCAGAAGGGAAGAGGTTTTCAAGCTACTTTACTTTCCGTTACATAGTTCGGTTTATTTGCACCTTTCT
>NZ_JADEXZ010000148.1 GCF_015206815.1 Fortiea sp. LEGE XX443
CCTTTTAATTGCTGTGCAGTTTCCTTCAACAAATGCTTTAGTGAATCTGTTAATTCCATTGACACCTATGCACATCCAAAATCGAATCATCATTGAATTTACTACAAAAAGGGAAGGGAAAGGTTGCCGTTAGCAACCTTTCCCTTCCCCCCACCAGAATGATTATCATTTTCATAAGTTGTATACTTTATTCTCTGGAAGTCCCTAAGTCAATGTGCATTTTTATATGTGACACAGGCTAGTAACAGAATTTACCATTTTCATTTAAAATTTTATGTCTAAGTAGTCTAAGGGTAAACTCTTAATAATATTTATACAAAAAAACAAATAATGGGTGATACTCCTCAGGGCAAAAATGATATGCTGTGTTAAGTAGATGCACCCTGATGATCTGGAGAGCTGCTCAAGTAGCTCTCCTTTTTCACTATCTGGGAGAAGAGGCAGGGGAGCAGAGGAGAGAATAACTATTGACTCAACACTCAGCACTACTTAATTGGTATAATCGCCAATCAAGCCGCTAATAGTTGTGGGAGAAACAAAAAATGGCAGACTGGCAGGAAATTACTGGTGGTGTGACAGCTCCTAGAGGATACCGAGCCGCAGGAATCACTGCCGGATTAAAACCGTCGGGATTGCCAGATTTAGCTTTGATAGTATCTGATGTAGAGGCGATCGCAGCTGGTGTATTCACAACCTCTCAAGTTAAAGCCGCCTGTGTAGATTATTGCCGTCAACGCTTACAAGCTAAACATAGCGCTCGTGCCATTCTCTGCAACGCCGGACAAGCCAACGCTGCAACAGGTAGTGAAGGTGTGCGGGATGCTAATGAAAGTGCCGAGTTATTAGCCAAAGAATTAAATATTTCCCCAGAATTGATTTTGTTAGCCTCTACTGGCGTAATTGGTCAACGCATCAAGATGGATGCTTTACGCAGTGGGATTCCTAAACTAGTAGCAAGTCTCTCCGAAACAGGTTCCGATACCGCCGCCGGAGCAATTATTACCACAGATTTAGTACCAAAATCCATAGCGCTAGAAACAACAGTACATGAGCGCCCAGTCCGAATTGGTGGTATTGCCAAAGGTTCTGGGATGATACACCCCAACATGGCAACTATGCTGGCATTTGTTACCTGTGATGCAGCTGTTTCCCCCCACCTTTGGCAGCAAATGTTGAGTAGAGCCGCAGATAAAAGCTTTAATTCTATTACCGTCGATGGCGATACCAGCACCAACGACAGCTTAATTGCCTTGGCGAATGGTCAATCCCGCACCCCAGCCATTACTGAAATGGGTGCAGAAGCCGAGAAGTTAGAAGCCATGCTAACAGCAGTATGCCAGCATTTAGCCAAAGCGATCGCGCGAGATGGTGAAGGCGCAACCTGCTTAATTGAAGTGCAAGTCACTGGAACTCATGATGATCTTGCAGCAAGACAAATCGCCAAAACCATTGCAGGTTCATCCTTAGTTAAATCTGCAATCTTTGGTCGTGACCCTAACTGGGGACGCATCGCCGCCGCAGCCGGACGTGCAGGTGTACCCTTTGAGCAAGATAACTTGCAAATTAAATTAGGAGATTTCCTCCTGTTAGAAAATGGTCAACCTCTACAATTTGACCGCGCCGCAGCCAGCACATATTTAAAACAAGCCGCCACCGATTATCCCGTTGCTGATGTAGTAGCTACTAATAATAGTAATGATTTATCAGGTGATGTCCGCAGCAATATCAAAACGCAACGCTTAGATAATCCCGTAATTATTGCCGTCAGTGTTGGTAATGGCCATGGTACAGGTAAAGCTTGGGGTTGCGATTTGAGTTACGACTACGTGAAAATCAACGCCGAGTACACAACTTAAGTAAACGGTCTTTATTTTCACAGGTATCACTAAACAACTATACAAAAACCCCGCTATCACATCACAATTATGTTTGGCGGGGCTTGTTAGATTATTTTAAAGTCTAACTAGCTTTAAGTTTTATCATCATCTTTATTTTTTCCATTGAGTTGATCGTCAATACTCTCAGCAGCCCAAGTTGTAGCAGCCGTTGCAACCGTAATTCCTACAACTGCTACTACTCCTATAGGGGCTGCTATTGCGGCTGCACAAGCGCCAGCACCAATGAGTCCAGTTTTTAGAATTTTTTCAGGCGTAATTTTGTCAAGTCCAAGCATATTGGTATTACCCTATACTGATCTACCTCTGTTTTTCAGTATTCCCATACTCAACTGAAAACTATCAAACAGTGTTTATTTATCAAATTTCGCTTGTATAACGGTTATTGGACTGTTTTTGATGAAATGTTGTCATAACCCTTATTCACGACTGAAGAGTGACTCACATTGAATTACAAACTAAACTATTAAATAAAGACACAGAAATAATTGTTGTATTAACCAAGGTTTGCGCCTGATTAAAATCAGAATCTCCCGTAATTAAAAAATCTGCTTCTGCTGCTACAGCACAAGCTAAAAACTTTGCATCTTTTCTGTCTTGAGGAAAATCAATCAACACATTGACATCAATTAGCGTTGCAAATGTATCAATAATTTCAAACCATGAGGTTCTAACTTCATCTGTCAATTTAAACTTAGGGCGACTTAATACCTCCTTATATTCCGCTACAATTTCCCATGAAACAATCCATTCCCCGTCGGGATGATCAAAAATAGACTGAATAACTGCTCTTGGTACTCCACCCTTAGAGGCTGTTTTAAAAGTCTAAGAGGTGGTAAAAAAACTCTCTCAGTATATGCTGTGAATAGATAATAGACAGCACTGAGAGAGCAACATGAGTAAAGCATACCCTAGCAATCTGACCCGCGCCCAA
>NZ_JADEXZ010000149.1 GCF_015206815.1 Fortiea sp. LEGE XX443
CTGCCTCTTCTTCCCCCTGCCCCCTGCCCCGTTGCCTGTCTCTGGGTGGGAAATGCGGTAGATCAAGTCAGTGGCGATCGCCATGCTCACATTTTTTTGCTTTACGTCGTCCCAGAACATCGGCGGCGGGGTATTGGTAAAGCCTTGATGCACTATGTCGAAAACTGGGCAATTGCCAGAGGCGATCGGCGAATTGGGTTACAAGTCTTTCAATCCAACCAACCCGCCTTAAATCTCTACAACCAACTGGGTTATCAAACTCAATCATTTTGGATGCTGAAAGAACTTTTAGTTAAGAGTCAGTAGTCAATAGTCAATGGTCATTAGTCAAGAGTTCAAATGCAGGAGGCAGAAGGCTAAAAAATAAAATTTCATACTTCACACTAGCCTGCGGCAAGCCCTTCTCTGCGAGAGGCTACGCCAACGGGTTCAGCAGTTGCTACCCTACGGGAACGCTTTCAGCGAACAAGTCGGGGAACCCGCCCAACGCACTGCTGACGCTCCTACGTCACTACCGCTACGCTAACACCGCTAAAAGCGTCTACATACTTCATACTTTTTCCAGACAAATTTAATCATGTCGAACATAAAGTGTACAATAATCTAGCAAATACCTATCGGGCGTAGAATTATTGGCACGAGGGTTACGTATAGCAGTTGCCGGATAGATTAGCACAAGAACTAATCATTAAACATGGACAGTAAGCGGCTTTCAAACCTGTTCCCTGTTCCCTGTTCCCTGTTCCCTGCTATATAAATCCCACTCGGCATCTAAATGAAGTATGTATGACGACGATGACCTAAGCCTACTCGATCCTGAGGTAGAGCTAGAAAGCCCACTAGATAAAATGGAGCCGCTAACTGCTGAGTCAGAAGTGGCAAAGCCAGATCCAGAAGTGATGTTAGTCCTTCTGGAGAATTTCCGACCCCAGCAAAGAATGCTGGCGGCGCGTGCTTTTTGTGATATCGAAGATGAACGGGCTACCCCCTTACTCATTCGCCTTTTGACTGACTCTTGTCCTTTAGTGCGAGTGAGTGCAGCCTACGGTATTGGGCGTAATCCCAGTCAAGAGGCTGTAGAACCTTTAATTGCTCAACTTAATCAAGATTGGAATGGCTATGTGCGTAAAGGTGTAGTTTGGGCATTGGGTAATTGCCGCGATCGCCGTTGTTTAGCACCCTTAGCAAATGCTTTAAGAACAGATATTTCCGCAGTGCGTCTGTGGTCTGCTAGTGCTTTAGCGCAGATGGCAGAAGTGGGTTATGAAGCAGCGATCGGCGCGATTCCACCCTTAATTGAAGCTTTAGTCCAAGACCAAGTAGCCGCAGTACGTAGTAACAGTGCCTGGGCAATTGGACAATTATGCAAGGAATTGCCATCGAATATAGTTTACGCAACAGCCATTGATGCTTTGATTCAAGCCTTTGCCGAAGACAAAGATTTAGGCGTGCGGGAAGATACCAAAGCTGCACTACTAGGCGTAGGCGACCCTCGTGGCTTGCAGCTAATCGAAACCTTAGAACAAGAAGGATGGTTTTGATCGAGTCCGAAGTTAACAGTTAAAAGTAGTTTTTTACTATTGGCTAAAAAAATGAAGTATGAAGTAAATATTGATACAATTTTTTTCCCTAGAAGCGAAAAAAATTTAGTTTTTCTTAGCTCATCACCTATCTCTAAAGAGATGTGTTAATTTCATACTTCACACTTCACACTTCATACTTCACTTACTTTCGGGTGCTGGCTTGATCAAATTGAGGTCATAAGGACGTTCAGTATCATCCTCACCCAAATACTCCCCGTTTTGAATTTCTAAAATTACCAAGGGAATTAAACCGGGATTTTCTACTTTATGTAACGTTGCTGCCGGCACATAAGTTGATTCGTTGCGATTCAGCAACACTTCCGTTTCGCCGCAAGTCACCTTGGCGACACCAGAAACTACGACCCAATGTTCATTACGGTGATAATGGATTTGTGGTTTGATACCGTGCCTAGGATTAATTTCAACGCGACTAATTCTATAGTTATCTCCTTCTTCTATTACCTCCACGTTACCCCAGTATCTCGCTCCAGAATGCGAAGACGATTCATTGCTATTGGATTGATCGTTATTATCATTTTGAGTCATAACCAAACTCCTCAACCAGATTGCTATCACTATTGTTTAGTAATCTAACGCACATTAGTTGACAATTTGCCATATATAGGATTCCTATTTGATTTTTGAACAAAACTCGGTACACATTTATTCTTTCTTCCCTGTTCCCTGTCACCTGTTCCCTGTTCCCTATCTCTACGAGTGATTCAGAAATCAAAGCGGGATACTATATTTAGTTTGTTCTCAACTTTTACTAAATAATCTACATAAATAGAATATTCTGGGATTAACGAACTTTTTATAGTTGCCTAAATATCGCCTTTTTTGGATAACTTAAGTTTACAATATCAGACTATTCAAGAGAAATCCAAAATATCAATCTCTGTGCTTACATTTAGGACTTAATCAAGTTAAAAATTCTGTTTTTAGTAGATAAAAAACTAAAATAACCAATAATTGTATGATTATGAATGTCGATTCGATTTCTCAGCAGCCTCATTTAAGTGAAAAAAGCAGGGGAGCAGGGAGCAGGGAGCAGGGGAGAAAAGGCGCAAGGGGGCTTTTGCCCACAAGGGGCAAGGTTTGTACCTTTCCCCCTGCCCCGTTCCCC
>NZ_JADEXZ010000014.1 GCF_015206815.1 Fortiea sp. LEGE XX443
GTATCAAGATTTTCGTGAATTGGTATTAGGGCTGTAAGGCGAACATACTTCAGACTTTTTTACCCTGCTTGACCCATTTCGTATTGAGTTTTGTGATATTCCCAAAGCTTGCCTTTTATCTCTAGGAGTTCTTGATATTTACCTTGTTCAACGATGCGTCCTTGTTCTAAAACAACGACTTTATCTGCATTAGCGATTGTAGAAAGACGGTGAGCGATCGCAATTACTGTCCGACCTACCGATAGCTTTTCTAATGATTCTTGAATCAAGCGTTCGGTAACAGAATCTAAGGCGCTGGTGGCTTCATCTAGAATCAAAATTTCTGGGTCACGGAGCAAAGCCCGCGCGATCGCAATTCGCTGGCGTTGTCCTCCAGATAGTCTTACGCCTCTATCTCCTAATTTTGTATCAAAGCCTTCTGGCATTTCTTCAATAAATTCAATAGCATTTGCTAGACGCGCAGCTTCTCTAATTTCTGCTGCTGTTGCGCCTGATGTGCCATAAGCAATATTTTTCCACACAGAAGTGTTGAAAATAAATGTATCTTGACTAACTACAGCAATTTTATGTCGTAATGAATTGATGTCAAATTTTTGGACATCAACCCCATCAATCATTACATGACCTTCTGTCGGATCGTAAAATCTCGGAATTAAATCAATTAATGTACTTTTACCTGCACCAGTTGCGCCTACTAACGCTGTTGTTTTCGCTTTTTCAATGCTTAATGTTACGTTGTTTAGTACTAGATGATTTGGGTCATAACCAAAATCTACAGAAACAATATCAATCGAATGTTTTAACCCAGAAAATTTAATTTTGCCATTGTGTAAATAGGTTTTATCATCAGTCCTAATTAACTCTTTAATATTGTCCGCTGCACCTGCGAGTGTACTAAGGTGCGCTCTCGTACCATTAATATCTTGAATAATGGGTACAACTCGAAATAGTACAAAGAAAAATGTGAGCAAGGAAGCAACTTGGAGTGTGCCATTCACAACAAAAACTGTAAAGGCAAAAATAATCATGCCAATAAGAATTGTACTAGCTATACTTTCGGCTAGAGGTCTTACCAGCGCCCAAATTAAGATAACTTTTTTGGAAGTATTGACTACATTATCACTAGCGTTATAAAAACGCTGTCGCTCAAAATCTTGAGTAGCAAATGCCTTAACTGTACGAATTCCGTTAATAAATTCTATGGCTGTGGATGTAAAATGACCGTTAGCAATGGAAGTGCTAAAACTGGTTTCTCTAGCACGAGCATTGAGCGTTGATAATCCTACACCCGCTAAGGTGAATAAAAGTAAAGAGACGATAGAAAGCTGCCACGATAACAAAAACATAGAAATAAAGTAGACAGTGGCAGTTATAGTTCTGGTCATCAAAAAAGCAGCACCACTAAACCACTGTTTGATGCGTTCAATTTCTGTAGTAATTGTATTGATTAGTTCACCAGAACGAGTTTTAGCAAAGTAACTTAGGGGCAAGCTTTGTAACTGTTCAAAAATTTGCTTACGCAGGCAATCGGCTAAATACAGTTGAGTACTTTCTGTGTATACCTGTGCCAAATAATTAAAGCCAGCCCGTACCCAAGTACTCAACAAAATCAGAAAGGATATTCGATATAGTCTATTAATCGCTGAAGTATTGGCAGCCAAAATCCAAATATCAAACCATTTGATGCCAGTTTGAATTGGTTTAGCATCAGGGTTAGTTAAACTTTGCAAGAACGACAGCAAAAAGCCAATACTAAAACCTTCAAAGGTTGCTGCCAAAAAAGAAAATACTAAAGCAAGAATAGCAACTTTACGGAAATGTTTAAATTCTCGCAATATTAAATAATTTTTTTGCCAGAATTTACTAGCTTTAAATAAATTATTTAGCTGTGTGGATAGTTTAACAAGCATGTGTCTCTGAACAAATATTTTCTAATTTCTACAGGTTGCTATAGATGCTCTGTCATTATTTATTTCTAACTTAAGTGCGGCAAATGAATTCATCAATTACCGCACTGCTCGTAGAGATTTTTGGCTGGATGGATTGTGAATTGATGTTGTTGTAATCAGGAAGAAGGTAGCCAATAATTAGTAATCATGAATTATTAATTATTAAGTTGGATTCTGCCTGGACTGGCCACGAACTCGTAATCACAGGTAATTGGTTAAGTTGTTTTTGTCCTTCTGAACTTAATCGTACTGCTGCTTCTAAAGTCCAATAATGACACCACATGAAACTCATATCACCCCGCAGGACATTTAATAGCTGTGGTAGATTTTCGAGACTGTATTTACGCATCCAAAGACCTAATGGTGTAATGCTGCGCTTTGTGGTGGTGGAAAACTTAATAACTCGAAAGAGCTTACCTCGTTCTCCTACATAAAACTCACGAGAAAATAGAGATTCTGACGAGGAAAGTTGTAACAATACCAGCAATACCAGCATTATCGGACTTAGCAATAGCAGCATCACTAAAGCCGCAATCCAATCAATGAGTCGTAATAACCATCTCCAAGGTTGGCTATTTTGTTTAAACAGTATATTTTCCGAAGATCCGCAAAGAAACATGGGCTTATCAGCTTTTTCACAAGCATCAGCCCAAAATTTTACCCAAGTCTCACCAATTTTAGGGTCTACACTTACCAAATTAACTGGAGAATGTTTTAAGCAATCGATTAATAATTGCTCGTTTTCTAAAGCTGGTAAATATGGTTGTTTGAGTTTACCAGAAGACTTCACTAATAACTGACCCCGCCGCCATTGGAGTGTGCAGTATGAGGAGCGTAGAAGCTCTGCTTCTTGTCGGCAGACATCGCTTTGATCTTGCGGAGTTACACTATAAGCGGTCTGTAAAGTACGAACTAATGAGCTAGTCATGTGTCTTTGGATTAGTATGATAGTAAATTGTTGAGCTAATCTCGAAGGCGATTCATGCCAAAGACTTTGATCTGAATCTTGTATTGCTTACAAAAAGTAGTAGACGACAGGCAAGTATTCATCTTTCAAAATTTTGCCGCTGTCAAGATGTAGAAACTTAATAGATAATAACTAGGTAGATAGCAATCAATATTGGGGAAAATGTTGCAGGTAAACTTGCATTTATGGGTATAAGAGATATCGGGTAGATGTAGAGACAAATGGCCTACTTTCTCCATTACCCTGTACTGTATAAATCTGTTGAATTTTGTCTACCTATTTTTTGATTTATTCACTTGAAATAAACTAGTCCACTTTTGTCTTTGAGATGCTTGGAAGGGGCTTTAATCTCTAGGATATAAGAATCTGTGGAAATGACTATATGCTGAAGTAGATTCTTTATTTAGTCTTTAAATTAGTAGAACTTTATCATCATAATTATAAAGCTGATATAAATTCACTTAATTATTACTAAGTAAATCTGATTTAATTTTGACATAAAAAATGTTTAATCAAGACATAAAAAATATAGTAGGTAACAGGTGCTACGTTATAGGTGACAGATTTGAAAATATTTTGGTGTCTAAGTTTTATCATCTACCGATATCTTAACTACCTTGGCTATTGCAATAAATTAGAAAGTTAGATAAATAAAAAATCTTCTAGCAGAAATATCCAAAAAAATATGTGCGATCGCTCTTTTAGGGGATGAGATCGCACATATCTCTACAATGCAAAGTTTCTGCTATTTTTCTACCGCTTGTTTCAAAGCCAAACGATATTCCTTAGGATACTGAACAAAACTACTGTCAGAGCTAGAAACGCCATTAGCTACAACCCCAATCAGATTTAACTTACTCAACATGGCTGTGGCTTGAGCAAGCTGGTTGCGAGTCACAATACCCATACTGGCTACTAACACCACACTCCGGCAAGATGATGCTGTTAACATAGCATCGACCAACCCTAGTACTGGCGAAGCATCTACCAGTACTAAATCATAGTTCTCTTCAAATGTTCTCATCAGTTGCATCATCCGTGGAGAACTTAACAGATGGGCTGGATCTGTCGGTTTAGGCCCAGCCGTCAAAATATCGATGTAGGCTGAACCTAAAGATTGAATACCAATCTGATTAGGTAATGTTGTTTCACTACCTAATAAAGTTGATAGTCCTTGCTCATTGGGCAGATTTAGCTGTTCGTGCAAACTAGGATCGCGTAAGTTGGCATCGATAAGTAGTACTCGTTTGTGTAACCGAGCAGCACTCATTGCTAAACCCAAGGCCATACCTGACTTAGCTTCATCAGGTAAAGCTGAAGTGATCATCAAAGACTTCAAACTAGAAACAGTATTGAGAAGTTCAATATTTTTGTAAATTAGATCCAGCGATTCCCAACGAGGTGGAGACTGTAACACCTGAATTGTCCAAGGGGCAGATGTTTCTGGCTTACCGAAAGGTAATTTGATAATTGAATCTCTGGCTCTGGCTGCTGGAAGTTTGGGAGTTGTGCCTAACAAAGGTAGAGCTACTTGCTTCTCTAACTCAGCAGTTGTATGTACAGCATCATCAGATGCTTCTCGTAAGAAAGCCGCAATACCTCCCAACATTAACCCAACAACAGCACCTAACAAGAGATTTTGTTGGAGGTTAGGGCCTAACTGGAAACCATTGTGGGGTTCTTCCACAACTTCCCAATTAAATCCACCCTTAGCTAGTTCTTGGCGCAATTGTTGCTCTGCTCTTAACAGCTGCTCTAACCTTTCCCGGCTAAATTGCAGCTGTGGTTGTATACGATTGTAATAAGCCAACAGAGGCGGGAAGCGTCTAATTTCAAAACGTAACTGAGTTTCTTTCTGTGCCAAAGTTTGATCACGGGCGCTCAGTGCAACTATGGTTGTTTGGGTTTCTACTAGTTGAGTAGCAAGGTTCAAATCAATTTGACCAAATTGCCCTTGTTCTAAAAGCGGCTCTCTAGAACTAACCACGCCAGCAGACTTTGTGCCTAAAGTTCTGCCTACCTCTTGTTGTAATAACGCTTTTTGACTACTAAGTTGTTCTTGCAGCTTTTGGACGTTGGGAGTTTCATCTGTAAAACGCAAGCGTTCTTGAGCCAGTGCTAGTTCAGTTTTTTGGATTTCGTTGAGCAAACCTTGGTAGCGAGTAGACTGACTCAAACGAGAAGCAACTAGCGCATTTTGGGGAGAACGGTTAAGCTGTTCTTCTAAAGATTTTTGCCGTGCTAAAGCCTCTTGATACTGAGCGCGAGTTGTGCGACGTTCTTGTTCAACAACATTCAAAGCATCTTCCAGGGCTTTGGCTTGAGCCACCGGATCGATTAAATTTTGATTACGACGAAATCTTTGCAAGTTTGTCTCAGCTGCATTCACCTCTTCACTAGCTTTGCTTAACTGTTCTCTAATGACTTGCAGACCTTTTTGAAGACGAGCATCTTGCTGTTGTTTGTTATATTCCACGTAAACTTGCCGAACAGCCGTCAGAACTTTTTGTGTTTTTACGGGGTCTCTGTCGGTGTATTCTACTTGGAAAATTTTTGTGGCGACATTATCTTCTTTCGTTTTTAATTGGTTTAAGGCCAAAGCACCTTTAATAACACCTACATTGATGTCTGGATATTCTGGCTGAAGTTTATCAACTGCCTTTTGAATCAGTCCCGAACTCTGCATGAGATTTAACTGAGTAGCTGTGTCTATCTCAACATTTGATTCAGTAAACTGATTTTCGACTCCGCCTGTTTCTTTTTTACCTTGATAGTTAGGTTCTACTAGCAGTTGCATCGAGCTTTTGTAAGTAGGCTTTGTCTTAGCGGTAATAATTGCTGCCATAGCAATTGAAGTCACAAATACTGCCACAAACCAAGGAAATCTACGAATAAAAACTGCTAATAATTGTCCATAACCTGGGTCTGTGTCAACAGTTGTATTTACACTGGGGTTTAGACTAGTTTGAACCACTTTTATTATCCTTCTCTGCGAGACGCTACGCGAACAACTAACAAGTCAGATGAATAATTAATGAGTTATACAAGTTTGATCAATAAGTTGCTCAACCTTCCTGAAAAATACTTGTTCTGAAAAATTGTTCACTGCATGATTACGAATATTTTCATAATTCCAAGTGATGCGTCCGGACTCTAATAATGCAGCTTGTAGAGAGTCTGGTGTTTGTCTTTTAAAAAAGACCCCAGTTGTGCCGTGGATTTGGGTATCTAAGACTCCGCCAGCACCATAAGCAATAACTGGTGTACCACTGGCGTTAGCTTCAACAGGAACTAATCCATAGTCTTCTAAGGCCGCCACTATCACCGATTTAGCTTTAGAAAAGAGGTCTTTACGTTGCCGATCGCTGACGTGTCCTAAAAATTCGATGTTATTTAATGCCTTGGCTTTTAGGCGTGCTTGTTCTGGGCCATCACCTGAGATTAATAACCGCCACCCCAACCAATTAAAAGCTTCGACGATTATATCTAGCCGCTTATAACTGATCATCCGTGCAGATGCCAAATAATAATCTTCTTTGGTATCTGAATAAACAAAGTTACTGGTATCAATTGGATAGTTGATCACAATTGCGGGTTTGCCATAAATCTGTTGAATTCTGCGGGCAACAACGCTGGAATTAGCAATATAAAGGTCTGGTTCCTGAGCATATTTCAGGTCTACATTCCGCATTAACTGAAAAATTTGTTGGATCAAGGGAGCAAAATATCTATAATCTCCATACTCCCGTAAATATGTTTCTGTATCCCACAAGAAACGAGTCACATTATGACAAAAACAAACGTGGTAAGCATCAGGACGTTTGCACACAGCTTTCGCAAAACTGGTGCTACTGCTAATAATTAAATCGTAGTCCTGCAAATCCAAAGACCGAAAAGCAGGAAAGTAGAAAGGAGCCATCATTCTAAAATATTTGACTGCTCCCGGAATTTTTTGTAAAAAAGTTGTGTTGACTATTCGCTCACCTAAATCAATGGTTTTTTTTGGGTCATACAGAGAAGTAAAAACATCTGCTTGGGGGTAGCGCTTACATAGTAATTCAAATACGCGCTCTGCCCCACCACGCTGAGTTAAATAATCATGGATTAGAGCAATTTTCATAATTTATATCCAGACTTTTTGAAGATTTTGCGAGAACAATTTTCAGTTATTTACTGTCAACAACTTTTGTGTTTAGCACTATAAAATTTCAAGAGATAAATATTAGTTACTCAAGATACTTTCTGGGAATATTTATCTAAACGAAAGTAAATTAAATCCATCGGAGAAAAATAAATCTTTAAATAATGTACTATTTTTTTTAAATAGCTACATAAAGAAATTTAATTTTTATCCGATGACTACAAATTAGTCCTACTCTTAAAAAGGAGGACTATATGGCAAAAGTCAAAAGTTAAAAGTCAAAAGTGAAATGCTTGCAGTGAATTGGTTTTAGCGTTTTAGAATGTCCTAACTTATCTGGCTACGGCTATATGATAGAATTCCCCCTTTTATCAAGGGGGTGAAATATATCAATATTACTTGTGACTAATACCTATTAAACTTAGATATTATCCAACGGCTACCAGAACTTTTTCGGAAGCAAAATAAGCATTTTGTTCAGCGCGTAGTTGGTCGCAAAGTCTACTTTCCGGTAACTCTACATCGTCGTAAGTCAGAACTTGATCACGAGGAATGTCTCTTTTTAGGCGACATCCTTCAGCTAAACCCATTGGTAAAAGTTTTTGTGCTTGAACAATCGCAGAATTTTCGCATTGGCCGTATGTCATATAGTAACCAATGCCATCAAGAATTTCCCCTGCTTTCAAATCGATTTTGGCAGTTGTGACTACATCTACCAAAGGCTTACCGATGGGAGCCATGACAGCATCGCGGAAGAGGACAGCACGCGCTACCGATAAGGGAACTTCAAAATGGCAGAGGTGATAAGGAGTATAGAAGCTATAGAGAGGGCCTTCACCTAACTTATATAGGTTGAGGTAGTGACGTTGTTTGGGGTCATCGTGAGTGGCGAAGACAAACACACCAGGGCCTGGCTTGGCTCCGACGACATAATCAACAATTCCGCCTAGTTCTTTGAGTTGCTCAATATCGTACATGTTGGTCATGTCATCAACATGACCTGTGAAGTCGTAACCTAGCATTCCCCGCTTGGCGACTTGCATACCTGTAGCATTGGCAACGATCGCCTGCTCGAATGATATTTTTGTACCATCGGCGAAGCTTGTCACCATGTGGGCTTTTTGTCCCCAACGTTTAGCGAATGCTTCTTGGGTTGTGGGGTTGCGATAGGGGTCTTGAAGTCCTTTAATGTTACCGCACAATAATGGAGTTAGACCGATGCTTTTCACGAATCTGTAAAGATTCATTTCCACACCTGGCTGGTCGCCATCACAGGCGCTGAGAATTACTCCAGCTTTGTCAGCATAGACTTTCAGGATAGAGCCAACAGTGCCGTCAAGTTCGGCATTCATCATAATTACATGTTTACGATGGGCGATCGCTTCCATGACGACATGAGCGCCAAATTCTACTGCGCCAGTAACTTCAATAATCGCCTCGATGCTCTCAGCTTGACAGAGAAGTTTAGCATCGTCTGTGACCGCGTATTTGCCACTAGCGATCGCATCTTCTAAATCGCTAACGCTGCTCACAACTTGAATATCTTCAATACCAGCTTCTGTATAAGCTCGTTTGGCTCCATCAATACTGCGGTTAAAGATTGCAACTAGCTCCATTCCCGGTACCGAATTAATAATTTGATTGGCAATTCCTCGACCCATAAAACCAGCACCAATCATTCCCACTTTGATAGGATTACCAACAGCAGCACGGGCTTTTAAAGCATTATCAATAATAATCATGAACTTCCTCTAATTGCTATGTGTATGCACTAAAGACAAATAATTTTAATCACTAACTATACAGTGATTGATAATACCTCTGCATCTCCAATAGGTATCATGCTCAACAATGGCCAATTCAAATCTTTTTCTGAAATCACCGTTACTTCTAAAGGCCATTCAATGTTAAAA
The DNA here is from genome assembly GCF_015206815.1 of Fortiea sp. LEGE XX443. Classification (GTDB taxonomy): domain Bacteria; phylum Cyanobacteriota; class Cyanobacteriia; order Cyanobacteriales; family Nostocaceae; genus Nostoc_B. The sequence goes on from NZ_JADEXZ010000014.1 coordinate 8,971, forward strand.
AATGGGTCATCATAACGCAAACCTCTTTCATATCCTGGTGTGTAAAATTCACCTACTTGATACACTACTTCAGCGTCATCTGTCAGCGCTTGATAACCGTGAGCAAACATTTCTGGCACATACAACGCTCGATGATTATCTGCGGTTAATTCAACACCGATGTGTGACAAAAAGGTAGGTGAATCAGGACGCATATCAATAATTACGTCATAAATAGCACCTTTAGTACAGCGAACTAATTTTGTTTCGGCTGCGGGTTTGAGTTGATAGTGCATTCCCCGGAGAGTGCCTTTTTTATAGTTATAAGATAAGTTGCATTGTGCCACTGTTGGCTTTAAACCATGAGCTTCAAATTCTTGAGCGCAGAAAGTTCTAGCAAAAAAACCACGATGATCGCTTCTTTCTTCTAAGTCAATAATGTAAGCATCTTGGAGTTCTGTAGCAGTAAAAATCATGAATTACCTCGATATGAATGTTGATTGTGGAAAATATTGGCTAATTCTTAAACCAGAGATTTTTCTATATCTGATAAAGAAAGTAGCTCTGCTCTAGGATAAGTATCATCCCAGTATTGGGTGCAAAGTTCTGGTCTTTCAGGAGGGTTAGCAGTGTAACAAAAGAATAGTGCTGACCGCGTTTTTGTGCGGACTGTACCGTGATGTAAAGTATTTTTTGTATCTACAAAAATGACTGTACATGCTGCTCCTGGGCAAGATTTCCAAGCTGATTTGGAAATGATTTTTTTTACTTCTTCATCATCAATACCCATATAACTTGACTTCCAAAGTTGGTAGTAAAGTCGCCAATATTTCAGGCTAAATATGGAAGTTAAAGAACGGGGAATGTATTCAAAAGGCCCAGTTTTTTCTTCCACATCATTCAAGTAAATAAAGATTTTGATAATGCGGCGGTCTTCTGCATCGCTATGCCATAACAATGTGCCGAACTGATTATCGCTAGGAAAATCTTTACGTAAATGAACACCATGAAAAGTTATCGGAAGACCGATGTAATTTTCGATGATATTCAGTAGCCTTTTCTCTGTTCCCCAGGTAGAAAATTCTGGTAAACCTGTAACTGTATGAATTTGCGGCCACTTTTGTTCTAGATGTTCGTTATTTACGTTTTTCATCCGCAACAATTGCTCGGAAGCAGCTTTGAGTAATTCTGAGGTGGAATTTAATCCCAAATCTGCCAGTGTTGTCACATAAACACCATCTCGTTTGAGGGTATCAAGAATTAGGCGATCGCGTTTTTCTAATGCAGGTAAGTTTTTAGCATGTTGCCAACGTTTTAGTTGGCAAACTAAATCAGAATACAGTGCAAGTATTTTGTTTTTAATCGTGTTTAGCATGGCAGGAATAATTTGTTGATTTGTGGTAATTATTGGCAAAAATTACAGAGCTTATTCCACTTTGGAGTTTAGTAGAGCCAATAATCAAGCGATCGCCTGCTTCTAGTGCCAGCAAATTAAGAGCATACTGCCAGAGTTTTATTCTATAAGCTAACTCTGAATTTAGTGCTGCCATTTTGGCTAGAATTTTGTTTAGCATGGCGCGACTACTTTGTTTTGATCAGTGATTTAGGTTGCGATCGCTTGTTAGTAGGGCGTAATTCTTGCGGTGATGGTTCGTTAGCTTCGGCGAGTTTAAAGTCTTTTAAAGCCATTACATCAAGAGCAGAAAGACTCACTAAAGCTACAAAAGGAATTGCTACTTTAATTGCAGATACAGGCCATCTTCTTAAAGCACCAAAGAAAACTTTTAAGTTAACTTCTCTGGTATTTTGTAACAGCATCCGTCTGGAAAATTGCTTAGAATATCCACATTCTTCAAGTTTCAAAATTACTTCAGGGATGTGTTTATATTGCATTAATAGTGCAGATTTCGGCTCTTTCTGCCAATAACTCACACCAACAATACATTCTAAATAAGTCTCTTTAGTAACAATTATTTTGCCATTAGCGGCACAATAACCAGCTAAATATGCTAAAGATATCCAGTTATTCGCAGCATCCGGCCAAATTTGCAAGGCGCGTTTTATTAAGTCAGTGCGGTAAATACTAGCCGTGAGAAAAATAACTGCACCAACACTTTTGGCAAAGCAGTGTTCAAATATGCCTTTACTATCTCCACAGCCATCTTCTGCATCTGCATCAAACCAGCGATTACCAACAATTGTTGGGGGATGTACTGGTTCGCCAGTAATTTTATTACGTCCTGAAAAATTGAGAAACAATAGCCCTAAATCTTCATTTTGTTTGAGCTTGTTGATAACATAAGGAATAGCTCTATCTTGAACTGGATCATCATCACCAATTGTCCAAACATATTTTGTTGTGGCAGAACTTAGGCAATACATAATATTTCTCATTACGCCTAAGTTTTCAGGATTTTTATTGGATCTAAAGGTGATATTTCTCAGTTTTGTTTGCCATTTCTGAATAACAGCTTGAGTATGATCGGTAGAACAATTATCTGATACTAAAATTTCACACTCAGATTCAAAGCCTTGGATTGCTTTTGCCAACCAGGATAACTGTTTATCAAGTAATTCAGCCCGATTATAAGTAGGTATGGCAATTGTGAGTAGTTTGTTCATTTTTTTTACTAAAACAATAGATTTTATTATTTTTGTCTAGATTCCCGACTTCTTTAAGAAGTCGGGAATCTAATTTGCCTAATATTGGAACTTACTTTCTATGCCAAAAAAAATCTTTGTCAATTTGTTCGGTACGAATCAGATACTCTAGCTGTTTTAAACGAGTAAAGCCTCTAAACAAAAATGTGTCTTCAGTCATATCAATTTGACTGAACAAATCAAATAATTGTTTAGCACCGCGTTGAGCATCCCAATCAGATTTGAATCCTGGTAGGATGGTGTTGATTTTCTCAAAGGATACGCGATAGCTGCGGTTATCCGAACCATTTTGTCCAAAGGTTAATTTACAACCTGGGAAAGCATCAGCAATGATTTCGGCAATTTCTTTAACTCGGTAATTGTTAGCAGTATCGCCAACATTAAAAATTTGATTGTGTACGATGTCACGCGGTGCTTCTAAAGCACAGACAATTGCTTTGCAAATATCTAGTGCGTGGACTAATGGCCGCCAAGGTGTACCATCGCTGGTCATTTTGATTTCTTTACTCGTCCAAGCTAACCCTGCGAGGTTGTTCAAAACGATATCAAACCGCATTCTAGGGGAAGCACCAAAGGCTGTAGCATTCCGCATGAAGGTAGGCGAAAAATCATCATCTGCTAGAGGTGTGACATCTCGTTCTACGAGGGTTTTGCATTCGGCGTAGGCGGTTTGGGGGTTAATTGGAGATTCTTCTGTAACATCGCCTTCGGTAGCAACACCGTAAACGCTACACGAAGACATATAGACGAAACGACGTACACCCATTGTTTTGGCTAAGTTTGCGAGGCGAACAGAACCTAGATGATTGATTTCGTAGGTGATATTGGGTGCTAGTTGTCCTGTGGGGTCGTTGGAGAGTTCCGCCATGTGAACTATTGCTTCCACGCCTTCTAAATCTTCTGGGGTGATGTGACGGATATCTTTGTTGAGGGTTTTGGCTGTAACTTCTGTACCGTTATATAGCCAGCCAACTTTATAAAAACCTGTATCAACGCCAATTACTTCGTGTCCACGTTCAATTAACAGAGGAGGCAATAGAGAACCTAGGTAGCCTTCTGTTCCAGTGACTAATATTTTCATTGTTGGAAATTCCTATAAAAGTGCTGAGTGCTTCAACAGAATTCAGTCTTAAATATTCTTGTGGGATGCTTGTCCTCACCCGTCCTTGGTTTTTGAGATGCCCACAAGTTTTGATTTGGTAGGGTGCGTTATGGATGTTAGTCTTAACGCACCGAAATCTCGGATAGTGCGTTGCGCTACGCAACAACACACTCTACTTACTCCCTTTAGGCGATGACTACAGTCTCCAGATGGGACTGGTGGGGAATTTGAGAGGCGATCGCTTTGCCAATTTCTAAAGAAGATGTGGCAGCTGGTGAGGGCGCATTGCAGACATGGATGGAGTTTTGACCAGAAATGATCAAAAAGTCATCTACTAGTTTGCCGTCGTCCATTAAAGCTTGGGCGCGAACTCCTGCATGGGTAGGGACTAAATCTTTTGCTTGGATTTCGGGAATCAGTTTTTGCAAACTTCTGACAAACGCTGCTTTGCTAAAGGAACGAATGATTTCTTGAATACCTTCGTCGGCGTGTTTGGCTGCGAGTTTCCAGAAACCGGGGTAAGTCATGACTTCCGCAAAATCTTTCAAGTCGAAGTCGGTTTTTTTGTAACCTTCTCGCTTGAGGCTAAGAACGGCATTAGGCCCGGCGTGGACTGTACCATCAATCATTTTGGTAAAGTGAACGCCTAAAAAGGGAAAATCAGGGTTGGGAACTGGGTAAATGAGAGTTTTAACCAGATAACGTTTTTCTGGGGTGAGTTCGTAATATTCGCCCCGGAAGGGTACGATTTTCGCCTTGGGTTCTACTCCACCTAATTTAGCAATGCGATCGCTATGCAATCCGGCACAATTGATTACAAATTTAGTTTCAAAGTTGCCGTTATTAGTTTCAATTACCTGATTTTTCCCACTTGCAGAAATTGTCAATACTTTAGTATTGAGGCGTAAATCCCCGCCTTGTTTTTGAATTAATTCTGCGTATTTTAAACAGACTTGTTTGTAGTTAACAATACCAGTTGAAAATACCCGAATGCCACCTACACATCTGACATGAGGTTCGATTTCTTTAACTTCTTCTGGGCTGATTTTTTGGACTGTTAGGCCATTTTCTAAGCCGCGGTTGTAGAGATTTTCTAAGCGCGGTAATTCTTGTTCATCGGTAGCAACAATAACTTTACCGCATATTTCGTGATCAATCTCATGCTCTTGGCAGAATTCTACCATTGAGCGACTACCATCACGGCAAAATTTGGCTTTAAAGCTGCCTGGTTTGTAATAAATACCAGAGTGAATTACACCACTATTATTGCCGGTTTGGTGAAATGCCCAGTTACTTTCTTTTTCTAATACTAAAATGTGTGCTTGTGGATAGCGTTTACCCAAGGCTAAGGCTGTTGATAATCCAACTATTCCACCGCCGACAATAGCAAAATCGTACATTGTTATTATTGCACTTGAAATTATTGTGAATCAGTCACTTATCAAATAAATAAAGATGAAGAATAAAGACTGAAATTCAATATTTCATACTTCACACTTCATACTTTCCTTTACCATATTTGCCACGGAGCTTTACCACTTTGCCATAGCTCGTCTAGGTAATTTTTATCACGTAAGGTATCCATTGGTTGCCAAAAACCATTATGTCTAAAAGCCGAAAGCTGTTCCATGTCAGCTAATTTTTCTAATGGTTCTTTCTCCCAAATACTGGTATCATCCGCAATTAAATTGATAACTTCTGGTTCTAGAACAAAATAACCACCATTTACCCAAGCACCATCACCGTCGCGTTTTTCGCGGAAGCTGGTGATTTTAGTTTGCTCTTGTTCTAGGGAAATAGCACCGAAACGTCCGGCTGGTTGTACTGCTGTAAGTGTGGCTAATGTTTTTTGTTGTTGATGAAATTTGATAAGTTCGGTGATATTTACATTACTGACACCATCACCATAAGTGAAGCAGAAAGTATCATTGCCTACGTGTTCAACAACTCGTTTTAAGCGTCCACCTGTCATGGTTTTATCACCTGTATTTACTAAGGTGACACGCCAAGGTTCAGCATAACCAGAATGTACATTCATCTGGTTAAAACGCATATCAAAAGTAACATCAGACATGTGTAAGAAGTAGTTGGCAAAATACTCCTTAATTACGTAACCTTTGTAGCCACAACAAATAATGAAATCATTAATGCCATGTGCCGAATAAGTCTTCATGATATGCCAAAGAATTGGCTTACCACCAATTTCAACCATCGGCTTGGGTTTGATACTGGTTTCTTCACTGAGGCGCGTACCAAGCCCACCAGCCAAAATCACCGCTTTCATGCAATTACCTCGGAGATTTGTAGGGAATTATTATTTTAAATTTATCGAGATGAAGAGGATGCACTTGGTTTGAGAAAAATTGATTTTGCTTTGCTTTTCTCAGTACATACTCTAACTATAATTTTTGCTACTTGTATGAAGAAGAAATAAATAAAAATCTTTTATATGTAAAAGGTTTATGAATAGTTTTACACTGAAAATTTCATGATTTCAAGTAATATAAATATTACCAAATAAATAATCAGGATTATATTTCTATAACCCTGATATTACTTGCTTTCAGTTGTCGCAAAGTAAAAATTTCCTAGTAATAAACGAGTGACAAAATTTACTTGCAGGAAGATTACCAAGAGTCAATGGTCAACAATCAAGATAAACTATTAACTATTGATCATTGACTCTTGACTATCGCCTAATTTGTGCCTAAAGTTTTCAAGGTATTGGAGCTTTGCAATAAGGCACTACATTGACTTTCAATGATGACACACATACTGCTAAGTGCTTGCTGGTAGTTTTCTGTATCTTCTTGCTCTAAGGCTAGTTTGGCGGCTAACTGTAAATCGTTGACTGCTGTCTGGCTATTTTTGTCAGCGTCTTGACCACCATATTGTGAGATTTCATAGCGTACCATGCCGCGTCTGAGATAGACTTTGGCTAGTTTTTCGTTAATGAGTAATGCTTGGTCAAAGTCAGCGATCGCTTTTTGGTATTGTTGAGCGTAATCGGTGCTATATTGCGCCATTTGATAGTAAACTGAACCCCGCTGAAAATAAGCTTCGGCTTTGGAGGCGTTGAGTTTAATGGCTTGGGTAAAATCAGCTATTGCTTGTTGGAAATCTTTGAGAGATTCACCACTATACTTAGCTATTTGCGCCCGGACAATACCTCTTCTGATGTAAGCTTCGGCTTCTTTAATATTCAAGCGGATGGCATTGTTAAAATCTGCGATCGCCAAGTGATATTCTCGATCTGGATCGTTACTATACTCAGCCAGCATGTAGCGAGAGTTGCCACGATTGACGAAGGCTTTAACTTCTTGGGGATTGATTTGCAAAGCTTTAGAATAGTCTGTCAATGCGCCTTCATAGTCTTTTAAGTTATAGCGGGCATTACCTCGGTTAATAAAAGCTTTGGCGTATTTTGGTTCTTGTTGAATGGCTTTGCTAAAGCTTTCTACTGCTTGCTGGTAATCGCGCACTTGGTAAGCAGTATGGCCTTGTTTGTAATAATCTGCAAAATCTAGAGCCTGATTACTAGGTGCGGAATTTGCCATCAATGTCTGTTGGGTGTAGGCATTTTGCGTCACAAAGGGACGGGTGAATTTCACCATGACATCCAAATAACCCAACATCCCCAAACCCAGACAACCCAAAACTATTGGGTAAAATCTCGATGCTTTTTGACGCTTATAAGGAGAATAATTAGGAGTCTTAGCTGGCTGCCAGGAATTTGTTGGGGCAAATGACATTACTGGCTGTGGTATCCGCGAAGGACGATTGTAGCGTCTTGTTGGGATGGTGCGCGGCCTGAGATGTTCTTTATTTTCAATTGCCCGCTGTGATGGAAACGGATCACGTCCGCCTAAGCGCAAAGAACGTTCACACCAAGGGCAGCTGTGTAAGTGATTGCTGTAGCGATGCTGGGGATTGGCGGTACAAGTAATTAGAGCATCTTCAGCTTCTGAGAGGGCAGACAGCCAACTTTGGGCGTTGGGGCGTAACGGCGGATTGTTGTGACCTGCTTCAAAACACTGAACAAATAATGCCTGCAAGCTAGGATGCAGCATTTCCCAAGGGGGAGCAATGGGGGTTGGTAGGTAAGGAACTTGGCGGTGTTGACTGTAGGTGAAATGTCCAGCAGCAATGCGGGCTTCGTAGGCTGGTGGTTCGGCAGTGCCTTGAAAAATCCCAGAGAAGGGATGTGTACCTTCCATTAATAGTTGGAAGATGACTACTGCCAAGCCAAACAAGTCATGATTGATTGTGCGATCGTGTTGCGCGAACACTTTATTTTGGAGTTCTGGTGGGGTAAACTCTGGTTTACCCACTGCACAACGATAGACGAGATTGTTTTTTAAGTCTGGCACTTGGAAAGAGTCTGTATCTACCAAGCTTACCAGTGCTGTGTCACTAACTAATATGTTGGACTCGTTGACATCACCCACGCAATAACCACTAGTGTGCAGAGCGGCAAAAGCTGCTGCTAAATTCCGCGCTGTGCGAACTAGGTATTGATAGTTGAATAAAGGGCAATGTTGGCGACGGGTTCTGGGGTTGTAAAAGTCGATAATTGGTCGCATCCCACGAATGCGGGGCATGATGAAGCCAACAATACTTTTGCTACCATCCGCCGTCTTAATTAGCTCTTGTGGCCAAGCTATCGAAATATGCCCCAAGTTAGCTGTGGGATTTTCCGGTGGGTTAGCCAGCATGGCTTGCAGTTTCTTGGTGTGATTGGCTGTAGGTTTGTGATAAACCTTGGCAACTAAATCACCATCTGATGGCACTGCATAAATACAGGCTTCGCCACCGCGTCCCAAACTGACGCTGAGGTTGATGATTTCTGGCTGGGGAAGACAACGTAGTACCTTCATGTTTAAGTCACAGTTAACGGGAGTTGTTTCAGAAAAACTTGCAGAATCCTTGTTTATGAGCGGTTGAAGGCAGCAATAATTAGGGTTAAATCATCGTCAGTACGTTGTGTAATCCGCTCAGAACTTAAAAATCTCACTAGTTGCTCTTTGGCTAATGTCTTATCTTCAGCGTTTTCGATAAAATCAAACAAAGGAAAAAAGAAGGGTTTGTGAGGTTCGCCAACAACCATATTCAAAGCCAGCATTTGTAGTCCATCGGTGAGTATACCAACGTTAACTATTTCTTCACGCCATAATCTCATTTGTGCTGTATCTATAGCATCCAAGGAAGTTAAAAAAGTCGTTTCGTTGATATATTCTCCATTATTAGGTATGGTCAGCGCAATTAAATTTCCTTGACGATTTTTTGCGACTGCCATGCCGTCACCGATTTGTGCCGTTGCTACCATTTCTGGTGTGGCGATGGTAATTATTAAGGTAGTTGCTAAATCCTGAGGTTGTTGGTTACATGCTGCGGCTTCAGCCTCTACTGCTTTTTTGGCAGCGAGTAAAGCATCACTCAACAAGGATTGCACCACCACATCATCAGCTAAAAAAGAGCGCGAGACTTCTTTGATGGTGAGATGCTCTACAGCTGCTTCTGTGGCTACCATCGCGCCTATTTTTCCCTGGCTGGCAGAACCTGCGCCATCTGCGGCTGCGGCTACTAATATATTGTCTGGCAATAGCTGCCAGTTGTGAGCATCCTGACACAGCTGCTTGTTTTTGCTATGGCTTGTACCACATACAGAGGCGGCGACTACCCGCCAATGAGAAATCTGTTTTGATGTGTTCATAGATTCTTTGTCTGGGCTGGCTGTGTAAGTATTAAACCGCGATCGCCTCCGGCGGGGCGTAGCCCATCGCACGATTAAATAGAACCCCAGCCAATTGGTGGTAGTGCTACTTGTTCATCAACTTGTGAGTGAGAAACGGCTGACATACTGGCTGACAACCACATAAACATTTCTACAAAGTTTAGTCCTCTCAGTTTGAGTGGAGTCCGCACAGCTAACTGATTTAGCCGTGTCATGTTAGCATTTTCTACACCCACTGAGAAAAAAGCTACGCGCTTATTGGCTTCGTCGCCTTGGACTCGTTGCGCGGCTTGCTCTACTACCTGATCTAGTTCACCTTGAGGTTCGCCATCGGTAATCATGAATATCCAAGGACGATAGTAAGCAATGCCATTTGCCCGATATAAGGATTTGCGCTCTTGCACCATGTCCAAGGCTTTATGAATTCCTCCACCCATGCTTGTTAGTCCCTGTGCTGTCAGAATGGGGGGGGTAAATTGATCGGCTGTTACGAAGTCTTGGACTACATTCACTTGACTATCAAAAGTAACTATTGCTACTTCTACTCGGCGAGCAGCCAAGGAGTTTTTTAATAATTCATCTTTCAAACTCAGCAAGCCCTGATTTAATGCCTCTATTGCTTCTCCTTGCATTGAGCCAGATGTGTCCAGTAACAACACGCAAGGACAACGGGGTTCTGGGTTCTCCGCAAATTCTACTACTTCATCTAGTATTAATGTATCCTGCATAACTTTTTGTGTTATGTTATAGTCCAAAGTGTTATTTTCCTTTTTTCAAAGTATATATCTTGTTTTCCGGAGCCTCAAAGGCAATAAGTAAATTTTTGGCGATCGCTGGACGAGTCTTCATTTAACTATTAAACAAATAGTTTTCACCAAATTCTCTATACATTTAATAAATTTTTCATCAAGTTCCGGTTGAGAATCCAAAAATTTACGAAGAGTTCATGTTGCTGGCATTAACGGAACTACGAAGATTTATGTAGGGCAAACATAGAATATAATAAATATGCAAATTTTCCTACATAAAAGTTTAAAGATTTCATGTGGAATACATCATTTTTATCCTAAACAAAAGTGTTGAGTGTGTAACAGCTGATTGGCAAAGCCACCGCTGCAACTTCTGAATGAGTAGAAATACTAGCCCAAGGAGTAAGGCGATGATTTCCATCACTTTTAATATAGATTTATATTCTTCTTTCAGAAAATAATTTTCTTGGAGACATATTAAAACTAAATAAAGTACAACATAGGTAAGAATCCGGATTTACATAAATTTTGGTTAATTTCCGAAAAGAATTATTAAAAATGGATAATTTTGGTACATTTACAGTTTTACGTCCCCAGAGTTTATTAAAACAACTATGTAATAGTGTTGGCACTACGTGTTTGCACGCTTTTAGTAACTTAGTTACCTGGTCGATTTATTTAGAACAGGGAGCAATAACCTACGCTACCAACTCAGTTGAACCCTTTGATAGGCTGGAACGTCATCTGCGCCGCCTCAATCAGCTTAGTAGTGAAACCCGCGTGCAATTACGCATGAGGTTTGAACATGAGTTGTCAAATCAGTCCATTTCTGATGGTAGCAATGTATCAAATCAACCTGCTGATTATCAAGCAATTCACTGGCTAATCAACAAAGGATATCTGGATGCTGCACAAGCTACAATCTTGATTCAAGAATTGGTAAAAGAAGTTATTGAATCATTTTTGTTAATTAAAACTGGTAGTTATGCCTTAAGTAATGCACAGCAGACAGTAACAAAAATCTGTCGGTTGGATGTAGATAAAACCCTAGAAAATTGCCAAATTCGATTACGAAATTGGCAGTCTTTCTCTCCCCACATTGCTTCTCCATATCAGCGTCCATACCTATTAATTAACAGTAAGCTCCATAACCAAAATCTACCCCAACTACTGCCAGAATTAACTAATTGGATGAAGGGTTTCAGTCTGCGTCATCTGGCTGTGATTATGAATCAAGATGAAATTCAACTGGCTCAAAATTTATACCCTCATATTGTTAAAGGCGGGGTGATACTGCATGAACCAGATCCTCCATTTGATCAGCTACCTAAGTATGTGCCGAAAGCGGCATCGCCTTCTCGATATACAACAGCATTACTTAACAAGCAATTCATTGATACGGTAGTAGAACCCATTAACCTTCATGGTCAACCTGAAACGGCTCTGACTGTAGAAGATTTTACTCCTGTAGTGCGATGGGCTACGCCCCGCCGGAGGCGATCGCCACAAACTTTTCCACCATCAAGACAAAATCTTCAGGAATTAACAATACTAAATACCATAAAATCTGCTCCTGAAAGAGTAACGACTACTACCGTAACTGCCAAAAACACCTATAAAATCATTACAGTAGATGATAGCCCCACAATTCTTAAAGAAATTAGTCGTTTTTTAGAAAGTGAGAATTTTTCTGTAATTACGATTGATGATCCACTCAAAGCTGTCATGTCGATTATTAGACATAAACCAGACTTAATTTTGTTGGATCTCAACATGGCAGGTATTGATGGCTATGAGTTATGTAAAATAATCCGTAATAATTCCATGTTTAAACATACTCCGATTATTTTTGTCACAGGCAATAGAGGAATTGTCGATAAAGTCAAAGCCAGATTAGTCGGAGCATCTGGTTATCTAACTAAACCATTTACCCGTGCAGAATTACTAAAACTTGTATTTATGCACTTGGCTTAATTCATGTGCAGAATAAATTAGATAAAATTAACCGTCAATAATATGCGAATAATACAGTTGATAGTGCGCTACTAGAACCAGTAAAAATGCAAATTAGCCGAGAACTATCCCTCTCAACTATGGGTTGCGGAACTTGGGCGTGGGGGAACCAACTCCTCTGGGGATACAACGAAAGCATGGATGCTCAGTTGCAAACCGTGTTTAACTTGTGTGTGAGCAATGGCGTTACCTTATTTGACACAGGTGATTCTTACGGTACTGGCCGATTAAATGGACGTAGTGAGTTGCTTTTGGGACGATTCTCTCAAGAATATCAAGGATTAAATCAAGAAAATATTTGCATTGCGACAAAACTAGCAGCCTACCCTTGGAGATGGACGCGCCAATCTATGATTAAAGCTTGTCAGTCTTCTGCTAAACGCTTGGGCAAAAATGTCGATTTAGTGCAAATGCACTGGTCTACAGCCAATTATGCACCTTGGCAAGAAAAAGGACTATTGAATGGTTTGGCTGACCTCTACGAACAAGGTTTAGTTAAAGGAATTGGACTATCGAATTACGGCCCGCAACAGTTAAAAATTGTGCATCAAAAATTTGCTGAACGAGGTGTTCCTATTTCCACCTTGCAAGTACAGTATTCTCTGTTGTCTACTTATCCGGTAACACAATTGAGATTGAAAGAGGTTTGTGATGAACTAGGCATTAAACTAATTGCTTACAGTCCTCTGGCTTTAGGGATATTAACAGGTAAATATTCAGAACAAGGGAAATTGCCCAAAGGCATTCGCGGGTTGTTGTTTAGACAGCTATTACCAGGAGCGCGATCGCTGTTAGCATGTTTACGAGAGGTAGCACAATCTCGAAATAAAACCATGTCACAGGTAGCCATAAACTGGTGCATCTGTAAAGGAACTATTCCTATTCCCGGCGCAAAGTCCCTAGCACAAGCACAAGAAAATATTGGTGCTTTAGGTTGGCAACTTGACTCAACAGAAATAGCAGAGTTAGATAAAGCGGCTGGTAGTACAGATAAAGTAATGGTGCAGAATATTTTTCAAACGAAATAACATTAAATTTTGTAGAGACTTGGTAATGCAACATCTCTACAAAACTCACTTTTAAATCACTCTTTTATCGCAGGACTAATTGGCTTTCTATTAGGAGCCAAAACCATTAAAACATCAAATTGTTCTTTGTTTGGTGTTGTAGATGTTGTGGCACTAATGCTGTAGATTGAGCCAACTATTGGTTTCCAGGGTTGGAATTGCTGGCTATTAAAGTAACTGGGTAAAAAACCATAAATCCATGATAATGTAGATCCTCCATTGAGATAGAAATATCCATAGTTAGGACGGGGTAAGGAATTGGTTGCTGTTTGGAAATTATAAGTTGAAGGTAATAAAAGATAAGGCTGCGGTATTAAATCTTGAATCGCTCCAAACCCAGTTGTGACAACAACAGTATTATCATCTGTCCAGTTATAAGCCAACAAGCTTTGTGAGGTATTTCCTCCCACATCCCAACTAGTAACAGTTTGACCTTTAATATTGTGAGTATTAACTACAACTCCTCCTGTTGAAAAAGATGTAATGAATTCATCTAACTTCTTGAGAGTAGCTTCAGCGGCGGTACGATTATTTGTTTCCAAAGCCATACCTATGCCTAAATTCAAATTAGGGATTGCTCCAAGTAACCCGCCTTTAGAGGGAAACAGGAAAAAGGCATATTCACCATCCATCCAATTTGTAATGTCCTTTTCTAAATCAAGTTTAGTACTGCTTTGGACAAAACTACGAAGTTGTGTTAGATACTCTTTAAGTTGTGGCTTTGTACTAAGAGCTTCTGTTAAAAGTAGCCATTTCTGATTAAGGTTGCGGCCAGTGGCAGCAGAGTAGGTAGCGGCTGGTAATCTAGATAGTATTACCTCGTGCTTTTCGGTTTGAAAGACATCTTTTTCTGGTTTAGGAGTTTGGCGGTAGGCGGTAGCTTGAAAATGCAAACCTTCTGATTCTACTGTTACAAAACCATTGAAGCTGCTGTAGTCTTTTAATTGCTCAAGGTTAATGGCATCACTACCAATAATCGGAAAAGGCAGACTGGGATCTTTGGTAATGTCGTTGATTAAAGGAATCAACGTCACGAAGTTTTCATAAACTGAAAGCAGGGATTTAGCATATTGAGGATGCTTGATTGTTTCTTGGAATTGGGTATTTTGTGCAAGAGTTGTATTTCCTTGGGAAGCATCAATTATCTGCTCAATTGGTTGAGCAGTGATGCCCGTGACAATATACCCTGGTAAAGTAGCGATCGCAATTCCCCGTGGTCTTTTTAACCAATCAGGATTCCTCAAAACAGGCATGGCAGCTAATTTGAGTTTTTTCTTGGTAGAAAATTGCCTTAGCTTCTTGGTTGGTGAAGGTGATTCTGGTGATGGATCTGATTTTGGTGATTCTGGAGGTTTCACTTCTAAAATCGTGATGCCTTTATATTCCCTTACCTTTACCCGTTGTGGATCTCCATTCTTAAGTAGTTCTAAAAAAGGCTGTATGCGTGACTCATCCTTGATTGGAGCCAGCATGACAAAGTTATTATCTATGGTTGCAGTCGTACCCTCAACTTTTGGCAAAAAAGCAAATGCTACTTGATCACCTAACAAAGACTCAATCTCTTTGGCATAATCGAGTTTAAAAGAAGGTGGTAAATATTTGGATACGGCTGTAAAGGCTCTTTGAAATAAATAAAACCGATTTAAGGATGTCCAAGCTTCTGCCTTGGTATTTACTAAGCCTACCAATGGTGTGTCTGCTGGTAAGATATTTGCGATCGCTGGTGCTGGTGTAGTAGATGCAGTAGGCTCGCTAGTCTCAGCCACAGGAGAAACGACCGCTAAAGCCGATAATAGCGATACTGTAATAATTGGTGATACCATTTTGAATTGTAGATTTTAGAATTGCAACCTAGCAACTAAATGTATAAATCATAAAATACAATTGTGCGAATTTATTTGTTATATTTTTATGACTAATTAAAAAAAGTTTTTTAAGAAAATTAAAATCACAATATTATTAAAATTCAACAAACAGATTCCCGACTTCTCAAAGAAGTCGGGAATCTGTTCCTTTCAAAGTCCGCTTCAATAACTATTAATTGTCCCAGTCACAGGCGAACTAGGACTAGCGTAAGATTTGATGGGCATTCTACCAGCTAGGTATGCTAGACGACCGGCGACGGTTGCCAAATTCATAGCATAAGCCATTGCGGCTGAATTTTGCGCCAGAGCGATCGCACTATTAATCAACAAGGCATCTGCACCCAATTCCATTGCTTGAGATGCTTCTGAGGGTGAACCAATACCTGCATCTACAACAACTGGCACATTAGCGTTTTCAATAATGATTTGGATATTGGCTGTGGTTTTTAGCCCTTGTCCTGAACCGATGGGTGATGCTAAAGGCATAACTGTTGCACAGCCAGCTTCTTCTAAACGTTTGGCTAACATCGGGTCAGCATTAATATAAGGTAATACTGCAAACCCTTCTTTCACCAGCTGTTCGGCGGCTTGCAGCGTCCCAATCGGATCTGGTAATAAATATTTTGGATCTGGTATGACTTCTAATTTCACAAAGTTATTATCTTCCTGCCCCAAAAGTTTCGCCATTTCTCGCCCCAAACGGGCCACACGAATTGCTTCTTCGGCGGTTTGACAACCAGCAGTATTGGGTAACATCCAAATTTTTGACCAATCCAGTGCTTCAGCTAAACCTTCATGTCCAGGAGTTTTGGTTTGGACTCGTCTTACTGCAACAGTGACAATTTGACAACTACTAGCAATGACACTTTGTTGCATTTCTGCAATACTGCGATACTTACCAGTTCCCGTCATCAGGCGAGATTGAAAGGTTTTGCCAGCAATGACGAGTGGGGAGTCTGGGAGTGGGGAAGGGCGATCACTGTTGGTAAAATTAGCAGGGTGAGTCAGCATAGGGGCGGTAGATGGCTGGGTGTGAAAGCGAGAATGGTGGAAATGAGCAAGTAAAGAATCGGATTTTTGTTCGCAAATTAAATCAGCAATTAACTGTGCTGTGACGGGCGCGAGTAAAATGCCATTCCGATAATGACCTGTAGCCAAAGTCAAGTTTTCACAATGGCTAGTTCCCAAAATGGGTAATTCATCAGGGGTAGCTGGGCGAAAACCCCACCAAAATTCTTGGATGGAATAATCCTGTAATTGTGGATATAAGCGAATAGCTTGCTGAAGTAAATATTGAATGCCTGCGGGGGTGTTATTCGGAGTAAAACCCACATCTTCGCTCGTTGCACCCAAAATAATCGAACGATTCCGTCTGGGGACGATGTAAATATTTTCCCCAAACAAAACTCGTCTGAGGAGCAATTCCGGCAGAAAATCAGGTAATCGCACACTTAGCATTTGCCCTTTGCGAGGACTCACAGGCAAGGGTAACAATTCATTTGACCAAGCGCCAGTAGCCAAAACGTAGTGAGTAGCACGAATAACTCCCGTGTTGGTTTGTACGCCGATTACTTGCCCTTGCTGTTGGATTAATCCTTCCACTGTGACGTGATCTTTGATTTCCACTCCGAGGGATTTAGCAGCAGTCCACAATGCTTGTGCCAATGCCCGATTATCAACTTGGGCATCTTCAGGATACCACCAGCCACCAACTACATCATTTCCCAATCCTGGCTGATATTGATGAATGGCGGCTTGATCTAACCAATACGCAGGTGATTCACAGGGTGCAGGAGACTGTGGTTTTTGATACACAGGCGCTAAAATACCGCAAGACCAATAACCAGTATTTACACCAGTTAAGTCTTCTAGTTTACGTGTCCATTCTGGATATAAGGCACGCGATCGCCTGCATAACTCACCCATTGCCTGATCTGGGATAATTTCTGCATCTGGTGCTAACATGCCAGCAGCAGCATGGGTAGCAGCAGCCTGGAAATCACGGCAAAGCACGGTGACATTTGTCCCGCGCAGTTTGAGTTCGACGGCGATCGCTAAACCAATAACACCGCCACCAATAATTAAAATATCGCTAGTCATTAGTCATTAGTCATTGGTTATTAGCCATTGATCATTAGTACACAACTACATAACTTATAGCTAATAACTTGTTACCAATGACTAATTATAGGAATTGGGTAGTAGGTACTAAGCAATAAGAAATTTATTTCCCCCTGCTCCCTGCTCCCTTGCCTCCCTGCCTCTTTTCCTACCACAAAGCCCGAATCGGTTCTCTGACAGACTCGTTATTACTAAAAGATGTATCAGTTGATTGTACTTCTCTAGTAGTTGTATCTGATGTATTGTCAGGAGATGAGAAGGATTCGCTGGGAGTATTATTTTGAGCAACGCTGCTTCTGCGTTCTGTTGTCGTTGTATTGAGATTTTCCTGCCTAACACTTCTTCTAGCTTCTGTGGAGGTAGTATCTTCTTGGGGAGTGCTGGCTCTGTCTTCACTTAAAGCACGACTACCTCGGCTGGGGGCAGTGCTATTAACATTAATATTAGCTGGGAGAACGCGTGATGTTTTACCGCCGGGAGTATTATTACTGGCAGTTTGTTGTCCACCCATTGGAAAGTTGATGCCCAGCAATGTACCCAATAAAATTGCCAAGCCTCCACCCATGAGAATAAGCGGTGTCCATCTACCCATATTGTTTTTCTCCTTTGTAACCTAACCTTTTGATTTCCTTTCCTATTCGATAACCCTGACCCAATAATCCGTAAAATCCTCTGTATGAGCGGCTCAAAGCTGGTCTATTGTAGGAGAATGGAAAGGAAGCGATCGCCACCTTTGTGATGCTAATTCACAGTCAACACATCACTTTACCGACCGCACCAGCACCATCACTACTAATTAACTGACTGTTTTTTGCCTTAGCTCCGCCGTTTTAGAGGTCAACACCATTTTGCTGCAAAATTTTTCGTAATTTAAACCCAAAATTGTCACTATACGTCTCAATCTACCCGAAAGTGACATGGGGTGCATAACCCAGCACACTTATTTTTTTTACATTGAGCTAGTACTTTGGGCATATTTAAATTACAAAACTGGCTTTTTGTTGTATATTGGCACATTTCCTCTATCGTTGTCTCGTATGATCTTGTTTTATGACCACAAATCCTTCTCCTCAAATTTGGCTTTATGACACCACGCTACGAGATGGTACTCAATGCGAAGGGCTATCGGTGTCCATAGAAGACAAGCTACGCATTGCCAAGAGACTCGATCAACTAGGAATTCCTTTTATTGAAGGTGGTTGGCCTGGCGCTAATCCGAAGGATGTTCAATTTTTCTGGCAACTGCAAGAAGATCCGCTCAAACAAGCAGAAATTGTGGCATTTTGTTCTACGCGTCGTCCCAATACGATCGCAGCAGATGAACCAATGCTGCAAGCGATTTTAACGGCAGGTTCTCGCTGGGTGACAATTTTTGGCAAATCTTGGGATTTACACGTTACAGAGGGTCTGAAGACCACTTTAGCGGAAAATTTGGCCATGATCCGCGATACTATTGAGTATTTTCGCTCCCAAGGGCGGCGCGTGATCTACGATGCTGAACATTGGTTTGATGGCTATAAGCACAACCCTGATTATGCTTTACAGACATTAGAGGCAGCGATCGCATCTGGTGCGGAATGGTTAGTTTTATGTGATACAAATGGCGGGACTTTGCCTCACGAAGTTAGTGAAAGTGTGCAAACTGTCAATAGTCATTTGTCATCTATGATTTGTCAAAAATTAATGACAAACGAACAAAAACAAACAACAATTCCTCAAATCGGCATTCATACTCACAATGATTGTGATTTGGCAGTGGCAAACGCCCTAGCAGCTGTGATGGCTGGGGCAACAATGGTACAAGGAACAATCAATGGTTATGGTGAACGTTGTGGAAACGCCAACCTTTGTTCTTTAATTCCTAACTTACAACTAAAGATGGGTTATGGCTGTATCGGAGAACACCAGCTTACTCAGGTTACAGAAGCGAGTCGCTTTGTGAGTGAGGTAGTAAATCTTGCTCCTGATGAACACGCCCCTTTTGTCGGACGTTCAGCTTTTGCTCATAAAGGCGGTATTCATGTCTCCGCAGTCGAACGCAATCCCTTAACTTATGAACATATTCAACCGGAACAAGTCGGTAATCGGCGGCGGATAGTAATTTCCGAACAGGCGGGACTGAGTAATGTGTTGGCAAAAGCGCGAACTTTTGGGATTGAATTAGACAAGCAAACACCCCAAGCGCGGCAAATTCTCCAACGGCTCAAACAATTGGAGAGTCAAGGCTATCAATTTGAAGCCGCAGAAGCTAGTTTTGCCTTGTTGATGTATGAAGCTTTGGGCGATCGCCAAGAATTTTTTGAAGTCAAAGGTTTTCAAGTACACTGTGACTTAGTGGAAGGGAAAGAAACAAGCAGCGCTTTAGCCACGGTGAAAGTCGCCGTCAATGGCCAGAATATTTTAGAAGCGGCGGAAGGTAACGGCCCGGTTGCAGCTTTAGACGCAGCGTTACGCAAAGCTTTAGTGAACTTTTATCCCCAACTTGCCAGTTTTGAGTTGACAGATTACAAAGTACGAATTCTTGATGGACATGCGGGTACAGCAGCCAAAACCAGAGCCTTAGTAGAGTCAGGAAACGGCCATCAACGCTGGACGACTGTCGGGGTTTCAACCAATATTTTGGCAGCTTCTTATCAAGCAGTGGTTGAGGGGTTGGAATACGGTTTGTTATTGCATTCCCAAGCAGAAGCAGCATTGAAAGCCTAGGAACTAGAACACCGATTCTTCGACAAATCAGAGCTACATAACAGGAAGAGAAAGGGATAATAAAGAATGAGAATTTTTTGAGCATAGACTCTAAAT
This sequence comes from Fortiea sp. LEGE XX443, assembly GCF_015206815.1. Taxonomy (GTDB): domain Bacteria; phylum Cyanobacteriota; class Cyanobacteriia; order Cyanobacteriales; family Nostocaceae; genus Nostoc_B. Next base: position 29,064 of record NZ_JADEXZ010000014.1, read on the forward strand.
CTAAAATTATGCTCAAAACCTCCTCTCAAACACTGAAAATTACACTTTTGAGCATTAGATTGAGCATGACAGAGAATTTAAAGGCTATAGGTAATGATATTGCGTTAAATAAATATTCTCCTGCCGCTATTGAAGAAAAATGGCAAAAAACTTGGGCAGAACTTGGTTTAGATAATACCCCTACAGAAAACAATAAGCCAAAATTCTACGCTTTATCCATGTTCCCTTATCCATCGGGTAGCTTACACATGGGTCACGTCCGTAATTACACAATTACAGATGTGATTGCTCGCCTCAAGCGAATGCAAGGCTATAGAGTTTTACACCCAATGGGTTGGGATGCTTTTGGCTTACCCGCAGAAAATGCTGCAATTGACCGCGGAGTTCCACCCGCCAAGTGGACTTACCAAAATATTGCTCAAATGCGCCAGCAATTACAGCGTCTGGGTTTATCCATCGACTGGGAGAGTGAAGTTGCTACCTGTTCACCAGATTATTACAAGTGGACACAATGGATTTTCTTGCAGTTTTTGCAAGCGGGGTTAGCCTACCAAAGAGAAGCAGCGGTCAACTGGGACCCCATTGACCAAACTGTATTAGCCAACGAACAAGTTGATAACGAAGGCCGTTCTTGGCGCAGTGGTGCGAAAGTTGAGCGCAAATTATTACGGCAATGGTTTTTCAAGATTACCGACTACGCTGAAGAATTACTCAACGACTTGGATAAATTGACAGGTTGGCCAGAACGCGTCAAATTAATGCAAGCCAACTGGATTGGGAAATCTTCAGGTGCATATTTAGAATTTCCCATTGTGGGGATGGATGAAAAAATCGGCGTGTACACCACTCGCCCAGATACTGTTTATGGTGTTAGTTACGTAGTCTTAGCACCAGAACATCCCTTAACCAAGCGCGTCACCACCAAAGAACAGCAAGCAGCAGTAGAAACATTTATTACAGAAGTTGCCAATCAAAGTGAGTTGGAACGCACCGCCGAAGACAAACCAAAACGAGGCATTCCCACAGGTGGTAACGCCATAAACCCTTTCACCGGGGAAGAAGTACCAATTTTAATTGCTGACTATGTATTGTATGAATATGGTACTGGGGCAGTTATGGGTGTACCAGCCCATGATGTGCGGGACTTTAAGTTTGCCCAAGCTTATGATTTGCCCATTGAGTTTGTGATTGCTGCGCCAGAAGATGTTGCAGGTTTTGAATTAACTCCCGCATCCGAGACAGAGGAAGTTACCCAACTCGTGCAAATTGAATACAACCACGCATACACTGAGCCAGGAGTTTTAATTAATTCTGGGCAGTTTACTGGCATGAATTCCGTAGATGCTAAAGCTGCAATCATAAAATATGCTGAGGAACAAGGTTTTGGCAAAGAACGTATCCAATACCGCCTGCGAGATTGGTTGATTTCCCGACAGCGTTATTGGGGCGCACCCATCCCGGTGATTCACTGTCCTAACTGTGGAATTGTGCCAGTACCAGACAAAGATTTGCCAGTCACCTTACCAGAAGAAGTGGAATTTACTGGACGCGGCGGTTCACCGTTGACGCAATTAGAAAGCTGGTTAAATGTACCTTGCCCAACTTGTGGTACACCAGCAAAGCGGGAAACTGACACAATGGACACCTTTATTGATTCTTCGTGGTATTTCTTGCGCTTCCCTGACGCACAGAACGAACAACAGGTGTTCGACTCCGCTAAAACTAACGACTGGATGCCAGTAAACCAGTATGTGGGTGGAATTGAACACGCGATTTTGCATTTGTTATACTCGCGGTTCTTTACCAAAGTATTGCGCGATAGAGGCTTGTTGAATTTTGATGAACCATTTGAGCGCTTGTTAACTCAAGGGATGGTACAGGGTTTAACTTACTTGAATCCCAATAAGGGCGGTAAAGATAAATGGATTCCCTCTCATCTTGTTAACCCCGCTGACGCCCGCGACCCCCAAACAGGGGAACCACTACAACGCCTTTACGCTACCATGTCTAAATCCAAGGGTAATGGTGTAGCGCCGGAAGATGTGATTTCTAAGTATGGTATAGATACAGCGCGGATGTTCATCTTATTCAAAGCACCACCAGAAAAAGATTTGGAGTGGGATGAAGCCGATGTAGAAGGACAATTCCGCTTCTTAAATCGGGTGTGGCGTTTGGTAACAGACTATATTGCGGCTGGGGTATCACGTAAGAAAGCTCAACTAGATGATTTGAGTAAACCAGAAAAAGAATTACGCCGAGCAATTCACACTGCGATTAAATCAGTAACAGAAGACTTAGAGGATGAATATCAATTCAATACCGCTATTTCGGAATTGATGAAATTGAGTAATTCTTTGACTGATAGCGACTATAAAAATTCACCAATTTATGCAGAAGGTATTCAAAGTTTAGTGGCGTTACTGGCTCCCTTTGCGCCACACATTGCTGATGAATTGTGGCATTTATTAGGAAATAACAACTCAGTTCATACCCAAACTTGGCCGTCATTTGATGCAGCTGCTTTAATAGCTGATGAAATTACTTTAGTGATTCAAGTTAACGGCAAAAAGCGTGCTGATATTCAAGTTCCGGCACAAGCAGATAAAGCCGTGTTGGAGAAGTTCGCCCGTGAATCAGAAGTTGTACAGCGTCACCTTGAAGGTAAGGAGATTAAGAAAGTGATTGTAGTTCCTGGCAAGTTGGTGAATTTTGTTGTCAGCTAAGAGGATGTTTTAAAAGTATTAGGCGAATATATAGCAGTCCTAAATCATTAGTAAAAAATAAGATTCCCGACTTCTTTAAAGAAATCGGGAACCTGAACCTCTTAAAAAGGATTTAAATCACAGAAGCGCTCATTAAACAAAATAACGCAGTCTGCCAATGCTAAACTATGCCAAAAGATAAAGTCCGAAAAGCTGTGATTCCGGCTGCTGGTTTCGGTACTCGCTTGTTTCCAGCCACCAAAGTTGTGAAAAAAGAACTATTCCCAATTATTGACCGAGATGGTAGGGCTAAACCTGTAATTTTGGCAATTGTAGAAGAGGCGATTAGTGCGGGAATTACAGAAATTGGCATTGTGGTACAACCAGATGATGTAGAAATTTTTGCAGATTTATTTAAAAATCCACCACAGCCAGAACTTTTACAAAAGCTTTCTCCTGAAAATCAAAAATATAGCCAATATCTGCAAGATATCGGTAACAAAATTACAATTCTTACCCAAGAAAAGCAAGAAGGCTATGGTCATGCCGTTTTTTGTGCTAAAGATTGGGTACAAGATGAGCCATTTTTGCTCATGCTAGGCGACCATGTTTATAAATCTGACACTGATAAATCTTGTGCAAGTCAAGTTTTAGATATTTACTCACAAGTACAGCAAAGTATTGTAAGTTTGACTACTATGCCAGCAGCGATAATTCATAAAGCTGGATGTGTAACTGGAGTGTGGCAAAAAACCGATTCTATTTTGCAAGTGACACAACTTTATGAAAAACCAACTGTTGATTATGCACGTCAACATCTGCGGGTAGCGGGTATGTCTGAGGATGAGTTTTTATGTATATTTGGCTTGTATGTACTGACACCGAAAATTTTTGATTGTTTAGGAGAACATATAGATAAAAATATACGCGATCGCGGCGAATTTCAGTTAACATCTTGTCTTGATAGCATATGCCAAGCAGAGGGCATGACTGGCTATGTTGTCCAAGGAAAATGTTTCGATACAGGCTTACCAGATGCTTATTGGCAAACAATGGTTGATTTTAGAAATATATCAAAATCCTAGAAAATATAATTAGGCGATCGCTAAAATTTTAGACCTAGCATAGAACGTCAAATATTGCACTTCACAATATTTATGGTATTCCTGCTTGTTGAAAAATTTGTGCGGGTGTAATTTGCAGCCCTTCAAATAGAAAATCTTCTAAACTATCTTCACCAGTTTTTGTTTGAGGTCGCGCATCAGGATAAAAAACTGTAACTGTTTTAGCTTTTGCATCCACAACCCAAACTCTCAAAACACCTGCTTCTAAATAATCTGTAGCTTTAGCACTCATCTCACCAAAAGTTTGGTCAGGAGAAATAATTTCAATTGCTAAGTCTGGAGGTATGGGACAAGGTTCATCTTCAATAACATCACTGTTGAGGCGAGAGTAAGAGACATAAAGTAAGTCTGGTACAGGAACCCAATCTCTACCTTTGCGTTTTAAAGTAACTGCCCACTCAATACCAACCTCACCGCGATTTTTTGCCCAAGGCGTTAAAATTATGTAAATTGTGCCTGTCAATCTAGAATGATATCTTTTTGGTGCCATTTTGGGTTTTGCCTCTCCATTAACCAATTCGTAGGTGATATCGCCTTCTGGTAGGGCGAAGAATTCTTGGAGTGTGAGTTGAGATTTTAGTTGAGTCATGGGATTTTGATCAAACTAATTGACAGCAGACTCTAACATTCTAATAGTTCCGGCATTGGCATCGATTTCTACATCCAAACCAATCGGTAAAGTAAATTTATCTTGAATATGACCAATCATCGAACCATACCAAGCTGGAATTTTTAAAGGAATGATATGGTCGCGCAATACTTGAGTTAATTTAAACGATGGTTCATCACCAATACTACAGTTAGTGCATCTGCCAAAAATAAAACCAGAAATTTGATTGAGAATACCAGCATTTTTTAGCTGAGTTAACATTCGGTCTATACGGTAAACATCTTCTCTGATATCTTCTACAAATAAGATGCTTTTGTACCAAGAAGGTAGATAAGGCGAACCCACCATTGCTGATAAAACTGACAAGTTTCCACCGATAAGTTTACCTGTTGCTTTTCCTGATACTATGGTTTCAAATTCTACGTCATCAGTGTTGAGGTTTTGCATCGTCACTGCTTCGCCATTAAATAAGATGCGTTTGGCATAATCTACTGTAAACTCATTCCAGATAGATGTAGCATTTGCTCCATGAAAAGTAATAACTCGACTACGACCATAAATGGCTAATACTAAAGATGTGATATCACTGAACCCCATGATAATTTTGGGATGGGAGCGGATATTTGCGTAGTTTAGTAAAGGTAAAATACGGTTACAACCCCAACCACCGCGCATGGTCATGATGGCTTTGACGGAACTATCCGCAAACATGGTGTTGACATCGTGTGCGCGGTTAGCATCTGTACCTGCTAAATAGCCGTAACTGTCTAAAAGATGCTCTCCTAGTTTAATCTTTAATCCTAATGCAGTGAGCGATCGCTTGGCTGATGCTAAATCTTCAGCGTCAATTACACCCGCCGGAGAAATTAAGCCTACCGTGTCTCCCGGTTGTAGGCGTGATGGTTTGAGGATGATATTTGGGGATAGTTTACCTTGAGCGACAGGTATTTGCGTGGCTAAGGTAGTTAAACCACAGGTTGTGATAAATTTGCGTCGTTTCAAAATTGAAGGTAGGGAGTAGGGAATGGGAAGTAGGAAAAGGTGAATAGAATTCGCACTATACAGGCTAAGTCTATCTGCGTGGATTAGCAGAAATTCGAGTTTTATAGCAAAGTGCTGAGTATAAACCCACTTAATTTTAAAGGCTTTGAGCAATTAACAATGTCCTAATGGCTTTGGCAGTTGCTATATCCCTGTTCTGTCACTCTCCGAAAACATTTGCTATTGCTGAATTCTAGAGCTTTTGCATAGCAAGCGATCGCACGATTATTTTCTAATCACAAATACAAGACCCATTTTTTTCTAATAGGATAGCTTGTATTGATTGCCTCATAAGACTTCTAGCAATTGCCCTCCCGGAAAGTGACAAAAGCGGGATATAACCCACGTAGGTGGGTTGTATTTGTGTAGCTGTGACTTTAGTTACCAAGGCTAGTATTTCTAACCGCGCAATTGCGCTACCAACTGATTAGGATTCCAATAAGCGCGGGTTGTTTGAATTTTGCCGTCTTTGTTAATCTCAAAAACTGTAATACCCTCGAAGGTTACAGATTTGCCAGTCTTACTAACTCCTTGCATTGTCCACTTGACGGCTGCTTCATTGCCAGCTACAAAAATATGCTCAGTTTTCGCGGCTAATTTCTCAAATACTGCTTGCAATTGCCCGATAAACTGTTGATAATCTTCACGAATCTTGACTGGTGGTTCACCAACTGGGTCATAACTCACAGCATCTTCAGCGAAGTTCTCTATCCAGCCCTCTGGATTCATTGCAGTAATGTTGGTAAAGTAGGCGGAAATGACTGTTTCAATAACGGCGCTTGACATAAATTAGTTCTCTTACTAGGTATAGATTATAAAACCTATCATTTCTAGTGATAAATTAAACAACGATGTCTAGGGACAAACTGCTACCTGTTTACGCATGACCCAGGCAAGTAAGGAAAATAAAGTATAAAGTGTGAAGTATGTAGTATTAAATTTTAGTTTTCTGCCTTCTAACTCTTGCCTTCTACTGCAACTCTGTGATTAGTGGAATCTTACAACAACTCCGAATTGCGTTAACCCAAAATCAAGATTATCGTGACACTTCTGCCAAAATTCACTGGTGGCGAATGGTTGTGGTTACTAGTGTGGGAGTTACCGCTTTGGTGTGGGGAATGCGGGAACTGAAATGGTTGCAACCTTGGGAGTTAAAAGCTTATGACCAAATGTTGCGATCGCGTCCCCCAGAACCATCCGATCCGCGGCTATTAGTGGTTAAAATTACTGAAGAGGATTTAGAGCGAGTCAAATGGCCTCTATCTGATGCCATAGTCAATCAGTTATTAACAAAACTTCAGTCTTATCAACCCCGTGTTATTGGTCTGAATATCTACCGACCAAATCAACAAAATATGGCGGCTGGTATTGCTAATAAAAAGCATATCATTACTACTTGTTTGTTAAGTAGTCTAGGTAGACAAGAAATTCCACCACCGCCAAATTTCCCTATAGATAATGTCAGCTACAACGATTTAATTCCTGATGACCAGGAAGACCAAATTGTTCGCCGGAGTTTATTATTTGCTGAACCTACTAATAGTAATAAATGTGCGACGCAATTTTCATTTGCTGCTTTAACTGCCATTAGTTATTTAGAAAAACAAGGTATCAATGTAGATTTTACTGATAAATATAATTTTCATCTGGGTAAGATAACTTTTTTTACTCTAACCGCTAATTCTGGCAGCTACACCGGTTTAGATGCTGCTGGTTATCAAATATTATTAAATTATCGCCACCCCGATCGCCTAGCGCAAGAAGTCACTCTCACAGAAGTTCTTGAAGGTCAAGTTAATCCCAATTGGGTAAAAGACCGTTTGGTAATTATTGGCACTACAGCAGCCAGTATTCATCCTGGTGTATATACGCCCTATAGTTCTTCCCCAAATCATTCAGCCAGAACATCAACTGTATTTATTCATGCACAAATAGCCAGTCAAATTCTCAGTACAGTTTTGGATGGTAGACCACTAATTTGGTATTGGCCTGATTGGCTTGAACTAGCGTGGGTGTTTAGTTGGTCTTTATTAGGCAGTCTTTTAGGCTGGCGAATGCGACATCCTTTAGTGCTGCTGGTTATCGGAGGTACAGCCCTCGCTGGCTTGGTGGGAATTTGTGCTGGTTTGTTTTTGCAAGCTGGCTGGATACCCCTAATTCCACCTGCGATGACATTGATTTTTAGTAGTGTGGGGATGCTGGTTTACACTACCTATCACACTCAACACCAAACAAAATTAATTATTCAGCAAGTTGAACAACAACAAGAAGCGATCGCTCAATTAAACATCCTATTACAAGAGACTACTTCTGCAACAGCACCTACTAAAATTCGTGACCAACATATTCACTCCACCTCAACAATTTCCCAAACAGAAAAAAGAACTGGTGATTTACTTTTGGGCGGACGCTATCACATTTCTAGAGTGCTTGGTTCTGGGGGATTTGGTCGCACTTATTTAGCAAAAGATACTCAACGACCTGGTAGTCCTACTTGTGTCGTGAAACAATTAATGCCAGCACGTCGGGATACAAAATTTTTGGAAGTAGCCCGTCGATTATTTAATACTGAAGCAGAAATTTTAGAAGCTTTGGGCAAACATCCACAAATCCCTGCACTACTGGCCTATTTTGAAGATCAGCAAGAATTTTACTTAGTAGAAGAGTATATCCCTGGACATACTTTAAATGAAGAACTAACACCTGTGCAAGGCGCAAAAAATGAAAGTTTTGTAATTGAGATGCTCAAAGGTGTATTAGAAGTTTTAGCATTTGTACATGAGCATAGAGTTATTCATCGAGACATTAAACCACATAATATTATTAGAAGTAATCAAGATAATCGTTTAGTGTTGATTGATTTTGGTGCAGTTAAATTAATGCACCCACCAACTAGTGAACAAACAGAATTAGCCACAGTTGCTATTGGGACGCGAGGCTATGCACCGCCAGAACAATTTGCCGGACATCCGCGCTTATCTAGTGATATTTATGCTTTAGGGATGATGGGAATTCAAGCAATAACTGGTATATTTCCTCAAGAATTACAACCAGATCAAGAGACGGGAAATATTATGTGGCAACACACAGTTCAAGTTAGTGAAGAACTGGGCATGATTTTAGATAAAATGGTGTGTTATCATTTTAGCGATCGCTATCAATCAGCCGCCGCTGTTCTGCAAGATTTAAATCAAATTAGCGATAAGAAGTAAGAGCAATTTAGCTATTGTGAATATTTTTTGAATTAATATTAATTACAAATTACGAATTACGAATTACGAATTAGTATTATTTGGTTTGGGCAATATCTCTACATCCAAATTGAGTATGACTCTGGGACAAAAAACTAAAATTGCAGGTATCTATGAAGTGTGTATCGGTGTTCCAGACCCAATTTTTGCAATTCAATATTGGGAACAATTCGGTTATCGCATTGGGCAAGTTGGTCAATTACCTGCGGTGACAGCCTATCAATTATATGGGGTAAATTCTGGGTTGCGATCAATTCGCTTATATCATCAAAACGCAGATCATGGTTTGATTAGGTTGATGGTTTGGCAAAATCCGACTAACCAAGGTTTGGGGTTAGCATCGATGAAAATTAAGGGAAATCGTTGGGCTACTACTCTAACCTCTGATATTTTAACTATTTTAAATCATGCCGAAGAAGCGAAAGCGGCTGGTTTTACCGTTAGATACAGCATTCCATACTGGGAGGTTATCTACAACAAAGAACGCAAAAGTCGTCCTTTTATCGAACCAGCGGTAGGGGTGCGAGAAATGTTATTACTGCAACCCTTGACTCGACAAGTTTTCTTTCAAAGATTTGGTTACACACTACCCCATTATGGACACATCAACGACACATCTGCTTTGAAAACCAGCCAATTTACCCACATGGGGATTATCGTTCAAGATGACAGCAAAATTAGCCTAAAGTTTTATGAGGAAATTTTGGGTTTGCTGCGGGTGCGAGATGATGTTGAAACTAGCTATGAATCTTCACCAGCCGGTCGAGATTTATTTGACCTCAAGCCAGGGGAAAAATTTATAGTTACTACTTTTGATGATCCGCGTTCTTCTCAGTCTGACTTGATGGCAGCGCGGAGTGGTAGACTTTACGTGATTCGATTTCCCGAAGCGATGAATTTAGAATCGCGGTTTGAAGCCGCGCAACCGGGTAGTTTGGGTATGTCACTCTATACTTACCGTGTGCAGGGGATACAAGAATATTGCGATCGCATCAAGTCAAGTAAGGTGCTAAATTTTACGAACATCATAGAAAATGAGTTTCGGGAAAAAAGTTTCTCCTTTATTGCACCAGATGGCTATTTTTGGAATTTGGTAGAGAGTAATTTCAACTAGAAACTGGTTTTTCAAACACCATCAAATGCTACTGGGGTAATAAGTTTTTAGTCTCGCGCCAAAATTAGCTCAAAAGACGAAATCGGTCAGTCAACTAGCTAAATCGTTTAACAACATGGCACTTCAGTTACAAACATCTATGGAAACTTTGGAACAACCGGTACAAGAGAGAACAGCAGAATATGCAAATCATAAACTAGAACAACTGGTAAATCTAGATGGTTTGACTCAGGTGGCTAACTGCCGCGAGCAACGCGATTTGGTGAGAATTCTGCATTTAAGGCAGGAGGCAGGAGGCAGGAGGTGTATAATGATGCAATTTCTCCCAACTTCCTACTCCAAACTTCTTGCGCCATGAGTTACAGAAAACAATTTATTTGGCAGGGTGGTGTCAAGCTTGCCATTAATTGCTATCGACTTACCGAAAAATTCCCGAAATCTGAACTTTACGGATTAACTAGCCAGATTAGACGTTCGGCAGTTTCCGTGCCATCAAATATAGCTGAAGGTTATGGAAGACGGACGCAGAACGAATATATCCAATTTCTACACATTGCTTTAGGTTCGCTGAGAGAACTTGATACTCAGTTGATTATTTCTAAGGAAGTCGGATTAGCATCGCCTGAATTATTTACTCCTGTTTTGGAAGAAGTCGATAGGTTTCAAGGGATTCTAGTGTCAAGCATTCAAAAGATCAAGTCTTAAAACCCTTCTGTATCTTGCCTCCTGCCTCCTGCCCTCTGCCTCCTGCCTCACCTCACAAAATCGCATTGCTCCCATAGTCATCTTGGAGGCGATGATTGTCTAATCAGAATAGGGCAAACAATGCAAGCAACCTTCAGACTTTTCTCCTCCCATTACCCGCTTCCCCTTTCAAAATGCTAAATACTTTTTAAGTCAACTTAGTCAAAACTGGGTAATTTTCCCTAAAATCTATCAAGTAAGAGCGCGAGGCTATTAAAGATTGGACGACAACTATCAAACTTACCTGAACCGGGTAGCAAGAATGATGCTGCCAGAAGCTTACAAATCCCAAGTCCAGCACATCCAGGAATCTTCTAAATTTCAACCCCATTCTGGAACTAGACAAGCAGCACCTTTTCCTGGCTATACGCTAATTACCCCAACTGCGGACGAATCAACCGCAAACTCTGCTTTCTATGACAAATTAGCAACTTACCAGCAGCAACTTTTGCAGTTACTGGCGAACTATGATTTATTTGTTCCCGTACCCCATGTTAGCTTCCATCTAACTTTGGCAGACTTAATTTGGGACAACGCATACCTTGACGCTTGCGAAAAAAATCCTGAATTTGACCAAGAATTACGCTCTTGTTGCGCGGAAATCTTTCAACAATATCAACAATCCATAACATCAGGAAATAATTCAATTTACTGGCAAATGTTGGGATTGATTGTTATGCCAAGAGCCTTGGGGGTTTGTTTAGTACCTAAAGATGAAAGTTGCTACGAACAGATTATTCAATTTCGCCGGACAATTTATCAAAATCCAAAGTTAATTGCATTAGGTATTGAACAGCACTATCACTTGACAGCTCACATTACGTTAGGCTATTTCGGTGATATTTCACCAGATTTAGATCGCAATCATCTTAGTGATCTATTTTCTGAGTTGAATCAACAGTGGCTAGAAGATTCTCCAGAATTTCTCATCAACCGCGTCGAGTTGCGGAAATTTGATGATATGACCCACTATTACCGTCAACCAGACTGGCCGAGTTTAGATTTTTAAGTTTGTTCTTGGAAGGTAGAGTCGGAAGCGTGCAGACTAACAAATATAAGTTTTTAATAACCCTTTATTTGTCAGACTGCTTTACCTCCTACCTTCTCATGTTTCAATCCCTAATAGGGATTAGATGAAAATTAAAAGGAGTCTTGTTTGCTGTAACTAAAACTCCTTTTAAATTTATTGATCTTGTGTAAAACCCCGTCCCCTTGTGAGCAGGGATGTAAACACGATCAATAAAGAACTTACCCAAGCGATCGCACGTCAATGTCAATTAAGCCATACTTTTTTGCAGAGGTAAGTCCAACTGTAAGGCTGCTTGGACTTTTTTTACGAGTAAATCAATAGTAACAGGCTTGCGAATAATACCAACTACCTTTTCTTGCAACTTTTCTTCGATGAACTCTTCTTCATGGCCAGTAATCATTAAAATTGGCAGAGATTGTAAAGTTTTATTTTGTTGAATGCGGCGAACGACTTCGTAGCCGTCAATATCTGGCATTGTCACATCTAGCAATAGTAAATCTGGTCTTTCAAATTCTATTTTGGCTAATACTGCATTGCCACTGGTGGCTGTGTCAACTTGATAGCCTTCTATCTCTAACATTGTTTGAATGAGAAAGCAATTTACTGCACAATCATCGCATACAATAATATGTTTATTTGCATTCTGCATTTTACGCTCCTAATTACTATTAATTTGCCTACAATTTCGCCTGAATGTTTTAGATTTTGGTGAATTAAAAGTATTTTAATTTTTCTAATTAATTAATATTTTTTCAAAAATCCCAGTAATTTTTTATCTTTAATTTACTGATGTAAATTTGGTGAAGTTTCCCAGACTAATAAAGCTGATTTCAAGTTGGTGGATTACACCAGCTATGTCTCAAATTCAAGGAGCATCTGTTGTGCATACAAGTTGATTTCAATGTTGATCAAAGCTTTAAACTCTATCCCCTGCATAACTGCTGTCTCAATATAGTAATTGTGTTAGCAGAAATCTTCAAAACAGAATAACAGGATTCAAAAGATACTCTTGATGAATTTTAGAACAGAAGTGATTAAAAATAGTTGGTTGTCAATAAATCCTATCTTCAGACTTAAATATGCCTATTACTAAAGACATAAAATCAAGTGAATTCAACTATGAGTCACAGAAAGAGTCCGTTTTAAGCCTAAAATGGACTCGTGAAGATATTTGTAAATAATAAATAAATATTAAAAAATATTAAGGCTAACTTGGCTCATTGAGGTAAGTATTTGATAGTGTCACAGTAAGTAGGTCGGTGTTAAAAATTGTCGTTATGACAAGGCAGGAGGCAGAGGGCAGAAGGCAGAAGGGAAGAGGTTTTCAACCTACTTTACTTTCCGTTACATAGTTCGGTTTATTTGCACCTTTCTACTTAAGTCACTAATCAAATGTCGTTACTCATTATTTGATACTAAATATAACAAAAATAACGCCATGTGCAGCTTTCTCTCAAACCTAACCCCCAACCCCTTCCCTTGTAGGGAAGGGGAGCAAAAATTAAAGCCTCTCTCCGCGTCGGGGAGCCAGTGCGTTGCGGGGGTTCCCACGACAGTCCGCTCAAGTCGGGAAACCCGCCCATGCGGCTGTCTCCCCGTTGTAGCAACTGGCGTGAGAGGTTTGCAGAGGGGTTTTAAAAATAAGTTGCACATCGCGTAAAATCAGCTGGCGATGCGGGCATTTTTTGACGAAACAATCCCTGGCTTAGATAAAAGCGCAAAATACTCTTATTTAGTAACGGTTCTAAATCATGAACTCTAGGCGGTCTGGTAAGAAATCTCCATCCAAGTCCAATGGGGAGCAACAGGATAATCAAAGCGAACTATTTCCCATAGTCGGGATGGGAGCCTCAGCGGGGGGGTTGGAGGCGTTCACAGAATTGTTGCGTAATCTGCCAACGGATACTGGGATGGCATTTGTGCTGGTTCAACATCTCAGCCCTAATCAAAAAAGTTTGTTGCGAGAGATTCTTTCGCGCACAACCCAGATGCCGGTAGTGGAAGTGCAGGATGGCATGATAGTAGAAGCAAATCATGTCTACGTAATTCCGCCTAATACTCAGATGACTATTTCTCAAGGGGTGCTGAAACTGAGTCCACGGCAGAAGATTCGTGGTCATGTGATGACAGTGGATACTTTCTTTATGTCATTGGCAGAGGAGCGGGGAAACAAAGCGATCGCAGTGGTGCTGTCGGGGGGTGATGCTGATGGAGCGCGGGGACTAGAAGTGATCAAAGCAGCTGGCGGTATTACCTTTGCCCAGTGTCAAGAATCAGCACAAGTCAGTAGTATGCCGAACACTGCTATTGCTTCAGGTTATGTAGACTTCATCTTGACTCCGAGAGAAATCGCTGAGGAAATCGCAAAAATCAGCCACCATCCTTATATTACTCAACCAAATTTCGTAAAAACAGTGGAGATACTACCTGAAGGCACAGATGCTCTCTCGGTAGTTTTCAGTTTACTGCGAGCAGCTAAGGGTGTAGATTTTACCCATTACAAACAGACAACTCTGAAGCGGCGAATTCTGCGGCGGATGATATTGTACAAGTTAGATCGGCTAGAAGATTACGTCCGCTATCTTCAGGACAACCCAGCAGAAGTAACGGCGTTGTATCAGGATGTGTTAATTACGATCACCAGTTTTTTCCGAGATCCTGAAGCCTTTGAAGCCTTGAAGACCCAAGTATTTCCGGTAATTGCCAAGGATAGAACTCCAGACTCGCCCATCCGCATTTGGGTAGCGGGATGTTCTACAGGTGAGGAAGCCTATTCCATTGCTATTTGCTTGCTGGAGTATTTAACAGTTCAAGGAATTAATCCGACCATCCAGATTTTTGCTACAGATATTAATGAGGTAGCGATCGAAAAAGCGCGGATTGGTATTTACAAGCCCAGCCAGATAGTAGATATTTCGCCAGAACGTCTCCAGCGCTTTTTTGTACAGGTTGAGAACGGTTATCAGATCAGCAAGCCTGTGCGCGAGTTGTGTGTGTTTGCCAGACAAAACTTAATTAATGATCCGCCATTTTCGCGGCTTGATTTGATTAGCTGTCGAAATGTGCTGATTTATTTGGGATCATCTGTGCAGAAAAAGCTGCTGCCCATTTTCCATTATGGTCTTAATTCCACTGGCTTTCTGATGTTGGGAACCTCGGAAACTGTAGGTGAGTTTTCGGACTTGTTTGCGCTAGTTGACAAAAAGTACAAGATTTATAGCCGAAAAATGGCTCCGGCGCGGCTGGGTATTGATCTAGTCCCTAGTAACTACCCTGTAGAAACCATCAACCCTCAGCCAATTGTGAGTGAGGAGGCATGGAATAATTTAGAAATGCAGAAGGAAGCTGACCGCATCGTTTTAAACCAATATGCTCCGGTCGGTGTAGTGATCAACAACGATTTAGAGATTCTGCAATTTCGAGGACAGACTAGTTCTTATTTAGAACCTGCACCCGGTAGACCAAGTTTTAACCTGCTGAAGATGGCAAAGGAAGATTTGCGTATTGAGCTACGCACCATCATCCACCAAGCAAAACAGCGTTTAGAGCCGGTGAGAAAGGAAGGCTTGCAAGTTAGAGAGCAAGATCAAGTCAGGCTGGTTAGGGTTGATGTTGTGCCGTTCAAACCAGCCGCAGCCGCAGAACAGTATTTTTTAGTGATGTTT
Organism: Fortiea sp. LEGE XX443; assembly: GCF_015206815.1. Classification (GTDB taxonomy): domain Bacteria; phylum Cyanobacteriota; class Cyanobacteriia; order Cyanobacteriales; family Nostocaceae; genus Nostoc_B. Next base: position 44,345 of record NZ_JADEXZ010000014.1, read on the forward strand.
GAAGAGATGCACTCTTCTGTGGCTCCAGGGTCAGAGGTAGGGAGCGATCGCCGTTTCAGGTCTAAGCGAAGCAAACAAACGAGTGACGAGCAAGAATTTATCCAGTTAAGACAAGAGTTAGCAACTACTAAAGATTATCTGCAATCGATTATTGAGGAGCAGCAAGCCACCAATCAAGACCTCAGAGCCGCCAACGAAGAAATCCTCTCTAGCAATGAAGAGTTGCAAAGTACAAATGAGGAATTAGAAACAGCCAAAGAAGAAATTCAAGCCACCAATGAAGAACTAAACACGATTAACGATGAATTGCAGCGGCGGAATATTGAATCAACTCAAGTCAGCAACGATTTACAAAATCTCCTCAGCAGTATCAATATTCCGATTCTCATGTTGGGTGGTGATTTGCGAATTCGGCGCTTTACCCCAGCCGCAGGCAAAATTTTTAATCTCATTCCCACGGATGTGGGGCGACCCTTGAGTGACATTAACCATAACTTGAATCTCTCAGACTTAGAACCACAAATATTAGAGGTGATCAACACCCTCAATTTTAAAACTCAAGAAGTGCAAGACCAGGAAGGTCATTGGTATGATTTGCGAGTCCGACCTTATCGGACAATCGACCACAAGATTGACGGCGCTGTGTTGGTATTAGTTGATATAGATGCGCTCAAACGCAGTGTAGAACAATTGAGAGCCTCCCGTGATTATGCAGAGGCGATTGTAGATACCGTGAAAGAATCCCTCGTAGTATTGAATACAGATTTACGCGTGGTGAGCGCCAATCGCTACTTTTACGAGACATTCCAGGTTCAGCCAGCCGAAACAGAACAGCGCTTAATTTTTGACATCGGGAATGGCCAATGGAATATTCCGCAATTGCGATCGCTACTAGAAAGCATTCTGCCTAACGATACCCCATTTCAAGATTTGGAAGTTGAGCATAACTTTGAGCATGGACAAAAAACCGTGCGCTTAAATGCTCGGAGAATGCCTCATATGGAAAATAGGCAGATGATTCTTTTGGTGATTGAAGACATCACCCAGCGCAAGCAATTGGAAGCAGAACGCACTCAGCTGTTAACCCAAGAACAGTCAGCTCGTGCTGTGGCTGAGACAGCCAACCGGAGCAAGGATGAGTTTTTGTCGATTCTTTCTCATGAACTGCGAAACCCGCTCAATTCTTTGCTAGGGTGGTCACAGTTGCTGCGGACAAAGCGGCTGAATGAAGCCAAGACTGAGCAAGCACTAGAAGCGATCGAGCATAGCGCCCAAGCGCAAGTCCAACTGATTAGGGATCTTTTGGACATCTCACGCATTAGCTCAGGTAGGCTGCGTCTGGAAGTTGAACCAACAGATTTATCCTCTGTGATTGAAGCAGCGATCGAAGTTGTCCAGCTTGCAGCCGAGACCAAAAACATTCAAATTACATCCAGATTGGATAATTCTAATCACAAAATATTAGGTGATCCCATCCGCTTACAACAAGTCGTTTGGAATTTACTCTCTAATGCCATTAAATTCACACCAGCAGGTGGAAGAATTGAGGTGACACTAGAATATTTTGCTTCCTATGCTGAAATTCAAGTGAGCGACACAGGCCAAGGAATTAATGCGGAGTTTCTACCTTATATTTTTGAACGCTTTCGTCAGGCTGATAGCAGCAGAACACGCTCAAATCCTGGGTTGGGACTGGGGCTTTCGATTGTGTTGCATTTGGTAGAACTCCACGGCGGTACAGTTAGTGCAGCAAGTCCAGGTGTAGGACAAGGGGCAACATTTACTGTGAGGCTACCACTGCAAACTAATCTAGAATCAAGTCCAGCACCAAGTGCGATCGCGCCTGTTGTCTCTACTGACAGCACAGAAGTGCCAATTAAGAATATTCCCTCTCTGGCAGGTTTGCGGGTACTGGTTGTAGATGACGATGCAAGTATCCGCCAGTTAATGATCGCAGCACTTCAGCCGGAAGGAGTAGAAGTGACAGCCGCCGCTTCAGCCCAGGAAGCACTGTCCATACTCACAGCCAACCCCAATAGATATGATGTGCTTTTGTCTGACATCGGTATGCCCGATGAAGATGGTTATGACTTAATACGGCAGGTGAGGGCGTTAAGTGCTGATTTAGGCGGACAAATACCAGCCGCCGCACTGACAGCCTATGCCAGAGAGGAAGAGCGTCAAGAGGCTCTCAGGGCTGGGTTTCAAATCCATCTTGCTAAACCTATTGAAGTCAATCAGTTGTTATTGGCGATCGCTTCCTTAACTGGACGTGTGACAAATGATTGAAATATTCCTGCAAAGATTGTGTTTCGATTTCGAGGGCATTGAACCCCGCTCAATCGGCGCTCCTACCCCTCCGCACCCACAATAACATGACGTGAGTTCGATGAGCTATAAAGCCGGAAACCCTTAACCAGCATTGTTTGTGAGAACTAATACCAATTCTCTAAAATCCGGCAACATATTCAAACCCCACAACCCAGACCAAATCAGAGTTTCTTAATTACGAATTACGTTAGCGAGTCCGCGAGCGTCATTACGAATTACGAATTACGAATTGGTATTAGTATACCGACGAGGTGTATAAACTGAGATACTACTATCACCACGTTGGATAATTTTAGTCTGACTAGAACCAACGATAATTACTGTCCGCATATCAGCTACATCTGGCGTTAACTGCTCAAGGGTAATTACCTTAACTGTCTGTCCTGGCCTGCCAAGATTTCTACCCAATACTACGGGAGTCTCTGGTGTGCGATCGCGTAGCAAAATATCTCTAGTGGCTGCAAGTTGCCAAGAACGCTCTTTGGAAACGGGGTTATAAAAAGCGATCGCAAAATCAGCTTGAGCCGCCGCCGCAATGCGTTGTTCGATAATTGACCAAGGTTTTAAAATATCTGACAGTGAAATCGCGCAGAAATCATGTCCTAAGGGTGCGCCAACCGCCGCTGCTGCTGCTTGCATGGCAGAGATTCCCGGCGCAACGTAAATTTCTACACTGTCCCATTCTGCTTTGGGATGGCAATCAAGCACTTCAAAAACTGCCGCCGCCATTGCGTATATACCAGGATCACCGGAAGAAACAACCGCGACATATTTGCCTGTAGCTGCTAAATCGAGTGCCATTGTTGCTCGTGCAATTTCTTCGCGGTTATCAGATTCGTGGCGTTGCTTACCATCAGCAAAAGAACCAACTAAATCGAGGTAAGTTTTGTAACCTACTAAGTCAGTGGCGGCTTGGAGAATTTCTTTGACCTCTGGAGACATCCACTGCGATGAACCGGGGCCAGTGCCAATAATTGCTAATTTACCACGAGGTTGACCGATGGTATGGGGGTCAATCGGTTCGGGCGCGATCGCAAGTGCTATCTCAGCAGATGCAGTAGAAATTAGTTTACCAGATGATTTTGTCGCAGCCAGCGCGATCGCTTGTGCAGGGCTATAACTTTGTGTTTGTAAGGTTTGGGTAAAAAAGCGGACAGGTACACCCAAAGCATTAGCCACAGCATGAATTGTAGAATTGGTTGCGAGGGTGAGGGGTGCAAATATCCCGGCTACAGATGCGGGTGCAAGTTCAGTTTCTGCTAGTAGTTGTTGTACTGTAGTTAAAGTAACAGAAGGGTGAGTAATGGCGATCGCTACAGTTTTGGGATGATAAACTAGACGATTAGCTGTAGGATTCACCAAGCGTTCTGAAACTTGAATGGTCAAATCTCCTTCAGAAGCGATTGGCAATTGACTATTACTCAACCAAGGTGCAGTTCCCTCTAACTTTACCTGCGCCCCAGCTAACAAATCTGAAATAAATTTTTTAGCATCATCTGGATTTGCTAAATGATAGCCAGCCGGAGGAGACAACAGCGCCGTGCGGAAACGGATATCACCTGTAGTTGTAATTGCTGCTTGCACATTCAATACCTCAGCAATACAGCGTGCCAAATCATTAACTCCATTCAGTCCACCCAACAGGGGTACAACAGCACTACCATCTTCCGCCACAGCTAACACTGGCGGTTCCTGACGCTTATCAGAAATCAAAGGTGCTAAGGTTCTAATGAGAATACCAGCAGCACAAATGCCTATTAGTGGTGTTCCCGCAGCGAATAACTCCCGTAGTGTTTCGCCAAAATTCGTAAAACTGACATCAACGCCAGATGTGCGATGTGCTAAACCATATAAAGTTGCTCCTGGTAAGGCGCTGATTATTTTGCGGGCTATTGCTACGCTATTTTGACCTAGTACCACAACAGCAGGTGCAACCTTCGTGATCATAAGAGTTCTTGAACTTGAATAGATATCGGATCAAAGTTAATATCCTTCAAATCAAACCACAGATGTACTGCCTTTTAACGTTAATTCTGAGCAACATCTTCTACTTGTTGATTGCACCAGTAGGCAGAACCATCCCGCTCTCTGTTAATTAGTCCTTTTTCAAACATTTCTCGTCGCAACAGAGCATGATCGCCGAAAGTGTGATGATCATTTAAAATCGCATTTACTTGTTTCTCAGTGTAAATTATACCTACTTCAAACTTCGTTGCTAAATATTCCAACACTAGCCTTTGGAACTTGCCTTTATTCCGCTTTGAAGGCCATTCTTTCACACGTCCTTGTTCATCTAGATAGCGTTGAATTTCAACAAAGTAGTTCATGTCTTTTAGCTAGATGTGTAATCACATCTGTGCAATCTGATATTGCTGGAGATGGCGATCGCATATTACCGCATCTGCCCCTCTGTAACCAATTAATCCTCCTAAAGAAATTTGCTAGGACAGCATAATTTAGTTTTGATTAACAATACCTTTGCCAAAATAAGAGGGTGAAGAGAGAGGGCTGATGTAGTAGAGTTATTGTCTTCCCAAACGACAACTCAAAAGCCACAATCAACCCATGCCCGACATTTTATCACTAACAAACTTATGGGCTGGATAGATTTTTTTCTAGCCTAGTTAGCAAACCTAAGCTAAAAGAGGCAGAGCATTTTGTTAAAATCACACCTAATCCCTATTAAGGATTGAAACCTCCAGGAAAAATACACCAGTATCCACCACCAACTGGTTAAAATCACACCTAATCCCTATTAGGGATTAAAACCAAGCACATGAAGACAATAAAATCTCAGATTAACATTATTATGAAGTGAATCTTTCACGCGTAGACAACGGTATTTAAATGAACGATAAAACCTCGACTAGTCGCAAACATGTAGAAAGTGAAGAATCGCTTAACTCAGTTCTCAACTTTCTCCAAGTACCTTTTGAGATAACAAACTTGATCAATGGTGAACATGGTACTGCTCAGGTTCTATCCATCAACGAAAGTACTGGTGAATCTACACAAAGAGCTATCATAAAAAAAGGTTGGAATGCACCTATTGGTCATTTCACTACGGATGTGGAAATTTTTGTACTTACTGGCACACTTTACCAGGGTGGGTTTTCACTCCGCAATCTTAGTTACTCTTTCATTCCAGCTGGCATACCTACTGGCCCTTGGAAAACAGAAGAAGACACTATTCTTTTGTGGATGCCAGATGCTACCCCCACTTATATCACAGAAGACTACGCCAGCCTTGAGCAAATCCCTGAAAGTTCTGTATATCATGTGAATATGCAGACTCACCCACGGATGACTGAGTATGTGCCATTGCAAGAACTCCATGCGATGAAATGGGAAAGCACAACATTCTTACCTCCAGGTTCAGCGCGTAAAAGCTTGTATACCAATAAAAAAACCGGACGCGCCACATGGATTCTTGGCTTAGTACCTATGTGGATTGAAGGTAACTTTTATGCTGGTCATCCTACCACCGAGGAGGCGTATGTTATTTCTGGAGATGTGCTGGGACATTGGTCTATGAGCGATGATCCTTTCAATAGACGCTATAGCGCAATGTGCAAAGATGGCTACTACTGGCGACCAGCACACATTCCACACGGCCCCTTCTGGACGGAAAGTGGCGCACTACTTCTGTTTCGCACCAACGATCGCTTAGATTGTTATTGGATACTGCATAACCCAGATATTACGCAGCAAGATCAAGCACGTCTCCATACGGCGCTTGATCAAAAAACGTGAGTAGTCAAAAGTCAAAATTAAGAAATCTAGGTAACAAATAATAAATGACAAATTAAGCTTCTAAGACTTTATCCCACTCTAATTGATGAGCTAAACCATACTTGATAAAATCTTCTACTTTAGCTTTATCGCTTTTACCAAACACACCTAAGCTGTAAGGATTATCTTGCATACGCTGTATGACTTGCTCTTTTTCAAAGCTAATTACCTCTTCTCTTGGCTGATTTGGTTTAAAAAAGTCTACAACCAAGACAGTTCTATCAAAATTGGTGTAATTGTGGGGGCAATGTGGATAGCTATGATCTAAAATCAGGAATTCTCCTTCATGCCAATAAAGCTGCTCATGGCAGATTTTCATTGCTACATCTCCCTCTGGTACAATCAATCCTAAATAGCCACGATTTGTATGCGGGTTATAGTTTACATGCAGCTTGATATCTAACCCTGGGTGGAATGTACCAAAATATACGTTTCTGATGATATTTTCATTGAGAGAATTCACTGTTGCGATCGCCTGCGCCAAATTGGGGAAATACTTCTCTCTAATTGCCAGTGCTTTTGCTGAGGCATCATCTACCCCATAATCAGGATATTGTATTTGATGTAATTGAATATATTTTTCGATAAACAAACCTTGAAATAAAATACCAAAAGCACTATATTTACCGTTCCCCTTAGTTTTAATTGTTTTACTTTTAGGCCCCAAAACATCGTAAGTAAATTTTAACTCTTCATTAGATGCAGACTTAATAAAGTGTGTAAACTCCTCTCTTATTACTTTCCAGTTATTTTGCAAGTTTTTAAGAAAAGGAAATTGCTGTGGGTCTAAATGATACTCATTAAAAATTTCCATTGTCTCTTATTTTGGGATTATGTACTTATTTTAGTGTGAGGTCTACTATGTCTGAATCTCCCTTATTAGATCGAATTATTAAAAATGTGCGGGTTGTTCGTCCTCATCATGATGCTGTTGAACTACTTGACTTAGGTATTAAAGATGAGAAATTTGCTCAAATTGCGCCTAATATTAGTCCAGACCAAGCTAAAGAGGCCTTTGATGCCAAAAACCTACTAGGCTTTCCTGGGGTTGTAGATGCTCACATGCACATTGGTATCTATCAACCTCTTGACCAAGATGCTGTAACTGAAAGCAAAGCCGCTGCAATGGGGGGAGTCACAACTAGTCTTAATTACATCCGTACAGGACAATATTATTTAAATAAAGGTGGTTCTTACCAAGATTTTTTTCCAGAAGTATTAGCATTATCCGCAGGTAATTTTTTTGTTGATTACAGCTATCACGTTGCACCTATAGCTAGTCAACATATTGACGAAATACCTCTATTGTTTGAAGAACATGGGGTAACTTCATTTAAAATCTTCATGTTTTATGGCGGCTATGGGTTGCATGGTTTGTCAGACCAGCAAAACCTGTTTTTGATGATAAATAAAGAAGAACGCTACGACTTCGCTCATTTTGAATTTATTATGCGTGGTATAACTCGCTTGATGGCAGAACACCCAGCAGCGCGAGATACTATTAGTTTGAGTTTGCATTGCGAAGTTGCAGAAATTCTCAACGCATACACCAAAATAGTAGAAAATGATTCTAGCCTGAATGGACTGCACGCTTACAGTGCAGCGCGTCCACCTCATTCGGAAGGGTTAGCAATTTGCATTGCTTCTTATTTGGCACATGAAACTAACTGTGCAAATATCAATTTGTTGCATCTAAGTTCTCGCAAAGCAATGGAAGCAGCTTTGACTATGCAAACTGCTTTTCCTCATATCAATTTTCGGCGAGAAGTCACCGTTGGACATTTACTATTAGATGTTGATACACCTAATGGTACTTGGGCAAAGGTTAACCCTCCGATTCGTCCTCGCGCTGATGTGGAATATTTATGGCAAGCGGTACTAAATAATCAAGTAGATTGGATTGTGAGCGACCATGCTTGCTGTTCTGCTGAACAAAAAAGAAGTGCGAAAGACCCGAATAATATTTGGTTAGCAAAGTCTGGTTTTGGCGGTACAGAATATTTACTGTCGGGTGTATTTAGTGAAGGTAGTAAGCGAGGGATGTCTTACAACCACATGGCTAAATTGCTATCTTGGAACCCATCGCGGCGCTTTGGTTTGTTGGAAAAAGGAGATATTGCTGTTGGTTATGATGCTGATTTAGTGTTGGTAGATCCTAATGAAAGCTTTGTGGTACGCGCGGCTGAGTCAGAATCACAGCAAGGTTATACACCTTTTGAAGGGATGGAGTTAACAGGACGGGTGAAGAGTACCTTTTTGCGAGGAAATTTGATTTATGACAATGGACAGGTTTTGGGTTCACCAACTGGGCGTTATATCAAAAGATTTTAGAGTAATTGACTTGATTGCTTGATAGGTAGGTGCGATCACACTCACGATTTTATTCTTAAATTTATAAGTTTCTACTTAAAGTCCTCAATACTATATTTCATCTACTGAGTTATTATCTAAAAATTCAATTACTAACTTTGATATTTCATCAGGTATTTGGTTCATCATAGCCATAGTTCCGCTTTCAATATTAATTATCCTTGCATCAGGAACTGCTACTAAAATAAACTTTCTATTATCTACCTTAGCAAAACCTAGCCTTTCTATTTCTTTTATATCTTCTATACCAGATAATATTAGAGTTGGCGCTTTAATTAAACAGAATCTTGCTTCCATTCTTTGGCAGTAGTCTATAACAGCTAAAGGTGCATACCAAGGATAGCCAAAACATTTTAATTCATCTAAAAGCCAACGATGCTTTAATTCAGCAGAATTTATATAGCCGGATCTAGCTAACCATCTTTCCATGAGATATGAACCGTCTGCTTTTATATTCAAACCTTCACACATCTTGGATATAGCTACTTTTCCTTCTTTACTAAAGTTATCTATATTGCATAATATAATTTTTTTGACTCGCTCGGAGTAAGCTGCTGCTACTTCTGCTGCTACATAAGCTCCTGTATGGTGTCCAAGAAGACTTGCAGTTTTGATTCCTAGTTCGTCTAGGAGTAAAATAACAGTTTTTGCGTAATCCTCAATTGAATACATTCTTGGTGGTTTATCAGAATCTCCTAACCCTAAAAGATCCATAGCAATGACTAGTCGTTTCTGAGCAAAAATTGGTATTAACTCACGGAATTCATCACTACTTCTGAAGTTTTGATGCAGCAAAAGGATAGGTTCTCCCGCACCGCTAATGCGATAATGAATTTGCCCATCTTCTGTATCTAAAAAAGCTCGTTTGATTGGTTTATTCATAGTATCTTGATAAATATTTTATTTACATCAACCTGCGTTTAACTTCGTCAGCTAAATCTGCTAATGCTACTTCTACTTGTTCGCCTGTTTGCAAATCTTTGAGTGATGATTTTTGCGCTGCGGCTTCGTCAGCACCAATAATTACACAAAATCTGATTCCTTGTTTGTCTGCGGCTTGGAATTGTTTACCTAAGGGGCGTTTTTCAAAGTTTGTAATTACATTAATGCCTGTTTGACGCAACTGTTGGGATACTTTTAAATAAGTTGGCATTAAATCTTCCTGCATATTGACTACTACTACCTGGGCTGGTGTTGGCGGTAGAGTATTCAAAATACCGGCTTTAAGTAATCTACTAATTAAGCGAGTTAAGCCGATGGAAATACCGACACCTGGCATTTTCTCACCGATAAACATCCCGACTAATTCTTCATATCTACCGCCAGAACAAATGCTGCCTAAAGCTTCGTGTCCAATGAGGGTTGTTTCGTACACTGTGCCTGTATAGTAATTTAATCCACGGGCGATCGCTAAATCAATACAAAAACGCTTGTCGGCAACTCCCAAGTTACGCACACCTGCAATCACTGTTTCTAGTTCGGTAACACCTAAACTAAATTGCTCGGCTTCTGGTAAGTTTTGTGATAAGTGTTTGAGCTTATCTAATACCTCATCAACACTGCCATCAATTTTGATAAAATCAATAATTTTTTGAGTTTGCTCTGGTGATATCCCTTCTTTTTCTAATTCTTGTTTAACTTTGGTTTCCCCAATTTTCTCTAAGTTATCAATGATGCCAATGCAAGCTTTAATTTGATTTTCGGCAATTTCTAATGATTGAAAAAAACCAGTTAAAATTTTGCGGTTATTGATGCGAATTAAAAAATCACCAATATTAACTGCCTCAAATATTTCTGTGATAATTGCAGGCATTTGAGCATCATATAATAAGCTGAGTTCACGCCGTCCAACTACATCGATATCACATTGACGAAACTGACGAAATCTACCATCTTTTGCTCGTTCTCCGCGAAATACTACATCCATTTGATAACGAGCAAAAGGAAAAGTTAACTCATTCAAGTGACGAGCAATATACGCCGCTAAAGGAACAGTTTGGTCAAATTTTAAAGCGCGTGCTTCGGAACCTGTTTCGCCTGCCTTGTCTCTTTCTGCTTGGCGATTTGGTGGTAAAATTGGGTCGATGCCATAAATAATATTGTCTCCTTGATTACCTTTGGCTTGTAATACTTCTAATCTTTCTACTGCGGGAGTTTCTATAGGTGTAAATCCGTAACTTTCATAAACTCTACGGATGGTATCTAATAAATATAATTCTAAGCGCTTTTCGCTAGGCAGAAATTCAGGAAAACCACTAGGAGTTGAGAAGTTAATTTTGTCAGTCTTTGCCATGCGCCTATCTTGTCAATTTAAAGTTAAAGATGATGAACTACTTATTTTTTCATAAAATGGTGCGTTAATGTAGTGTAACGCACCCTACCAAATTTAAATATATTTCTGACTGTTTCAATTACTAACTTAGCCTTTGTTCTTGAATTAGGGTACGTTGGTAAATTTGATGATTTTTAAACCATTGCCAGGTGCGGGCGCGATGGTTATTATCAGGGCTAATTTGAATCATTTCATATAAATACATTGCTGGTGCTGTTTTATAAGAAAACCATAAAATTAAAGTAGAATTATCTACTTCCCAGGCTTTTCCTTGGATGCGTTCTGTATCAAACCAGAGTGTTTTATCACGATACATTCCAGGAAATTTATGTTCTTCTTGTTTACCATCAGACCATTTGTAGCGATTGATTTGGTAGTAAGAATCAAGGCTGTTGTCTGGAAACTGGCAGCTTAAATGAGATTCATGTTTATCTAAAATTTTGCCTTCTAAGTCTACTAGTGTATATGTTCCTATCCAATCACCTTCATGACGAGCCAGCACGGGCATTTCTTGACGTATGTTAGACATGATAAGACTTATTAATGATGATACCGCGATCGCCTGACCGCATTTTGTAAGTATGATACCCAAATTTTTGTAACATTTGGTCTGCAATACGAGTGAATCGGTCTGCAATGCGAATTCGTTGGCTGCAATGTTAATGCTTTAGCTTGCAATGCAAATGCGTCGGGCTGCAATGTTAATGCTTTAGCTTGCAATGCGAATGCGTCAGACTGCAATGTTAATGTTTTGGCTTGCATTGTTGCCGCGCTAAACTAATCGGTAGATAACTGCCCCAGTAGATTCATGATTACCAATCTCCATTAAACCGTCATTGCAAAGACTCTCTAGAAGATTACGGATTTCTGGCGCTGGTTTTCCAGTTTCAATTACGGCATCAACAAGGGAAATACTACCACCTTTGTTTTGAGCAAGTTTCAAAATTGTTACCATGTCGCTTTGGGGATTTGGTGCGATTTGAGGTAATTGCTGTGGCTGCAAAGATGCTGTATCTGGAAAGGATATTTGTCCTGGTATTTGACCACTAACTTGGCCACCAAGATTGACCACAACAGTTTGGACGTTGTTTGGAGTTGGATTAGAACCTCGCAATGCTAGGTACTTCAAATTTTTCTCGTCTACCATCCCAGGGATAAGCGCCAAGTCCACTAGCTGTCCGAAGCCAAACAAACCCCAAGTAAATAGCCAAATCACTCCTGACACGGGCTTACCACTGTAAAATCGATGCACACCTGCAAAGCCAATCAGCCAAAAAAGCCACAGTAAATAGGCTGTTCCTTTACTAGCCACGATGATTAGTTCCTTGTTTGCCACTGACTTTGTAGTTATATCAAATTTGAAAAAAACTTTTTAGGTAAAAAACATTTTGGTAATAAATCATAACCAGTGTTTTGACCTAAGAAAGGCAGAGGGCAGGAGGCAGAAGGCAGAAGGAATAAAATATATTTTTGCCCTCTGCCACAGGGTTTCAAGCCCCTGAATTTATTTATGGGGTTTTCCCTTCTGCCCTCTGCCTTCGTACTTCTGCCTTCTCATGGTGCATAATTACAGAATGATTTTGTTGCTTTTGTGAGATGGGCATCTTGCCCGTCCTTCACGAGTCCTACATAATACCAATTCTCTAAAATTAGGCAACACATTCAAACCCCACAACCCAGACCAAATCAGAGTTTCTTAATTACGAATTACGTTAGCGCAGCGTTAGCGAGTCCGCGAGCGTCATTACGAATTACGAATTGGTATAACCAGTTGAAAATGATGACACAAGACCCTAAAACTACTTTAAAAGTTGCTCACCAAGCATTTGAACATTTTACACATGGTCTAGCCACTGGAGAATGGCAAGCATTTCTGGATATGCTTACCGAAGATTTTACCTTTTGGTTTCCGATGGGAAAATTCCACGGGTTGAATGTGGGAAAAGAACGCGCCCAAGAATTTCTTCAATACGTTTCTGAATCTTTCAGTTCGGGAATTACATTAACTTCTCTAGACCGCGTTACCAGTAATGATGCAACTGTTGTATTCGAGTTCCGTGATGAAGGACTGTTATTAGGACAACCTTACAAAAATCGTGTCGCAGTTTCTTTTGATATATGCGGTGATAAAATTTGCTGCTATCGAGAATATTTTGGTAGCGATGGTAAATCCTATTGATTTTGTCAATAAAATCAGAATTTCTGAGATTTTGTGTAGGCGGAGCATCGTCGAAGACATTGCTCTCTTAAAATAATTCTACAAAAACTCTGCCGACAAAACTAATTGAGTTCTTTTAACTCTTTGCACTTAGCCTCAGCGGCTTGATACGCTGCTAAATACTCTTTGCCACCCAACATCACATCACCATAGTATTCATAAGGTGTTGAGCCATAAATTGGTAGCGGATTATCTTCGGGATAATCTTCTTTTGATTCTTCGATAATAGCTTTTAATTGTTTGACGTTCAGACTTTGTGCTGGAAAATACCAAAGCTCTTGAGTAGTTTTGTGTAGGTGCGGTAAGTTGGGGTCAATGATGCGTGTGAGGGAGTTGTCACCAGAGGTATCATTTAATTCAATCCAACTGTGTTCAACAGGGCGATAGGGTTTGCCAGGATAAACTAAAAACCCTTGAACATAAATTGCTCCCTCTGTCGCTAATGCTGCTTTGTAAGCATTATCAAAAGTTTTATGTGCCTTACTTTTGATGCTTTTAGCAATCTCAAGCGAGAGGGTTTCATCCAATGCTTTATTCATTTACAGCGGAAATTTAATTGCATACTTATAATATTCTATCACTGACGCACTTTGGATTTAGTAGACTGACAGATGGAGCGATAGAGAAAAACTACTAACCAAAAATATTACTTAAGCGTTATAAATGTAAATAATTTTACCTCTACAGTGAGATGGCAAATATAGAACTCTAAAGCTACGCTAGTGTTGACTATACAGTTGCTTAATCAGCATCACGGTTGTGAATCATCAACACAGCAAAAACATCCTCGACTATCAATTGAAAGCATTATCAGACACGGGATATAAATTTAGCTGGTTTGACTGGTTTTGTCTTTGGTATCCACCAGGGTGGTTAGTTTTATTTAACCGCCACTGGCAACGTTATCACAGCGACCCGGATGGTTGGAATTGGCTAGAATACATATTATTTTTGATACCTAGTGGGTTTTATTTAGCGCTGCTGATGCGATGGTTGCGCTTGGGTTGTCGTCCACCGAGAAAAGAAGTTGGTGAATTTAATCCCAACTATCAACAAGCTTTTCGCAATGAAATTTTAGTTCCTATCGTTAAATATTATTTTCGGGCAGAACTACAACAAATTGATAACTTACCGCAAACAGGGTCAATGATTGTGGCCATGAATCATGCAGGGATGTGTTTTCCTTGGGATTTTATCACTTTGGGTTATCTCTTAAGTCAAACACGCGGATGGGTAGTGCAACCATTGGCAAGTGTATCTTTATTTGACCATCCTTGGATGATTTGGTGGCTACCACCGAAATGGTCGCAGGTTTTAGGTGCAGTGCGAGCCGAGAGCAGAAATTTTGAGGAGGCGATCGCTCAAGGTAAAATTTTACTATATGCACCTGAAGGAATACGCGGGCCGGGTAAAGGTTGGCAAAAACGCTATCAACTGCAAAAATTTGATGTCAGCTTTATTCAGTTGAGCGATCGCTATCATATTCCGATTTTGCCAGTAATTTGCATCGGTAGCGAGTCTTTACATCCTTGGACTGTTAATAGCAAAAAATTGCAACGACTAATCAAATTACCATTCTCACCCATATCGCCATTAATGTTTATTTTGCTCCTCTTTCCCTCAATGGGAGTGTGGGCGATGAGAACTCGTCTACAATATTTTATCCAGCCTTTAGAACAGCAGATTAATTCGGATAAAGACCGTGCAGCAACTTATCAGCAGGCGCAACAATTTCGAGATAAACTACAAACTCAACTCAATCAGATTTTGAGTAACATTTTATAGAGACGTAAAATTTTACTTTTCTAATCTTTTCTTTGCCAAAAATTCTTGAACAGTCAGAATCTTAATGCTCCGCCAAGGATTTAATATTAGCAAATCATTGTTTCCAGTAACAATATACTCTGCTTTCCCACTCATAGCTAATTCCAGATATTTATTATCTTTTGGGTCTCGGCATTCATCAATCTGTTCAGTCACATCAATAAACTGTGTGGTTTCTGTTAAATGCTCAAGAAATTCTTGCCGCCGCGATAAAGTGAGATATTTATCAAACTTTGGACGATATAAAACCTCTTTTAACTCTGAAAAGACAGAACTGGAGAATATGATCAGACCAATATTCTGAGCTTGATCTAATGCCTGACGTGGCTTGCTTTGATTAAACAAAAATGCGCTAATCAGCACGTTAGTATCAAAAACAAACCGTTGTTTATTAGTCATCATTCAAAATTGATTCTAAAATTTCAGGTGTTAATCCTCGCTCTTGTGCTTCTTGACTTGCTTTATCCATAATGTTTCTGAGGCGTGTGATGCACTCTTGTTTGGGGATTGTAAATTGAGACTGCATAATTGCCGCAATTTTGAGTTGCAATTGCTGTCTTTCTTCTTCACTAGCGTTATGGTATGCCTTTGCTACCTCAGAGGGTACTTTGATGATAATTTCTTCTTTGGTAATCATTGTTTGTTCGCTTTCATAATTTACCATCTTTAATCATGTTACTACCTAAGCTAAAAGTTAACATCAGAAGGCTTTTTGGCGTAAAAACATTAGAGCAATTGCGATAAAATTAGAATTAATTTATGCTCACATTAACTCTACAGAACCAGCACCGAAGCGATAACCTTTCCCGTAAACTGTGTGAATTAGGATAGTTTCTTTGCCTACCTCAATCTTTCGGCGCAACAGGCGAATTAATGCTGCTATGACATTACTACTCGGTTGTTCTTCATCTTGCCACAGATGTTCCATAATTTGGGCATGAGTGAGCAACTGTCCTGTATGTTCCATGAAACATTGCAGCAGTTGACTTTCTTTTTGCGACAGTTCAATAATGCGCCCTTGACGATAAGCTACTTGGTTGTCGCAATCGAGTTCTAAATCAGCAACAACAAGCCTTCCGGAAGTGGTTTCATAATTTTGAGGGGAACCGCCACGACGCAATAAAGCCCGGACTCGCGCTAATAACTCCCGTAATTCAAACGGTTTTACCAAATAATCATCTGCACCAGCGTCTAAACCTTGCACGCGATCGTCTAAAGTATCTTTAGCTGTGAGAAATAGCACTGGTGTGGTTTTTCCATGTTGTCGCAATTCTTGACAAATCTCCAACCCCGTTTTTCCTGGGAGCATCCAATCTAAAATTAGTAAGTCATAACTACTGGCTGTAGCTAGTTGATTACCATTCATCCCATCATAAGCCGCATCTACAGTGTAACCTTCACGAGTTAACACGCGACTTAGGGGGTCAGTTAATTCTGCTTCGTCGTCAACTAATAAAATTCTCATGCTGTTTGATTATTGTCATGCAGAATTCAGAATTATTAGAATCATTTCTCATCTTTAATTTAGACGAAAGTTATTTTGCTGCAAGCATTTGATTAGCTAATGCCGCATCTCTTTTTTGAGATGCCGTAGTTGTGTATCAATTCGCTTATTTGTAATTCTTATTCACTGATTGGTTGATTTAAAATCCTCTTTAATATATTTTTGATTTTATGTTTTGGCTGAGATTGAGTCATATTATTATCTTCGGAAAAAATCACTTTTCCATCTACAACACGTCTGGCAGGCCAGGCAACATCAAACTGATTTATATTCTTTGGCATCTCTGTGTGAGAATGCCATATTTTTACATCACCACTTATCAAATTTCCTAAACCACGATAATTGTAATTAATTGAAAGTGTATAAGGATTAAAATTAAGTAACTCCATAGATAAGGAAAAGAATGGTTGATCATTCTCAAAAATATTCTGATATTTTATTCCTAATTCTTTCCACAACCTGAAGACTTCTAGTACCTTTTTTACATTTATAGAGAAAAATATAACACCTGTATTATATTGCAATTGGCTTGAACAGCTAACTCCTTCTAATTCCATAATTTTCTCGAAACCCCAAAAATGATTAAGGCTGTAATGTGGTGCTGGAGAAGCAGCAATTCCATATAACTCAGCTTTTGCAAAACCCATTTCAATGTCAGAGATAACAATAGTGTCGCTGTCCAAAAAAAGATAGGAATTGTAATTATCTGGCAGAAAATCTATTAATTCTGTCTTGCGAAGAAGAGAATTTATCTGAAAATTTGCTCGAATTACTTTAAGTTCGCACTTTGGTACTTCCGAAACTTGATCAGTAATCAATATCTTGTCATAATCAGGCATGTGGCTCACTTTGATACAATTGAGTACCTCACTAATGTATTTTTCTCCCCAAGCGAAAAACACAATCGCTCTTTTTTGAGAATCTGCCATATCTTTTTTTTCTCCAGAACCTAGAAAATTAAATTTTGGTAAGAATAAAGCACTTATTTCACCATACATAAATTTTAGGTCAATAGTTCTCAAAGGTTTCCCAGCGCTGGACATTTGCGTCTTGGCTGTTCGCCGCTTTCCGTATTTTATCTGATCGTCATCCCTTATCAGTCGCAAGTAGCAGCAACGGAGCGATGATGCAATACTTGTGGCTTCTTATTTAAATAAGTTTTTATTTACTGATTGTCAGGACAATGTGTGTATGTTATCGTTGATCTAGAGAGACTAGCCTAATTAAACGTATGAGTCACCTAAGCGAATCTAGGACTGAACGGATCGATATCCGTACTAGCCCTAGTGTTAAAAAGCTTTTACAGCAAGCAGCAGCAGCAAGTCATAAAAATGTTAGCGAATTTCTGCTTGAGCATGGCTTGAAAGCTGCACAAGACACTTTAACGAATAGAAGGCTTTTTGCGCTGGACGATGAGCAATGGCAAGCTTTTCAAGATGCTCTTGATGCTCCATGTTTTGAAAAACCGCGTTTACGTTCTTTGTTAACAGAGCCTAGCGTTTTTGAGTAGCCTTGTGGCATTTAACAATTTATATATCGCTAAATTATCAAAATCCCACAACCTGAAAAACTTTGATTGTGGGGATTCTGATTTAAATAATTATTTAATTAAATATGCTTTAAAAAATCAGCAATCTGATAGTTCAACAACCTATATTGCCTGCTTAGAAAATGATGTAATTGGTTATTATACTCTGACTGTAGCATCAGTTATTCACGAGAATGCACCACCTCGGATATCACAAGGTTTACCAAAATATCCTATACCTGTTGCTTTATTAGCTCGATTAGCAGTAAGCAAAAATTTTCAAAAAAAAGGTATAGGGAGAGGCTTACTAAAAAACTGCCTAATTCGCGTAAATGAAGCGGCTGATCTAATTGGCATTCGTGCATTATTGGTTCATGCAAAAGATGAGAAAGCGCATGACTGGTATCAACAATTTGATTTTGAACCTAGCCCAACAGATCCGTTGCATTTATTTTTGATGTTGAAAGATATCCGCGCTACATTAGGGGATGTTTGAAAAGTTTTGGGCAAATATAATAGAGCCTCCAGCAGGCTCCGCGTAGACTTCGGCGTGAGCTTAGTCAAACGCTTGCTTCCTGTATTCTATCCGATCGCAATCCGCTATACGTCGAAAGAAGCAGCACCGGAGCGATCGCCTTTACCGTAAACTGGAACTGCCAACATAAGGATATCAAGTAAGAGAATGTTGACTGTTGCACTACCGAAAGGGGAACTCCTGAAAAATAGCATCCGCCTACTGCAATCTGTGGGATTAGATTTTAGTGCTTTTTTAGATTCTGGAAATCGCCAACTTCAGATTCTTGATGCTAGTGGACAAGCAAAAGGCTTGTTGGTACGCGCACAGGATGTACCTGTCTATGTAGAATATGGTCAGGCACAGTTGGGCATTGTCGGTTATGATGTGCTGCGAGAAAAACAACCGCAAGTAGCTCATTTGGTTGATTTGCAGTTTGGCTATTGTCGCATGTCAGTGGCAGTCAAAGCATCAAGTCCTTACAAATCACCTTTAGATTTAACTGCTCACAGTCGGGTTGCTTCTAAGTATGTTAATTGTGCGCGTGATTATTTCCAAAGTCTAGATATACCAGTGGAAATAGTACCATTGTCTGGTTCAGTGGAACTTGGCCCTATTACAGGGATGTCTGAGGCGATTGTGGATTTGGTTTCTACAGGGCGGACTTTACGCGACAATGGCTTAGTTGAGATTGAAACTTTGTATCACAGCACGGCGCGGTTAATTGCCCATCCTTTAAGTTATCGCATGAATACAGGTAATCTGTGCGAGTTGATTGTCAAGTTGCGAGATACGGCTTTGGTAGCAGTTAACTGAAGTCTGAAGTATGTTTTCCCGTGGCGTTCCCGCAGGGTAGTATGAAGTATGAAGTTATACCTTTTCTCTAAAATTAGGCAACACATTCAAACCCCACAACCCATACCAAATCAGAGTTTCTTAATTACGAATTACGAATTACGAATTGGTATTACTTCTACACTTCATACTACTTTAGTGGAAAAATACTCAACCCTACTCCCTAATATATTTTGGCTACACTAGAATTATCCTAAAAATTAGTGTACGGCGCGATCGCTTTCTCTGTGCTAAGTTTGGTCTTTTTATTACAACAACCTAAAATAACTTCTCTGATAAGTCGGAGTTAGCTAAATTATTCACTAAAGTAAAAAAGATTAAACAAAGCATTACACATCCAACACTTTTAATAAAACCTTTTTTTGAGCTTTTCGTAAAAAATTAATGCAAACTGAATCGTATAATCATGAACAGGCGAGACTACAAGTTCTGCGCCGATATGAGATTCTGGACACTGAACCAGAACAAGCTTATGACAATATTGCCAAGTTAGCGGCTTTTATTTGTGGCACTTCTATAGCTGTGGTAAATTTCATTGATGAAAATCGTCAGTGGTTCAAAGCCAAGCTAGGTTTGGATGTATCAGAAATGCCCCGTAATTTTGGGTTGTCTTATCTTTGCCTAGAATGCAAGAATATTGTAGTTATACCAGATACATTAGTTCACGCACAATTTGCGACAAATCCGGCAGTAACTGGTTATCCATATGTGCGGTTTTATGCTGGTGTACCCTTGATTTCCCCAGAGGGACAGATATTAGGAACTCTTTGTGCAATCGACCCAGCACCACGAGAACTCAATCAACAACAAGTAGAGGCGCTTTCGGCTTTGGGTAGCCAAGTCATTAGCCAATTAGAACTTAGACGCAATTTAGCCCAAAGGCAGCAAACTGAGGCATTTTTGCGCGAAAGTGAACAACGACTGAAGTTAGCTTTGCAGTCGGCTAAACTTGGTTCTTGGCAACTCGACCTCAAAACAGAAGAACTGTCTTCATCCAGCCAGTGCCACATTAACTTTGGTCTGCCCCCAGAAGTGGATTTTCCTTATAGTAAACTATTAGAATCAATTCATCCTGACGATCGCTCTAAAATGCAAGGGTGTGTCAGAGAAGCCATCGAAAATCACAGCGATTATGAAGCAGAATATCGCTGTATTTGGCCTGATAACAGCATTCATTGGATTTTAGCACGGGGTACGGTCATCTATAATGCTGATGATGAACCAATTCGGATGATAGGTGTGACGCTGGATGTCACCGAACGCAAGCAAGTAGAAGAGGAACTAAAACGGCAGAACTTGCGATCGCAATTATTTGCTGAAATCACTATTAGGATTCGAGAGTCTTTACAATTAGAAGAAATACTGCAAACTACGGTGACAGAAGTCCAAAAACTTCTGCAAGCTGACCGAGTACTGATTTTTCGACTGGCGGCTGATGGTTCAGGAACAGTAGTGCAAGAGGCTGTTTTACCAGGTTGGCCCGTAGTTTTAGGACAAAATATCATTGATCCTTGCTTTCAACAAGACTATGTAGAAAAATATCGTCAAGGACGTGTAAGAGCAATTGTAGATGTTGAAAAAGCTAACATTCAAGATTGCCATCGAGAATTTCTCCAGCAATTTGGTGTCAAAGCTAACCTCGTAGTTCCAATTTTGATTAGAGATGGTATTTGGGGCTTATTAATTGCTCATCAATGCGCTCACCCCCGCCAATGGAATAACTTTGAAACTGACTTATTGCTACAGTTAGCCAACCAAATTGGCATAGCTTTATCTCAATCACAACTTTTGGAACAAGAAACCCGTTATGCTCAAGAACTAGCACGTTCTAATTCAGAATTGGAACAGTTTGCTTATGTGGCTTCCCATGATTTGCAAGAGCCGTTGCGGATGGTGACAAGTTATTTACAATTACTAGAACGGAAATACAACAGTCAACTAGACTCCACAGCCGAGCAGTTTATTAACTACGCCGTGGATGGGGCGCGGCGGATGCAAAGCCTGATTAACGACTTGTTGAACTATTCCCGTGTGACTACACGGGGGCAACCCTTTGTTCAAGTTGATTGTGCAACTATCTTAGAGCAGGCGATCGCTAACTTAAAATTGGCTATAGAAGATAGTCATGCCACAATTACCCACGACTCTTTACCTGTAATCAAAGCTGACCGGACACAACTGACACAAGTATTGCAAAATCTTATTGGTAACGCCATCAAATTTCGTGGGAAACTACCACCACGTATTCATATTGGTGCAGTCAGGAAAGATGAGTTAGGGGAGCAGGGGAAGAATATCTTACTCAGCACTCAGCACTCAGCACTCAGCACTCAGCACTCAGCACTTAACACTCAACACTCAGCACTCAGCACTCAGCACTCAGCACTCAGCACTCCTAATGAATGGCTATTCTCAGTTAGTGATAATGGGATTGGTTTAGAAACACAATATGCCGAGCGGATTTTTGTGATTTTCCAACGCTTACATGGTAGAAGTAAATATCCGGGTACTGGTATTGGTTTAGCAATTTGTAAGAAAATTATAGAGCGCCACGGCGGTCGGATCTGGGTTGAGTCACAACCGGGTCAAGGCTCGATTTTTTACTTCACAATTCCAGATCAAGCAGGTTAACAATCGTGAATGTCATACCAAATATTATGCCAATAGAGGTTTTGTTAGTAGAAGATAATCCTGGTGATGCTGAACTTACACGCATCGCTCTACAAGATAGCAAAATCTCAGTCAACTTGAATATTGTGGAAGATGGCGTAGAAGCAATGGCATTTTTACGCAAACAGGACAACTACGCCAGAAAACCTCACCCTGATATTGTATTGTTAGATTTGAATCTACCGAGAAAAGATGGGCGAGAGGTATTGGCAGAAATTAAATCTGATAACAATCTCAAGCGAATCCCTGTCGTTGTGCTGACAACTTCTCAATCGGAAGAAGATATTCTGAAAGCCTATAACTTGGCTGCCAATTGTTACATCACCAAACCAGTTGATTTTGATCAGTTCGTTAAAATTGTACAATCCATAGAGAACTTTTGGTTTGCGATCGTAAAACTGCCGCCGGAGTAATGGACATGGCAGGAGAACTCATTAAGGTCTTGTTAGTAGAAGATAACCCTGGGGATGTCTTTCTCTTGCAGGAGTTATTAAAGGAAGTAAACACAGTCAAGGTAGAGTTGCAGCCTGTTGAGCGATTGTCTGAGGCGCTCAATTTATTGACGCATCACAGTTTTGATCTAATTTTATTAGACCTATCTCTACCCGATAGCCAAGGAATCGAAACTTTTGTCAGCGCTAACCACCAAGCACAAGCAACTCCAATTATCGTTCTGACAGGTTTAGATGATGAAACCCTTGCACTCCGCGCCATGCAAGAAGGAGCGCAAGATTACTTAGTCAAGGGACAAGTAACTGGTGACTTGTTAGTACGTTCTATGCGTTATGCTATTGAGCGTCAACGTGCTGAGGATGCCCTACGTCAGAGTGAAGAGCGATTTCGGGTAGCACTAAAAAATTCACCTATATTTGTTTTTAACCAAGATACAGAGTTACGTTATACCTGGGTTTATAACCCCATTGCTGGGTGGAAAGTTGAGCAAATACTCGGCAAACATGACTCAGAACTCGTTCCAGATGAAGATGCTCAACGTCTGACTGCAATTAAAAATAGTGTGATGATTACAGGTATAGGTACGCGAGAGGAAGTATCGCTCACTACACCCCAAGGCATTCGCTATTATGATTTGACTGTGGAGCCATTACGAAATGAGTCACAAGATATCCTGGGCGTAACTTGTGCCAGCATCGATATTAGCGAACGCAAACAAGCTGAAGAAAAAATCCGCGAACAAGCAGCATTATTAGATATTACTACTGATGCTATTTGTGTACGCGATTTAGAAAATAAAATTTTATTTTGGAATAAAGGCGCAGAAAATCTTTACGGCTGGAAAGTAGAAGAAGCTTTGGGTAAAAATGTCAGTGAGTTATTGTTTCGGGAAACATGCCCAGAATTTGAAGCAGCTTGGTTAAATGTGATCAGTCAAGGTAAATGGCAAGGTGAGTTAACTAAGGTGACAAAAAGTGGTAAAGAAGTATTAGTTGCTAGTCGCTGGAGTTTGGTATGCGATCGCCAAGGAATAACTCAATCGATTCTAAGTGTTGATACAGATATTACCGAAAAAAAACGCTTAGAAACCCAACTATTCCGCGCCCAGAGGATGGAAAGCATCGGGACTTTAGCCAGTGGTATTGCTCACGACCTCAACAATATCCTGACACCAATTTTGGCAGGAGCGCAACTATTACCGCTGAAATTCCCTGATACTGATGAACGAACCAAGCATTTGTTGGAAATTTTAGAAATTAATGCTAAACGAGGCGCAGATTTAGTTAAACAGGTGCTATCGTTTGCGCGGGGTGTGGAAGGACAACGGATCAATTTGCAACCCAGACACTTAATCGTCGAGGTTAGCAAAATTTTGAAAGAAACACTACCCAAATCTATAGAAGTTCGCTTGGATTTATCCCAGAAATTATGGACTATTTGTGGAGATAGTACCCAACTCCATCAGGTATTAATGAATCTCTGCGTTAACGCCCGTGATGCTATGCCCAACGGCGGTACATTAACGATTACTGCTGAGAATTTATTGATTGATGAAAATTACGCGCGAATGAACTTAGATGCTCAAGTCGGCCCCTACATAGTAATTACTGTCTGCGATACGGGTATTGGCATTCCAGAAGAAATTTTAGATAGAATTTTTGAGCCTTTCTTCACTACTAAACCGGTAGGACAAGGCACAGGATTAGGACTGTCTACAGTTCTAGGAATTGTTAAAAGTCATAATGGCTTTGTAAATGTGCAGAGTCAAGTCGGGAGTGGTACTTGTTTTAGAGTTTACTTACCAGCGGTGCAAGGAAAAGAAAGCTTCACTCCAGAAGAAGTGATACCCCGGACAGGAAATGGAGAGTTAATTCTGGTAGTAGATGACGAACCCTCAATTCAGGAAATTACCAGAACATCATTAGAAACTCATAACTACAAAACCTTAATTGCTAGTGATGGCATTGAGGCGATCGCACAATATGCCAAAAATGCCAATAAAATTAGTGTCGTACTCATGGATATTATGTTGCCCCTATTAGATGGGGTGACTGCTATCCGTACCTTACAGAAAATCAATCCCAAAGTCAAAGTTATTGCCACCAGCGGACTCATGTCTAAAGATAAATTAGGGGAAATTATGAAAACTGGGGTCAAAAAATTCTTATCTAAACCCTACACTATCAATGAATTATTGCTCAGTTTACAGGAGATTCTGAACGAAGTTGGTTAATGGTCATAAATTAAGTCTTACCGCTACCAATTAAATACAGCAGCGCCATCCGCACAGCTACACCACTGGTAACTTGCGACTGAATCAAGCTAAATTCTGGGTCATCCATTAAATCTGAACTAATCTCTACTCCGCGGTTAACTGGGCCAGGATGTAAAACTTTGACGTTAGGCTTGCACAGTTGCAACTTTTGCCGCGTAATGCCAAATAACTGATGATATTCTCGCAAACTGGGGAGTAAATGCGCTGTCATCCGTTCCTTTTGCAAGCGCAAAGTCATGACAAAATCGGCATCCTGTAAAGCTGGTTCTAGTTGCCAATGTAAAAATAGTTGCCCATTAAGTGTATCTGTTTTCTCACCATATATATACTGAGCAAATAATTTAGGTAAAAGGGTCGGCGGTGCAGCGAGATGCACTTGTGCGCCACTGGCGATTAAACTCCAAATATTCGATCGCGCCACACGAGAATGTAAAATATCTCCAACGATCGCAATTTTTTTACCCGCCAACAATTCTATGCGGGGATGATTGGAATCAATTAAAGTACAAATAGTAAATAAATCGAGCAACCCTTGGGATGGATGTTCGTGTTGACCATCACCAGCATTCAGGACGCTAACTCTTACACCAAGACGATCCATTTCAGCGGCGATCGCATTTGGTACTCCTGCTTCTTTATGGCGGATCACCATAATATCAGTACCCATCGCTAAATAAGTCTTAGCTGTATCAAGAATCGTCTCACCTTTGGTCATTGAAGAAGTAGAAGCAGCAAAGTTTAAGGTATCTGCACTCAACCGTTTCGCCGCCAATTCAAAACTACTACGAGTCCGGGTAGAGGGTTCAAAAAATAAATTCGCTACTACCTGTCCCTGCAAAGTTGGTACTTTCTTTGTCCGCCGTGATAGCACTTCTTGAAAACTAGCAGCAGTTTGCAAAACAGTATTGTATTCAGCGGTAGTAAAGTCGGCTAGGGAAATTACGTGATGACGATTCCAGGTAGTAGTAGGCATAAATAACTGTGCGTTGCGGTGTAAAGAGGCTTGTCCTTAGACATCGCTTCTCTAGCAATATTTACTTGAAGTATGCAGAGGTAATGATAGCACTTGGTTTCAACATAGGAACATAAAAGAAGGGACGTTATTAATAACGTCCCCATAATTAAATCATCAAACATTCAATATCGAATCAATTGGCGAGCCTTTACAACTCTCTCAAGAAATCGACGATTGCTTGTTGATCGTTAGGTGTCAAAGAACGGAAACGAGCCATAACTTCTCTTGCTTCACCTCTATGAGTAGTCGAAAGAGGACTGCTATATGGTGGGCAAATGACATCTTTGGGTGATGGGCCGTAGTCGACCACGTTGCCAATTTTATTGACAACTTTACCACCTGGAGGCACGGGGCATCCACCACCTGGCAGAGTGGAAGTCTTAGAGTCATCAGGTGCAGGCAGGTCATGTAACTCAATTGCTGCCAGCAGCGCATTGTCTACATTGCGAACAACTAACGGTGCGTTAGTCACTTCGCTATTTGTAGTTACAGTACCAGCAGGTGTAGTGTCACGGTTTAAGGTACTTAAGAAAACGCGAGCATCGTGGAGGAATGGAGGGCCAGATCTACCAATTCCTACTAGAGGTGCTGTACGGAACTGATCACCTTTAGCAGTACCTTGCTGGTTTGTGAAGCTATCACTAGACAGGTTGCGGGTTAGATCGTAGGTTGTGAAGGTTGCGGCGTTACTACCACCTGCTCCTTGTCCAGCTTGTCCAGGGCGAACTACCTCGGCGCGGCTCACAAGAATTGGATCACGTGGAGTTGGCGCAAACCGTTCAGCATCAATGGTTGGGCCTCTATGGATAATAATATCCGAGAAAAGAGGAGCCCAACGGTAGCTGAGAGCATCTACAAGTGCTTGTCCATCAGGCCCTAAGGATGGGTCGCCAGCAGCCGGAGACTGACCAGTTCTTTGAACTGGAATATGACAGTTCACGCAACCAACCATGCGATCGCTCTGGTTGATAGCATTAGGATCTAGACCATCGCCACCGCTAGGCATCTTATTAGCAATCATCCGGTTAGCAAAGGCAACCAGGTCAACACCAAACAACTGCGCTCCTCTTTGAACTCTAGCCGCTGGATTATTACCAGGTAGAGGTCTAGAAGGATCTTTAGACCGTAGGACAGCTAAAAGATTTCTGCCGAATTCTGGGGGAGCCGTCGCGCGTAAGAAATTGCGCTCACTAAATGGAGTGCTGACAGGAAGCTCGAAATCAGCAGGTGCAGGTCCATCAGCTATTTCGTTTCGGCAGCCGCTATTGTAGGGAGCAATGGCGGGGTTAGCAATATTTTGTTCCAAAGGAGAGAACACGTTGGTCATGCTCAGACTACCAAACATCCCCCCAAGGATAAACTGCAACATCTCTGAGCCATTGGCACGTAAACCAAAACGCCCAACCCCTGTCGCCAGGCGCTCGTCTTGTCGTGAGACAAGCTGCGATGGCGGTATGTTGCTAGGAATCATATTGACCTGACCGGTGATGCAATCACCGATACACTGCAATAAACCAGTTTTTATGGAAGAATTGTCACCTCTAGTATCGTTGGTGTCAACAGCGTTGATAATATCCTGGTTTGGAATAGCTTCTATCAACCCACGACCAATATATGGAGGCCCAGCGAGTTCAGTAATACCACGTCTAAACCCAAGTTCACTGATTCCTGTAGTTGGATTGAAGCCAACGAGGTTTCTATCTTCCGCAATGCTTGGGATAGCATCTGGTTTACAATCTAGACCGAACTTATCTCTCAGTTGTGCAGATGGTGGGCGTACATGCTGTAAGAAACCACCAAAATTCTGAGCAATACCAGATATAGGGTTGACAACATTATTCAACGCATCGAAATAGTTGGTCGATGGTGAAAAGTCGCCCATTACAGTAAAGGCTGCGGTTCGCCCTGTACTATTGACCCCATCCAATTCATTTAATTCTGGATTGGTGCGTAGACTCAGACGATTTAAGTCAACAGTACCATCTGGCTCGACCGGATCTAACCGCATACCAGGCGCTCTACCACCATTTACTCGAGTATCACCCGATGTGAAACTGAAGTTGGTGGGAACTGTTCTGCCGGCTCTACTGACGTTAGAAATACCTGTGAGCAGTCCTTCATTTGGAACTGACTCAACGCTATTCAGGTGACAACCTGCACATCGAGTTTGCATGGCCATCGACCCGAAACCTTCTTCAACTACGTTGGGGGTAGTAAAGAACTCAGACCCTTCTAGTATTCTTTCCCGAACTGAGTTCGGCACAGAAGGATAAAACAGTCTATCCAACTGAGCCAAAGTCTTCACGGGGGTCATTCCTACGTCGCCAAAAGTATCACGACGTACACGCTCCACTGGACGAAGAGGCCGAGTAGGAGCTGCAACCTCGAAGTTTGCTGCAACTTCGGCTCGTCGGCGTGTAATTAAAGTTGCATCGTCAGGTAAAGGAATCTGACCGAAGACTTTTTGCGGGTTGATATAGCCAATCAATACTGACAGGCCTAACGATAAACCCACTATCAATAAGAGGAATTTTTGTTTTCGCATTAACTAAGTTCCAAAACTTATTTAATATTTGAGTAATACAAGCTTAAGGCTACCGATTCCGCATCGGGTTTGTAGCCTTTTCGTAGATAACTACGAAGAAGATAAGCAAAGTGTTAATCCCAATACTTTGAACTTAAGTTCGCAAATTCCTGGGTAACTATTTACACTGTATATTACTACACGATAAAAGCAAAAGGAAATTTTTATTAAGTATGTAGCCTTAAATATTTCTACATAAACTATGGGTAATAAATCAAGATACTATGAAGTTAATGCCATCATAAAGCTGAGATTATGTAATTATTAAATTAATGTAAATTCGAGAATAAAGTTGAAAAAATATCTCAAGAAGGAATAGTTCTGCTGGAAAGTAAATAATTGAGTAATTGATATCTTATAGTTAAACTTTTGGCCATTATGCTCGCAATTAAAGATTGTTAGTATGGTAAGTAAGTCAGTTTGGAACAGAGCAATAAGCAATAGGTATAAAGCTTTTAGCGCAGTTCATTTTTCTTCACATAGTTTGATTGTGCTAACTTACTTATCTTCATCTTCACATTTAATTACATAATTATAGAACTTATGCACTGTACAAAATAACTATCATGTGTATTAACTTAAATACATTATTTCGGGTTTTTGTCAATCACCTTTGATTGGTTGCGATCACCAAAATATCACTGAAAAATCTAGCTATAAGCTTTTATTATTTTGGCGTTTCTGTCAATGGGTTAGTCCTAATAGTTAAGGCAAGCACGTAACAGTCCTAAATCATTTGTGAAAAACAAGATACCCGACTTCTCTAAGAAGTCGGGTATCTGAGGCTATTAAGGCTATTAATTTTTACAAATCAAATAAGATTGCCATATCGCCTAACCTTATGTTGGTAAATGTAAAACCTGTAAGGACAGAGAAATTAAAGTCAAGAAGGTTAAGAACCCGATTGTATCTAGCAATGTAGTGACTAATGGCCCACTTACCAAAGCTGGATCAAGTTTCAGGCGTTTCAAACCCATTGGTAATAACGTACCAAGAGTAACCGCCACCATTGTATTAGTAGCCATGACTGTACCTGCAACTAAACCCACCCATCGTTCTTGGGGTTTAGCCCAAATCATCGATAACGCTGTCATTGTGATGGCTAAAACTACCGCCGTACCTAAACCAGCAAAAATTTCTTTGCGGAGAATTTTTATAGTATCTTTGGGTGTGACTTCACCTACACCTAAACCTCTAATTGTTACAGTTAAGGCTTGAATCCCCACAGTCCCGCCTGTGTTAGAAAAAATCGGCATGATCACAGCTAAAACTGGTACAGCTGCAATCACCGATTGAAAAGGAGCGATCGCACTAGCTGCACCGATATACAATGCCATGATTGCCAACAACCACGGTAAACGCTTACGCATTGTAACTAGAGGAGCAGACAACGCCTCTTCATCACCACTTACCCCGGCCAATTTTTGGATATCTTCGGTAGCTTCTTCTTCTAAAATATCAATCACATCATCAATAGTGATGATACCGACTAATCTATCTTCCCTGTCAACCACAGGGATAGCGAGTAAGTCGTAACGCTTCATGATTTGAGCGACTTCTTCTTGGGGAGTTTCCGTTCTTACCTTGAGGACGCGATCGCTGGCGATATCTCGAATTAAAACATCAGGAAAAGTAAACAATAACTGGCGCAACGAAACCACTCTTACCAGTTTGCGGTTATCGTCGGTGACGTAGGCGTAGTAAATTGTCTCCTTGTCTTCGTCTTGGCGGCGGATTTTGCTTAAGGCTTCTCCCACCGTTAAGCCTTCTTGCAACCGCACGTATTCTGTAGTCATTACTCGGCCGGCAGTGTATTCAGGATAGCCGAGAATTGTTGCTGTAGCTTGCCTTTGTTCTGGACTTAGCTGTTGTAATAACCGTTTGACTACCCCAGCAGGTAATTCATCAAATAATTCAGCCCGTTCATCAGGACTCATCGCCTCCACAATTTGGACTACCTGGACATTATGCAGAGAATGAATTAGTTCTTCTTGCAACTCTGTGGGTAGATATTCAAAAACATCGATCGCTTGCGATTTATTCAGGAGACGGAAAGCGATCGCTCGCTGTTTTTCTGGTAATTGTGTGATGTATTCCCCAACATCCACGGGTTGTAAACGATTCAAATCACACTTAAGCTGATTTAAATCACTGACATCAAACAGTGAATCACGAATGTCCTGTATAAGCATTATACCTCCTATATGCCTCCCCCGCGCCGAGAGACACGCTCATTAGCTTAGAGGAGGTTAGTACTGCCGTCTTGTGGACTTTTGTCCATAAAATCCTAAAAACTCAACATCGATAGCCAATCAAGGCATCGCTAAGTGATCATCCTAACCCGGAATCATGCGATTTGATCAATTTTAAGTAACTATGTACGGTATTTGTGATATTACGTACAATTACACTATTGATTACCCTGATTTTTTTATGGTTAGTGTCGATTTTACTATTGCAAAAATTTGTGTCAAGCAAA
This sequence comes from Fortiea sp. LEGE XX443, assembly GCF_015206815.1. Classification (GTDB taxonomy): domain Bacteria; phylum Cyanobacteriota; class Cyanobacteriia; order Cyanobacteriales; family Nostocaceae; genus Nostoc_B. Next base: position 75,089 of record NZ_JADEXZ010000014.1, read on the forward strand.
TGTAGCGATTTGCTGGCAAACTTCACAAAGTCAAAATATTTACATGTACTCATTAGTATTTGTTTGAAGGCTAAGGGTAGGGTTGTTAGCAATGACTAAAATGTTCAACCCTACCACTTCATCAAACACAAGCTATATAGCTCATAAAACTGTCAGCAGACGGATAACGCCAAGAGCAAAAGCAGTATCTTCATCCTAAATTTCTGATATTGTAGCGTATCAGAAATTACATAAATTTAGCAGTGCTAAATGCTAAGTAAGATATTCTTTCCCTGCTCCCTCGCTTCACTCATCGTCTGGGATTGGTAAATCTAAGGCTATCAACAAAGCCTGGGCTAAATGAGCCATTACCAAGTGAGAAACTGCACCTCTTAAACGCAAAAAGCGGGTTTTAGATAACACCCGCACCTGATCTGCCATTGCGATCGAATCTCGTTTAAGTCCACCATCTGGTGCTAAAATTAACACTTGGGTAGGATAAACTCGTTTTCCTGATTGATAGGTAGTGCAGGGAACTGCTAGAACGACCGGACTCGACGAATTAATTGCATCACGGCTGACAATAATTACTGGGCGAGTCCCTCCTTGCTCTGAACCCTCAGTTGATTCTAATCGAGCATCATAGACCTCACCCCGCCTCATTACAGAGATTCCTCTAACAGAAATGCCTCCCACTGAGCAGCGGCAAATTCAGCTTCTAGTTTGAGTACTTCTGCTTGATAATCAGGATCGCTGGTCATTTCTATTAAAGCAGCATCAATTGCGGCTCTTTTCTGTGCTGCTAATTCTCGACGTAACGCTTGCACCATAAAATCATTACGACTCCTTGCTTTGCCTTCTAAAACTGCCTTGTCAGTTGCTTCCAAAAGTTCCCGCGGTATTGCTAACGTCGTGCTAACGGATTCGGCTTTCATGTAGTGATGATTATTTTGATGTCTTCAGTGACGACTTCTATGATATCACTCTTAATCGCACTCCGACCCTTGGAGTTATACCGAAGACCCTGTAGCAACTAAAATTTTTACCCAACAGTAGTACCTAATCAGTAATAGAAAAGACCTTTTACCTCAGTAATGACAAGTTCACATTACACATTGGCTCATAAAATCTAGGCATAGTTAAAAGTCCAGATTCTACATGAATTGAGGGAATCTGGACTGATAACAACCTACCATTTTCTACTTAAGTAGAAAGAGTTGCTTTTGGGTTAATAGTCAGTAATTCGTCAGAAAATTAAATTTTTTTGTGACTTGCCTTAACCAGCAGACCGCTTGAGTGAACCATCAGCATAAAGTTCAAGTGGTACTAATTCAATTTTGCCGTTAACTTTAATTTGGGAGTAGACTACTTTCACTAACTGAGCCTGATTTTCGTTGTAACGCAAAGACATAATCAATCCTCTTGATTACAAATTTGTTATGTTCAAACCCTTGAATAACTTCAATGTACTGAATAAGTTCTTAGTGAACTGTACATCTTTTGAATGATGGTTAATTCTATAACTAGCAAATAAACAATAAAATTTAGTATAAAAAAAACTGCGTATTGATAAAGATTTCAACAAATCTCAGTTTCTTAGGCGAATTATTTAACCACTGGGTAACTAAAGGGCTATTAACGCGAGATAATAATTAATCTCCACTACCTTCAGCTGTAACACCATCGCCCATCACAGAATTTGTTTTGGCTTATCTAATTCTCTCCACAGCCATAGGGTGGACTACTGCAAGTTTCCTTAATTAAGTATGAAAACAGCCACCGAATTACAAACTCGACTGGAGCATTACTACCAGCAAATCAAAACCATTATCCTAGCGCGTCAAAATCCGATTACTGGTTTGTTACCTGCGAGTACGGCAATTACTGCCCACGGTGATTACACAGATGCTTGGGTAAGAGACAATGTTTACAGCATCTTGGCTGTTTGGGGTTTAGCACTGGCGTATCGCAAAGTTGATGAAGACAAGGGACACACATACGAACTAGAACACAGCGTTATCAAGCTGATGCGTGGGTTGTTATTTGCCATGATGCGACAGGCGCATAAAGTAGAGCAATTTAAACATACTCAATCACCCTTAGATGGCTTACACGCCAAATACAACACTACCACGGGCGACATTGTAGTTGGTGATGATGAATGGGGTCATTTGCAACTTGATGCTACATCTATATTTTTACTGATATTGGCGGAAATGACCGCTTCGGGATTGCAGATTATTTATACGATTGATGAAGTTAACTTTGTCCAGAACTTGGTTTACTACATAGGACGAGCCTATCGCACACCAGATTATGGTATTTGGGAACGGGGTAACAAAATTAATCGTGGTAATGCGGAGTTAAACGCCAGTTCTGTAGGGATGGCGAAAGCAGCGTTAGAAGCGATGAATGAATTAGATTTATTTGGTGTGCGTGGTAGTCAAGCATCAGTAATTCATGTACTACCTGATGAGATTGCCCGTGCCAGAATTACCTTAGAATCTTTATTGCCGAGGGAATCTGCATCTAAAGAAATTGATGCGGCGCTGTTGAGTATTATTAGCTATCCCGCCTTTGCGGTGGAAGATGTACAATTAAGCGAATCTCGAAAAGAGACGCTGCGCGAACGCACTTTTAACGATATCATCAACAAACTCCAAGGCAAATACGGCTGCAAACGCTTCTTGCGTGATGGACACCAAACTGTTTTAGAAGATAACCAGCGCTTGCACTACGAACCACGGGAACTAAAGCAATTTGAGCATATTGAGTGCGAATGGCCGTTATTTTTCACTTATTTATTACTTGATGGCTTGTTTCGTAATGATAAAAAGCAAGTTCAACAATACCAAGAACTTTTAGATTCTGTATTAGTGGAACGCGATGGTTATTATTTTTTACCAGAACTATATTATGTGCCAGCAGAAAATGTAGAAGCGGAAAAATTAGCACCCCACAGTCAACTTCGTTTGCCTAATGAAAATATCCCTTTAGTATGGGCGCAAAGCTTATATTTTCTTGGTCAAATGTTAAGTGAAGATTTATTGGCAGTTGGTGATCTTGATCCACTAGGGAGACATTTGAGTATTGGCAAAAACCGCGAATCTTTAGTCCAAATTGCCTTGTTAGCAGAAGATGATGACTTACAAGCAAAACTAGAAGTTCATGGAATTAAAACCCAAACACCTAAGCAATTAGAACCAATTCAAGTGAGACAAGCTGGGGAACTCTCAACAATTTATACCCAAATTGGACGTAATGATAAACTAGGTTTAACTGGGCGACCAGTACGCAGATTACGAAGTTTAACCACATCGCGCATCTTTCGGATTTGTGGTGAAACAGTGGTATTTTTGCCGTCATTTTTAGATGCTCAACAGTTCTATTTAACCCTGGATTACCATTTTTTAGTAGATCAAATTAGAAGTGAATTGGCTTATATTCAAAAATATTGGAGTGAATTGGGTCGTCCGATATTAACTTTAATGTTGACCCACACCATGTTAGAAATTGGTGCTGAAGCATTATTAGAACTGATGCAAGAACTCAAAGATGGTATTTGCAACGGTGTGCGAGTAAAACTAGGCAGACTTAATCAATTAATGTTGACAGGAGCTATTCAAAGAATTGATTTTCTGCAAAATGCCGAATTTTATCAGTCAGCAATGCACGATGCAGCACCACATTGCTATTACTTGCCTTACCATCCTGAAAAAAACTGGCGCTTAGAACATACCCAAGAATTCCAAATGGAGTGCGAAACTAACTTGGGATTGTTACTTTCTTCCTTGCGATCATCCGAGAATATTTATGAACAAATAGAGTTATTGCAGACTCTAACTCGCTTGCGGGGACTAGAATTTGATACAGGGTTTGGTAGGCCAAATATTCCTGTGACAGTAGCTGATTTGCTGGATGAAATTTATACCAAAGCCGGAGATTTAGTTATCTGGGCTGTAGTCCGTCGGGTTGCGGGGTTGCGTCAGATGGTTGATATTGGCTTATCTGATGCAGTGACAAGTATTTTAGTACGCGGTAAGCAAATAGCTGTAGGTAGAGCGTACAGCGAAGCATCATTGATTGCTGTACCTATGTCCCATCATGAAATTGCGGAGAAAATCAAACATTTTTGTCGTGAAGATATCCGCGATCGCGTTCTTACACAAGAAATATTACTTTATCTTGGTACTCTCATTCGCTCGGAGTCTGAACTATTCCAAGGATTGTTAACTCTAAGAGTTGGTTATCTTATCTTATTAATTACTAGCGAACTAGCACGAGAGTTACGTGTTACCCAAGATGAAGCTTACGAACAGTTAATGGAACTTTCGCCCTTTGAGATCAAAATGCGCTTGCGTCAGGTATTAACTGGTTATACAGGTATGAGTAACATCTTGCGCCAGCAAGAATCTCTGCACGTCAAACAAAAAGAAAGCGATATTGATTGGGTAGTGCTACCAACAATTGCAGAAGAAATCGAAGTTCCCGCAGGCGGTTGGCGACGCTTCCGCCAAGCAGAAGGGGCGCTGAATCGTGTACCCAAAAACTTTTTTCAGCAGGTTTGGCTATTGATGAAACATTGCAAAGGTCTAGTAATTGGTGACAAACTAGAACGCCGCAATCGTTTAGATAGCGAGTTGATGTTATCAGAAATGACTGCGGGAGAAAAGAATTTTGCTTTACGCGTTGAGCATTTATTAAATAAGATTGAAGCGTCAGAATATCGCCAAGTTAATATTGAAGCATTAATAGAACTAGGCGCGATCGCATCTAAAAACCCTAGTTTACAAATCGAAGAATATATCGTGTTAGACGTGTTAATCGGTCATGCCGTGAGATTAGCATGGTTAGACGCACATCCAGAACGCGGCGATCGCTATGATGAAGATAAAGCAAATGCGTGGCGATCGTTCTATAATACTTCTCCTCAAGATTGCGCTAATTATATTCTTAAGGCCTTCCGCTTCTTAACTGAGTTTGTCAGAGAGTTTTAAACTCATCGTAAAAAAAATATCCCCTGCTTGAAAAGCCAAACAGGGGAGTGATTTATTTTAATTAAAAACCTATTTAACAGAAACAGCATCAACATCAACAGTTTCTGCACTGGAAGTAGCATCATCTGAAGTATTGACAGTAGCAGTGTCCACACCTTTACGCGCTTTCCAACCGTCTAGCACTAAACCAGATACCTCGGTAACTAACAGTGTCATCAGCAAAACATCATCAATTTGACCCACTATGGGAAAAATATCAGGCACAATATCAATGGGGCTGACAAAATAAACTAGTGTGCCTAAAATTACCCACCAGCGATATTTTGGGTTCCGAATCAAATTGCGATACCAATTGTATACAGAATCGATTGAAAATTTCATTTCTTAGCCCTCCAGTTAACTCTTATTTTGACAAATTCTGTTGATAACTTCCGGTGGGAATAACCGCCCCAAATTAGTCTGGAAGACGCTACATCTTAGGTTTGAGAAAATTTAGTAAATAATTCACAAAAATTAATTTTCCGCCTGAATGTTGAGTAAGCTTTAGCCTGTGGGAAAACTAGGATGGTAAGTATAAATTTTCATCTATCCAAAGTTGGAGGATAGAATTTGAGACTACCAATGAACAGGACTGACTCACGCAAAATTAAAGCTTTTCCCTTACAGATGGTTTTGATTGTTCCCTTTGCGTTGCAAATTTTTGGAACAGTTGGTTTGGTCGGTTATTTGTCATTTAAAAATGGGCGACAGGCAGTAAATGACTTAGCAGATCAATTAATGGATAGAACCAACACAATGGTACAGCAGCATCTGGATGATTATTTATCTATTCCCCACAAGGTAAACCAGATTAACACTGATGCCATTCAAATGGGATTATTAGATGTAAGAGATCGCAAAACTGCTGGCAAGTATTTCTGGAAACAAATGCAAGCCTATGACTTAACCTACATTGGTATCGGACTGACCACAGGTGAGGGAGTCGGGGCTGCTCGTTACGATGGCAAAACCACTACAATTGATGATTGGGGTTCTAAACTACCCAATAATTGGTACAACTATGCCACAGATAATCAGGGCGATCGCACCCAGATCATGGATCGTTCTACTTGGGACAACTTCAAAGAACCCTGGTATACCGAACCAGTAAAAGCAGGTAAACCAATTTGGTCACGCATAGTTACCATAAATTACAAATATCCCTATATTGCAGCTTCAGCAGGTCGCCCTATCTATGATGCACAGCAGCGATTACTAGGAATGATCGCCGCAGACATCCATCTGTTGAAGCTGAGTGAATTTTTGCGGCGTTTGGATATCAGTCATTCTGGAGAAGTGTTTATTTTAGAACGGAATGGGATGTTAATTGCTAACTCTAGTACTCAGCAACCCTTCACGATAGTTAAAGATGAAATTGTGCGGTTAAAAGCCACAGAAAGTCCAGATTCGGCGATTCAAGGTATTGCTAAACAGATTCAACAAAATTTCAACGGGCTTCAGTCGATTACCGCACCCAAAAAGCTACAACTGAAATTACAAGAAGACACCAACTTTGTCTATGTCACCCCTTGGCGTGATGAATATGGGCTGGATTGGTTAGTGGTGGTGAGTGTGCCAGAAAAAGCTTTCACTGCAAAAATCCACGCCAATACTCAAACTACTATTTTGCTTTGTATAGGGGCTTTAATTTTAGCAATTGTTATTGGTTATTTAACCTCTCGTTGGATTACACAGCCGATTCTAAAGATGAACTACGCCAGTCAAGCAATGGCATCTGGTGACTTAGAACAAACAGTAAATGTAGGTCGAATCCGAGAAATCAATACATTGTCCCAATCCTTTAATTATATGGCGGGGCAATTGCGTCAATTTTTTACCGCCTTAGAAACCAGTAACACAGAACTAGAAGACCGAGTAGAAGAACGTACTGCCGAACTGACAACAGCGTTAAGCGACTTGCAACGCACCCAAAGCCAAGTAATTCAAAGTGAAAAAATGTCGAGTCTTGGTCAATTAGTAGCAGGTATCGCCCATGAAATCAATAATCCAGTGAATTTTATACATGGCAATATTGCTCACCTCAACGAATACACCCAAGATTTGCTGCGGATGCTTGATCTTTACCAACAACGCCATCCCAGTGATGATCCAGATATACAAGCATTAGCTGAAGAAATTGATTTAGAATTCCTGATGGCAGATTTACAGAAGATTCTGCCTTCTATGAAAATGGGGACTGAACGGATTCGCAATATTGTGCTATCGCTGCGGAACTTTTCTCGCATGGATGAAGCGGATTTTAAAGCAGTTGACATTCATGAAGGTATTGAAAGCACCCTATTAATTTTGCAATACCGTCTCAAAGACAAGCCGGAATCTCCTGGAATTGAAGTTATTCGAGATTATGGCCAATTGCCCCAAGTAGAATGCTATCCTGGACAACTCAATCAAGTTTTGATGAATATTCTAGTGAATGCAATTGATGCCTTAGATGAGGTTAATAACAAGCGCACCTATGAGGATATCAAAGACAATCCCAGTCAAATTACCATTCGCACCTCAGTTTGTGATGCTCAATGGGCAGAAATTGCGATCGCAGATAATGGAACAGGAATGCCAGAACAGGTTAGAAATCGGATCTTTGACCCCTTCTTCACCACCAAACCCATAGGTAAAGGTACTGGTATGGGTATGGCAATTAGTTATCAAATTATTACCGAAAAGCATAACGGCAAGTTAGATTGTTTTTCTAGCCCAGGTCGAGGAACTGAGTTTAGAATTCAAGTACCTGTAAAACAGTAGTTATGTGTCCATAGTTATTTTATCCTCCCTGCACTCTGCTCTCTTGCCTCTAAATTCTGTCTCCTGATGAAATTTGCTTTATCTAACGTGAGTTCGACGGAGATCAAAAACCCCTCTCCAAACCTCTCCCCTGCAAGGACTACGGTGTACATAGCACGGTAGCCTGCAAGGAGGAGCCACTGCGTTGGGCAGCTTTGCCGACTCCCTCAGTGGCGTTAGAGGCTTTAAAACTCTGATTTTTTCCGTTGGAAACTAGTAATATTTTGATTGAATTGGCAATCGTAAACAGCACCAACAAACGCGATCGCATTAAAAAACCGTCTCACCCTGTGAAGAGGGACGGTTTAAGAATCATCATTATTTTCTGCATCTGAGTCGTCTAATTCCTTTTGTATAGAAGTTAGACTAGATAAAAAACACTGATTTCCAGTTATTGCAATTTTTGCTAGAAAAATAGGCATAAAACCAGCGCGAAGCTCATGCCAGCAGAAAAAAGGTAAATAATATGAAAAATTTCAGGAGAAAGGCATTGATGCAACAGCGATCGCCCATGTTAAAACTAACTACGGCCAAGCCAGAGTTAGGCACAATCAACAACAAGCGAACGCCAAAAACTGTTGCTTGGTCTGGGGCGTTAATAGCCAGTTTAATGATTTTGCCAAGTATTTTCAGCGGGACACCTGCCCTGGCACAAAAAGCAGAGCGCGGCGAAATAAGTTATGGTGAGTTGATCCGAAGAACTGACAAAGGGGAAGTCAAAAGAGTAGAGTTAGACGAGACTGAACAAACAGCCAAAGTATATCTACAGGGACAAAAGCCCGATACACCACCTCTACAGGTAAGACTTTTAAATCAAAATACAGAGTTAATTAACAAACTCAAAACTAAAAATGTTGAGTTTGGTGAGGTGTCTTCTGCCAACAGTCGAGCAGCTGTGGGGTTATTGATCAACCTGATGTGGATTTTGCCCTTGGTGGCTTTAATGTTACTATTCCTCCGTCGCTCAAGCAATGCCTCCAGTCAAGCCATGAACTTTGGCAAATCTAGAGCGCGTTTTCAAATGGAAGCCAAAACAGGGGTTAAATTTGACGATGTAGCCGGGGTAGAAGAAGCCAAAGAAGAACTACAAGAAGTCGTTACATTCCTGAAGCAGCCAGAAAGATTCACCGCTGTAGGCGCACGTATTCCCAAAGGTGTTTTGTTAGTTGGGCCGCCAGGAACAGGTAAAACATTACTGGCAAAAGCGATCGCCGGGGAAGCTGGCGTACCATTTTTCAGCATTTCTGGCTCGGAATTTGTGGAAATGTTTGTTGGTGTCGGTGCATCTCGTGTCCGCGATTTGTTTAAGAAAGCCAAAGAAAATGCCCCCTGTCTGATATTTATTGATGAAATCGACGCTGTGGGTAGACAACGGGGTGCTGGTATCGGTGGTGGGAATGACGAGCGAGAACAAACCCTTAACCAGTTGCTCACCGAAATGGATGGTTTTGAAGGTAATACAGGCATTATTATTATTGCAGCCACCAACCGCCCCGATGTTTTAGACTCAGCCTTGTTGCGTCCCGGACGCTTTGATAGACAAGTGATTGTCGATGCACCAGATTTAAAAGGGCGATTAGAAATCTTGCAAGTTCATGCCCGAAATAAGAAAATTGAAGAGAGTGTGTCATTAGAAGCGATCGCCCGCCGCACTCCCGGCTTTACTGGTGCAGATTTAGCCAACTTACTCAACGAGGCCGCCATTCTCACCGCCAGAAGACGCAAAGATGCAATCACTATCTTAGAAATTAATGATGCAGTTGATCGCGTAGTTGCAGGAATGGAAGGAACTCCTCTGGTAGACAGTAAAATCAAACGATTAATTGCCTATCACGAAGTTGGCTATGCCATAGTAGGAACCTTGCTCAAAGGCCATGACCCAGTACAGAAAGTTTCCCTCATCCCTCGCGGACAGTCACGGGGTTTAACTTGGTTTACTCCTGACGAGGAACATTTTTTAATGTCCCGCTTACAACTATTAGCCAGAATTACAGCTGTATTGGGTGGTAGAGCCGCCGAAGAAGTAATATTTGGTCTACCAGAAGTGACTGGGGGTATGCAGGAAAATCGAAAACTAGAATATGCTACATCCATTGCTAGACAAATGGTTACACAGTATGGTATGTCCGAAATTGGCCAATTTTGTTTAGAATCGCCCAATAGCGAGGTGTTTCTGGGACGTGACTGGATGAATAAATCAGAATATTCTGAAGAAATTGCCGCCCAAATTGATCGTAAGGTGCGTGAAATTCTCATCCAATGCTACGACACAGCAAAAAGTCTGATTCAAGAAAACCGGACAGTGGTTGACCGTTTAGTGGAGATTCTCATTGAACAAGAAACAATCGACGGAGAACAATTCCGCCAAATCGTTGCTGAATATAACCAAGTAGCCGAAGAAGCAAAATTAGCCGTACCTAATTGAGTCGATTTGTAGAGACGTTGCAATACAACGTCTCTACGTTGTGATTTTGACTATGATTTAAATAACCATCTGCTTGGAAGTTTCGATGAACAGCACACCAGTAAGTCAAGTGCGATGGACAATGGCAGACTTAGCAATCTTTGAGGGCGATCGCAATCATGTTTTAAAGCTGACGACGACTTTATACAGTCAGGATGAATTGACCAGTCCTTTACTACCAGGGTTTAGCTGTATTATCGGCAAACTGTTGTATAGCAGTAGCCAAGACAGTTAGGACATCGGCCAATGATAAAACTCATGCACTAAAAGACTTTTAACCCTGCCACATGCGGTCACTGAGCTTGCCGAAGTGTCACCTGTTCCCTGTCACCTGCTATAGCTTTGAAGATAAAAAATCCCCCGGTTATTACCAGAGGATAGAGTTAATATTGCTCTAATTTAGGATGTTTTTTGCTCAAACAGCATAGCAACATTGACAAATATATATGTGCCAAAATGCCTTAAAACAGACTTAGTTAGTAACCAGAATCACGGGTATTTTTTGACTCTTGAATGATAATTTTTGACTCTCTGGTGGCAATTTGCTGCTGAGTAAACATTTCTCGCAACACTAATGCAGGGTCTACATAGTTATTTGCATATTTTAATCCCCAGTGGAGATGAGGCCCTGTGGTGCGCCCTGTCATTCCCACACGGCCAATCCTCACTCCTGTGGGAATTGTTTGACCTTCCCAAATTTGAATTCCACCAGCCCTATCTATCAAGTATCGCCGACCAGAGGCAGTTTCTACATGCCCTTCCAAATGGCAATAGGTGTGTTCCCATTCACCAGATTTAATTACTACGTGAGTACCACAAGCAGTAATATCACTTACTTTAACTACTGTACCTGCCCACCAATTGCGAATATAACTACCTTGGGGCGCAGCTATATCTAAGCCTCCGTGAAACTCCCAATTAGCGCCACCAGTAGCAGCACGACGATAACCAAAAGGTGATGTGTATGCTTGAAAGTTTTCTACGGGAAAAGAGGCGGCTAACCAACCATTGCTCCTTGTGGCTTTTCTTTGCTGCACTTCTCTGGCTGTAACTGTTTCTACCTTTGGCAATAAAGTGCTTAAACCAACAATAACCAATCCTAATAGTGTCGCTCCAGAAAGCAATATTTTTTTTGGTCTTTGACCCATTATTTGATTCCTTATTTTCACAGTATTATCTGTAAATTTTTGGGAAATTCCCCATTATTTAACTCTCAATTAGTGCTAAAAAAACAATTTATTTTTTCAGGGTTAATTTGTATTATTTGTGTTAACTGTTTACATAAGTACCCAAGCAAAATTAATTGTACATATTGATTGAAAACAAGAATGTCTGTATTCCTTACCTGTTCCCTGTTCCCTCTCCTAACTATAAAATTTATTTTGCACGACTACTTAACAACTTTACTCTGTGTAAATAATTTACTAACATTACTTGTATATTAAGAATATCAGCCTGGCTAATGCCCAGTTTATGTTATCAGGTTTTGAAATTAAAAAATCATGGTCAGATAAGAATTTTGCTGATTTTTTACTAGATAAATATAATTTTTATGGTATGCGCTTATTTGCTGTCGATTACAGGCTAATGTTTCAATAAATGGATAGTTATAGACATGGGTATGTATATGCGTAAGTATGGAGAATAAGGGAATAGAAAACACTGTTGCCTATTGACAGTTCACTCTTAGTCTTGACTTTTTGTATGAGACAGTTGAAATTTTGTAAGGGTTTATGCTTAAAATTGCTGAATAGGTCGATTGAGCATTGAAAAAAGGCCAAGATGACCATTTCCAGGACGCAACCAAGCCATGCTGACCGATATATTGCCTTTTCGTTTTGATTTAGACACAGTTGCGATCGCCGGCGCTAGTCTGTGGTCTTTAGCGCTGTACTTAGGTTTTTCCCCGATAAGTGAGTGGGTAATTGAACAGCTAAACCGTTGGTTTAACTTTGCAGAGCGATCGCTTTACACCAGCCAGACAGAATTCGAGAAAACCCGCAAAGCCAGAGAATCTCAAAACGCCTTTTACGCCTCGCTATTTAGCATTTTGCCATTTTTGGTAGTTGGTGCTTTATTTAGTTGGGGTGTAGAGATTAGTTTAGGTCGCAGTTGGGCAGTTAGTATGGGTATACTTGCCTGTATTGGCTCTGGCATTTATGAACTGGGGCGACGGGATGGACAGTCTGATTAATTCGTAATGATGCTCAAGAGCTTTGCTAACGTAATTCGTAATTTACATCTTTCCTACTAGCACTGCTTTTCAACTTCCTCGCATACAATCTGCGCTATCTTTTGCGCTGCGCCGCTTTTGCCTCGAACATTTCTAAGATTAGTTCGCATCTGTGCCAATTTTTCTGAATGAGTTAACAAGTCTAATACCATTTCGCCAATTTCTCGCGGATCAAGTTGACCTACCAGTTCTGGAACTATTTCTTCTTGCGCCCAAATATTTGGCCATGCTAATAAACCTTTACGCCGCAGAAATAGCCAGTTAATAACTTTGGCAAATGTCGTACCCACTCCTGGTAAATTAGCTAATAATCCTGGTAGACCATCCCAAGAACGCATCGCATCAAGCTGTTGAGTTGGTAGCAACACAATCATGGGTACGCCTAAAGAACCAAGTTCAGCCGTGTTTGCGCCAACAGTAGTTAGGCAGATACAACAATGAGATAATATGGCGTAGGCAGGATTTTCTTGGTGTAGCTCTACGTTTAGCCCTTTACCTGTTTTCAGTAGCGGGTATTCATCGCTTTTTTCTGGGAAAACTAAGGAAGCACCAGAGAATTTAAAAGTTTCTATAAACGGGTTTTTCTGTGGATCTGCAAAACTTGCTAAGGTTTGTAATTCTAAAGTTGGCGCTACAGGAATGACAAACTTGGTTTGCGGTCTTTTGGCATAAATGTATTCAGCAATAGCTAAAGTTAAAGGAACTCCTTGAGTTAATTTTGCTGCTTTTGAGCCGGGGAGAATACCGATGATTTGAGTTTGTTCTTGATCATTTGTAGAGGACGAATAACTACTAGCTTCTAGCATTAAATCGCCGACAACTATAAATTTATGGGCGTATTTATGAGATACTTTTTCAGCGACTTTTGGTTTCATTACGCCAAAGCGGTCAATCAGGTTATGCCAACGAGCTTCCCATTCGGCGTAAACTACAGTGCGGTATCCTAGTTTTTTACCAATAATCACAGGGAAAATTTGATCGCCACCGAGGAAAACTACAACACCGCGACTTCTCCAATCCCAGTTCTCATAAGTTTTTCCCCAAAGCAAAAATTTCCAAAAATATTCTGCTGCTTGAACTCTATCAACTTCTGGGTAGGAAAGTGCGATCGCACTTTCTTTTCCACTCGCATTTGGACAAGGTGACAAAATTACGGAAATTCTTACCCGCTCACGGTCATTACCCAGCTTTTCCCGCAGTGCTTTTACTACTGGACGTACCCAGGTTGTCACTTCCCCAGGGCCGTTTGAAAGAATGAGGATATCTACTGGACTCATAAATTAATGGTGAAAAGTTGTCTAATTAGTTACCTAATTCATGCCTCAATTACACAGGCACTAAAATACTGATATAATTACGGCTTATGTTTGATAACGTTTGTAAATTTCTTGCCGAATCATTTTCCAGTGACTTTGCAACTTGGCTACTCAATGAGCCAATTACACTCACTGAACTTAGTCCATCTGAATTATCACTCGAACCAATACGTGCGGATGCACTAATTTTGTTGCAGTCAGACGAAATCGTCCTCCATCTCGAATTCCAAACCAGACCAAAAGCTGATATTCCTTTTCGGATGAGTGATTATCGCTTACGGGGGTATCGAAAATTTCCCCATAAGCAAATGCGTCAAGTTGTAATTTATTTACAACCAAGCGATTCTGAGCTAGTTTATCAAACGGAATTTGTTTTAGAAAATAGCTGGCACAGATTTGATGTAATTCGACTTTGGGAACAACCAACCGAAATATTTTTCACTTCTCCAGGTTTGCTTCCTTTTGCAACTCTAAGTCAAACCGATGATCAAAGGCGAACTTTAGAAGAGGTTGCTGGAGTTATTGAAGCAATTAAGGACACCCGCCTCCGAAGTAATATTGCTGCATCAACAGCCGTGTTATCTGGGCTAGTATTAAATAAAGACCTAATTAAAAAAGTTTTGCGGAGTGATATTATGCGCGAATCTGTGATTTATCAAGACATTTTGCAAGAAGGGCTAAAAGAAGGTATTGAACAAGGTATTGAACAAGGTATTGAACAAGGTATTGAACAAGGTATTGAGCAAAAAGCTCAAGAGGTTGCCATCAAAATGATGAGTAAAGGTATAAGTCTGGAAATAATTGTCGATGTCACAGGTTTAACTGTAGAGCAGGTTCAAAAATTACAAGCTCAAACAGAAGAAACTCAAACGCCGTGATATTTATCATACGCGAGTTAGTGATCTATCATGTCTTATGGCGACTTTTCGCTGGCAAGAGTCAAACGCGAGTTTAAGTTAGCTACCGTTGAAACGGACGTTTTTTGCACGAAACACAGTCCGTAGAACCTAGCCTTTACCTCAAAGAAGCGTTAAGCGAAACACTACCAATAGCAACAGCGACTGGTTCAGAAAAAGCTCGCTCAGAGTTAATTATTAGCCCTATTCTTTTAGAAGTTAGGAAAATACTCGAACGCAAGGTCAGCTTTTTTTCGGGTGAAGATTTTACCGTTGCACCAGATTTAGGCTTAAGTGGAGTGTGTGATTTTTTAATTAGCCGCTCCCCCGAACAAATATTTATCGAAGCTCCTGTCATAGTAATTATTGAAGCAAAAAAAGGTGATTTAAAACCGGGTTTAGGGCAATGTACCGCAGAAATGATTGCCGCGCAAAAATTCAATGAGACAAATAATATACCAATCAAGACAATTTATGGCAGCGTCAGCAGTGGAACGGCTTGGCGATTTTTGAAATTAGAAAGGCAAACACTGAGTGTTGATTTGAATAATTGTACCGTTCTATCAGTAGAAATATTACTAGGGATGTTGATTTGGATGGTGCAGGAGACTTAAGTATTTTATGCTATGTGAGTGTAGTTTTTGAGGCTTCGCACTCTAAGTGTTTAGTTATGCTTAATACCCAGTAATGTCAAATTATTGGTTGGTTATTTGTAACAATAGTTACGCATTTTTTATGCTTTATGACCAAGAGAAAATGAGGTTTATTAAGATAAATTTACATTAACTGAGTAATTACTTTTATTTTTTATCAAAATTAGTAAATAAATATTTCATTTTTTATATCAATTTGTGTCAGAAATAAGGCAAAATGCTCTCTGGGTAAGGTTTTTCTGATAAAAAACTCTTATTGCCGAAAAAAGAAGTCACTTGTGGCAGTATTAGCCGCTCTTAACTTCCAGTAGAGAACACGCATCAAAGGAGCTTAGGAAGCATGTTCACCCACGTCAAGTCCACCATTAGACATATTGCGCCTGATAACCTGCGCGGACGTAATTTAATCAAGGTGGTCTATGTCGTGCTTGAGTCCCAGTACCAGAGTGCATTGTCGCAAGCGGTTCGCACGATTAACTCGAACAGCCCCGATCTTGCGATCGAAATCAGTGGGTACTTAATTGAAGAACTCCGAGACCCCGAAAACTATGAAGAGTTCCAACGGGATATACAAAGTGCCAATATTTTTATTGCCTCTCTGATTTTTATCGAAGACTTAGCACAGAAAGTAGTAACAGCAGTAGAACCATACCGCGATAATCTAGACGTTGCCGTTGTCTTTCCCTCAATGCCAGAGGTGATGCGCCTAAATAAAATGGGCAGTTTTTCCTTGGCGCAGTTGGGTCAATCGAAGAGTGCGATCGCCCAATTTATGCGAAAGCGCAAGGAAAAATCCGGTGCGGGATTCCAAGATGGAATGCTGAAGCTTTTGCGGACACTGCCCCAAGTACTAAAGTTCTTGCCAATGGAAAAGGCACAGGACGCACGCAATTTCATGTTGAGTTTTCAGTACTGGTTGGGTGGTTCTTCCGAAAACTTGGAAAACTTCTTGCTGATGCTGGCGGATAAATATGTATTAAAAGGTGCAGAAACACGAAATTCTGCGTCTCTGCAATATCAACCACCAGTAGTTTATCCTGACATGGGGATTTGGCATCCCTTGGCGACGACCATGTATGAAGATGTCAGGGAATATCTCAACTGGTACACTGCCAGGAAAGATATCTCCCATGACCTGAAAGATCCATTAGCTCCCTGTGTTGGGTTAGTACTACAACGCACTCACCTAGTTACAGGTGATGATGCCCATTACGTGGCAATGGTGCAGGAATTGGAATCACTAGGCGCACGGGTAGTACCCGTATTTGCTGGTGGTTTGGATTTCTCCAAGCCTGTGGATGCTTACTTCTACGAACCGACTACCAACACATCCCTAGTTGATGCAGTTATATCTTTAACTGGTTTTGCTTTGGTAGGCGGCCCTGCAAGACAAGATCATCCCAAAGCAATTGACGCACTCAAACGCTTAAATCGCCCTTACATGGTGGCGTTACCACTGGTATTCCAAACCACAGAAGAGTGGTTAGATAGCGATTTAGGTTTACATCCCATTCAAGTAGCTTTACAAATTGCCATACCTGAATTAGATGGAGCGATTGAACCGATTATATTATCAGGTAGAGATGGGGCGACGGGGAAAGCGATCGCACTGCGCGATCGCATCGAAGCAGTAGCCCAACGTGCTTTGAAGTGGGCTAACCTCCGTCGCAAACCCAAACTAAATAAAAAAGTTGCCATCACCGTTTTCAGCTTCCCACCCGATAAAGGTAACGTCGGGACAGCCGCATATTTAGATGTATTCGGTTCCATCTACGAAGTGATGAAGGCGTTGAAAAACAACGGCTACGACGTACCAGAATTGCCAGAATCAGCCGCAGCGTTGATGCAAGAAGTCATCCACGACGCACAAGCCCAGTATGCCAGCCCTGAACTCAACATCGCCTACAAAATGTCAGTGCCAGAATATGAAGCACTGACACCTTATTCCCAACGCCTAGAAGAAAACTGGGGGCCACCACCAGGACATCTCAACAGCGATGGGCAAAACCTGCTGGTTTATGGTAAGCAATTCGGTAATGTTTTCATTGGTGTAC
Source organism: Fortiea sp. LEGE XX443 (assembly GCF_015206815.1). Taxonomy (GTDB): domain Bacteria; phylum Cyanobacteriota; class Cyanobacteriia; order Cyanobacteriales; family Nostocaceae; genus Nostoc_B. The sequence goes on from NZ_JADEXZ010000014.1 coordinate 92,522, forward strand.
AGCCTACCTTTGGTTACGAAGGCGACCCCATGCGCCTGTTGTTCTCCCGTTCCGCCAGCCCTCATCACGGCTTTGCAGCTTACTACACTTACCTAGAACAAATTTGGGGTGCTGATGCTGTACTGCACTTTGGTACTCATGGTTCCTTGGAATTCATGCCAGGTAAGCAAATGGGGATGTCGGGTGAATGTTACCCCGATAACTTGATTGGTAATATTCCCAATCTGTACTATTACGCCGCTAACAACCCCAGCGAAGCGACAATTGCCAAACGTCGCAGTTACGCCGAGACAATTTCTTACCTGACACCACCTGCGGAAAATGCTGGTTTATACAAAGGTTTGAAAGAACTCAGCGAGTTAATAGCTTCTTACCAAACCTTAAAAGATAGCGGTCGCGGTATACCCATCGTCAACACGATTATGGATAAATGCCGCATCGTCAACCTAGATAAAGATATCAACTTGCCCGAAATTGATGCCAAAGATATGAACCCCGAAGAGCGGGATAATATTGTTGGCAGCGTCTACCGCAAGTTGATGGAAATTGAATCTCGGTTGTTACCTTGTGGATTACACGTCATTGGTAAACCGCCAAGTGCAGAGGAAGCGATCGCCACACTGGTCAATATCGCCAGCTTAGACCGTCAAGAAGAAGAAATCCTCAGCCTACCCCGCATTATCGCCAGCAGCCTGGGGCGCGACATTGACGAGATTTACCAAAACAGCGACAGAGGCATACTAGAAGATGTCCAACTACTACAAGACATCACCCTAGCAACTCGCACCGCCGTTCGCGCCTTGGTAGAAGAACAAACTAATGCTGAAGGACGAGTTTCTCTAGTTTCCAAGTTGAATTTCTTCAACATGGGCAAAAAGGAACCTTGGGTAGAAGCACTGCATCAAGTAGGTTATCCCAAAGTTGACACTTCCGCCTTAAAACCTCTGTTCGAGTATTTAGAGTTCTGCTTGCAACAAGTTTGTGCAGACAACGAACTCGGCGCATTACTCCAAGGCTTAGAAGGCGAATACATTCTACCTGGCCCTGGTGGCGATCCCATTCGCAACCCGGATGTATTGCCCACAGGTAAGAATATTCACGCCCTCGACCCACAATCAATCCCGACAGCGGCAGCAGTACAATCAGCCAAAATCGTTGTTGATAGACTTTTGGCACGAAACAAAGCCGAAAACGAAGGTAAATGGCCAGAAACCATCGCTTGCGTCCTTTGGGGAACAGATAACATCAAAACCTACGGCGAATCCCTAGCACAAATCATGTGGATGGTTGGTGTACGTCCGGTTCCTGATGCTTTGGGACGGGTGAACAAGTTGGAGTTAATACCCTTAGAAGAGTTGGGACGACCCAGAATTGACGTAGTAATTAACTGTTCTGGTGTATTCCGCGACTTGTTCATCAACCAGATGAACCTACTTGATCAAGGGGTGAAAATGGCGGCGGAAGCGGATGAACCTTTAGAAATGAACTTCGTCCGCAAACACGCACTGCAACAAGCTGAGGAAATGGGAATCAACCTCAGACAAGCCGCAACTCGCGTCTTCTCTAACGCTTCTGGTTCCTACTCGTCAAACATCAACTTGGCAGTAGAAAACAGCACTTGGGACAGCGAAGCCGAGTTACAGGAAATGTACCTGAAGCGGAAATCCTTCTCCTTCAATTCCGATAACCCCGGAATGATGGATGAATCCCGGCAGATTTTTGAAAGCACCTTGAAAACTGCTGATGCAACTTTCCAAAATCTCGACTCCTCTGAGATTAGTTTGACCGACGTTTCCCACTACTTCGACTCAGACCCCACCAAGCTGGTAGCAAGTCTGCGCGGTGATGGTAAAAAACCAGCCTCCTACATTGCCGACACCACTACAGCCAACGCCCAAGTCCGCACATTATCGGAAACCGTGCGCCTAGATGCCCGTACCAAATTATTAAATCCCAAGTGGTATGAAGGTATGCTGTCTCACGGTTACGAAGGTGTCCGCGAACTTTCCAAACGGTTGGTAAATACAACAGGTTGGAGTGCAACAGCTGGCGCTGTGGATAACTGGATTTATGAGGATACTAACGAAACCTTCATCAAAGATGAAGAAATGCAGAAACGGTTGATGAATCTCAACCCTCATTCTTTCCGCAAGATGGTATCCACATTGTTGGAAGTGAATGGTCGCGGTTATTGGGAAACTAGCGAGGAGAATTTAGACCGCCTCCGCGAGTTGTACCAAGAAGTTGAAGACCGAATTGAGGGCATAGAATAACTATCAAAATAGAGACGTTCTAGAGAACGTCTCTATTTCTTCAAGCGTTTTACAGATGGGAAAGAATGTACGCACATGAAAATCAGAAATATAATTATATAGGACTAGTATTTGATTTCTGAAAAAGCTCCGTACATCTGGAGAGAGAGAAAATCAAAGGTAGTGTTTCGGAAAAACCACTCAAACATCCACTTTAAATGAGAGAATGTTGGAATTAAAGCGCAAAAACGTCTAACCCAGGTTTTTGCTTGTAACCAAATATCTTCTATAGGATTTTGGGATGGGCAGTTAGGAGCAAAG
>NZ_JADEXZ010000150.1 GCF_015206815.1 Fortiea sp. LEGE XX443
CTCGAAACAGTCCTCCACCTGCCACTGCTTCACTAAAAAAACGAACGCAGATAGAGCAACAAATTGAGTTCTTCCGTGTCACTGTGTTCTCAACTTGAAAGTCCGGAAAGTTTTCTGCACCACTAAGGTTATGGTCATCCGTGTTCGTCATCTTTGGAATAAAACTACTCGTGAAGTTCAGTTTTATCTCACTTCTTTAAACACTAATGCTCAAATTATCGGTCGGGTTATCCGAAAACACTGGGGCATTGAAAACCAGGCTTATTAAACTCTCGATTGTACTTTTGCTGAAGATGCTTGTCGTATTCGTTCTTTTCACAGCCCTCAAAATTTTGCCCTTTTACGACGCTTGGCGCTGAATGCCCTTAACCGTGAACAGACCTACAAACGTAGTCTCCGTCAAAAAATGAAGCGTGCCGCTATGGATAATAATTATTTAATTCAGGTTCTCAGTTGTTTCATCAACAATAGATTAGATTCTTCTGATTCCTTATGTCAAGCCTGATTGAGATGCTCTTACCCTGGCGACTGTTCAAGACTGGATAATCGTTTTTTGGTAGCCCTTTCAGGATATCTTTGGCAATTTTGGGAAATGAATTTATAATCACTGTGAAATCAAAATATTTTAATAACCAGCCCAAAATTAACATATTCTGGGCTGTTTTTATCGGTTTTTTTTTAACATTCAACACTTCTGGGGTTTTACTCCCATCCAAACATTAAGACGCAAAGACGCAACAAACGCTCTACGCTGTAGTGTCTTCGCATCTTTTTGATTACTCGCGTATTGAATGAAAACCTGAAAATATAACCTTGTTCGTCTGCATCGCAAAACTTTCTATTTTTGAGTAGATGCTAAAATACTCAATTTGATTAATACTGCACTACCAAAAATATCGTTATTGTTAGATGATTTCTAGATTTGATTGTATTGCGATCGCGGCAACTTGTCCCGAATCTGAGTACAGGCGTTTTGTACTTAACTTATTTCACTTACACTATCACCAAAAAGCTTTTGCTCCGTTGCCTTGGAGTATGTCAGGGTTTTTTCTGCTTTTATTTCCAATTTCTCTAGAAATATAAAAGGCAATAGCCAAAAGTCTTAATTTATTAATTACTGTATAGAAGTTGATTTTTTCGTTTCCCATCACCCTTTTCCAAAATTCTACTGGTTTTGTCACAGTAAACCAAGGAAATCCATCATCTGCCATCATTTTAATGTTATGTTCTCCATAAAGTAGCTTTAATCCTGCAAATCCTCTATCCATTACCCCAACTGCATCTAGTGATAAATTAGACATCATTGATGAACCAAATTTATAATCATGAGTATGTCCAAAATTTATCAAATTATCTTCTGGACCGCCTGTTGACAAATTGAGGGAACTAAACAGGTTTAGTTGATGATAACCTAGAACCCATAGCAACTTGCTTGTTCATGTAATTACTGTTGAATCAATTGGACAAATTGCATATTTTTCCTTTAATTTCTTCTGGGCTTTTTTCGGGACTAATTGATTCAATTGATGATAAATATTTTGGAATATTTCTTGGATTCTATGTGTGTTAGCCTTGGAAAATATTGAAATCCTTACGTCAATTCCCGTATTGTTTAATCTTTTAAATAAGCCCCGCATACTTGTTACGCTATTATCCAAGAAATAAGCCAACCAACACTCAACATAAAGACGGCTGTTCAAAACTGGATAATTATTTTTTGGCAACGGTTTGAGAATATCTTTGACAATCTTGGGGAATGAATTTCTAATCATTATCAATCGATTTGTTTTAATCACTAGCCCAAAATTTTGGGCTATTTTTATCACAAATTTCTTAACATTCAACATTTCTGATAAATTGTAGTTAATGTAGACACACAATAGTAAAGAGAATTACAAAACTAACCTTTTTTGGTTCATTTTAGGTTGTCCACTATCAACGTTTGATTTTTCATCGTCATGTTATGCCAGCAAGTTGCTATTTAGCAATTCATATGCAACGCTTTAAAAATAGAAAAATAAGAAACATCGCAAATAAGTAACTGAATACAGGGTTGAGTTTTTAGGCAGCACTACTGGAATAAGTGTGGGTTTAGAGGAGAGGATTTTATCACTATTCCCGCCTCCCCGTTGGCGCAGCCTCTCGTAGAGAAGGGCTTGGTGATTTTTTAAAAATCAGGTTAGTCGAAGCCTTACCTTGATTTTCAGTATACCCAGCAAAAGTCAAACTAAATTTTGATATCTAGAGTTGCATATAAGTTGCGTATGAGTTGCTATTCAGCATCTCGTTGACATAATATGCAGGCAATTCATTATTTTCTGATCTGAACAGTAGTCTTAAAAATAAGGACTATACCCAATACTTCTCGGTTAAGAACAAAAGCAAGGTAAAGTAATAATTGTTCTCCAAAAAGTGCGATGGGAAAAATTGGTGCTGCTAAAAGATTTTTCGTTGATAACGCCAACCTTAGATGCAGAGTTAATATTCAAAGCAATAGAAACA
>NZ_JADEXZ010000151.1 GCF_015206815.1 Fortiea sp. LEGE XX443
TATACCAAAGACAATATTCATCCACAAATTTGACGGTTTGTTTGGGTGGACGAGGCTCTACCATGCTCTGTGTCTTCGTTCTGGGCTTTTTACATCCTTATACTACCGCGATAGTGACACAACAGGGATAGAGATATGTTTGCGTAAAAAAGCCGTCTATATAATATGACGACTGAGGGAGGCGATCGGATTTAGTGTTAGATGGGGATATTTGGATGGGGAGGGGGATGTAGGTTATAGTTCTTCAGGCAGTGTCGTCACCATTTGCAGATTTTGGCATCGACTTAATTAATGCCCTGAGTACCTTATTAACAGATTCTGGCGTTGTAAAAACTTGAGCAACATCTTCATCTAAAACCACAACTTTTAATAGTTGCTTTCCATCACGAGTTGCAAAACGATTTGGCTTTGCCTTTTTATAATCAAAGTGGTACTCACCTAGAAGCTCATCATTTGCATTTTGTGACTCTTCAAAAGGCGTTTTGCTCATAGTCTTCACGCTCTCTTCGAGTGGCTAAACGGGCACTGATAATACGAATGGCGTTAGGGCGTTCTGTGAAAGAAATTATTAGCAAGCGATTGTTTTGAGAATGCCCAATAATAATCTCTCGCTTCTCACCCACTGAGTGAGCTTCATCATCAAAAATCACTGCTAGCACATTATCGAAGACAGTCTTGGCTTCTTCAAAGCTGACACTGTGCTTCTTGAGGTTAGTAACTGCTTTTGACTCATCCCACTCAAATTCCATGTCCTAATCATAAGCGATCGCCTTTCATCACACACACTTTTATTTATCAAGGTTGTATCCGGTGGTAGCGATCGCTTTTCTCAAAGATGTTTAACGGCTAAAGTGAGCGGCAGTAGATGTGACCGAAACGAAGACGATGACTCTATACTGTCCGCTCCACTGTTTTGTTAGCCCACCCTGAGTCATTATTGCTATGCTTCTGAGATTGATCGATTTCCATTAAAAATACTCCTTCGCACTTAATTGCAACTTATTCATACAAAACAATGAATCCTCTAATTACATTCACTATTCCATTAGGGGACTTCACAAAAGTTAGGCTGGTGTTTCATAATCTTTGCTACAACTTACAAACCATTCTTAGCCGATCTAATATCCAACAGGTTAATTCTGTCTATCTTGCTTGCATGTATAATAATGTGCAATTTTGCTGGATATTTAAACCGCATCTCACTAATTCTAAACGTCCAAAGCATTATCTTCAACAACTCTTCATCACTGATGTTTTTGTGTTCTTTGATGCGTGTTATTCCTGAACCAAATATAGGAACTGAGACGCTCTTTTGTGCGTACACCCTATTAACCTTATCCCAGAATCTAATTAAAAAACCGAGATAATCTGGCATTGTCAGCCAAGCTCTATTTTGCTCATCAAACTTTGAGAACGCAGTCAAAAGATATTCGTTGTAAACACAGACAGTGCCAATACTATATCGTTTTTTCTTACCAAATCTTCTAGCTGTATTTTCATCTAAAGTTTCATCATCATCGAACGAATAGTTCTCTATGTATTTGTCTAATTCGGGTACAGGAATGTCAAGATGCTTGGCAATAAAAATTCCATTGAGCGACTGTTGAGAAATTATCTTGTCATCGACCTGAGTATCAAAATACTCATTAAATGCAATGATTTTGAATCCAGGCTGCTTAAAAATGTTACCTTTCTTTACGGATACAATGCTTCCCTCGACATCTAGATTGACTTCTTCTAAGTAATTGGATTTAAGCTACAGAAAGGCATATATAACAAGTAGTATTGCTGCAAAAATGATGCCAAGTGTTAGTTTTACCTCTTTAGGTATCTCAAAAAATATCAGTAGAAGAGAAAGCCCTACACTTATCCATGATGTAAATTCTAGGAATTGTTTGACAATTCTATTATCAAGCAAATTAACTTTGACCAAAGCCTCCTCCTAAACTTCAATTTTCTTGTTTTTTACCAAAGGCTGTCATACCAACGGTTAAGACATTGTTATTGATAAAAATACACATCTGGTGTTGTTTTCGTGTTTGTCATGAAGTCATTATTTTTCAGCGCCTCAGTAATAAGATATTTATTCATCGGGACATGTAAAGTTGGAACTTTATTCATTGAGTCCCTTAGTATCGGTAGCAGAAATATTGAATGCTGATACAAAACTTTACATATATAGTTACACTAACTCTATTAAGCCTAAAATAGTCAGCATGACATCATCTCCTCAAACCAATGAACGTAACTGATTTTCTGACACATGCAAGATTGTAAATAGCGGAATTTATCTAATAGTGTATGTCCCCATTGTTGTGGAATAGATAATAACTGTAAAATTAGATAGGCGATTAAACTAACAAAAATTTGTATGGTGATGCCATTCACGTTCTTAGTAAT
>NZ_JADEXZ010000152.1 GCF_015206815.1 Fortiea sp. LEGE XX443
CTCGAAACAGTCCTCCACCTGCCACTGCTTCACTAAAAAAACGAACGCAGATAGAGCAACAAATTGAGTTCTTCCGTGTCACTGTGTTCTCAACTTGAAAGTCCGGAAAGTTTTCTGCACCACTAAGGAGTGTTTCTTTTATCTGGAGCAGGATGTTCTACTACCCCAAACATTACCGTAAATCATCTTTGTCAAGTTCTACTTGACAAAGATGGGGACAACTATGTAAAGTAATACTTGACAAAGAACAGACAAAGCCATGAAAAACCGATTGAAAGAACTTCGACAACTGCACCAGTGGTCACAATCTGACCTTGCTAGGGAATTAGGAGTCAGTCGTCAAGCGGTCAATGGTTTTGAATCTGGCAAGTTTGATCCCAGCCTAGATATGGCTTTTAAAATTGCTAGTCTGTTCAACGTTTCACTCGAAAACGTTTTCATTTATGAGGAAAAAAATTCTATGCAAACACTTGTTGAGCGATTCAAAAATTACTTTGGTTTCGAGTTTGGTTTTGAGAGGTTTACTCAAAAGGCAATCAACGCGGTTCAGTTTGCACGAAATGAGGCAGCGCGATCGCACAAATCACAAGTCGAGCTAGAACATCTGCTGGCTGGCTTGTTGGCTGATCAAACCACAACAAGTGCTTGTTTACTTCGAGCAAATGGCATGACCTTAGTCATCGAAACCAATGAGCATTCTTTTGAATCTCGTGAGAATCCGAAATTTAGCCGGCAGAGTAAATTCGTTCTAGAGCTTGCCTTGCAAGTTGTTCGGCTTCCAGGTAAGAACTCTATTGGAACTGAACATCTGTTATGGGGTTTACTCCGTCTAGCTGAAACAGACAAGACGACTGCCAGTAAACTATTCCAAGGATACGAAATTGATCTCGAAACCCTAAACAATCAACTAGCAGAAATGATCTAAACTTACACCAAAAACTATAAGCTTCCCTATTGGCCTATCTTAATTTCAGCGATTCTCCAGAAGAGACACTGTGCGATCGCACGCCTATGCTATCATTTGGTACTGAAGGCCATCTCACCGTCAAAATAGTGCAGTCAGACTGAGCAACCCAACAATGTGGCACACCTGCACACCACAGCACATAATCACCCTCACAAGATAAAGTAATCTCCCTATCCTCAAACTGAAGGCAAAATTGACCATTAATCAAGATGGAAAGAGTCGCAGCTTGGTTATTTACTGCCCACTCGATTCTACTGTCTCCTGCTTTATGGACACCCCATTTAATTTCTAGTGCTGCGGTTGAGCGTGGATCATCATCTGGGGTGATAAAGTGTCCCATAAACCAACCCCAGCGATTTGCATCTCCGCTGACAGCATTACCAAAAATAACTTTAGGCTGCATGATTCACCTCGAAGTCAGGAACTAAAATTTGTCCGGTATCACCTGCATCTTTGTATTGTTTAAGGACTTGAGTTGCGGCTTTTTCTGCACCTAATGCTACCAATGCCACACAAGCTCCTCCAAAACCTGCACCAGTCAACCTTGCACCAAATACACCAGAGGTTTGCTGTAAAATTTCTACCAATGTATCTAATGCTGGTACAGAAACTTCATAATCATCCCGCAAACTAGCATGAGATGCGTTCATCAATTCGCCAAAACGCTCAGGTGTTACTCCTTGCAAAACTTCTAAGACACGGTTTATTCAAATATTGCACATCTATAGGACTAGTATTTGATTTCTGAAAAAGCTCCGTACATCTGGAGAGAGAGAAAATCAAAGGTAGTGTTTCGGAGAAACCACTCAAACATCCACTTTAAATGAGAGAATGTTGGAATTAAAGCGCAAAAACGTCTAACCCAGGTTTTTGCTTGTAACCAAATATCTTCTATAGGATTTTGGGATGGGCAGTTAGGAGCAAAG
>NZ_JADEXZ010000154.1 GCF_015206815.1 Fortiea sp. LEGE XX443
GTAAGGATTCAGGTAACAGAGTATTGACAAAGGGGACAGTTGAGGTGGAGTATCACAAATATGAACCAAAACCTGCCTCAAGAACTAGAAAAAGAAAGTTTGGGCCAGTTATCCAAAGAAGAACTGGTAAACATGATCATTGAGCAGAGCAAGGTAATACGTGAATTACAGCAAGAAATAGAGCGTTTAAAAGTCAGTAGAGATTTAGATAGTTCTAACTCGTCAAAGCCACCATCAGGGGATATTCACAAAAAGAGCGAGAACAAAAAAGATATTCCCCAAGACCAATCAAATCAGCCTCAAAAGAAACCAGGTGGGCAACCAGGACATCAAGGCAAAACCCGTAAGGGCTTTGGGAGAATAGATCGCTATGAAATCTTACGACCGACTGATTGTGCCTATTGTGGTCAAAAAGCATTTACGGCAGAGGCAGTAAAAGTAGAAAAGCACTCAGTAGCGCAATTAGTGGAACGTCCTATAGAAATAGTTGAGTATCAACGCCATACCTGTAGATGTGAGTGTTGTGGCAATTTACAAACAGCCGACTGGCCACAAGAAATGATTCCAGGGCAAGATTTAGGAACATCGTTACAAGCATTTTTAGGGTGGGCAAATAATTATGCACATATGCCCTACGAAAAACAGCAAGAAATGTTGTGGGAACTGGGGCAAATTGAAATTGGGCTAGGAACTTTAGTCGCCACCAACGAACGAATAACTCAAGCGATAGAACCGAGCGTAACTGAGTTGAGTAGTTGGGTAAAACAGACACAACCTAATATCCATGTGGATGAAACGCCTTGGTCAGTTAAAGGGGTTAAAGAATGGTTATGGGTAGTGGCTAATTCTGAATTCTGCCTGTTTACTGCGGCTGATACTCGTTCTAGAGCAGAACTAGAAGCAATTTTAGGAACTCAATATCAAGGTGTCATTTCTTCTGATGACTATAGTGTTTACAATGGCTATCAAGCTTTTGCCCAACAAAAATGTTTGGCGCATCTACGCCGTCACTTCAAGAAATTAATTCAACTTCCAGGTCTTCACAACCAAGAAATAGGTAAAGTATTTGTTGGTTTAATTGATGAAGCTTTTAGAAATTATGCCCAATGGTTTGAGACTCTTGAGTGCGCCAGTTATAACGATTGGGTCAATGAATTCAAATCCAAGTTGCAATCCTCTATTGATCAATGGATTAACTTAGCCGGAGCGACAGCAGGCCGGCTTTTACGCTCCTTGCGAGATAAAGCGCATCAATGGTGGTATTTCCTTGATAACCCTGAAGTGCCTCCTGATAACAATCAGGCTGAACGCTCGCTGCGTTTGGCTGTGACAAAACGTAAGGTTAGCGGTGGTTCACGTTCGATGGAGCGGTTTCAACATACTGCCAATTTATTGACGGTGGTGCAGACTTGTCGCCGTCAAGGTAAGTCTGTTGTTGATTTTTTTGCACAAGCTCTAATTGCTGACTCTAATAATTCTCAGTTTCGCCCTTCTTTACTTCCTCAATATTAG
>NZ_JADEXZ010000155.1 GCF_015206815.1 Fortiea sp. LEGE XX443
GCAACCTTTCCCTTCCCTTTTTGTAGTAAATTCAATGATGATTCGATTTTGGATGTGCATAGGTGTCAATGGAATTAACAGATTCACTAAAGCATTTGTTGAAGGAAACTGCACAGCAATTAAAAGGGGCAGCCAAACGCAGATTCATTGCACAAACAGTTGTGGCATTAGGATATGGAGGTCAGTATGCGGCCGAGCGAGAATTAGGATGGAATCGTGTAACTATTAGCAAAGGAATTAAAGAATTAAATACTGGGATTACTTGTTTTGATAATTATCAGGGTAGAGGACGTAAAAAAGCCGAAGAAATCTTGCCAAATCTTTTAGAAGATATTAAGAAATTAGTTGATTCTCAAAGCCAAATAGACCCAAGTTTTAAAAGCCAGAGACTCTACACACGCCTGTCGGCTGCCCAAGTGAGAAATCAATTAATTGAGAAGTTCGGTTATAGTGATGAGAAATTACCGACTGAAGAGACAATTCGTGTAAAGTTAAACGATTTGGGATATCGCCTCAAACGAGTTGCCAAAGTTCAACCTCAAAAAAAATTCCCGAAACTGACGCAATCTTCGACCAATTAGCTAGAGTTCACCAAGAAGCTTCAGAGGATTCAAGTATTTTACGTTTAAGTTTGGATGCAAAAGCTCGTGTTAATATTGGCTCATTTGACCGTGGTGGTAGAAATCGAGTACCGACGGAAACTGATGACCATGATTTTCATCCAAAAACAACTGTGACTCCTTACGGTATATTTCTTCCAGATTTAGATGAACTATTTTTGTATTTTACAGAATCAAAAGTAACTAGCGATTTTATAGTTGATATTTTAGAGGATTTTTGGAAATCCCAAAGTTGGCGATTTCCGGAAATTAAAACTTTACTTATTAATCAAGACAATGGAGGTCAGAATAACTCTCGACGTACTCAGTTTATGAAACGTATAGTTGAATTTTCTCAAAAACATCAACTAAATATACGTTTAGCATATTATCCTCCATATCACAGCAAATATAACCCAATTGAAAGAACTTGGGCTATATTAGAAAATCATTGGAATGGCAGCATCTTAGATGAAGTAGAAACCGCATTAAATTTTGCTAAAACTATGGCTTGGAATGGCAAACATCCAGTTGTTAAGTTAGTAACTCAAACTTATGCTACTGGAGTGCGTTTAACTAAAGAAGCCATGCAAGAAATTGAAAATAAAATTTCACGTTTGACTAATTTTGGTCAAGATAATTTACCAAATTTAGGCAAGTGGTTTGTTGATATTTGTTACGGAGCAACGTAATTGTTAGAAGTTAAATAACGGTTTTTCGCGGCAATAGCCATTCTGCTCACTGCGCTCTTTTATTGTTGAGTGCAGACATTTATCTTGCATATATTTGGGAGGAAAGAGCAGTTGCCGACGGCAACTGCTCTTTCCCCCTTCAGAATGATTATCATTTTTATGGCTTGTATATCTTATTCTCTGGAAGTCCC
>NZ_JADEXZ010000156.1 GCF_015206815.1 Fortiea sp. LEGE XX443
CTAATAAACAGATGGTAAAACCTAGATAATAAAAGACTTTTAACCCTGTAGCCTGTCACCTGTCCCCTGCTATACTTACTGACATTAGAAAATACTCACCTACAAAATAATACAACAAAGTAGAATCACGGCACTGTATCCGTAATGCCGTGACTCTACCCTGAGGGAAGTAGTAGAAGCGTCTACAGTTCTTATCACCTATAACGGCTTTTTACTGATAATAGTCCGGTGGCGTGGGTCGCTGGCAACTTCAATTGTGGGCGAAAAGCCAACTTCTTGTAATGCCAACTCAATATCAAAACCATAATAATCATCACTCCAAGGTTCCGTACTTTTCATTAAAGTAAAGAGTACAGGAGGTAGATTTTGAATGACAGGCGATCGCGGGTTATTATCTACCAAGGCAATGTAACCACCAGGTCGTAGTAATCGTTTAGCTTCCGCGAAAATTTCTTTGCTGGCGTAGCTAGGAAGTTCGTGAGCCACAAACTGGAGAGTTACCAAATCAAAGGAGTTGTCTGGTAATCCTGTATTTTCGGCTCTAGCATGAACCCACTGGGAAATTTCATTATTAACATCCCTAGCCTTGGCGACAGCCAGCATATATGGCGACAAATCCAAACCAACGGTGCGAATTGGCTGCTGTTGTTTTTGCTGGTAGTAACGGTGTAGTGCCATAGTAGATAGACCTATTGAACAGCCAATATCAAGAACTTCCCTCACCTGCACAGGGCCGTAAGCTGCCAAAACATCATGAAAAGTGCCTCTGAGTCTACCATGAGCAGCTTCCCAAGTCAGATTTTCTTGCGGCCAAACACGCAAAGACATGGCGTAGGTAGCTGACTCCGCTTCAAAAGCCGCTTCCCAGCAAAGATTACCCTCAGCGTAAGCATGGAATGGTACTTTGTAATATTCTGGATACACAACTCCGGGGTTAGTAACTGCCCCTAGCAGTTGTTTTGTCATCAGCGCTTGTAGTGCTTCGGCATTTTTGCGCCAGGGAATACCGTTTTTTTCTGCTGTTGTGATTAATACTTGCCTAGCTTGGTATTTCATCACATTGTAAACAGGTTTGGTTTGGATCAGCAGATTAACGAACTTGGAGAGTATGCTTTCACCAGCCCAATCAGGTTTGATTTTATTTTTCATCACTTTGAGGAAATGAAGCGATAATTGCCTATACCTATTTTAGGTTTTATCTATCTTTCCCAAGCATTGTTTTTTCTATTCTTTCTTCTCTTTCACTTTTAACTCTCCTTCTAACGGCTCTTTTGCGATTTCACTTAAGGGACTTCCAGAGAATAAGATATACAAGCCATAAAAATGATAATCATTCTGAAGGGGGAAAGAGCAGTTGCCGTCGGCAACTGCTCTTTCCTCCCAAATATATGCAAGATAAATGTCTGCACTCAAC
>NZ_JADEXZ010000157.1 GCF_015206815.1 Fortiea sp. LEGE XX443
CCCTGTTGTGTCACTATCGCGGTAGTATAAGGATGTAAAAAGCCCAGAACGAAGACACAGAGCATGGTAGAGCCTCGTCCACCCAAACAAACCGTCAAATTTGTGGATGAATATTGTCTTTGGTATAAAAAGCTGTTTTCAGATGTTAGGAATTTTGAAGCGTTTAAGTATCTGCATATAGGGTGTATTTCTGAATTAAAACGGAAAAGTCTACCAGAAATAGCGAAAATTGTGGGGCTAGATAACTATCAAGGGCTACACCATTTCTTAACTACACCATCTTGGGAAGTAGAAAAGTTAAGAGCCATGAGATTAGAGCTAATTTTACAAATACTCAAAGGTAGACCAATCATTTTAATTATTGATGAAACCGGAGATAAAAAGAAAGGTAATACTACAGACTATGTGAAACGGCAGTATATAGGTAATTTGGGAAAAGTAGAGAATGGAGTTGTGGCAGTCACAGCCTATGGCGTATTTTGTGGAATGACATTCCCATTACTATTTGAAGTATACAAGCCACGAGAAAAATTAAAGCCAGGAGATAAGTATCTTACCAAGCCTCAAATTGGGGCGATGTTAATTAGAAAACTACAGTTGATGGGTTTTAAATTCAACTTGGTACTAGCTGATAGCTTATATGGTGAAAGCGGCACGAATTTCATATCTGTATTAGATGAACTAGATTTAAATTATCTAGTAGCGATTCGCTCAAACCATTCTGTAGACTTGCTTAAAGGGCAGTACACTCAATACTTGAAGTGGCAAAGATTTAAAAGAGTATTCTCTGACTTGAGCAGTGAGAATCGGTTTATTAGAGAAATCATACATGGAAAACGTGAAGAACACAGGTATTGGCAAATTACTACAAACTGTGAAAATTTACCTGGGAACTCTACTTGGTATGTAATGAGTAAATATCCCGACATTACACACAGAGAGGTTGGGAATTTCTATGGGTTAAGAACTTGGGTTGAATATGGCTTAAAACAAAGTAAGAATGAATTAGGTTGGGCAGATTATCGTTTTACTCGCTATGAGGATATTGAACGATGGTGGGAGATTGTATGCAGTGCCTATCTCATGGTTAGCCTCCATTCAGAATCTCTGCTTCCTTCTCCCCCAGATTCTCAATCAACATTTGCTTCTCACCCCTGGTGGGATAATGGTAAAGGTTGGAAGAATCTTTTGAATAATCTGCGTTTAGTTATTCAACCTTTTATTCTCTTTAATCTCATATATCCCTGGTTAACAGTCTTTCCTATCCCTCAACTTTCATTGGGATTTGCTAAACTTCAAGCCATTGTTTATAGGCTCACTTCCCCAATTTTTATATTCCTAACTCACCCTGAATTCTATTTTTCCTCTGCCTAAAGTGACACAACAGGG
>NZ_JADEXZ010000158.1 GCF_015206815.1 Fortiea sp. LEGE XX443
CCCCTGCCTCTAATCAAAATACTTTCAGGCCTGTTCCCTGTTATTTCCAAATAATAGGAGCGATCGCCGCGATCAGCAACAGAAAAATAATTTCTAAAACGTAGCTGACAAACACAGTGCTATTGAGCAAACCATCCCACAGATAACCCTTGCGTTTAATCTGGGGTCTGCGTTTTAAAGAATGACTCCAACTGCTGTAGATACCGGGACTGTTGAAACCACAGGTACTAGTCAAAATCAACTCAATTTCAGCCACACGGGGATAGAAACCGCGCTGAAAGTGTTTCCATTGACTTTCGAGAATCCAGAAAAAGATCGGGATAGAACAACCGATGAGAGCGATCGCGCTGGCGTTTGGTTTTTGCTGTAACATCAATGCTAAAACACCCCCAGTCCCGGTAATTCCCAGCGCTTTAATTACCCAAATCTGCTTATTGTAATCTTCGATAGTGTTTTGCAGAAAAAAGTATTCTTCTTTGAGCAAGTCTAATTCAAAATCACTGAGGGGTTGGGGCTGAGGTTCAGTTGGTAATGGGTTAGACATGAGTGTTAGCAGAGTTTACTGAGATGAAATTAGCATAATTTGTAATTCGTGTACCAACAAAAAGATACCCGACTTCTTAAAGAAGTCGGGTATCTCGCTCACGAGTGTTTGATACTCGCCCACGAGATAAAAAGACTCACCGACGAGTGTTTGATACTCACCCACGAGATAAAAAGACTCACCGACGAGTGTTTGATACTCACCCACGAGACAAAAAGACTCGCCTACGAGTGTTTGATACTCACTCACGAGATAAAAAGACTCACCGACGAGTGTTTAATACTCGCCCACGAGACAAAAAGACTCGACGACGATGCTCTGAGCTTCGTTAAAGAGAATTTCAACCTGAATAATAAAGTTACAATTTAAATCAGTAAATTAAACCATATCGATAAAATACACTGACTACAGGTTAGGTGAGCAACATTTAACCTTTTTCCGTACCTTCTGCCCCTTTCCCAACATCAGCATTTCACTATTCCACACAGCATGACTAACTGGAATGACTACCTCGACTCGCTTTGCAATCATTATGCCCAATGGTGGAATGCTTACACGCTGACAGATGTAGTAGGACAGCAGCGAGTTGAGCAAAGGCGATCGCCACTACTGTTAAATTTTATGGTGGAGACGGTGCAATATGGCAAGGAAGAAAGGAGCGAAACACCGGAAAAAGTTGAGCGGTTAGACGTGCTGGCAGGGTTGCGGAAGTATGCTAAAGAACACGTCTTGCTAGTAGGGCGACCGGGTTCCGGGAAATCGACGGCGTTGGCGCGGTTGTTGTTGGAAGAAGCGGAGAAAC
>NZ_JADEXZ010000159.1 GCF_015206815.1 Fortiea sp. LEGE XX443
GGAACGAGGATTAAATAAGATCCAGAAATGGGTCATGCAATAATAAGCAGAATATGCCCACTGAATTCTGAGATTCTATGACTCCGTATTCATCCGAGATTGAGCAGCAAATGCAACGACTATATTCGTCCTTAAACGAGAAGGATCGTCGTCGCTATGCCGCGATAGAATCCATCAAACTGGGATGGGGAGGAATGAGCTATGTCAGTAACCTATTTGGTTGCGATTATTATACGCTTCGCCTGGGGATGGAGGAGTTGGACAATGAAACAGCGATGAGTATGAGTGGAATTCGCCGTCAGGGGGGCGGGCGCAAATCAGCACTCTCGACAATTGTGGGTTGAGAAACAGTATTTTTACAAGTGTTGACGCAGCATACAGCAGGTTCACCGATGGATGAAACGGTGAAATGGACTAACCTGACGCGCCAAGAAATTGCCGAGTTGTTGCAAGAGCAAGGGATAGAGGTGAGTGTAACGGTGGTAGATCAACTCTTGGAACGCCATCACTACCGCAGACGCAAAGCTCAAAAGCGTTTAAGCACCGGAGCGCATCCCCAGCGCAATGAACAGTTTGAAAATATTGAAGAGTTGATTGAAACCTATCAAGCCGCAGGCAATCCTGTGATCAGCATGGATACAAAAAAAAAGAACTGATTGGGGGGTTATATCGAGCCGGAAAGTTGTATACCCAAGCCGAAATAGAAGTGTTTGACCATGATTGGCCTACCTTAGCTGAAGGCGTAGTGATTCCGCATGGGTTGTATGACCTGTCCCTCAATGAGGGTTACATCCAGATTGGAACCAGTCATGACACGAGTGAATTTGCCTGTGATTCACTGCGCTATTGGTGGAAGCATTATGGCTGGGAGCGCTATCAGACTGCTAATTCCATCCTGTTGCTGTGCGATGGGGGTGGCAGTAACAATTCTCGCCATTTTCTGTTTAAGCAAGATTTACAAGCCTTGGTGAATGAGTTGGGGATTGAAATTCCCATTGCTCATTATCCCCCATACACCTCAAAATACAACCCCATTGAACATCGCTTGTTTCCTCATGTGACTCGTGCTTGTCAGGGAGTCATTTTTGAAAGTGTTGAGATAGTCGAGGAGTTAATTGCAAAAACTAAGACGAAATCAGGGCTTCAGGTATTTACAACGATTTTAGATGGCATATACAAGACCGGTCGCAAGGTAACAGATGAATTTAAGCAGATGATGGAAATTGTATTTGATGATTATTTACCGCAATGGAATTATACAGCAGTCCCGCAGACCTCATAATTCTGGATCTTATTTTATCCTCATTCCT
>NZ_JADEXZ010000015.1 GCF_015206815.1 Fortiea sp. LEGE XX443
ATCTTGAGAGCGATCGCTCTCAACATACTGCGTCGAAATGGTCATATTTCCATCACAATTGCTCAAAGATTTCTCTCTCATGATATTGACAAACTTCTTGCCCTTGTGGAATGAAACAGCCCTGCCTCAAGGAGCATAAACACCATGTTCGCACAATTACTAAAATTTGCCCAATTCAAATTAGCCCAGTTCTTACGCGAAAATTTCAATTTTCTCGTTCGTCAGCAACTTTCTGAACTCTCATTTTCCCACAGAGAACCAATTAAACATTTGCTAATTGGTTCACCCAAAGCCGTCACCAGCACAATTCACTATTTGCATGTGCTTGGCTACGCTAAAGTTGGAGATTGGAGTCCACTGCTACCAACCGAGAATTCCGGTGAGGTAATGAGTATTTTAACTCGGCAAATTTTGATCCAATAATTTAAATGTAGAGACGTTGCAGTGCAACGTCTCTCACGTTATTTTAAAATCAAAATTGATAGATTTACTTCAAAAATAACGTAATAAAAATGACGCAAAAAACACAAATGACTGCTATCATTGAGCGCGAAGAAAATGGCTATGTAGCATTATGTCCCAAATTAGATATAGCCCGCCAAGGTGACACAATTAAAGAAGCACAAACTAATTTAATTGAAGCATTAGAATTATTTTTTGAGACAGCATCACCTTCTGAAATCCAGGAAAGATTGCACACAGAAATGTTTATTACATTTGAAGTCAACTAAAAGGAAACATAAATCTCTGCGTAAGAATCAAAAATTAACATCTTTTTTCCAAAAATTTGAGCTAGATACAGTTCCACTAAGTTGTAAAATACAAAATTGCCACACAGTTTCATCAACCGTAGGGCAAAGGACAGTTAAGCACTGATTGTAGTCTGTCTGACAGCAGTAGAGTTTTTCTCTACTTTTATGACGCTTTGACTTGTGTCCATTGCATTATATCCCTGACAAAAAATTATGTTTCCCATACAACGTCCCCGTCGTTTGCGTAGCCATCCTCAACTGCGCCGGATGGTGCGTGAAACCATCCTCACAACTAATGATCTGATTTACCCACTATTTGCCGTACCAGGTTCAGGAATTGCCAAAGAAGTCAAATCTATGCCTGGAGTCTACCAACTTTCGGTAGATAAAATTGTGGACGAAGCTAAGGAAGTTTACGACTTAGGAATCCCCGCAATTATTTTATTTGGTATTCCTGAAGATAAAGATGCCGATGCTACTGGTGCTTGGCACGATTGCGGTATTGTCCAAAAAGCTGCAACTGCGGTAAAAGCAGCAGTCCCAGATTTGATTGTCATCGCTGATACTTGCTTGTGTGAATACACCAGTCATGGTCACTGCGGTTATTTGCAAGTTGGTGATTTGACAGGACGGGTACTCAACGACCCCACCCTAGAATTGCTCAAGAAAACAGCAGTTTCTCAAGCCAATGCTGGTGCAGATATCATCGCCCCTTCCGGGATGATGGATGGCTTTGTCCAGGCAATTCGGACTGGATTAGATGAAGCGGGATTCCAAGACACACCAATTTTGTCTTATGCTGCTAAGTATGCTTCGGCCTACTATGGGCCATTCCGAGATGCAGCCGATTCCACACCGCAATTTGGTGACAGAAGAACTTACCAAATGGACCCTGGAAATGGTCGTGAGGCTATTAAGGAAATTGGATTAGATATTGCCGAAGGTGCGGATATGCTTATGGTTAAGCCAGCTTTGGCTTACATGGATATTATCTGGCGGGTAAAGGAAGCGAGTAACTTACCTGTTGCAGCTTACAATGTTTCCGGTGAGTATTCCATGATTAAGGCTGCGGCTCTGAACGGCTGGATTGATGAGGAACGTGTAGTTATGGAAACTTTAACAGGGTTTAAACGTGCCGGTGCAGACCTAATTTTAACTTACCATGCCAAAAATGCGGCGCGATGGTTGCGTTAGGTTGGTTTTTATAAGTTTGCTCCATATCTCACGCAGAAATAAGGCAGCGCTTTGGGCGTGTTTCCCGACTTGTAGCGACTGCCGTGCAAAGGCGCAAAGTTTTTTCTTTGGGTTTTAGTGTTTGGGCGTGAGATTATTGTATTTTGGGTATTGCGATCGCCAACGTAGTTGAAATCGATTCAGGAACTTCAAATAAAATACCCAATACTAATAATAAAATTTTTCAATAAATTTCATAGTTTTGTGACTTACTTAGCTGGCTAAACTACTGCTAATGCTTGTTTGTCAGGCTTTTATCGCTGGATTTATCAGCTTAGTTATAAACTTGACTATTCTATAAGGTTAAGAGAGACTAACTAATGACAGATGTGCGGACTTATTAAACTAATAATTTTTGTAAAGATTTTGAGATATTTATTTTGAGAGATGAAACATTAGTTAAAAAATGGCAAGTTTGTCTCTAAGTAACAATGTTCCGAGGACAATCTTTTGAAAATTGTGCTAATTAGTACAGTCCAAGCTTACTATCGTAGTTGGCCAAAAGCATGGAGACATTAGAATTCATAATTTATCCAGACGGTAGGGTACAAGAGAAAGTCACTGGCATTGTGGGTAATTCTTGTGCTGAGGTTACAGCAGCAATTGAAGCACAGCTGGGGCAAGTACTTAGTCAAGAGCCAACCTCAGAATTTTTCGTCAACCAGGTACAACAATCTAGTCTGGCGAATACCCAAGCTACTTACAGCGAATGGTAAGTTTTCCAACAGTTTATTGTCGTTGATTTACAACCAACATGTCACACTTTAGCCAAATTAAGACTCAAATCCGTAACCTTGATTCTTTAAAAGATGCGCTGACTGATTTGGGCATCGACTGGAAACCCGGCCCCCGTGAGGTGCGTGGTTATCGTGGTCAAACCCATCCTGCGGAAATTACCGTTGAGCAGGAAAATGGCTATGACATCGGCTTTAGATGGAATGGCAAAGAATACGAATTGGTAGCTGACTTGCAATATTGGCAGCAAAATCTATCTGTAGATGGTTTCTTGCGTCAAGTAACCCAGCGCTATGCTTACCAAACAGTCGTTAAAGAAACTACCCTTGCTGGTTTTCAAGTTGCTGAACAACAAAAAAATGCCGACGGTTCTATTCGCTTAGTAGTACAACGCTGGAGTGCGTAATGGCTGATTTTCTGCCTTCACCAGAAGAACAGGAAGATAACCGTTCCGGTTTGGAACCAGAATTAGGTGGTTTTTTGCGGGAAGACCCAGAACGTTCTGGTTTGGAACCGGAATTGGGTGGTGTGTTGCGGCAAAAAGGTGTTTACGTTGACGAAATTACCTGTATTGGCTGTAAACACTGCGCCCATGTTGCGCGGAATACTTTTTACATTGAACCAGATTACGGGCGATCGCGCGTAATTCGTCAAGATGGGGACGCGGAAGAACTTATCCAAGAAGCGATTGACACCTGTCCAGTCGATTGCATCCATTGGGTAGATTACACAGAACTGAAAAAGTTAGAAGATGAGCGCAAGTATCAAGTAATTCCTGTTGTAGGTTATCCGGTAGAATTGGCAGTTGCTGCTTCTGAACGGCGGCGTAAAAAGCAAAAACTCAAAAACAAAAAATCCCGTTATTAAAATACACAAGTTAAATAAGTACAAAAAAGGACTGGTTAATCCAGTCCTTTTATTTTTAATTAAGTAGAGACGTTTGAATGCAATGTCTCTGATAGGGGAATTACCTTATCTAAATCAGCAGCTAAGAGAATAATTGTTATTTTTTGTACCGTCACTTTAAATTTAGAGAGTCGTGTTGTGAAAGTAATTTTTCCACTTTCGCCTCGTCAATTCTAGCTGTTAATCTTTTGGCTTCATGCAAATCTCTGGTAGTTTTTGCCAAGGTAAAAGTTGAACCAACAGAAAAAGCTAAACCCATACTCATAAAGCCTTTAACCCAGCTATCAACAGGCAAATTAACAATACCAAAGCTGGTCATAGAAAGAGAAAGTATAAAAGCAGCCCATGTTTGAATAATCCAAGCTGCACTATCTTTTTGTGACCCTAACGGTTGCATATTTCTGACCTGTGTTTTCAGCGATTTAATAGCGATCGTATTGATTGTCACATTTGATAGCAACAATTGTATTACCAGTTTGGTAACTGGACTGTAAAAGGTTAATTGAAAAGTACATAAATAAAAGAATAACTGGTACATAGTTTTGTACCAGTTTTACAAATGGCACGAAGTTGTTGAATTCAACTATTCAGACTCTGAAAATGTTTGTACTTTACCATCAGGACTAAGAACAACTCTCATTCGGAGATTTTGTCCCGATTTATTAGCAGAAACAAAGGGTTTACCAATTTCAGGTATTCCTGTACTGTCAACAAATTCTCTGGCTGGCTTATTAAGTGGTAAAATCCGCTCAATGGAACCATTAACATCCAAAGTCAAGCTGTATTCTAGTGTTTGGGTCAATCCAGATGGTGGTTGCCAGCGTTTTTGGAAAAAACTTCGGGCTTCTGCTATTTGGTTTGTGTCAAACAATGTGCTGTTAGTAGCGACATTGGTAGGTGTGAGGGTTTTAGGCGCGTCACCCAATCCATCAACTAATCGATTACTATCTGCGGCTGAAGGCGGAATAGAAGAATTGATTTTTTCCTCTAGTTGTGGGTTTATTGGTGAGTACCCCTGAGGAAGATTGTTGCTGCGGCTTGCATTCGGTAGGGTAGCAAGGGGAGGTGGAACTGCTGGGATAGATGATAAACTGCCTGAGCCAGAAGATAGGCGAGGTGGTAAACTCCGCCTTTGAGGTAGAGCAATTTCATTCTTGGCAATTGGCTGTGTGGGGTTCAAATTGAGATTTGGTTTTAGAGCAATTTGTTGACCAGGAATCGTTGTAGATGTTGTACTTGGCGGATTAATCTTAGAGTTAATTGCTGTCTGAGGTAAACCCAAGGATGTTGGAGAATTTGCCGTCAGATTCGTATTGCCAGGAGTTGCAGGTTGCGCTGGGAAACGAGAAGTCGGAAGTGGAAGAGTTGAATCTATAGGTGGTAGCGGTGGCAAATTATCTGAAGGTGTCAGCCCCGGTAATGGTGCCAAGTTAGCTAATGGTGAAGGTGATAGAGCTACATCAGACTCTGTAGAAGCTGGTTTCGTGGCTGTTGGCTGATTTTGGCGATTATTAGCGTATTGTAAAGTTATGGGCAATAAACCTGCACTTAACACCAGAACAGCGGCCACAGGTGTCCAAGCAGGGAAGCGGAGAACAGACCTGTTGGTATTGAGAGATGGTAAAGCCATGACATCAGCGGAATATTCATCCAAGGCTGTTGCTAAATCAAAAAGTTGCAGCAGACTGAGTGGAATAACAGGATGAGATGCTTGACTGCCAAGAGAACCAAGATACAGGTTGTGAGTTAAATAGCTGCTCGGTTCTAAATATATTTTTGTTCTGGGGATATCTGAGGTAAAAGATTTTAAAGTCTGTGTCGATAAAGAAGATGGGTGAACATCGCTCAACTCTAAATCATGAGATGCTTTAGTTGAGTCTTTGGGGCCAGAAAACCCAATCCAAAAGCTTTCTGGGGACTGTTGTAAGAATTCTTGGACATAGCTGGTGACGGCATCACACAAAGCTTCGAGTTGGTCGCGATCGCCCCGAATTACAACCCTGTTTTCTTCTGGTAGTCGTGGATCGTCAAAACGTAACTCAAAGCTGAGTTGCTTAATGACAGTTTTCCCCATCCAATGGGACAAAGGAGAGCTTTGCGCCAATACTTCTAGCGTGCAAGTAGGGGGTGTGTAGCGACGAATGACAGAATTTGATAGAGGCATGGCAGGAACTGCGAAGGAGACGTTTTCAAAATTTTGCGGAATTGTCGATGAGTGCTAACCAGAGGCGGCGGTGTCCACCAGGAGCGCTGTAGAACAACAAGTCTACAAGCAGTTTGAGTGCCAGGTGGGTAAGTAATTCCGTTGAGATTTGGTCATCCTCTTCCATGCGCTCTTGGTAGGTGTTGCAAAAAGCATCAATATAATCACCAAGTAAAGCAGCCTGATGAGGTTCCCGGTTGTTTTCCGCCATTTGCTCTAGTAACCCAACAGCACGGCGAACTAGTTCTTGGTGCTGTTTGGCGAGATAGCAGATGATTAAAACAAGCGATCGCGCTTCTTCTACATCTAGCTTTTTTCGCCCTCCTTGACCTTTGCGTAGGGGATTAGACTGGCGTAGTCGCCATAAAGCTACGCGGTCTGGCACTCTTGACTCTAAGTTTAGGTTAACTGCCGCAGCAAGCATGGCCTCGGAACCAATCCCAGTTAAGGTTTCTAGCGCCAACAGCACCAAGTCCAATTGAGTTTTGATATTGTCCCATTGAACTGTGTTTGGGGTTGGAAGCTTGATTAAATCCTCCCATTGGGAATTGGGCGTGGCTGAATCGGCGGCCGAGTGCATAACTTTTAGCATAGGTGATCGGGCTGGTAGGGGCTGGTGCTGTTACCTATTTTGAAACCAGACTCTTAAAGAACAAGGTTGGTTTCCCATAAATAATTTAGCTAGAAGTGACTCCTAGCTTGTCGAATTTTGGTAAACAGCAATTGTCACTGTCTTACTCTACAAGATGAAAAATTATTTTCCATACACTTAGCAGAGTAGAACATTCCCTACCTTAGTTAAAATATTCCTAGCCTTAACTGCTACTTCAGTAGGAAGTATAAATAAATAAAAAAGCAGGGGGGAAGGGAGCAGGGAGCAGGGGAGAAAAGCCACCTACAAGAGATGGGGTTTTAACCAAGGGTGAAAGGGTGAAAGGGAGCAAGGGAGCCTAGGTTTGTACCTACAGTCCCCTCTTCTCCCTGCTCCCTGCCCCTTGCCTCTAATCAACATCAACATCATAAATTTCCTTTAATTGCTAATTACCATTAACCCAGAAGCTATTAGTAATTAGCAATTGATATTTTAGTAGACGACACCAGTAATATTGATTGCCCTTTTAAGAAATTTGAGCAATTGTCACACCGCTACCACCATCCGCTGGTTCTGCTGCTGTGTAACTGCTGACTCTGGGATGCTGTTGTAAAAAAGCATGAACACCTTGCCGCAGCTTACCTGTACCGTGTCCGTGAATAATCCAGATGAGGCCAATAGCTTCGGAAATGGCTTTGTCTAATTCAATCTCGGCATCAGCTACCCGCTTACCACGCAAATCAACTGTATTTTTAGAGGTGCGAATTGCTGGTGCGGCTTGGGGTGGAGGTGTAGTTGCGGCTGGTGCTGGTTTTGCTTTGACGATCGCTTCTGGTTTTTGACCATCGAGAGATTCGATGTCTTGCAATTTCACCGTCATTTTCATCATGCCAAAGCGGACGTTTAACTCGCCATCTTCATCGGGAGCAGTTAAAACTTCGGCAGTTTGTCCAAATTGGGAAATGCGGATGCGATCGCCTACTTTAGGCATAAACCCAACTTTGGGTTTGGGTTCCACCGCTGGCTGGAATTTCTGGGTAATATGATTTAAAGCATTGGTGGCTTGCTGGGCATCTTGGGCTGTGGGTGTACCTTGTTGCAAGCGGCGGATGACTTGGGCTATTTCGCCTTTGGCTTGGGCGATCGCTTGTTGGACTGCAACTTCTTGTGAAGCCTTTAGTGCCTTCTCTCGTTCTTGCAAAGATTCAGCTTTGTCAGATACTTCTTTATATAAACGTTCCGCTTGCTGCAATAATTTTTGTGCTTCCGCTGCTTTCGTTTCCTGGCTGCGGCGTTGTGCTTCTAACCCAGCAATAACTTGGTTAACTTCGTCCGATGCTTCGCCGACTTGGGTTTTAGCTTGTTCTACTACTTCTGGCTTTAAGCCCAAACGCAGCGCGATCGCTAAAGCATTGGAACGTCCAGGAATCCCCCATAGTAAACGATAGGTAGGTGACAGCGTAGCTTCATCAAATTCTACCGAGGCATTTTCAAACCGTGCATCTTCGTACTTTAGGGCTTTTAATTCCCCAAAGTGAGTTGTGGCAATTGTTAGCTGGGCGTGTTCGGCTAGATATTGTAAAAGCGCGATCGCTAATGCACTACCCTCGGCGGGATCTGTACCTGCGCCTACTTCGTCGAGTAGGACGAGGGATTGAGGATGGGTAATTTCCGGTGTTTCAGCAGCCAGAGCATTTAATATTCTACTAATGCGGCGGATATGCCCAGAGAAAGTAGATAAACTTTGCTGGAGGGATTGTTCGTCGCCAATATCTGCCAATATTTGGTCAAACCACGGCATTTCTACAGGTTCACGGGCAGGGACAAATAAACCCACTTTAGCCATTAATGCAGCTAAACCTAGGGTTTTTAACGTGACAGTTTTACCCCCAGTATTAGGCCCGGTAATCGTGACAACCCGAATATGGGGACTAATTAATAAATCTACGGGAATTACTGAGTGGCCTTGTTCGTGCTGTTGTTGCCAGATTAACAAAGGATGACGCAACTGCCGCAATGTCACAATTTCTTGTGCTTCGCGGTTGATAAATCTCGGAGGATTGGCTTTGAGCCAGAAACTATAACGCGATCGCGCCGCCGCTAAATCCAAGGTAGTTACAATTGCTAACAGCTTTTCCAAATCTGGTGTTACGGCTGCTACTTGCTCTGTCAAACTGCGTCGAATTGCTTCTTCTTCAGTTTGTTCTCTTTTAAGCGTTTGCCGCAATTGATTCCCCATCGGCACGATGGAATTAGGCTCCACGTACAGAGTTACACCACTGGTAGAAGTATCGTGAACAATACCAGGTACAGCGTCTTTGTGGCTGGCTTTGACTGGGATGACAAAGCGATCGCCCCGTTGGGTAATTAGCTGTTCCTGAACGGCATTCGATTTTGCTTGTAAAATATTATGCAGTTTTTGGTTAATCTGACTGCGTAATCGCCGCAATTCCTCGCGGATTTCACCTAATTTTTGACTGGCGCGATCAGATACATTCCCGCGTTCATCAATACAACGGTGAATTTCCTGCTCTAATTCTGGATAAGTCCGTAAATCTGATACTAAATCAGTTAATACTGGTATATTTTCTTGGTTATCAATTACACGCCGGAGATTTCGCGCACCTGCTAGGGTGGTGGCGATCGCTAATAATTCATCACCAGCCAAAATCCCTTGGAGTTCGGCGCGTTTTATCGAATCACCAATATCGTGAATCCCGTCAAAAGATAAGCCTGTAGCCAGATGACTTTCTAGTTGATAGACTTCTTTAGTTTGTGCTAACAACTGCTCACTGACTGACTGTGATGTAGGAATGTGTAAATTAGTGGATGCGATCGCCCCTAGCTTAGTTGCCGCAAATGTCGCCAGATGCTGGCAGAGGCGATGCCATTCTAGTAGTTCTAAAGTTTCCGATTGGATCAAGGCTGCAACATCTAAAAAAATCTCATATGAAATTATCGTAACAACAGAGTTGCGTTTACAGTCAAAGTTCAACGGACAATGGTCTTAAAAGTCAAGTTTACTGGCAGTCACTGTTGGCTGATACAACGGGCTGTGTTGTAGAACTACACACGTAACCCAAAAGTGATTTTCATCAAAAGACATCAGCTAAATTTAAACATGGGTTATCCAGCGACGTAGCATTACTACGTCTCTACCTTTTCACCAGATGTCTAAGAGGATGTTTGAAAAGTTTTGGGCGAATAGAATAGAGCAGAACAGGTTTCGAGCCTTTTTAGCGGCTAATAATTTTGGCACAGTGCGAAACGCTTAAATCTAGGTTTTATAAGGCTTTGAGAGATGTGGTGAGAAATCTGAGTAAAGCCCAAACCACTAATTTTCGTTTTTCTTTGCTTGTTTTTTTCTGGTGCTGCAAACTAACTAAAATAGAACAGCTTATCAGTTCCCATTCAACAATAACGCAAAGTGAAGTAACTTTTTTTAACTTAATTTTTATAAAAATTTTACTAAAAAATGTCAAGAAATGTATTCTTTTATCCAGATAAAATTATTGATGAAATTGCACATGTAGTATTTTATATTGACAGATGTAATATATATGAAATAAATTCAGATGAGTTGCTGTAACAGAACTGCCAATCGCACACCATAAAACTTTAAAAAATTTTATGCTATTTAGTCAAGCCAACTTGCCCTATTGGATTTTCCTAGGAATGGGAGTCTTGCTGTTTTTATTCATTATTATTTCTGGTCGAGGAGACCAAGATATTGATTTAGATACAGATACAGACGTAGAATTTGATGCAGATAGCGGCAGCGAATTTAGTTTTGGACAATTGTTAGGATGGGCAGGTATTGGGAAAGCTCCACTTATTTTATTACTGGCAATAGATTTGAGCTTTTGGGGAATTTTTGGTTTGATATTGAATGTTTGGTTGGGGAGCAAAGCGAGTGGCTTTATAGGGAGTATCGTGTTATTTAGTTCATTGATGCTCAGTTTATTGATGGGTAGATTAATAGCTCAACCAATTGGCAATATTTTTGCAGAGTTTAGTGAGGATGCGAGTAGCGATCGCCTGATTGGTTGCATTGGTACTGTGAATTCTGCTTACATTCCTATCGAAAATCAAGGCAAAATTGGGCAAGTAGATGTGCTGGATGCAAAACGAAATTTTTTGACTATTAGCGCTGTTTTAGCAGAGTGGGCAACTATCGTACCTCAACGCGGCGAAAAAGTCTTAATTATTGAACTTAAGCCACGAAATTATATTGTTATAGCCAAAGATAGTGCTGACGAAGAAAGTTGGCTAACAAGCTCACACTATAAAAAATAAACCCCAGGATTAGGAGGAAAACATGCTATTTTGGTTAACATTTATTCAGTCTTTGCCAAGTATTAAATCAGAGAAAATTTCACAGTTGCAACCACAACAAAATCAAACAAAATTAATTTCTCAAACAATCCCTGTCACAGTTAAGCCTACTATTGCTCAACTCAACAGTGGATTAGTAATACCAGGAGTAATTGCAGCTGTAGTTGTATTATTGTTATTCAGCTTGTTTGCTTATACACGGGTTTATGTAGTTACACCCAACAACGAAGCTTTTGTTAGAACTGGGGGGCTATTTATTAAAAAGAAATCAGTAATTCTTTATGGTGGTTGTATTGTTTTGCCAGGGTTTCATCAACTAACACGCGTACCATTAAGGGAAATTTCCATTGATGTGGAACGGACTGGTAAATTAGCTGTGCGTACCAAAGATTATCTCAGAGCAGATATTAGAGTCACCTTTTATGTATGTATTAACGCCTCCGAAGAAGACGTGTTGACGGCTGCTGCTAGACTATCTCAAAATGGCAGTAGAATTACTCCCGAAGATATTAAAAATGCTTTAGAAAAACGGGCTGATGATGCAATTAGAGCAGCAGCTAAAACTAAAGATATAGCAGAAATTGATTCTGATAAACTGGGGTTTGCCCAAGAAGTATTAAATTTAGTTGAGCCAGATTTGAAAAAAGTAGGACTGACACTGAATAATATTGCGATCTCAGAAATATTAGAAAGTGTCACCTACGATCCAGATAGTTTCTTTGATGCTCAAGGTGTGCGCTTGCGAACAGAAATTATTCAGCGTTCAATTCAACAAAAAC
Organism: Fortiea sp. LEGE XX443; assembly: GCF_015206815.1. Taxonomy (GTDB): domain Bacteria; phylum Cyanobacteriota; class Cyanobacteriia; order Cyanobacteriales; family Nostocaceae; genus Nostoc_B. The sequence goes on from NZ_JADEXZ010000015.1 coordinate 11,536, forward strand.
GAGAAGTGGAATTGTCAACGCAAGTAGCAATTGAACAAAAAGAACTGGATGCTCAAAAGCGATCGCTACAAATTGCCCAAGAGCAAGAAAGTGCTAAACTAGAACAAAAATTGCAAGTAGAAGCACTCAAAGCCCAACGAGAACGCGAAATTCAAGAAGCAAAAGATCGAGAAGCAGCCGCAGTTCAGCGCACCAAAATCTTGCAAGCAAAATCAGTTGAAGAAGAAGAAATTCGCAAAAAATTAGCTCTACAGCAAAGCCAAATTGAAGCGGATATTACTCTAGAAGAACGGAATAAGCAGCTAAAAGTAACACAAGCACTGCAACAACAGGAAGCAGAAATTGCCGAAATTTCCCGTCAACAAAAGGTAGAATCTGGAAAATTGCAAGCCCAAGTGCAGATAGTCGAATCAGAAAGACTAGCCAGACTAGCTCAAGAAGACGTGGCGATTGCCATTGCTACTAAAAAACGTGAAAGCTTTCTCGCCCAAGCAGAACAAGCCAAAGCCGAAGAATCAGTGCGTACCGCAGGCGATATTGAAAAAGCCGAACGCGATAAACGCTTATCAATCATTGCAGCTGAAAGAGAAGCCCAAGAAAAAAGTATAGGCGATCGCAACGTTGTCGAAATCGATGCCTTTCGCCGTCGTCGCCAAGCAGAAATCGCTCAACAAGCCGCAGAATTGGAAGCGGAGTCAATTCGTACCCTTGCAGCAGCTAACCGCGATAAAATTTTAGCAGAAGCTGAAGGGTTACAAGTTAAAATCGCCGCCGAAAATACCATCAGCAACGCTAACCTCACAGCCAAAATTATCACAACTATCTGGCCAGAATTAGCTGATAAACTTCCAGAAATTGTTACCGCTCTAGCACCGCAACCGGGAGTTTTAGGTGATGCTCGTATTTACTCATTCCCTGGTGCAAATGGTAGCAGCGGTAGTCAAGATATTAATAAATTACTCCTATCCACCAGTGGACTTGCGTTAATTAATACCTTACTTGATGAAGGTAAATTAGGTGAATTAATTGGTCAAATCAGCCAATTAGTGCGTAGTAATAACCAAGTTATAACTGACACAACCAGTCATGATTCCTTGAAAATTACGCCAACATCAACTATCAAAGATACTTAGTAAAAGAGACTAAGCATTGGGAAGAATTAAGAGTTAGAAACTATTAATTTAAACTCATACTTCATTTATTTCCCAATCTCCAGTCCTCCCCATCAATCCATAATCTTTAGTGCTTACTTGCCAAAAGAACGCTCCAAATCCCCTCACAATTTGATACCCTAGCTAGAACAGTTTTGAGAAAAGTTACAGCGTGGAAATTCAACTTGGGCGAGGAAAAACAGCGCGCAGAGCATATGGAATTGATGAAATTGCTCTAGCCCCCGGTAACAGAACACTAGATCCGAGTTTGGCAAATACCAAGTGGCGTATTGGCAATATTGAGCGGGAAATCCCCATTATTGCCAGTGCGATGGATGGCGTAGTTGATGTAAGCATGGCTGTACGTTTGTCGCAGTTAGGCGCATTAGGTGTCCTCAATTTAGAGGGTATCCAAACTCGCTATGCTGACCCAAACCCCATCTTAGATCGAATAACTGCTGTGGGAAAAGACGAATTTGTCTCCTTAATGCAAGAACTTTATGCCGAACCAATCAAGCCGGAATTAATTGAAAAACGTATTCAGGAAATTAAACAACAAGGCGGGATTGCGGCGGTGAGTGCTACACCAGCAGGAGCCAGCAAGTACGGTGAGGTAGTAGCTAAAGCTGGGGCAGATTTATTTTTTATCCAAGCTACCGTGGTTTCCACCGCACACCTATCACCAGAGTCATATATTGCTCTCGATTTGGCAGAATTTTGCCGTTCTATGCCCATTCCCGTGGTGTTAGGTAACTGTGTGACATACGATGTCACTTTAGACTTAATGAAGGCTGGTGCGGCTGCGGTATTAGTGGGTATTGGCCCTGGTGCAGCTTGTACTTCTCGTGGGGTGTTGGGTGTGGGTGTACCCCAAGCAACCGCGATCGCAGATTGTGCCGCCGCCCGTGATGATTACTATCAGCAAACTGGCAATTATGTGACTGTCATCGCTGATGGTGGTTTAATCACCGGAGGAGACATTTGTAAGTGTATTGCTTGCGGTGCCGATGGTGTGATGATTGGTTCACCCTTTGCTAGAGCCGCCGAAGCCCCTGGACGTGGTTTCCATTGGGGAATGGCAACCCCTAGCCCAGTACTACCTCGTGGGACTCGGATCAAAGTTGGTACAACTGGCACTCTAGAGCAAATCCTTATCGGCCCGGCCGGATTGGATGATGGCACTCATAATCTTTTAGGAGCCTTGAAAACTAGTATGGGTACCTTGGGAGCCAAAGACATCAAAGAAATGCAGCAAGTTGAAGTTGTAATTGCTCCTTCTCTATTAACCGAGGGTAAAGTTTACCAAAAAGCTCAACAATTGGGCATGGGTAAATAAAGAAAATATGAAGGCTAAAGGCTGAAAGAATAGATTTCATACTTCAGACTTTCTTTTTCTCTAATCCCCAAGAGATATTTACTTGAAATTCTTAAGAAAATTTTTCCAGACTCCTAAACAATCAACTGGAAAAATCCCTTATGTCGCCTACAATAGAGAAAGCGGAGACGCATGTTTCCGTTCACTCCTCACACCACACTCCGCCCGGACTACTGTTCGGGCGGTTCCTTATGTTTATGAATAAATTTTAGAGCTTCTTTGTAAATGTATATCCTGACTCTTCAAAGCAGACGTTTTTGCTATGGTAGAATTTTCACGAAACTCAGAAATGTAATTGGCAAAGGTTTTTAGGCATGTCAGCAGCCACACAAGTTACAGATTCTACTTTTAAGCAAGAAGTACTCGACAGCAATGTACCTGTTTTAGTTGATTTTTGGGCTCCCTGGTGTGGCCCTTGCCGCATGGTAGCTCCTGTTGTCGAAGAAATTGCCGTTCAGTACGATGGTCAACTAAAAGTTGTGAAAGTCAACACTGATGAGAATCCTCAAGTTGCAAGTCAGTATGGCATTCGCAGCATTCCCACATTAATGATTTTTAAAGATGGGCAAAAAGTTGATATGGTCGTTGGTGCCGTACCCAAAACTACATTAGCTAATACTTTGGAAAAGTATCTTGGTTAAACCTCAAACGGTAATACAATCCTTTTGAGTTGCTCATTTGCTTTAGTTTTAGGTAAATATTTGTAAAAAAGTTTTTGAGACGCAAAACCCCGCGTCTCAGTAAAACTTTCTCCTGTACTAGATAATTTACACTCAACTATTTGAAGAACTTGATTTTTGTTCTCAAATATTAAATATCTAGCCAACATAGGCTTAATTTATGTTTCCTCCGACTACCCGTTTGAGGAAAGTTTATTTTATCTAATAATTTTTTTTAATCAGAAGTTATCTAGCTCAATATTTAAATTCTTAAAGTTTAGCAGTTAGTTTTTGTGCTTTCTCTTCTGCATAAGCCACAAGTCTTTTACTTGTCACTGAGTTATAAAAGCCTAGATGTATAGCCGAATTTATGATTTATCTACAGAAGGGTAAAGTATGATATTTTTACCTCCACCGCCAGCAGCTATCTTCTTAGCATCAGGACTAAAAGCCACAGCATAAACTGATTCGTTAAAACCTTGATAAGTACAAATCTCTTTACCAGTTTTTGCTTGCCATAATTTAATAGTTTTATCCTTACTACCACTGGCTAATGTTTGTCCATTAGGGCTAAAAGCCACAGAACAAACTTCATCATTATGTCCTGTAAGTGAACATATTTCTTTACCAGTTGCTATGTTCCATAACTTAATTTTCTTGTTCTGACTAGCACTAGCTAAAATTTTACCATTTGGGCTGAAAGCTATAGAATTAATACCGGAAAACCAATCAGAATCTGTATGGATAGTTTGCACTTTTTGTTTAGTTAAATCCCAAATTTTAATAGTTTTATCCTTACTAGCACTAACTAAAATCTTACCATCAGGACTAAAAACCACAGAAAACCACAGATATAACATAAACTACAAACAAAAAAAGACAGGGAATCTGCCTGTCTTGATAAATAATGATTTAACTAGAGAATTTAGAAATTCATTTCAGCAGCTTGAACTTTTTCAACTTGTTTCTTCTTGAGAACTAGCATTACTTGAGCCATCATTACTAGAGCGACGAAGGCAATTAGCCAACCGACTCTGGTGGCATCTTGTAGCACGATTTCTGCATCTTGTTGACCAAAACCACCAACGTTGGGGTTACTGGTTAAAGCATCGCCAGATTTCACTGCTTGCCCTTCAGAAACAATTAGTTCTGGGCCTAGAGGAATTGTATCAGTGACCACATCACCAGAATCGGTTTTGATGTTCACTAAATATTTAACGTTACCGTCACCATCTTCTTCTTTGGAAATTTTGCTGATGGTGCCGGTAGCGGAAGCGTTGTAAACTGTGTTATTGCTCTTTTCACCAGTAGGATAAACTTGTCCTCGTCCCCGATTACCACCTACATGAACTGCATATTTACCAAAGTGGATATTTTTGTCAGTTGCAGGGTTGGGAGAGAGAACAGGGAAGACAATTTCCTGATACTGTTCACCTGGTAGGGGCCCAACAATGACGACATTTTCTTTATCATCGCTGTATTGTTGGTAGTATGTGTCGCCAATCTCTTCTTTGAGTTCTTCAGAAATGCGGTCTGCTGGTGCAATCTTGAAGCCTTCGGGTAACATCAATACCGCACCGACGTTTAAGCCAACTTTAGAACCGTCAGCCCCAACTTGCTGGACGCTGGTATCGTAGGGAATTTGCACCACAGCTTTAAATACTTGGTCAGGAAGCACTGATTGAGGAACTTCCACTTTTGTAGGCTTGGCTGCTAGGTGACAGTTGGCGCAAACAATTCTGCCTGTTGGTTCGCGGGGAGTTTCGGGATAGGTCTGCTGCGCCCAGAAGGGATAAGCAGCAGCACTTTGAGGAAGGGCAATATCGCTAGTAAAGAAGAATGTTACAGTAGCGATCGCTACGAGCAATGTTCTCACAATTGCTCTAGCATTGCGAGTTAAACTCGCTGTTATCAAGGAATTTCTCATCTCTATAAGGGCAACGATTCTTGGATGAAGTAGTCAAGGGTCAATAGTCAATAGTTTTCACTATGGACTTTTACTCAGCACTCAGCACTCAGTACTCAGCACTCAGCACTAAAAATTAAGCCCACCAAGGTTCTTCGCCGGTGCGGAAGTCGGTTTCAGTCCAAGGTGTCAAAACAATTTTGTCGTTTTCGGCTTTGGCATGGCTTAAAGCCAAAGAACGCGGTGCTGGCCCCCGAACCACCTTACCGGTTGCGTCGTATTGAGAACCGTGACAAGGGCATTTAAATTTGTTTTCCGCAGCGTTCCAAGGAACTACACAACCCAGGTGGGTACAAACAGCGTTAATGCCGTAATCAGTAATAGCTTCTTTGCTTTCTACCACAATGTAGGTGGGGTCGCCCTTCAATCCTTGAACGAGGGTGCGATCGCCTACATTATGACTAGCTAGAAACTGACTGACACTGACATCGTTGCCTAAACTGTCTTTTGCTGTTGTACCGCCACCAGCACCACCAGCAGCGGGAGGAATAAAGTAGTTGACTACGGGATACAATGCACCCAGAGCTACTCCAGTGACAGTCCCAAAGGTGAGCAGGTTCATGAATTGACGACGGCCCATATCTGGCACGTCCATTGATTCCGAAAATTGAGCCATATCCTACGCGCTCGCTCTTTGTATATTTTGTTAAGCATTCTGACAAGAGTACTGATACTTGAGCAACTCTTGTCTGGGTTGAAATGCTAACGCCCACAACGATGCCAAACTTCTTTATTCCAAGATACTTTTAGCATCTTTTCTGTTAGCATTACATTTCTTTATATCCCTATCATACTTGAGTTACGGAACTTAATATCATAACTAAATGTAAAATCTAATTGAGAGAAGCTATGACAGGACAGGAATTACACCAACTGTTGCTTGATAAGTGGGGACATTCTTACGATGTCCAGTTCCGCCGTACTCAAGGCAAGATATTTCTGCAAGTGATGTGGAAATATCTAGAGCAAGCTTCTTTTCCACTCACAGAGGCAGAGTACCAAGAACATCTTGATAGCGTCGCTAATTATCTTAATGCTTTAGGTGGTACAGCACAGGTAAAAATTTTTATTACACAAACACGCGATCGCCCTCGTCTGGGTAAAGCTGTCAGTATACCTCTCGACTTGGGTGAACGCGCTTCCGAATGGATTGTGTAACTAAGGCGATGAAAGCCTACTGCTTTTGCAGAAATTTCTTGAGTAATTATCCAAAATTTCAACTATAAAATGCTTGTGCTTACCAACATATATCTCTACTTTTTTAAACTCATCATCAGTTGTTTGTGTTATTTCCCTGTGAGCTTAACTAAACCAATACCACCCATGTAAAGTCCTAGGACTGCACCTGCTAACAAAGCTTGGGTTAGGGGGTCGGTAGAAGGTGTGAGAACAGCACCTAAAATTACTGCTCCCATAATCACATAGCGCCAACCAGAAAGCATTCGCTCCGAAGAAACAATTCCCAAATTACCTAACAACAATTGAATAATGGGAATTTGAAATGCCAAGCCAGTACTAAATAACAGCAGCAGTACAAATTCAAAATACTTATCAATTGACCACAGTTGTTCTACCACATCAGCACCGTAGCTAATGAAAAATCTCAAAGCTGCGGGGATGAGAAGTAAATAAGCAAAGACTAACCCGCAAGCAAATAACACACTCGACCCCAAAACTATCGGCCCCAATAGGCGACGTTCACGGCGAGTCAATCCGGGAAGCACAAACTGGATAATTTGATAAAGGATGAAAGGACTAGAAAGTACCAAACCGCTATAACCAGCAACTTTCAGAGAGACGAAGAAATATTCTCCCGGCGCAAGCTGGAGAAATTTGACTCCTTGTGCTGGTACTTCTAGTAGTTGGACAATCGGCTTGACAGCAAAAAAACAGCCGATAACAACAACTACTACAGCTATGAGTGAATAAAAAATTCGCTGTCGCAACTCTTCTAGATGGTCAAACAGAGACATTTCGACTTCATCTGGCAACTCATTGATAGGATCAATGTCTGAGTTGCCTTGTCCTTCTGGGTCGATATTAGGAGTAGTGATTGTGTCAGCTTCTTGTGAAGGAGTCATGAGTAGGCTATTAGGCAACATTTGTTAACTATTTTATCTGGCGAAGCAACTACCAAGACGGAACTTATACCATTTTGGATTTTAGATTTTGCGAAAAGTTGTAAGGAGGGTTTCCCTCCGTAGCAAACTTTTCAAGACGGATTTTGGAGTGGGAATCGCCCTGTGTGTCTGGGTTCTGGGAATCCATCTGTCCCATTCTTTTTCCAATTGGTATTACCTAGATAAAGTAAAAATTAGGGTTGGAATACAAAAAATCTGGACAACCAAACTGTACTTTAAAGATGGCTAACAAGCGAATTTTTTGCTAGTTAGAGAATTTTTCCTGATTTTTGACGGTAGAGCTTGTATAAGTTAGTGGGAAGCCATCTGGTGAGTCATGCCCATCCTGTAAACTACATGGGTATGGAACCGATATTTTAAAAATCACGTCTCTGCGGTCAGTAGCATTGCATAAATTGACACAACTGCAAAGTGCTGATGGCTGAGTATAAACCCAGTTGTTTCAATGCTTTGAGCAATCAACAATGCCTTAACTGGCTTAGTGGTTGTTATACAATGCTCCGTTTGGAAACTCCGGTTCATCAAGGTGGCATCTATCTATACATAGCGCAATCGGAAACTGTTCGCTGAGGTTTGTATGCGTAGGACAATTTGCATTGGCCTGATGGCATTGCCTGTTTATTTTTACAATGCCGAGCCAAGTTTAGCTAGTAGTGATGATGTGCTAATTGTCAATCCCCACCTGTCGATCGCCATCGCTTTCATGAGTAATAGTATAAATACTCTATCAAATCTACCGCCGTGGCACGTCTTGGCTAGAGATGATCAAACGGGAGATTGTATCCGAGACGGGATGTGTAGGGATTGATGGCATAGCAAAATTTTTGAGGTGAAGTAGTGTTGAGTCTCCAAAATTCAGAGTTACTGAGTAATTTAGTTGGGACTCTGTTCGCGGAACTCAACACTTTTTAGATTAGGTATTTTTGACATTTTTCTTGAATATAAAAAATAAATCTTGTTCAAACTTAATTAACTTATTTAATATGCGGAATGCTGCTAATTTAGCTAGTATTTTAAGTGAAAGATATTAAATTAAGGCATAAATTAATCAAAAGAAATATATTTATTTAACAGGTTGCACCATCCAGATTGTTTACCGAGTAAATTCGATTAATTATGCACCTAGATTTAGAAAGATTTTATCAGGCTTGCAATCCCAGCAGACCTCTAATGATGGGAGATGCGAACGATCGCCGCTACTATATCGATTTTGCTGCGGTGCGGGGTGGCAAAATCATTGAAGCTTTACAGCGTACGATTACGCGAATTTCGCCAGATATACCAACTTGTCAATTGTTTACTGGACATCTGGGTTGTGGCAAATCCACAGAATTGCTGCGACTGAAAGCCGAGTTAGAAGAGCAGAAATTTCATGTAGTTTATTTTGAGTCTACCCATGTCTTAGAAATGGCAGATGTGGATGTGACGGATATTTTGTTGGCGATCGCAGGTCAAGTGAGTGAAAGCCTAGAAGCAATGAAAATCCGCATCAAGCCTAACTACTTCGCAAAATTGTTTACAGAAGTTGTCGATTTTTTACAAACCCCTATCGACCTGGGCGTAGAAGCAGAATTATCTGTGGGGATTGCCAAAATCACCGCCAAAACTAAAGAAAGTCCCCAACTGCGGCGACGCTTAAGAGACTACCTCGAACCGCGCACCCAAAATATTTTGCAGTCAATTAATAAAGAACTTCTAGAACGTGCGACCACAGAACTAAGAGCTTTAGGTAAAAAAGGTCTAGTAGTGATTGTTGATAACTTGGATCGGGTAGCAATTCGTCCTTTACCATCGGGGCGATCGCTGCCAGAATACTTATTTATTGAACGGGGTGAACAGTTACGCAAACTAGAATGTCACTTAGTTTACACTATACCTTTAGCTTTAATTTTCTCCAACGACAGCGCCGAACTTCAGCATCGCTTGGGTGGTGGTGTTGCGCCAAAAGTTTTACCAATGATACCTGTGCGTTTGCGTTCAGGGGAAATATTTAACCAAGGGTTAGCAATGATGCGCCAAATGGTCTTAGCTAGAGCTTTCCCTGACATTGAAACCAGCGATCGGTTAGGCTTAATTACAGAGATATTTGATCACTTAGACACCTTAGATCGATTGTGCCTAATTAGTGGTGGTCATGTCCGCGATTTACTGGGGCTGCTGTTCGACTGTCTGAGAGAACAAGATCCACCTTTTGAGCGCGACTGCGTAGAACTAGTGATTCAACGCCAAAGAGACTACCGTGCTAACGCCATTGACCCCCATGAATGGGAACTTATTTTTCAGGTGGTACAACAGCAAAGAGTCGGCGGTGATATTGCCTATCACACCCTCTTACGCAGCTTGTTTGTCTTTGAATACCGAGATCATCGCGGAGCTTGGTTTGCTGTCAACCCAGTATTAGCAGAAGCGCAAAAATTTAAATTATGGTTGAACACACACAAGCCAACATAAAAGCTGCAAATGAGCGGGCGTTGCGAAGTTTAGGAAGAGCAATTTCCCTCTCACGGGGTCAATTCTCCGTAGTTTTGGTGTGTTGCAACTATCGCGTTTTGCAAGAGCAAATACTACAACAACTACAAACTCTTTTACCAGGCTCAATACCAAAACTAGTTCTACCCCGCAATGCTAGAAGTCTTTACAGCGCTATTCACATTCAACTGCGTACCAATGAGCAGCAACCAGTAGCATTGAATATTTTGGGTTTAGACTCAGTAGAGCGCATTGATGACTTACTCAGTTCCATCAATCAAATCCGCGATGAATTCCCGAAAAGCCACTCATTCCCGATGATTTTTTGGGTAAATGATGAGGTGCTGCAAAAGGTGGTGCGATTAGCTCCAGATTTTGCCAGTTGGGCGGCGACACCAATTCGGTTTGAAATGACTATTTCCCAATTGCAAGAATTTTTACGCCAGGAAACAGATGCGCTATTCGCCACAGTTTTACCACAGCATCAAGATACTCAAGTTGCAGAGCATTATTCTACCTTAGAGCAGGTCTGGGAGCATAATGATGAACTCCACTTTGCAATTAAAGAGTTGCGGCATCGTGGGATTACCTTAGAACCAGAACTATACGCTAGTTTAGAATTTGTTTTTGGTTTAGATGATTATGTGAGCGATCGCATTAATATCGCCTTAACTCATTTTCAACAAAGCTTGCTGGTTTGGCAACAGTTAGCCCTAGAAAATACCTCAGAAAATTATAACCAGACAATTCCCAATTCCTGGAATACAGAATTAGATATCCTCAGCAACCACACTTCACCTTTAGTTCGCCAGGGAGTATTGCTATATTATTTGGGGTTATGTTATTCTCGCCTCGCCGAACAGAATCAAATCGAAAACCGCCGCTATTGGTACGAATCTAAATCTTATTTACAGCAATCGTGTAATGTTTTGCAGTTGGCGCAACGAGCAGATATAGTTGCAGAATTTATTAGTCAACTCGCTGAAGTTTTGCAACATCTACAAGAATGGTCAGAATTGCAGACTGTAGCGCAAAAGTCTTTGGAGTTGCATCAAATTTATGGTAGTCAAATTCAACTAGCTTGTGATTACGGTTTTTTGGCTCAAGTGGCTTTGCAGCAGTCTCGATGGATGCAGGCGAGTATTTTAGCTCATGTATCTTTGCTGAAGTTGGGAGAAGCTCAAAAATATGGCGCTCCCCATCAATATTTATTTCCTTTACTGCTGGCGCAAATTTATTATTTGGTATTGGCGGAAGCACAGCAAAGTTTAGGTGAACATCAAGTCGCCAATGAATATTTAGATAAAGCGGCGAAAGAACTGCCGAATGCTTTAGAAAACAGCGCCCATCAGTATAATGCCCATCGTTATATTCGCATGTTGCGGACATTGCGATCGCTCTACTTTGCTGCCGGTCGCTATCTTGAAGCCTACACAATTCGCCAAAAACGGCGTTCTGTCGAGCAGCAGTACGGCTTTCGGGCTTTTATTGGTGCAGGACGCTTGCAACCCCAAAGACAAGCCACAAACCCAGCCTTGATGTCACCCTCTGGTACTAGCAGCGTCGCTTTAGAAATTGCGGCTTCCGGTCGAGAGGGAGATATTAATAATTTAATTGGTAAAATTAGCCGCGCCGACCAAAAACTGATTGTCATTCACGGTCAATCAGGCGTGGGTAAAAGTTCCACTGTCAGGGCTGGCTTAGTCCCAGCATTACAAAATCGCACAGTTGGTGACCAAATTGCTTTGCCTGTAGTTGTAGGCGTTTATACAGATTGGGTGCGGAAACTTGGTAAAGCTTTAACTGAAGCAATGTCTCAAATTACAGGAGAAGAAGCGATAGAAGTTGTCGCATCTGACCTCAACGCACCTATCAGCGTCGCTGATATTTTAGCACAACTAACTGAAAATGCTAACAACCATCTGATTACAGTGTTAATTTTTGACCAATTTGAGGAATTTTTCATTACTTGTACTAAACAATCTGAAAAACAAAACTTTGATCAATTTTTGCGAGATTGCTTAAATATTTCCTTTGTGAAAATTGTCTTTTCCCTGCGAGAAGATTATTTACATCGAATATTAGAGTTTAAAAATCTGTCGGCATTAGAAGCAATTGACCATAACATTCTGAATAAAAATATTCGTTATCAATTAAATAATTTTTCACCTGAATATGCCAAAGTCATCATTCAAAAATTAACAGAACGTTCTCAACTGCACTTAGAACCAGCATTAATTGATGCTTTAGTAGAAGATTTATCAGCAGACCTCGGAGAAGTCCGCCCGATTGAATTGCAAGTTGTTGGCGCACAACTACAAGATGAACGGATTAATACTCTAGAGCAATATCAGCCATATCGACCTAATAAACTTATAGAACGTTATATCAAAGAACTCATTAAAGACTGCGGCCCAGAAAATGAACGAGCAGCTTTACTCGTGTTATATTTACTCACAGATGAAACTAATCAAAGACCTTTTAAAACTCGTGCAGAATTAGCTACAGAAATTGCCGAATTAGAAGATGCTGGCAAATTAGAATTAGTTTTAGACATTTTAGTAAGCTCTGGGTTAGTAGTGTTGTTTCCTGATGTACCAGAGCGCTATCAACTAATTCATGATTATTTAGTAGACTTGATTCGCTACTTGCAAGAACAAGAATCTAGTTTACAAGCGCAACTAGATCAGTTACGTTGGAAAGTTGATCAAAGTAAATTTGAAATTGAACGACTCAAGAACGAACTGCGACAAAAAAAGCAACAAGCCAGACTGATAGAAACTCAACCCCAGCAGGGATTGGATTTAGTCACAGAATTGCGGGAGTTACGCAAGCGTGAAGAAATAAGTCAGTTGGAAATTGAACAATTACGCTCTGTTTTAAAAGAAAAAGAATTGACAGCACGACTGGTAGAAAGTCAAGAAAAACAACGACTGAGTGAAGCGAGATTAAATCGTTCCTTGAAAGTAGCTTTGTCAGTTGCATTTCTAGCCATATTAGGCTTATCTGTTTCTATTATCACCGCAGTAGATAGCGAAATTAAAACTCTGAGTGTTTCCAGTGAAGCTTTATTTGCTTCGCAAAAAGGTATCGATGCTTTAAAAGAAGGGATAAAAGCCGGAAGAAAATTACAACAAGCTATTTGGGTAGATGCTTATACTAAACAGCAAGTGCAGACGGCTTTGTATCAAGCAGTTTCGGGAGTTAGGGAGTTTAACCGCCTAGAGGGACATATGGGCAGTGTGAATAGTGTAACATTTAGCCGCGATCGCCCTGGGCGTGGGCAAAGAAGCGATCGCTCTTTGATTGTTTCAGCCAGCGCTGATAATACAATTAAACTCTGGCGGGCTGATGGTACTTTCCTCAAAAACCTCTGGGGACACGAAGATATCGTCAACAGCGTCAGTGTGAGCTATGACGGTCAAATAATTGCTTCTGGCAGTCAAGATAAAACAGTAAAATTGTGGAGTCGGGAGGGTAAACCACTCAACACCCTCAAAGGTCATAGGGCTGTAGTTAATAGTGTCAGTTTCAGTCCAGATGGACAAATTATTGCCTCTGGGAGTACCGATAAGACCGTAAAATTGTGGAGCCATGACGGAAAATTGCTCCACACCTTAACCGGGCATAAAAGTACTGTCTTGAGTGTAGCTTGGTCTGCTGACAGTCAAACTCTTGCCTCTGCTGGTGCTGATGACAGCATCAAATTGTGGAACCGAGGAAGTAAATTACTGAAAACTTGGCGAGGACATGATGATGCTGTCAAAAGTATAGCTTGGTCGCCCGATGGTCAAACAATTATCTCTGGAAGCTTAGACCAGACAATCAAACTGTGGACTCCAGAAGGTAAGCTAATAAAAACTTTATCGGGACATACGGCAGGAATTACCAGCGTTAGCTTCAGCCCCGATGGTCATACAATTGCCTCAGCCAGTCTCGACGAAACCGTGAAATTGTGGAGTCCTCAAGGTTTACTGTTGGGAACTCTCAGGGGACATAACAATTGGGTCAATAGTATCAGTTTTAGTTCCGACGGTCGGACTCTGGTTTCGGCTGGACGTGATAAAACTGTGAAACTTTGGCACTGGGATAACGTGCTGCTGCGTAACCCCAAAAGTGACCAAGAAGACTGGATTACCAGTATTAGTTTTAGTCCTGACGGTCGCACCATTGCAGCCGCAAGTCGTGATCAAACTGTTAAACTCTTAAGTAGCAAAGGTCAACTGTTACGCACATTGCAAGGTCATAAGGGTCAGGTTTGGGGTGTGGCTTGGTCAAGGGATGGTCAAAACATCGCTTCAGCTAGTAAGGATACGACAGTCAAACTTTGGAATCGTAGCGGAAAAGTACTGCATACTTTAACAGGGCATCAAGATGTAGTTTTGGGTGTAGCTTGGTCATCGGATGGACAAATCATCGCTTCAGCTAGTAAGGATGGGACAGTCAAGCTTTGGAGTCGTGACGGAAAACTACTCAACACTTTAAAAGGCCATCAAGATGCTGTAAATTGGGTAGATTTTAGCCCTGACGGTCAATTACTCACCTCCGCCAGCGATGACAGAACAGTAATTATTTGGAGTCGGGATGGAAAACTACAAAAAACCTTAAATGGTCACAGTCGTCGGGTGAATGGTGTAGTTTGGTCAAGCGATGGTAAAACTTTAGCCTCAGCTAGTATTGATAGCACAGTCAAAATTTGGAGTCGAGACGGTCAATTACTCAATGATATTCCAGGGGATGGCGACAGTTTTATTAGTGTGAATTTGAGCCAGGATGGCAAAATGATAGTAGCTGCCAGCGATGATAAACTAAAACTTTGGAACCGCGATGGCACACTACTGATTGCGCTTAAAGGCGATAAAGACGAATTAACCAGTATTGCGTTTAGTCCAGATGGTAAGACTTTGGCAGCTGGCAGTGGTAAGGGAATGGTAATTTTTCGGACTTTGGCAGATATTAAACTAGATAATTTACTGTCACAGGGTTGCGACTTGCTACAAGATTATTTAAAGACTAACCCCAAAGTGAGTAAGAGCGATCGCGATTTGTGCTTTAGGCAGTATAACAAAATCTAAAATTTTACTGTAAAAGAAATTCTGCTGCTATTTGTTGTAGTGCTTGACGATTGATTTTGCCTTGAGAATTGCGAGGTAAATTTGATAGACAAATCCAATGTTTAGGAACTTTGAATTTACTTAATTTCTGTTTGAGTAAAGTTTGAATTTCTAAATTAGAAGTATTACCATCTTGAGGAATATATATAGCTGTTAATACTTGTCCCCAGTGTTTATCTGGTACACCAATTACACAAACATCGGCAACCATTTGAGTTTCATGGATGGCTGATTCTATTTCTGCGGGGTAAATGTTTTCTCCTCCTGTAATAATTTTGTCGCTGCTGCGTCCGATAATGTGTAGATAACCTTGGCTATCTAAAAACCCTAAATCATCTACTTGTAAATAATCCTGACATTCCCAAGTATTAGAATAGTAGCCAAGGGTTAAGGATTTAGCTTGAATAGTGATATTGCCGATTTGATTAACATTTAAAATTTCGCCTTGTTGATTGCGAATTGTTACCTGGGCATGAGGTAAAATTCGACCACTGTTAGTTTTACCTTTGAGAAAATCATCGGGTTTGAGGGTGGTAATTTGCGAGGCTGTTTCTGTCATGCCATAGGTTGGTGCTAACCTAATGCTATGAAATCTCGCTTTTGCTAACAATTCATTCCAAGCTGGTGCGCCTCCCAAAAGCACCGTTTGAAATTGGGCTAACCATTCAGTTAATTCTGAACTTTTCAGGAGGCGTTGTAGTTGAGTTGGAACGAGAGAAATAAAAAAATCCGAGGGATTAATAGTAGGTATTTGACTATATTCTACAGATTTAAATGGCAGAATCGCTAGTTTACCGCCAGTCGTGAAAGAACGCATAAATTGCATTAACCCACTGACATGATATAGCGGCAACACACAAAAAGAATTAACTTTTTTGAGTTGAAAATATTCTCTAAATCCTTGCACAGATGCCATGAGAGTTTCCCAAGTGTGGATGGCGAACTTGATTTTACCTGATGAACCACCTGTGGGAATCATGATTTGAGGGGAGTGGGGAGTGAGAAGAGGAAAAGGGGCAGGGAGCAGAGGGCAGGGGGAAAATATTTGATATTCTATTTGTTGGCTGAGTTTTACTCCCAAGACTATATCTGGTTGGACTAATTCAAATACTTGTTGCCATTCTTGTGTTCCCCAGTCGGGGTTACAGAGGAAGACTGGACAATTGGCTGCACAAGCGGCAATAAAACTGGCTAAAAATTTTACTGGTTCGCGTTCAGCTAAGATAATTTTTGGTGGTGTATCGCACTTTTTTAATATTTCTGTTAGTTCTAAATATAATTCTTCAGCTATTGCTGGAAATTGATGGCTGTTGTTACCAATTAGCCAATCATGTTGAGACAAATTTTGCAGATAAGCTAAAGGTTGTTCCATAAACTTTGGGGATTGGTTGCATCTGCTTGAGCAAAAAAATGATCAACACCAAAACCAACTGCTCTGTTTTTGCGAGATAATTCTGCTGTTAGGTTAAGTGCAGCTTGTCTACCAATAAAAGTTTCAAATACAGATGAAAATACAGCATCAATTTCATGCTGTTGGCAAAACTGACGCAGCTGCAATGGTGAACCGACAATTCCCGGTTTGATGACAAAAATTTTTCGCCAGCCTTGTTGATAACAAGTGATGAGTTGGTGGAGTGTGGCGACAGATTCATCTAAAGCGATCGCAGTGCTGTAACATCTACTTAATTCCAACATTCCCGATAATTCCGCAACAGGTAGGGGTTGTTCCATAAATTCAATGTCTACAGGCACTTCTCCCTGGATGTTGTCGCAAGTCCACAGCCATAATTTCGCTTCTTCATAACTGAGTCCGCCGTTGGCATCTAGTCGGAGTTTCCCTGAGGCTGGTAAGCTATAACTTAGGGTATCAAAGATTGCTAATTCTTTAGCGATCGCATCAACACCAATTTTCCACTTAAATGTGCGATATCCTTCTTCCCACAGCGTTGGCCATTGTTGTAAAGCAGCTTCCCCTGCTGAAAGTAAGCCAGAGATAGAAGATGTGGAGATATCTCCCCAACTCCCCACTCCTACCAACGCTGATTCAAAACCAAATTGACAAGCGGGTAAACAATCAGGAATTGAGAAAATTATTTCTTTGGTGATTTCTGTTGGGAGTTGACGACAAAAATCTAAGGCTTGTTCTAAAGTTTCCGAACCAAACCAACTTATGGGTGCAATTTCTCCCCAGCCGACTTTTCCTGCTTCATCAACAAGACGCAGGATAATTCCTTTACGGATATCCCAAACACCGTGATGGGTGGTGAGTGGTTGCACAAATCTACGTTGATAAGGACGAAATTCAAACTGATAAACCATCAGCTGATAAAAAATCCCACACCCAATAACAAGCAACTCCAGAAATGCACAGCTACAGCGATGAATTTACAGTTGCTAACTTTTTCTGGCTGGTTGTGATTTTGTTGGACATGGCGACATAATTTGACGGCGTAGGGTAAACTTAGCCAACTCAACAATGTCCAAACTGGGAAAATTCCCAAAAGAACAAACAACAAGGACAGAGGATAGATACTGGCGGTAAACCAAACCAAGACTTTCGCACCTTTAGCTGTACCCAAACGAACAATCGGCGATCGCTTACCCGCAGCTATGTCATCCTTAACTTGGTGAAAGTGTGAACAAAACAAAATTAAGCTGGTGACAATACCGACAATTACTGAAGTTGCTAAACTCGCCAGCGACCAAGTTTGAGTTTGGCTGTAATATACCGTTGGTACTAACAAAGGGCCAAAGGCAAAAAAGCACAGAATCTCGCCTAAACCTTGATATCCTAATCGGAAGGGCGGAGCCTGGTACATATAGCCTAAAGCACAAGCTACCAGAACCATTATGATGACAGTTGGGTCTTGTTGCCAAATGGCGATCGCTACCACTCCTAATAAACCAATCACCAAACACAGATTTCCCAACCAAAATATTAGCGACTTTTTACCTGTCAAATTCACCAGTGAATGATGTTTATTTTTATCGATTCCTGTCTCAGAATCAAAGACATCATTACTCAAATTTTCCCATGCCAAAATTAAGATTGCCGCTAATAAAAAAATCAAAAATACTGCCGGATTAAAAATTTTGGTTTCTGCAAAAGCGATCGCTGTTCCTATCCATATTGGCATAATAGCGACACTGTACATGGGCGGTTTAATTGCCGCCAGCCACAGCTTACTTTTGGAACGTGAAATTTGCTCGGTAGTCATTAGTTAATATTCATTAAATTACCCAAAGTTTCTGCATGATTTCAGTTTTGATGATTGTTCTCACCCAAATTTAATCATCCTGCTTTTATTTATTTTACTCAGCACTCAGCACACTGCTCAACTCCCGCTTCCGCTAACAGCACTCAGCACTTTTTTGGACTGGTTAACTCTCCCTTAGTAAAACTTATTCTTTGGTTGTAGGTTGAAACTGAGCATAGCTTGTCAGCATTTGGTAATACTCTAAATAAAGCAAACTATACTCTGGTGAAATGTCTACTGAATATGTTACCTGTAGAAATAGACCATGATTAATTACACTTTAGGAAGATAACTTAAAAAAAGTTTACTATTCTTAGATCCATGACAGTTTCACCATGTCGCAGCAACTTCTTTGTAAAGCACAAAGACATATACCAATTTCTGTTAGCGGTTCAAGAAAATTGCCTCAACAATAATTGTCGGCAAATTGTGAGCATTTCCCTAGATATTGACTGGGTTGATCCTTTAGTTGCATTGGATAAACTAGCGCAAGCAAATGAAATAAATTTTTACTTTGAGAATAGAGGTAAAAAAGAAGCGATCGCGGCGATTGATGCTGTGGCAAAATTACAAATTGATGGGCAAGACCGTTTTAATCAAGCAGAACATTTTATCAAAAATTGTCTGAAAAATATAATTAATTTTGGAGGCACTAATCAACCTTTTGCTAGTCCACACTTTTTTTGTTACTTTAGTTTTTTTAACCAAAACATTCAAGCCGACTATCCCTTTCCCTCCGCTACGATTTTTCTGCCGCGTTGGCAAATAGCTGTCAAAAATCAGCGCTGCATATTAGTTGCAAATATACTCATCACTGCTAACGCAAATTTACAAAAAATCTGGCATAATTTGTGGGATAAAATCGAACTGATTAATTCTTTAGAATACTTTTCGCCCAAACTGGATATTTTATCAACAAACTTTAGTAAGCAATCTGTAACCAAGGCTACAGAATTTAAGCGTTCTGTTGTCTCTGCATTAGAAAAAATTCAAGCTAATCATTTAAGTAAAATTGTTTTAGCAGATGCTTTAGATGTCAGATCAAATCATCAATTTAATTTATATAAATCATTAGATAATCTTAGACAAATACATCCTAATTGCTATATTTTCTCTACAAGTAATGGTAAAGGACAAAACTTTATTGGGGCAAGCCCAGAAAGATTAATTTGTATTCAGAATCAACAGTTAATCACGGATGCTTTAGCCGGTTCTGCACCACGCGGTAAAACACCAACAGAAGATGCTGCTAATGCTAATTGTTTACTAAACAGTGAAAAAGAAAGACACGAACACGCATTGGTGATTGACTTCATTACTCAACGCCTATCACAACTAGGATTATCACCCCAAATATTACCACCACGCTTGCGACAGCTATCTAACATCCAACATTTATGGACACCCATTAGCGCCATAGTTCCAGCTAACGTTCACCCATTAAAAATTGTTGCTCAATTGCATCCTACACCAGCCGTTGCAGGTGCGGCTAGAGATGTGGCATGTGCAGAGATACGCCGTTACGAAAGCTTTGAGAGGGGATTGTATGCTGCACCCCTAGGCTGGATAGACTCTCAAGGTAACTGTGAGTTCATTGTTGGGATTCGTTCAGCATTAATTGATGGCGATCGCGCTAGACTTTATGCAGGTGCTGGTATCGTCGCCGGTTCTGATCCTGAAAAAGAATTTGCTGAGGTGCAATTGAAATTGCAAGCTTTACTCAAAGCATTGGTTTAATCTGCTATTTATTCTCTCCTCCTCATCTCCCCATCGATAAAGAAGCTGATACGCATGTTACAAGTACCAAATGAAATATTGACTTTAGAAGAATTTCTTGTACTACCAGAAACTCAGCCAAGCTTAGAGTATATCGACGGTCAAATCATTCAAAAACCGATGCCTCAAGGAAAACATAGCACTATTCAAGGAGAACTCTGTCCTACAATCAATTCTGTTGTAAAAGTACAAAAAATGGGTTGGGCTTTTCCAGAATTACGTTGCACTTTTGGAGGAGGTTCTATAGTTCCCGATGTTGCTGTATTCTCTTGGGCAAGGCTTCCTGTAGATGAAAACGGTGATATTGCTAATACATTTGCCATAGCACCCGACTGGATAATAGAAATTCTTTCCCCAGAACAAAGCCATACAAAAGTTACAAAAAAAATCTTACACGCTCTCAACCACGGCACTCAAATGGGTTGGTTAATTGACCCTGACGAGCGATTTATTGCTGCTTATCCTGCGGGAAGACAACCTTTACCTTTTGAAGAAATTGAGGCTATTTTACCAGTGCCAGAATTCTGTCAGGGATTACAGTTGAGCGTAGGTAATATTTTTGGCTGGTTAAAGGTGTTAAATTGATTTGATAAGAAAAATAATTTTGTTCAATATATGACTAACAAAGAGGAACTATCACAAAAAGATTTCTACGAGTACACAGTACGGCAAATAGAAAGGGAGCAAAATTTAGTCAACAATCGACTCTCCTGGATGCTTACATTTCAAGGATTTCTCTTCGCCTCGATTGCATTAGTTGCTAACAAAGATACAGAGCCGTCAATACGTCTAGTTTTTAGAAATGTTATACCAGCCATTGGAATTGCCGTTGCACTATTAGCTTTTATTGGGATTCATGCTGCTGCTCTTTCAAGTAATGAAATTAAGGCAAAATGGAAACAGAGGGCTGGATTCCAGGATTACCCACCAACGTTTGGGACTAGTAAAATAAGCTTATTAGGAAGAATTACAAGCTACGGTATACCTACCTCTGTAGTTTTGGCTTGGCTACTGCTGTTGTTTGGTTTAATTACAGTCACCTAACAAGCTTGGTGCATAGTAATATCTCAAACTGCTATTTATGTCAAAAAACAGAGAAGAAAAGTTTTAACTCTCGATAATTAAGTTTTTTTGAAAAATCTCAAGTCCGTCATCTATTATGCTTAATACTAATTCTCAGTATTGCTAACGAACTTGTGATGGCCTTCCAAGCAGTAGAAAGAAGTAAAAAAGTATACTGAATTTGCAGTTACATAAATCTGTAGAGACGTTGCATTACAACATCTCTACAAACTTTATAAATCACGATGGATAAATGCCTTAGCATTTGCGCCAGTGTAACTAGCTACAATGTGACCATCACCAGTCATTTGATATTTATAAGTTACCAATCCTTCTAAACCGACAGGGCCGCGGGGAGGCATTTGTTGGGTACTAATGCCGACTTCTGCGCCAAAACCGTAGCGAAAACCATCAGCAAAACGTGTAGAACAATTGTGAAATACTCCGGCGGAATTTACCAAGCCGAAGAAAGTTTCAGCGGTGGCGATATCTTCAGTAATAATTACATCGGTGTGGCGAGAACCGTATTGGTTAATATGAGCGATCGCATCTTCTAAAGAGTCTACAATTTTAATCGATAAAATTAAATCGCTGTATTCCGTTTCCCAATCTGTTTCGGTTGCGGCTACGATGTCAGGTAATATTTTCAAAGTGCGTTCATCACCTTTTAATTCTACATTGGTTGCTTGTAAAGCGGCTGCCACCTTAGGTAAAAACTCCCCAGCAATTGATTGATGCACTAATAAAGTTTCAATGGCATTACAAGCAGCAGCATACTGTATTTTGGCATCAACAGTAATCTCCACTGCTTTGGTAATATCAGCCGCTTTATCTATATAAGCATGACAAATACCGTCGGCATGACCGAGTACAGGAATGCGGGTATTTTCTTGGACAAACCGGACAAAAGAGTTAGAACCTCTCGGAATAATTAAATCCACATATTTATCTAATTTTAAAAGTTCTAAGGTTTCTTCTCTCGTTGTTAGCAACTGTACTGCATCAGGACTAACAGCAGTTTGAGATAATCCTTGTTTAATGGCTTTAACTATCGCTTCACAAGAACGCACAGCTTCTTTGCCACATTTGAGAATTACGCCATTACCCGACTTAATCGCCAAAGAAACAATTTGAATTGCTGCTTCTGGACGTGCTTCAAAAATAATTCCCAACACACCCAAAGGACAAGTGATGCGTTTGAGGACTAAACCTTTATCAAGTTCGCGGTGAATCTGCACTTTACCTATAGGATCGTCCAGTTTACCAACATCTCGCACACCAGCGATCGCATCTCTTAATTTATGTTCATCTAACTGCAAGCGTTTATATAGAGGTTTGGCAATTCCTTCCGCCGCCGCAGCTTGACAATCAGCCACATTCGCTTGCAATATTTCTTCTCTTGCCAATTCTAAAGCTTGAGCGATCGCTGCGATCGCTTGATTTTTTCCATCTGTCGCCAGAATTGCCAACTTACTTGCAGCAACGCGAGTTTTTCCAGCGATTTCAACTAGAGATGACTCAACTTGAAAAATAGTCATGTCAAAAAATAACTCTTAATTATGGCACAAACATTTATTTTCCATCCTATAGCAATCTGATTTGATTCCTGAATCATTCCTAAAGGGAGGTAACAGAAAATAACCTTCTCCAAATCTTTCACGCCAGTAAGGTGAGTTATTTTTACCAGTCGTCGCATCAACAATGTCAGTCGTTGCATTCACAATGTCAGCCGTCACATTTATAATGCGAATTATCACATCAACAATGTCAGCCGTCGCATTCACAATGCGAATTATCACATCAACAGTGTGAGTCATCACATTCACAATTGACTAAATTTATTTACCTTGCCCATTGTTGCAAGATATAAGCATAAAAAGCATCTTTATCAACTTGATCCATTGCATAAATTTTACGACCGCCAGGGACAACTTTAGTCCGCCCTTGACTTAGGCCAGTGGTAATAATTTCCGTTTCCCACTCCCGCAGTTGATAAAATTCTGGGTGTCCTAAATAAGCCGTCGCCAGCACATCCCAAAAATAATAATCTTGAGGAATCACCAGTGCGTAACATTGCCCTGCTAAATCAGAGATAGGATAGTGGCGTTGTTTTCCCATTTTGTACACAATATCTGATGTCACTGGTACATTGTTAGTTAAATCTAAAGGACACATGATAATTTCAATCTGGCTTTGCCAAACTCGCGCCGCTGAAACTGCATCCCAGTAGACATTCCATTCCGCCGAACCATCTTGTCCGGCTTCTAAACTTTTTTCGACGTTACCACCAACATTCAACGCGCCTCCCATCCAAACAATTCTTTGTATCTTGGCTTCTATCTCTGGTGCTTTATCTAACGCCACTGCAACTGTCGTTAATGGCCCTGTCACCATCAGCGTGACTGGTTCTGGTGCTTCACGCAATACCCGCACCATAAAATCTTGCCCAGGTTCTGCAACTAGAGGTGTGTTAATAGTATCCTGCTGGTTGAGAATGGGAAGATGGTCAACAATAAACGAATCACGCCGATAGAGACGGGGAAAAGGATTTATCCCACGTACTGTGCTTTCGGCAACTGGGATATGAGAAAATCCCATCAAATCGATAATTTTGCGTGTAGCGCTAACTGCTGGTTCGATATAACAATCAGCTGGGGTGACGACAACACCAAGAAGTTCTACATGATCCATCGTCAACAACAGCATAGTAGCGAGATAATCATCTACACCACCATCGTGATCCATCAATACAAGTTGTTTTGACATATATAAGGAGAATAAAGAAATGGATGAATTTATGCAAGCTGCGATCGCCCAAGCCAAACAAGGTAGACAAGAAGGTGGAATTCCTATCGGTTCTGTTCTCATCAAGGATGGCAAAATTGTCGGTAGAGGACACAACAAACGCGTCCAAGATGACGATCCTGTTACCCATGCTGAAATCGATTGTCTCCGTAATGCTGGCAGAATTGGCAGTTACAGAGGTACAACACTCTATTCAACCTTAATGCCGTGTTATTTGTGCGCTGGGGCAGTGGTACAATTTGGCATTAAAAAAGTCATCGCTGGAGAATCTCGCACATTTCCTGGTGCTAAAGAATTTATGGTATCTCACGGCGTAGAAGTTGTTGATTTAAATTTAGATGAATGTGAACAAATGATGAGTGAATTTATTCAAACTAATCCTGAATTATGGAATGAAGATATAGGAAAGTAGTCAATAGCTATCAAATCTTTTTTAGTAAGCAACAATTGCTAACTCTATCTTGTCAAAGTTTGTTATTATTACCAACTCAAGCAGATAGATAATAAAATAGATACATCGAACATCAATCCGTCAGCAATATTCATCAACTCTAAACACTATATAAAGACTTGAAAAGCAGTATTTTTACATACAAGTTAAGGCCTATAAACACTATTCCATGCTAACTATTATTGGTTGCGGAAATTTCAATCGCTGCGACGACGCTGTAGGTGTAATTATCGCCCAACGCTTACAACAATATCTAGCCGAAAATCCTCACCCTAATGTGCGCGTGTATGACTGTGGAACCGCAGGAATGGAGGTAATGTTTCAAGCTAGAGGCAGCAAACAATTAGTGATTATTGATGCCAGTTCAACTAATTCCGAAGCAGGTGCAATATTTAAGGTTCCGGGTAAAGAATTGGAAGCTTTACCGGAACCTAGTTATAACTTGCATGATTTTCGTTGGGATAATGCTTTAGCCGCCGGCAGGAAAATATTTCAGGATGACTTTCCTGAAGATGTGACAGTTTATTTAATTGAGGCGGCAAGTCTTGGTTTTGGACTGGAGTTAAGTCCTGTTGTGAAACATTCTGCTGACCTGGTTTTTGAAGCGGTAGTTGCAATTATCAGACAGAATAATTCGTAATTGCAGAATCTCCCTATCCAGCCATATCACGATAAACAGCAAGTTCATCTACCCTCATTTCAAAAGGCACACCTTGACTTTCTGGAGGACAGACGCGGATTTTAGCACTGCTAACAATTGTTTGGAGTAATGTTCCCATTGGTACGATTTGTTGTAGTACTCGCCAGTTAGTAACTTGGTCGGGACATTCAATTACTAATGTCATTGCACTTGCATCAGTTGTGACATACCATCGACAACTAGAGAGAAGATTTTGAATTGTGCGATCGCACCCTTCGTAAAAGTATCTACTAATAGAATGCTCTAATTGTTGCCGTAAGATAATATCTGCCGATGTTGGCTGCATTGGACGGTAATCATCATTGAAATAATACATACGCCTAGCCATTTGTGCTTTCAAAACTACTTAGATGCCAATAGCCATTGCGTAGAGAATATCTTTAGTTGTTTCTAAGAAAATCTGGGTCTCATCATCATAAAAAGCGCCGATTCCGCTACATTGAATCCCCAAATAATTGCTACTCAGGTAAACTTTGTGTCCTAGAAAACCTGCTAGTTGCATAGCAGTTTGATAATTTGTATATCCGGACACAATAAATAAAGTTACTGCACAATCTCTGGCGATTGCTTGATTAATGCACAAGTAACCTGTTTGTTCACTAAAATCACCACTTTTAATCAGATGATTGCCTTTGTATAACCCAGGTAAAATACCCTCTACTCGATGCACGACTGAATAAATATCTAATGCCTCACAACTTCCTGTTGGGATGGCTTGCTTCAGTTGTTGTAATATCCTGAAGTAATATTCTTGAGAAATCAACTGTTTCCGGAAACGTCTATTTGAACGTCTATTCCAAACAGTTTGGTAGAATTTATCCTTGTCAAATTCAAACTTGGGATGCTCTAGTTTTTGCTGTGAACTCTTTTGTAAAGCTGTTACTTGATAGCCATCTTCAATAAATTCATTAGCTTCAAAATAATCTGTGCCACAAACAAAAGGAACCTTCAGCCTTAACCGTCTTACCTTCTTGTCTTCTACTTCCCCACATACAACACAAGCAGTCACGAACTCTTTATTCTCAAAACCTAAGTCTGTATTGAGAGCTAACTTATCAAAGTCGAAAATTAGCTGGATGTCTTTGTCATAAAGATAAGCTGATGCGGCAATTGTACCTAAATGGTGTCCGCTATCTAAAAAGCAATATCTCAGACTTCTATTTTTATATTTCCAACTAGACCTATAATAAACGCAACTAATTAAAAAAATGATTCCCTTGATACATTTGGTCGGTATAATATAACTTTCTAAGCCATCATCAATTAATTCATAGATGAGTGTTAGACAATTATTCTCAACTTCGAGATGGTAGATACCATCAACTATTCCCGCTATTCCACGGATTTGTATATAAATCTCAGTGGGATAAAGCCCACCTGCTGAAGGATTTACACGTAGTTTGTAGGCTACATCTTTATAAGTTTGCTCCAATGTAACCGCACTAGTTAAATAAATAAACAAATGTGTCGGGTCGTTGAGATTTAATTGCAACCTTCGATAGAATTTTGGGTACTGCTTAAAAGCAGATGGTTGAGTTGAAGAGTCTACATAATTGGGATCAAGTTGTACTGATAGGTAAGAATGTTTAGTAGCTTGATGATAGCTTTTCTTGGAAAGATTACTTCGTAGCATTTTTGAGAATTCCTAGAATTTCTACAGTACTGGCAAAATCTATAGCTTTATAATCGTCTAAATTTTTTAAATCCAAATTAGGACGATGTTCTAAAAGCAACTTGACGACTTCTACCTTACCTGCTGATGCTGCATACATCAAAGCTGTAGCACCATTATCATTTTGGTTATCAATATTAATTTTGGCCGCCAGCAGCAAATCAATTAATTCATAATGATTGCCAAAACAAGCAAACCATAAAGCATTATTACCATCATTATTTCTGGTATTAATATCCGCACCTACATCAATAAGTTCTCGAACAACTGAGTTATTATCTTCCCTGGTTGCTTTCATTAAAGCTGTATCTCCATTCTCACCAGGTTGATTTAATTCTTCAGAATTGTAGCTTCTTGCTATCATCCATTCATAAGTTGTTTTACTCAAATTTTGCTTGCTGTGCTGCTGCATAAATCTTCCTCAAATTACAAACTAAAGGGAATGGTGGACAATGCCCACCATTCTGAAAAATTCTATAGAAATCCTGTACGTAGAGTTGTAAAAACTCCTCACCAATTCATACTCTAGACAGCATTAATTATCTGCTTAGACTGTTCACCAATTGCCACTAAACTTTTGAAATAAGGTTTACACATTTCACCTAATTTTTACGGTGAAGCTATCGTATTATCTGCTCAACTATTATTTGTATTGGGGTTTAGGTAGAAATGTCTTTGATAACCTTGTCATCGCTTTTCGCTGAAGTTTAGGTTCACTAGCAACAATTTAGCTTACCCATATATTATCACCTTCATAAGTTTATTTTATGAATAACTGTGAATCATATTATAGATATTAGTTAAATTTCTCAAAATAAGATAAAACAGCATACCCAAATACAGTTATATTTTAAAGTTTATGTTTTTTCGAGAGGCTTAGATACCCGAATTCTCAAATAAGTTAGGTATCTTTTTATTCAAGATAAAATTTAATTAGTTAAATTATTACTCTACTCAGAAACTAACTTATAGACTTTATCTTACTAATGGGATATTTTTAGCTAAAAATATCTAGTTTTGTATAATAAATGTTACTTAGTTTATAAAAAAAATATAAAAAAGATTATTGTTAACCTAAAAAGTTGGTATTGTATGCAACATGTATCTTTAACCAGGAAATTAAAACATGGAAATTAGCGCTCGTAATACCTTAAAAACTACTGTAAAAAAGGTTGTAGCTGGTTCGGTTAATACAGAAATAACTTTAGAATTAGCACCTGGTGTTGAATTGGTCTCAATTATTACGAAATCATCAGCAGATAGGCTTGGTTTAACAGAAGGGAAACAAGCTTATGCTGTTATCAAAGCATCGGATGTTATTGTTGCTGTTGATTAACTAATAACTCAAGTTATTATTTATTGATTCAGGCGATCGCCTGAATCAAAATCTGCAAAGCAAATGTCGTATTTTAATTAACATAAATTTAAAAATATATTTTTTTAATTCTTAAGTAAACGCACATAAATTATACAAGCTACTTCCCGGTTTATTAATACATATTTATTATCAATTTGGATAAGAAAATCAGTAAAATCATTTTCGACTGTGAGTTTAGTTCCGATTATTATACCTTGTGATATTAGTTCTTTGAGAATTTCTTCATCCTGAGTTCTATAAAATGTGACGATACCTTGCTCTCCGATTTTGAGCAATTCTAATGAACAGCCACTGACGGTAAAAGGGGTAAACATTAGTAAGGTGAGTTTTGAATAATTAAGGATGAAAAATAAAGATAATTATCTTCACTTTTCATCCTTTTATTAGTTGCTAAAGATAATAACTAAAGCACTAATCTAAACGAGGTAAGGTTCTTGGTGTGTCTTGATTGTGCAGTTAGAGCGAGGATAGGTAACGCACAATAAAGCAAATCCTTTTGATACTTGCTCGTCATCTAAGAAGATTTGATCAGATTGATCAATTTCACCTTCAGTAACTTTGCCTACACAGCTAGAGCAAGAACCTGAATGACAAGAGAAAGGTAGCTCAATACCATTTTCTTCTGCTGCGTCCAATATAGTGGTTTCTTCATCCACTTCAATTGTGGTATCGAGGTCTTCTTTTTTGTTGATTAATCTTACTTGATAGGTAGCCATTTTCCGATTCTCCTCAAATATATAATTCGCCTAATTTCTCGAAGTTTGTCAGTATCCTTTTCGAGAAGCTGTTGATAGGATGACACTGCATTTGATGAGTTGAGCGAGTGTCTCTGACATTTCGTAGTGCGTTTCCGGGAAGCCTTTATAGTTCGACTTCAAGCTAGAAGAAAGTCTTTTAGCTACAAGGGACACTATTCGGCGTACAGTCACCAGCTTGGAAAGATTTGCCACAACCACAAGTACTAGTTGCATTCGGGTTAGTAAATTTGAAACCGCTTTCTACCATCCCTTCGACAAAATCGATCACGATTCCTTCCAATAAAGGTGCACTTTTAGGATCGACGTAAACCAACACACTACCTTGCTGGATTACTAAATCATCTGATTGGGGCTTGCTAGTGACATCCATGCCATATTCGTAGCCATTGCAACCACCATCTTTGACAGATATCCGAATGCCTTTAGTTGCACCATTTTCATCGGAACCGGAACCTCGCAGGAATGCCCGCAAACGAAATTCTGCTTTTTCTGTTAAAGTAACAGTCATCCAATCTCCTAGTCTGTAGCGATTGATTGTTCTAATTTCAAATGTCAGTTTTTTGTGATGTTTGTCCTTTGCATTTACAAATGATCAATGACAAAGGACAAAATGCTTATTAAGTTACGTGGTGTGCAACTTTCTTTCAAACCTAACCCCCAACCCCTTCCCTATCAGGGAAGGGGAGTAATATTCAAAGCCTCTCTCCCGGCAGGGGAGCCAGTGCGTTGCGGGGGTTCCCCCCGTTGTAGCAACTGGCGTGAGAGGTTTGGAGAGGGGTTTTAAGAATAAGTCGCACATCCCGTTAAGTTGTAAGATTACTCGTGATTTCCATCGATGGAGATTGTGAGTATCTCCAAGGCGCACTATTGCCGCATACTGGACAAGAGCGATCGCGGTGTGAACGACGCTTGGCAAATTCCATCCGATTTAAATCTATTGTCAGCAGTTGTGACAATAAAGGTTGACTAAACCCAGTAATCAGCTTGACTGCTTCCAACGCCGTCAAACAAGCCAAGGTTCCAGAAACTGCGCCCAGAACTGAGAAGCCACGCCGATCCCAATCTGGTTTTTCGGGAAACAGACAAGATAAACAAGGAGTCACACCCGGAATAATCGTTGTCAGGTAAGCTTCCATCCCATCCATTGCAGCTTCTACCATTGGTTTGCGCCAGCGCACACAAGCTGCGTTCAACAAATCGCGTTCCGTAAAATTGTGGGCGCAATCTAACGCCATATCTGCGGATTGCACCAAAGAATCTACATTCTCTGGGGTAACGTAGTCATGAACAGTTTCGATTTCGATATCAGGATTGATGGCTTGCAAAGTTTCTTTTGCTTTCAATACCCTGGGCTTACCTACCCAATCATCCGTCATCAAAATCTGACGATTCATATCATCTAGCCGTAAGTCACCACCCCGGACTAGAATCAGCCGCCCCACACCTGCTACTGCTAAGTAAAGTGCCGCCGTACCACCTAATCCCCCCACACCTGTAACCAAAACCGTTGCTGACTTCAGGCGTTTCTGAGCCGCTTCGCCAAAATTAGGAAGCATCATTTGGCGACTATAACGTTCTAACTCGGTAGGAGTTAGGTTAATCACTATTTACCTCCTAATCAGAAGTGATTTCTGTCAGCGTAATTACATTTTTTGGCTTATCTTTAAACACTTTGAACAGCTTTTGTTCTTGGGCTGTTGAGTCAATAAATACCTGATAAGCTGTTTGCAAAGCTAAAGAATATTGATGTAGTTTTTCTTCTGAACTTAAATCAGTAGAATTCTCATCAATTTCTTGAACATATTGCGAAAATTTTTTCAAAATATGTAGACGATTAACGTTGACAATTTTTGAATCGTAAGGCAATTCAAAGAATTGAAAAAATTCTTCAGCATCACTTAATTTTTTGAATTCATCAATACTTTTACTCATTTAGCGTTCTCCAGTTCTGTTAGCTGCTGCTTCAAATCATCAAGTTGACGATAGATGTCGTAAGTTGCCGCCGCAACATCCATAAGTGTTTTGTAATCTGTTGGCAACCCTTCTGCTAAATCGTGCAGATCCATTTTCATTTGACCTGCTTTGCTGTTAAGGCGCTTAATTTGAGTTTTCAATTCTTCGATACTTATTCCTTTTGCCTGCGTCATCACTCAACCTTATTTATCAAACTTAGGAGTTCTGAGTGATGACGTATGAGTTATTCAATAACTAACTCAGCACTCAGCACTCAGCACTTTTAAAGCTTGCCTACTTCTGGGAAGCGGTTAACTAAATCAATTCCTTTTTGGACAAGAGTTTCGCCTTCTTCTGCTAACTTTTCTAGAGATTCTAAACCGAAGCGATGAGCATCTCTTAGAGTTTTAACAGTCAGCAAAAGTCGCCCAGAGAAAACTAGCGCCCAACCAAATCCCTCATGATTTATATCAACTATAACCTGAGAAATTAAGCCTGTTTCCTGTTCAATTCGAGCAGCTACAGCCCTGTAAAATACTAATATTCGCGCTTGTGTTGCTGCATCAACTTCACCTTCAATAGGAATTTCACGTTTCTTTTTTTTGGGAACGATGAAGGCTTTGAGGATTAATTCATCAGACCAACTACGGTAAAATCCGTAACTATCTTGTCCACGAATTTGTAAGATTAATGCCTTAATGAATGGAGAGCTTAAGGCTGCAATAGATGTGCTTCCGTTAACAGTATTATCTGCGCTCATACAGTTGCTTCGTTCTCAATATCATCTGTAAAGGTTTTGGTTTTTGGCTGGAGAGCTTTCCGTAACCAAGGTGGAGGATTGCCTTTAAGAGTTTGGACTAATTTAGTGAGCAATTCTTCAATTTTTTCTTCCTCAGTGCGGGCTTTAACTGGAGTAACACCTTTCTTGATTAATTTAGCGGCAGCAGTACCACCAATTGCTGTTACGTAAACAATTGCACAGTCAACCAGTGCATCAAGTTTGGGTGTAATTTTATCTTCGTTACCATCTTCTTTTAACTCACCCTCAAAGTTGAGTGTTTCTAAAAATTGATATCCTTCGGCGTTGATTTCGTAGACATCAATTTCTCTCGCCCATCCAAAGTGAGCATTGACATGAATATGGTCACTGGTTGTAAAGGCAATTTTCATTATGTTCTCCTAATTTAACGAACCACAGAGACGCAGAGAGAAGTTGCGTGCGCGGGTTCCCCGCGTTGAGCAAACTTCGGGAGAGCGCAGAGAAAAAGAGTGTTTGTTAGTTTACTAAACATCACCAAAAAAGTGTTTGACTCGCTCTTCTTCAGCTTCTAAAAAGAGGTTGCCAATGCCAAATAAAAGCTCCATCGTGCCGCGATAGCCAACTTTTGTAAATAGACCGTTACCTAAACGGTCGTAAATGGGCAAGCCTAAACGATAAAGAGGAATCGACAGACGTTTTGCGATCGCTCTCAGGTTAGAATTACCAATCAGTAAGTCAGAGCCTACGGCTAGTTCTTCAAAGTCTTCTAAATCGCCGATGGTGACGCTTTTGATGGGGAGTTTTTCGAGTAAGGGCGATCGCGTGGTGGTGACGGCTGCGTGAATTTGACATCCCATCGATTGCAAGAAGCGCACTGTCGCCCACAACAAATCAGGTTCGAGGGCTAGGGATACTCGTTTTGCACCAAAATAAAAGTGCGTATCCAGCATTGCATCTTGCAACTGGCGACGTTGGCGACGATATTTTTCGGGTACTGGGTTGCTGCTCAAAATCGATAATGCTTGTAGAAATTCATCTACAGCCTCCAAGCCAGTCAGTTCACCAAACACTTCGTAGGGAATGTTAAACCGTTCATCCAGAATTTTGGCAGCCCCCCGCATACTTTCGCCCAAAGCGATGGTGAAGGCAGAACAACCTACTTGTCGTAGTTGTTTAACACTTGTACCGCTACCTGTGACAGGGCTATAGTTATCTTCTAAGTGACCATCTAAAGAAGCACCAAGGTCAGGTACGAAGATTGGTTCTAGTCCAAAAGCGGTGACAATTTCTTTGATTTCTTGTAAGTCGCCTGGGGTAAAGGCAGAACCAGCCAAAATTGTGACTTGTTCGCTTCTGATACCCCCTGCTTGGGGAATTTCTTTAACGATACTTTCAACAGCAGTAGCAAAACCATCTTGTAATGCACCTTTAAAATCTGGTGTTGGTGCAAAGATGACGGGGATATGATCTAATTCTCGATGGCGATCGCGGATATCCTTCAAGAAGCGCTCAATGTCATCGCCTCTGGTTTCAGTTAACCCAGTGCTACACAAACCAATAATTTCTGGTTTGGCCTTCTCTACTAAGGTGAGAATTGCCTGTTCCACATTATCTTCGCCACCCAAAATGGTAGTCACTTCCGTCATGGCTGTAGTGGCTAGGGGAATCGCTTCCCGAAAATGCCGTACAAGCACAACTTTGGCGAAGGCGGTACACCCTTGAGAACCGTGGAATAGAGGTATCATTCCCTTTAATCCCAAAAAGGCGAGGGATGCACCTAAAGCTTGGCTTTGCTTAAGGGGATTAACTGCAACTGATTTTTCGGGAACGGTGACGATCGCCATTAAAATACCTCTTCTATTGACGCAGAAAACATGTCATCTGCTGACAAACTAAAATTATTCAAAGTCCCTGCTTCTTCATCCCAAGGGGCGGGTCTGCGGATTTGATCCCAGATGGGGCTGTAGAGGGCTTCATATAATTCCCGTGCCATCTCCAGCATTCCTGCATAGCCAGCATAAGGATGATGACGTTCTTGGTTGATGTCCAGGAAAGGAATCCGTGCTTTCAAGGCTGTGTATTGGTTACGACCACCCGCAATCAACATATCGGCGTTTGTGTCTTTGACCAATTGCAGCAATTCCTGAGCGTTACCTTTCTCTAGCATCATGCCATCTGTACCGATTAAGCGCTTGATTTTCGCCTTATCTTCCTCCGTACTCTTGCGGGTGCTAGTAGCCACAACTTCTATTCCCAAATCCTTAGCGGCGGAGATAATAGACCAACTTTTCACACCGCCAGTATACAGAACCACACGCTTACCCTTGAGGCGGGCGCGATAGGGAGCTAAAGCAATATCTAAAGCCGCCGTTTCTTGGGCAATTAGCTTTTCTGTA
This sequence comes from Fortiea sp. LEGE XX443, assembly GCF_015206815.1. Taxonomy (GTDB): domain Bacteria; phylum Cyanobacteriota; class Cyanobacteriia; order Cyanobacteriales; family Nostocaceae; genus Nostoc_B. The sequence goes on from NZ_JADEXZ010000015.1 coordinate 45,379, forward strand.
CGTGCTTGCAAATCAGAGTCGCCCAACTTCGCAGCCACATTCCGCAAACAACGATTTATATCATCAATGCCATAAAAAGACTCTTCAATGTAGGGAATCCCATATTGCTCCTCCATCTTTCTCGCCATATTGAGCAACGCCCGCGAACAAATCATCACGTTCAACTTGGCACGGTGAGCGTAACAAATTTCTTGATAACGTGCATCACCCGTGATTTTTGATAGTACGCGGATGCCTAATTTTTCAAATAAAGGCAGGACTCCCCACATTTCCCCGGCGATGTTGTATTCGCCAATCAAGTTAATATCATAGGGTGTTGTAAATTCCGGTTCTGCTGTTCCGACAACATAATCTAATAAAGCTTCACCGCCAAAACGGTTGCCCAAATTCTTACTACCAATAAATCCTGGAGCAATCACTGGGACAACAGGAGTCCCAATTTTTTCTGCCGCCGCTTTGCACACAGCATTGATATCATCCCCAATCAAAGCCGTCACACAAGTAGCGTAGACAAATACAGCCGTTGGGTTGTAGCGCTGATGAATTTCCAGAATTGCCTTGTAGAGCTTCTTCTCACCACCGAAAATCACATCATTTTCAGTCATATCGGTAGTGAAACCCATCTTATAAAGCTGGGGGCCAGAAGAGAGACTACCGCGACTACCCCAAGAATTACCCGCACAGGCGATCGGGCCGTGAACCAAATGCGCCGCATCAGTAATTGGTACTAGAGCAATCATCGCCCCATCAAAAGCACAGCCCCCTTGAGCCGCCCCAGGTTGCGCTTGTTGAGCGCAAGACTTATTTTTCTTTTCGCCTTTTTTTTGCTGATTATGTTCGCATCCTGGCTCACTCAGCAGCTCGTTAACTTTCTTTTGGGTGTTCATCTCTTTTCTCGCGCTGGATCGACGTTGGTGATTGTCAGTTGTTAGTTATTAGTTATTAGTAATCAGTTATCGATTTACTGATAACTGATTGCTGCTAACTGAGTAATGAGTAACAAAATTCTTGCAAAAATCTTCTTCATACCAGACACACAAACTTATTTATCGGCGTGCATCTGTGATTCATTCCTATAACATCGACTTTTACAAGAAACTTAAAAGTATTGTTTACTACGAATGACAAAAAAGTTTCTTTCTCTCTCCAAACACGCCTAATTCAACTGTGAAACTTTTTGTTCCTTATCTTTGCCTACTTCTTTGCGAGACACTGCGCGTTGGCAAAAGCCTCTCGTAGAGAATGCAGTTAGTCAAAAAAGACCCTTTCACAACTTCCAAGAATTGGAATAACTGCCAAAATCAAATCATTAGCAAATGTACTTTGTGATATCCTCACCACATTCATCAGCGAGGTAAGACAAAGCCCGAAAACGCAAGCCAACAAACTCATCATAGAGAGGATTAAGTTTGCACAAAGGTGGAATATGGAAACTCCGCCCAAATAAACTAATAGTTTGCTCAAAAGGACAACAGCAAGGAATTACCTGGCAAATCAAATGAGCAAAGCGATAATTTTTAACTTTAATGCCGTCCACCAAACGACGTAAAGGATTAAGTAGAGGAGACTTTTTATAGTTAGGTGGATGGTAATTAACGTGAGAGTGAGTGTGATTGATGCTGTCCATGATAGAGATGTTGAATAAAGAGATAGGTAGGTTGAAACTTGAGTATTTTTTATAGGAATTGGGGATTGGGAATCAATTATTCCCTAGTCCCCAGTTCCTAATCCTTAGCTGTTCTTAGCAAGCTAGGAGCCGCAATTCCTAACGAATCAAGTCGAAGGAGATATCGGTTTTACCAGTGATGTTGGTGTTGCGATCCATTTCATCCAACAGGGTGTTAACAACCCAGTTGAGGATATTTAGACCACCTTGGTAGCCGAGAGTAGCGTAGCGGTGTAAGTGGTGGCGATCGAAGAGAGGATAACCAATCCGCACCATTGGGATGTTGGTATCGCGCCACAGGTACTTACCGTAGGAGTTACCAATGAAGAAGTCTACAGGCTCGGTGAACAACAAGGAACGGAAGTGCCACAAGTCTTTTTGAATCCAAACTTTAGCTTCTTTACCGAATGGACTAGCGGCGAGGATAGCTTCCATTTCTTTCTTGAAGGTTTCATCACCGTTGTTGCAGAGGATGTGTACAGGTTCTGCACCCATTTCTAACAAGAAGCTAGTAATGGAGATGATCAAATCTGGATCGCCGTAGATAGCGAATTTCTTACCATGAATCCAAGCGTAGGAGTCAGTAATTGCATCTACCAAACGACCGCGTTCAACTTCTAATTCCGCAGGAATGGCTTTACCAGTCAATTCAGAGATACCAACCAAGAAGTCGTCAGTACCTTTAACACCGAAGGGACGCAGAACTTTTGTTTCTTGCTTCCATTGAGTGGAGATATACTCACGGGTCTTAGGTGTGGTGTAAGCTTGGAGAGCTACTGTTGCTTTAGCGTTGATAGAATCAGCCGCATCTTCTAGCTTTGTACCACCTGGGTACATATCGAATTCACCAGTGTTGGGTGAATCAAAGTAATCGCTGCTGTCAGAAAGAATGGTGTAGTCAACATCCATTGCACCCAACATCCGCTTAACTTCGCGGTTGTTAGCTACATAGGTATCAAAACCGGGGATGATGTTAATTTTGCCGTTGCTGGTAGCTTTTTTCTTGCCTTCTGTCAGGTTCAACAAAATTCCCTTCATCATGTTGTCGTAACCAGTGATGTGGGAACCTACAAAGCTGGGGGTGTGAGCAAAGGGAACTGGGAAGTCTTGAGGAATAGAACCAGCATTCTTAGAGTTGCTGATGAATGCACCCAAGTCATCACCGATAACTTCTGCCATACAGGTGGTACAGACAGCAATCATCTTAGGCTTGTACAATTGGTATGAAACTTGCATACCTTCAATCATGTTGTTCAAGCCGCCGAATACTGCTGCGTCTTCAGTCATGGAAGAAGACACTGCGGAACAAGGCTCTTTATAGTGACGGCTGAGGTGGGTACGGAAGTAAGCCACACAACCTTGAGAACCTTGAACGAAAGGTAGAGTACCTTCAAAACCCAAGGCTGCAAACATTGCGCCTACAGGTTGACAACCTTTAGCGGGGTTAACGGTTAAAGCTTCACGAGCGAAGTTCTTTTCCCGGTAGTCCCAAGATTTTGTCCATTCAGAAACCCGTGCAACTTCTTCGGGAGGGTGAGCGCCTTCAAAGTTCTTTCTCTTGTTTTCAAATAGCTCGGTGTACTCTGGCTGTTTGAATAAATCAACGTGATCTACAATTTTGTCAGGATTTTGTGGCATTTGTGTATCTCTCTACGCTTGCTGGTTGATTTGGTAATTAAGGTGTTGGGAAAGCCTGGGGCGATCGCTCCTACCAAGAGAGTCACGAGTGATGAATCATGAATAATGAATAAAATTATTCATCCAGCATTCAGCATTCACCATTCTTCCCTGGGTTCCTGGAGCAAAAACCCCAGGCTATCCATCTATTATTTTTGGGAATTAAGCAGCAGCTTTAGTCTTAGCAGCAGCTTTCTTCCAAGGAGCGCCAATTAATCCCCAAGTTGGGCTGTTGAGTGCTAAATCCATATCACGGGCGAAGATAGCGAATCCGTCATAACCGTGATAAGGGCCGGAGTAATCCCAAGAGTGCATTTGACGGAAGGGAAGACCCATCTTTTGGAAGGCGTACTTCTCTTTAATACCAGAAGCGATTAAGTCAGGCTTCTTAGCTTTAACGAATTCCTCGAATTCGTAGGCGGTAACGTCATCGTAAATGATGGTGGCGTTATCAATATAGTGGGTAGTACGTTTGTAGTCGTCGTTGTGACCGAATTCGTAACCAGTACCGACAACTTTGATACCCAAATCTTCAAAAGCGGGAACAACGTGACGAGGACGTAGACCACCTACGTACAACATAACGGTGTTACCTTCCAAGCGAGGACGGTATTTATCAAGTACCGCAGTCATCACTGGTGTGTACTTAGCGATTACCTTCTCAGCGTTTTCTTGAATCTTAGAGTCAAATTTAGCGGCAATTTCACGTAAAGATGCAGCAATCTTGGTGGGGCCGAAGAAGTTGAATTCCATCCAAGGCATACCATAATTTTCTTCCAAACTACGGCAGATGTAGTTCATAGAACGGTAGCAGTGGATCAGAACTAACTTAGCAGCAGGGCCTTGAATTAACTCGTTGAGAGTACCGTCACCAGACCACTGAGCTACAACACGCAAGCCCATTTCTTCTAATAACATGCGGCTTGCCCAAGCATCACCACCGATGTTGTAGTCGCCAATTAGGGCTACATCATATTGGCTTGGCTCGAAGTCAAGTTTGTTATCTTTTTTGAGCTTGTCGTATTCTGGGAAAATCCAGTCACGGATAGCATCGTTAGCGATGTGGTGTCCTAAAGATTGGGATACACCGCGGAAACCTTCGCAACGTAGGGGTACAACTGGTTTACCAATTTGCTTAGAAGCTTTTTTAGCAACTGCTTCGATGTCATCCCCGATTAGACCAATGGGACATTCAGATTGAATGGAAATACCACGGTTGAGGGGGAACAGGATTTCTAGTTCGTCGATGATTTTGGTTAATTTTTTGTCACCACCGAACACGATGTCGCGTTCTTGGAAATCGGAGGTGAAGTGCATAGTACCAAAGGAGTTGATACCTGTGATACCTACATAGTAGTTACGACGACCAGACCAAGACCAGTAACCGCAACCTACAGGGCCGTGGCTGATGTGGATCATGTCCTTAATAGGGCCCCAAACCACACCTTTAGAACCTGCGTAAGCACAACCACGAGCGGTCATTACACCAGGAATGGATTTGATGTTAGACTTAACGCCGCAATCGGATTTTTCTTCTTCGTGGACGTTGAGGTGTTTCTCGCGCTTTTTGCGAGATTTTTCGGGATAAGCTTTCAGAACTTCTTGAATAAGTTCCTTATTTTCATCTACAAGATTCTTGTTGTCAGGAGGTGTCATAGTCTGCCTCGGTTACTGTTACGGATGGGGAAAGGGAGGGAAAAAATGGAGAGGAGAAGAATGAAGGCTGAAGGTTAAGGTTCAAAGCTGAAGGTTAAAGGCTGAAATATTCTAGATTTCATGCTTTACACTTCATACTTCACACTTCATACTTCACACTTTCCTTGTCTCCTAATGACGAGATTACCTATTTGGTAGCTTCTGCGGGCTTACCGATGATTTCTGCGTGCTTGCTATCGTCATCGAGGATACCGTATTCAATCAACAGTGCTTCTAGTTCATCCATTTCTATGGGTGTAGGAATGGTGAGTTTGTCGTTGTTGATAATCTTCTTAGCTAATGCGCGGTACTCTTGACCTTGGTTGCTGTCTGGTGCGTACTCGTTAACGGTCATCCGACGCAATTCTGCGTGTTGAACGATGTTGTCACGGGGTACGAAGTGAATCATTTGGGTGTTCAACCGTTTTGCCAAGGTTTCGATGAGTTCGTGTTCCCGGTCAGTTTTACGGCTGTTACAAATCAAACCACCCAAGCGTACACCACCGGAGTGAGCATACTTCAAAATACCGCGAGCGATGTTGTTTGCAGCGTACATCGCCATCATTTCACCGGAGGTAACGATGTAAATTTCTTGTGCTTTACCTTCACGGATAGGCATAGCGAAACCACCGCACACAACGTCACCCAATACGTCGTAGGATACGAAGTCTAGGTCTTGGTAAGCACCGTTTTCTTCGAGGAAGTTGATGGCGGTGATGATACCACGACCGGCGCAACCTACACCGGGTTCTGGCCCACCAGATTCTACGCACTTAACACCACGGAAACCGGTCAACATGACTTCGTGGAGTTCTAAATCTTCTACCGCACCGCGTTCAGCAGCCAAGTGAAGCACAGTTGTTTGAGCTTTGGCGTGGAGCATCAAACGGGTGGAGTCAGCTTTAGGGTCGCAACCTACAATCATGATGCGTTGACCCATTTCTGCCATAGCTGCCAAGGTGTTTTGGGAGGTGGTAGATTTACCAATACCGCCTTTACCGTAAAAAGCTATCTGTCTAATTCTTTCTTCAGTCATGGTTTCTATTCCTGCAATTGGTTGGTTTAGTGGGTCTTTGGGTTTGTCTGTGGGCTTCTCACGCCTGTTGAGCTATGGCTGTGAGGGTTTGTAGAACGATCGCTTAGGCACATGCCGGAGGCGATCGCTCTACAGCAAAATTGGTGGGTATTGGTGTCATAATGATTCGGGGTTAAAATTTTATTTAGCCTTTGTCATTTGTTGTTGATTAGGCAAATGACAAAGGAATTACACACTTTACAAATACGCCATAATCTGGAGAAACTGGGAACGCTAGGTAAGACTTGACTTAGCTATTCGTCATCAATACGTCAGTCCTACTACTTGTTCAAAATAGCGCCTTTCAAGCTGGAAACGCGATCTAACGCAGCTTTGGTGTCTTCTGCTGATGCTCCACCTACAGCCATCGCCTCAGTTAGGTGCTTGGCGATCGCATCGAAGTGTTGTTCCTGTAAATTCATACCTGTGTGGGTTTTGTCCATTGGGCGACCAGTGTATTGCTTTGGCCCTTCAAATATCAGAGAGAAGAAAGCAATTTGATGCGCCCGCTGTTTCGCCATATCTGTGTTAGCGAAAAATGCTTTGAGGGTGTTGTCTGCGACAATGCGTTTGTGTAAATCATCAACTATTTTCTCAATAGTCGGTTGTCCGCCAAGTCTGTCATACAATGTTGCACTCATATCCTTTTCCTTTGAAGCGTGTTGGATAATGAAATTGCAGGTAGGCGCTGAATACCTTTCTTTGCCTATGTGCTGTTAGCTGTTCGTTGTCAGTAGGAATCAAACATTGATGGGAAAACAATTGTATCGGTCAAATCCTACTTTCTGTTCTTATAGCAGGTGACAGGTAACAGAGGACAGGTGACAGGGTTAAAATCCCTTTGAAGTAAGGGTTTTGTGATTTGTTGATGTCCTCATCTATGTGGCTACTGCTATAGCTACTGCACATCAAGGTGTATTTGTGCTGTGGGTAAAATTTAGAGTTATGGCTCGACTGCTACTACTACTATGTCTTTGCTGATGCGATCGCGCAGTCTCGATTCAATCGCTATCTTTAAAGTGGCGGTGCTGCTAGAACATGAACCGCAAGCACCTTGGAGGATAACTTTGACGTTATTTCCTTCTATGTCGTAGAGTTCAACATCTCCACCGTCAGCGATCAAGACTGGTCTGACTTCTTCGTCAAGAACTTTTTGAATTAGAGCAATCTTTTGGACGTTGGTTAGTGGTTTTGTTGCTATCTGACCAGAGTTAAGAATTTCTGGAGTTTCTATGCTGTTATTGCCGTTTTTACTAGCTGTAGCGACTTCTTGTTTAACTTCCTTAATAATATCATCAATTTTTGTTAAACAGGAACCGCATCCGCCACCAGCTTTGACATAATTTGTTACCTGCTCCGCACTGGTGAGGTTATTTTCTTTCACCACCCGACGAATCTTAGTATCGCTGATCCCAAAGCAGGAGCAAATTAAAACGCCTTCGTCATCGTCGTCATGGGCAGCGAGAGGAATGCCACGATAGTTATAGATTGCGGCTTCTAGAGCTTCCTGCCCCATAACTGAACAGTGCATTTTAGCTTCAGGTAAGCCGCCGAGGTAATTGGCAATATCTTTATTAGATACTTTCAGGGCTTCATCTAGAGTTAAACCCTTAACCATTTCGGTCAATGCACTAGAAGAAGCGATCGCACTGGTACAGCCAAAGGTTTGGAAACGTGCATCCAGAATCTTATCAGATTCTACTTCCACTTTTAGGTGCAGTCTCAAAGCATCGCCGCAAGAAATACTACCTACTTCTCCTGTTGCAACCTTAACTCCAGGTTCGCTGGTTTCTTCAATTGTTCCCTGATTCTTGGGATCGTAAAACAGTTCTAATACTTTATCTGTGTAGTCCCACATATTAAGTTCCGAGTGCTGAGTGGAGAGAGGTGACAGGTGATAGGTGACAGGTGACAGGTGATAGAAAATTATCTGTAACCTGTTCCCTGTAACCTATTTATCGATGTGCTAGTGTTTGTTCTTGGGATTGCAACCAACCTGCGTCGTCGTTTTTGAATGGTGACAGAGCGCGTAGACGTTCTACAATTTCGGGCATGACTTCAATGACGCGATCGATTTCAGCGTCGGTGGTGTAGCGACAAAGACTGAAGCGAATGGAACCATGCAGAGTTGTGTATGGTAAACCCATTGCCCGGAGAACGTGGGATGGTTCGAGTGAACCGGAGGTGCAAGCGGAACCTGATGAAGCACAGATACCGTATTTATTTAACAACAGTAATATAGCTTCACCTTCGATATATTTAAAACCGAGGTTGGTGGTGTTGGGCAATCTATTTTTGGTATCGCCGTTAACTTCACAATCAGGAATTTTATTGAGGAGAGTTTGTTCCAGGCGATCGCGCAACTGTCTTTCTCTTTTGGTTGCTTCTTCTAAATGTAGCAGTTCTAATTCGGCTGCTTTACCTAAAGCGACAATACCCGGAACATTCTCTGTACCCGCGCGGCGACCGCGTTCTTGGTGTCCACCAATCAGTAAAGGACGGAATCTCACACCCCGGCGCACATACAATGCACCGATACCTTTGGGTGCGTGGATTTTGTGACCAGACATAGTTAACATATCTATGGTGCTGGCCTTCATGTTCAGGGGTAGTTTACCCACTGCTTGCACTGCATCAACGTGGAACAGTGCGCCCCGTTCTTTAACTCGTAAGCCAATCTGCTCAATTGGAAAAATCGTGCCTGTCTCGTTGTTGGCATACATGATTGTTACCAAGGCGGTGTTACCTGTCAGCGAGGCTTCTAGTTCATCTAGATCCAACTGTCCTTGACTATTCACTGACAGATAAGTAACACTGTAACCTTGGGTTTCCAGTTGTTTGCAGACATTCAACACCGCTGGGTGTTCTACTTGGGTGGTGATGATGTGGCGCTTTTCTGGTTGGGCTGACAATGCAGCACGAATAGCGGCGTTATCTCCCTCTGTTCCACAACTGGTAAAAACAATTTCTGATTCATCTGCTCCCAAAAGGGCGGCCAATTGTTCTCTGGCTGTTTTGACTGCTTTAGCCAGTTGCCCACCAAAGGTGTGCATACTTGAGGGGTTGGCGTAATATTCGGTTAAGTAGGGCATCATTGCCTCTACGACTTGTGGATCTACCCTAGTGGTAGCATTATTGTCTAGATAAATGATGCTCATTCTTATACCCCTAAAATTTCACCCTGATGTTTTTGCAATTGTTCTGAGAACTTCCGAGAATAACAATCAAACCAACGTTCCCAATAATCTTGTTTTTTTGTTAATTTCCCTATAACGCGATTATATTTAGCAAACCAGCTTTCCCAATAATCGTTTGTCTCTTTAATGCAACCATCACAGGTTGGGCAACCAGCTTTACATTGAGGCACTGTATAAATGCTCCCAACACAGTTTGTGCAAAGTGCGGGGTCAATCCAGTGGATACCGTCAACTATTTTAATTGCGCCAGTGGGACATACAGACTCACAGAGATTGCAAGAAATACACTGGCCAGTAATCTTATAAGCCATGATTATTCTCCTTGCGAATGAGGTGACAGGTGATAGGTGATAGGTGATAGGTGACAGGTGATAGGTGATAGAAAATTATCTGTAACCTGTAACCTATAACCTGTAACCTATTTCCCTATTTCCCTAATTCTTGGATGTATTGCTCGTAAAACTCTAAAGCAACCTTCTCGATTACGTCGTAAGCTTCAACGGTCTGTATGCCAGCTTCGTGCAATTTTTCTTTAGGACAGTTGCCAATTTTGGAAACCAACACGGCTTTACAATCTGCAATTGTCTTCATGATATTGTCTGCGGTCGCTTCTTCACCGTATCCACCTTGACAATATTGATCAATCTTACGGTGACTAACGAAACGAACTTCACTGCCATCCACTTCGTAAATTTGAAATTCTTTAACATGTCCGAAGTGTTGGTTAACTAATCCGCCGCCTTTGGTTGCAACTGCAACTAAGATTTTTGGATTGTTAGCACTTTGTGGTTTGCCTGTTTTTGCCTTTTCTTTGGCTGCTTTAATTTCTTCTCTAAATTTCTCAATACCTTCGTGAACTTCTTGGCGTTTGCTGAAGTCGTACTCTGGAGACATTTCCAAGAAATTCTCTTTAGTGAATTCTTGACTGCGGTCTTCACCCAATAATCCGATCGCATCAGCACGACATTGACGGCAGTGGCGCATCATTTTCATGTTGCCGGCACACTGGTCTTGCACTAACTTGAGTTCTTTGGATGAGGGGCCGCGTTGACCTGTTAAGCCGAAGTGTGTGCCGTGTTCTGGTGCAGAAATCAAAGGCATGATGTTATGCAAGAATGCACCACGCTCACGAATTGCCTTGTTGACTTCAACTAAGTGCTGGTCGTTGATTCCGGGAATCATCACGGAGTTAACTTTGCACAGAATGTCGGCTTCTCTTAGAGCTTGTAAACCTTCTAGCTGCTTTTCGAGCAGGATTTTGGCTCCTTCCACGCCTCTGTAACGCTTGCGCTTATAGTGAACCCATGAGTAAATCTGCGCGCCGATTTCTGGGTCTATGGTGTTAAGGGTGATAGTAACGTGATCTATATTTAATTGTTTAATGCGATCGATGTATTCAGTTAGCATTAAACCGTTGGTTGATAAGCAAAGCTTGATATCTGGTGCTTTGTCTGCAATCAACTCAAAGGTGCGGAATGTTTTGTCTGGATTAGCTAGGGGATCGCCAGGGCCAGCAATTCCCAAAACTGTCATTTGGGGAATTTTGCCTGCGATGACTAAAGCTTTGTGGGCTGCTTCTTCGGGGGTAAGTAACTCGCTAACTACGCCAGGACGGCTTTCGTTGGCACAGTCATATTTGCGGTTGCAATAGTTGCATTGAATGTTGCAAGCAGGTGCAACGGCAACGTGCATTCTTGCATAGTGATGGTGAGCTTCTTCGCTGTAGCAGGGATGTTTAGCAATGCGTTCTTGGAGCTTTTCGTCCATTTCCACGGTGGCGCTGCTTTTGCTGTCGCATCCGCAACCACCAGATTTTGCTTGGGTAGGTGTCGATTCAGTAACGGAGGAGCCTGTAACCTGTGGTGTCATTGAATTTCGCAAATGTCGGTGGACTAAGCTGCCACTGTGGGAGATGCCGTTGCTATTTTGTCTGCCCTAGAATGGAAGTCGCGGCTGCCGCACTGCCCGCAAGAGTGCATCCTTTGGTTGTAGCAAAGCTACTTGGTGGGTAACTTTGCTGATGACAGCAGGCTATAAGTCCTTGTTCTTCGGCTGGTGTGTGTCAACTTTTTGGTCTTGGGTAGAGTTGGTGTGTACAGCCGCAACTTCGATTCACCGAGGCATGGTGCTATCTCATCCCTCCACTCACTTTTGGCTCTTTGTTTTGCTTGGAGCTTTAAGTGATTGGCGATATATGATTTATAGCAGCCGTTTTTTCGATTGCCTGGCCGTTACTTGTGGATAGAATTTATTGGATTTATTACATTTGTACTCAAATCTGGAAACCTTGATATTGAGCCATAAAAAAATTTATAATTTTTTTTTCGGGTAGGGGTTCTAGTATTTTTAAGTCAGGGTTCTAGTATTTTTAGAGTGGGGTTTAGGATTTCTTTGTACTCAGCTATAACCCAATATCAGCAAAGCTTTTCAGCTATTTTTTGCTGATTTCAGGATACAAAAAAATGTACTCAACTACCCCTTGCATCTTGCTGAAAACGTCGAGTTGGCAAGGATTTAAGGGGAAAAACTGGAGCAGATTACTTCGTACTACTCCAGATACGTGCGAAATTCAATTCTGTATACAACATATCATTTTTTTTTAGAGAAAAATGTAATTCACATTTTCTTAAGTTTTCTCAGTTTAATGAGATTAAATAGCACTGAAGAGTATGATTGTGTTAGGTTTCAAGGTTTTCTGCTCCAGGTAAATTAATGAAGATATTTTGCAAAAATTAACGTTTTTATATAAAAAGAAAAATATTTTGATATTGAATTAGCAGCATATCTAACAGATAGCATAAAAAGTTAAGTGCGTCACAAATCGGCAGCGATCGCTACACTAAAGGCATAGGCAAGCAATACAGGGTTGCAGGGGGAATGCTATGAAGGCAGTCATTATCCGGGGCTATGGAAGCACTGATGTTTTGCAGTATGAAGATTGGATGCAGCCGCAAATTAAGCCTGACCAAATACTTGTGAAAGTCCACGCCAGCAGCGTTAACCCCGCCGACTGGAAGATTCGCAAGGGAATGTTGAGTGTGTTGACAGGTAGAAACTTTCCGTTGATTTTGGGGTTTGATGTGGCGGGAGAGGTGGTAAGTGTTGGTTCCCAAGTCACGCGCTTCAAAGCTGGAGATGCGATTTACGGTAGCACTAGCTTTCCTGGCGGTGCATACGCGGAATTTGCAGCCATTCCTGAGAATTTAGCAGCACCCAAACCAGCAAATTTGAGCTATGAAGAAGCAGCCACCGTACCTTTAGCCGCGCTGACAGCTTTGCAAGCTTTACGTGACTTGGGAAATATCCAAGCTGGACAGACAGTTTTGATTAATGGTGCTGCGGGTGGCGTGGGTATATTTGCAGTGCAAATTGCTAAGGCTTTGGAGACAGAGGTAACGGGAGTTTGCAGTACCAAAAATCTAGATTTTGTTAAATCTCTAGGCGCAGATAGTGTTGTTGATTATACGCAACAAGACTTCACCACAGAGTCAACAAAGTATGACATTATTTTTGATACAGTTGCCAAACGAGCATTTTCTACCTGTAGAGAAGTGCTGAAACCAAATGGAATTTATGTTACAACTTTGCCTACGCCTGAAGTTTTGATCCAAGGTTTGTTGACAATGTTTTTACCTGGTCAAAAAGCGAAATTAGTAGTTGAAAGACCAAATAGCCAAGACTTGATTTATTTAAAAGACTTGATTGAGGCGGGTAAAATTCGCGCTGTCATCGACCGGACTTTTTCATTGCAAGAATTAGCGGCGGCTCATGCTTATAGTGAGAGTGAACGGGCTGTTGGTAAAATTGCGATCGCAATTAATTGATACTTCACGCACAGATGCAGAGAGTCAGAGTTTTAAAATACTCCTCCGCGTCTATGTGTACAGTTTTAGGCGATCGCTTCAGGATCAATACCTAACTCACGTAACTTAGCTGCTAAGATATCAGCACGTTGGCGTTCTTGTTCCGCCTGTTCACTACTCCATAACAGCAGATTTCCTTCTCTATCCCACCACCTTAGCCAATTAATGGTTTGGCATAATCTTTCACCCCGCCAAATTCCGAGAAACAACTCTAACTCTGGAATCCAGAATCGTCCATTTGCATCTGCTGTTTGCAAAGTATATTGTCCATTTTCCAAACATCTTACTTCCAGACTTGGTTCGTAAGGATCGTAGGCGACGTAGGTAGGAACTTGCAGAATTTGTTCGTAAAAATGGAGTTTACCATAAGGTGGAGTTGAGCGCACTGATAATTCTCCACCTTCTGTGTCTGAGAGAAATTCCATCACTACCGCCACAGCCGCACCTTCTAAATGTGGGGTGTAACTGCGACGAATCACATCAGCGGCTACTGGTTGGACTTGAGGGACGTAAAACCAATCTGGTGCTTTGACGACGATTTTTTTATTGACTGTGGCGACAAGCCCAAAATTAGAGCCAATCAGCATTTGAGGTTGGATGCGCCCGGAACTTCCTAAAGCATCGGTAAGTGCTGCGGCTAGAGTAGGTTGCTGAATATTTTCCACTGGATCATCAGGTAAAATGAAGTCGGCTGGAAGGGCTTCCCAGGTAATATTTAGTTCTTTTTGGATGGGGTTAATTTGTAGAACCATATAAATACTCCTAAGATTAATTCATTATTATTAGCTTAGTAGTGATGCCATTTCACCTAATTCATCTAGGTAAATTATACTGATGCGATCGCCTCATCTCACAAACTTTCAGCGAACTAAATTTAACCGTCGAACAAATTTTTCAAAGCATCGCCTAATCAAGCGCGTTAAAATTTACAGCAGTATTTAACGTAGGTTGGGTGTAGCAAAGCGAAACCCAACAGATATATAGATGGCGATCGCTTGACTTTAAAGACAGTCACTACAATTTTTAGCAAATGCGATTATCGAATTTTGACATTTCAGGTTCTAAACGAAAACATTCTTGTTTCAAGTAAAAACGTTCCTGTTTGAAGTGAGAACATTCTTGTTTGAAGTGAAAACGTTCCTGTTTTGAGCTTGAAGTTTCGTGTTCTGAGGTGGAATGATGGAGTTCTGAAGCTGAAACTTCGAGTTCTGAAGCTGAAAGTTGAGCCTTTTTACTCAAACGTTGAGGTTCAAAGGGTGAAAGGTGAGGCTTTGAGGTGGAAGCGTCAGGAAATTTTCTGCGTTGGATGTTGTGGAATGTTGTTTTGTCTCACGCAGAAGCCCAGAAGCGCAGAGAAAAATAAGAAAGTTTTTGACTTTTATCACAATTGTTTTGCGGAAAGTGCTGAATCCGGCATGATTTACTTAACAGTAATCAGTGAACAGTGAACAGTAATCAGCAATATATTTTGAAGTCCTTCACTTCTAAAAAGTGGTAGTCAACAAGAGTCAAATCTCCAACTGAAACCGTGATAACTGATAACTGATAACTGAACTATACAAGCTTGTGAGTTGACTGTGAAAAAATTACTCAGTGCGATGAATGCTGCGGGTATCTATCTTGCACCTTGGATGGTAGCAGGTGTGATGACAACAGGGTTATTGTTAAGTATGCCAGTCATAGGAATAGCACAACAGCAAATACCCGCATATTCAGCAGAGCAACAAGCAGCCATAAAGGAAGCTTTAGAACTGAATGAACAGGTAGTCAAGTTATATCAAGAGGGTAAATACACTACCGCCATCCCTTTAGCAGAACGCGCACTGGCTATTAGAGAGAAGGTGTTGGGTAAAGAACATCCCGATGTCGCTTCTAGCTTGAATAATTTGGCTCTACTGTACGATTCACAGGGCAATTATCAACAGGCAGAACCATTGTATCTTCGTTCTCTAGCTATCCTTGAGAAAGTGCTAGGCAAAGAACATCCTGATGTCGCTTCTAGCTTGAATAATTTGGCTGAACTGTATCGAACACAAGGAAATTATCAACAGGCGGAACCATTGTTTCTCCGCTCCCTGGCTATCGCAGAGAAGGTGCTGGGGAATGTTCATCCCGATGTCGCCTCTAGCTTAAATAATTTGGCTCTACTGTACGATTCACAGGGGAATTATCAACAGGCGGAACCATTGTTTCTCCGCTCCCTAGCTATTTGGGAGAAGGTATTGGGGAAGGAACATCCCGATGTCGCCTTAAGCTTGAATAATTTGGCACAACTGTATTATGCACAGGGAAATTATCAACAGGCGGAATCATTATTTCTCCGCTCCTTGGCTATTTTAGAGAAGGTGCTGGGTAAGGAACATCCCAATGTCGCCCTAAGCTTGAATAATTTGGCTGAACTGTATCGAACACAGGGAAATTATCAACAAGCAGAACCATTGCATCTCCGCTCCCTGGCTATCACAGAGAAAGTGCTGGGTAAGGAACATCCCAATGTCGCCACTAGCTTGAATAATTTGGCTCTACTGTACGATTTACAGGGCAATTATCAACAGGCGGAACCATTGTTTCTGCGTTCCCTGGCTATCCGAGAAAAGGTGCTGGGTAAGGAACATCCCAATGTCGCCCTAAGCTTGAATAATTTGGCTGTACTGTATTTGGCACAGGGTGATATTACCCGTACTACCGATTTCTTACGGCGTGGGCTAGAAATTGAAGCACAAAACCTTAATCTGATTTTTGCTGTTGGTTCAGAACAAAGAAAACAGAGTTACCTTAGAACTTTTCGAGGTGCAACTTATCGTAGTATTTCACTGTCCTTGCAGGAAGCTCACAACAATCCAGCAGCCGCATCTCTAGCCTTAACTACGGTACTCCGTCGCAAAGGTTTGGTGTTAGATGCTGTAGCCGACAGTATCCAAATCTTACGCGCTCAACTCGACAAAAACCCGGAAACTCAAAAATTATTCGCTCAATGGCTGCAAGTACAACAGCAACTCTCAGCATTAATCTACTCTCAGCCAGAAAAACAAACTGCTAACCTGAAAACTCAACTAGAACAACTGGAAGCCGAAAAAGAAAAAATAGAAGCCGCTATCAGTACTAAAAGTGCTGAATTCCGTCAGCAAACACAACCAGTAGAGTTAGCAACCATTCAAGCCAAAATCCCCAAAGATGCAGCCTTGGTAGAGATTGTCCACTATCAACCATACAACGCCAAAGGCAAAACGGATGCTCAAAAGTTAGGTAAACCACGTTATGCGGCGGCTGTATTGCGCTCCAAAGGCGAACCCAAGTGGCTTGATTTAGGCGAAGTCGCAGAAATTGATCAATTAGCCATTGATTTCCGCGCAGCATTAGCCACAGGAAAACCATTCAAACAACTCGCCCGCACTTTAGATAAAAAATTAATCACACCAATCCGCCCTTTATTGGGTGATGCGAGTCATATTTTAATTTCTCCTGATGGGCAATTAACATTAATTCCCTTTGAAGCCTTAAAGGATGAGCAAGATAAATTTCTGATTCAGCGTTATGCTTTTTCTTACCTCACCAGTGGACGAGATTTATTAGGCTTCCAGTCAAATAATAACAATGCTTCTGCGCCTGTAGTGCTGGCAGATATTGACTACGACAACCAAACACAAACTGTAGCTTCTGCTAAAACAACTAATTCCAGAGGTTTACAAAATCGACGTTCTGGTGATTTGGCAAACTTGATATTTGACCCGTTAGCGGCTACTAAAGATGAAGCCGCAGCCATTAAAAAGGTTTTACCTGATGCAAAATTACTATTAGGTAAAGAAGCCACAGAAACCGCAGTCAAACAACTACAAAGTCCGAGTATTTTGCATTTGGCTACTCACGGTTTCTTTATTACCGATGTCGAACAAAATCTCAATGCTTCATTAGATTTTGAAGAAACACCACGTCAACCGAAGATTTTACAAGTTGAAAATCCCTTGTTACGTTCTGGTTTGGCGTTGGCTGGGTTTAACAAACGCAAACAAGCGACAAATAATAATGATGATGGTGTACTAACAGCGTTGGAAGTTGCTGGTTTAGATTTGCGTTCCACTGAGTTAGTTGTGCTATCGGCTTGTGAAACTGGTAAAGGTGATATCAAAGTTGGCGATGGTGTTTATGGCTTGCGTCGTGCTTTGGTAATTGCTGGTTCACAAACTCAGGTTTTAAGTCTGTGGCTGGTGGATGATGCGGCGACGAAGGATTTAATGGTGAAGTATTACCAGAATTTAAAAGTGGGTAAGGGGAGACATGAAGCGTTACGTTCTGCACAGTTAGACTTGCTCAATAGTCAGGAGTATGAGCATCCGCAATATTGGGCGGCTTTTCTTCCTTCTGGTAACTGGACACCGTTGAGTGGCAAGTAATATTATCTTCGTTGAAAGGCTCAGAGGGCAGGGGTATAAGGAGTGAGAATGTTTTCCCTTCTGACTCCTGTTAGCGTAGCGGGGCGCAGTCCATTCTGACTCCTGAATTCATTTATGTAAAACTTTCCCAGGATTGAGCCAGCAGTTGACTTAACCAGCGTCGTTGCTGCCGATCTAGCAATGGATCATCCTCAAGTACCTGCGCTGTTAAATCTTCTAAAGATTTACCTTGAGAACGGACAATTTTAATAACTCCTGCGATCGCTGAAGCTACAAGTTCTTCATCAACTGGCCTTTGTTGTAAAGCAAAAATTTCTTGAGGGCTGTCTGGAATGGGATAATTCATGGCGTGGGTTTACAAAGTTACAAAAATGAACAAAAATTTTGACAAATTATTAAAAGTTCTTTACAGAATCTTTATTTGAGTAATAGGGCGGAGTGTACCTTAATTTTCGCCATTAATAAATCTGTCGAAATGAGTATTTTAAACGGAGAAGTCAGAAACACATGAAAGAAGTCCTTTATTTAGAAGTGCCGATTTCAGACACGGCAGCTGTAAGGCGTTGGCTGCAAATGGATTTTCAGCCAGGAATTGGCGAAAAAACATTGACCCCAGATGGCTTCTGCCTGAAAATACTTACAGATACTACAGCATTTAAGCAAACAATTTCCGAAAAATTACCGACTGAACTTTCTATTTTTGTTTGGTCAGTCCAGAGAACTACTTATTTAAAGGTCTTCCGTTGGGCAGATCAGCCTTTCCCTCAAGAGAAGGAGATTGTGCTACGCCTCAAGACGGAAATCAGACAGCGCTTTCCCCATCGCTACCCTGAACCACCAACCATTGATTTATCCCAACAATCAATTTTTGAAGCTTTAGCGCCATATTACCCACTCACGGTTAAATATTTTCAAAAAATGCCCAATGGCGAATACGACCTCAAACGTGCCTATTGGTGGGAGCAACGATGGCGCGAAGGTGTACGTAATCCCAAAGAACCGCGTCAGGTAGTCTTTTCTTTTCCCCCTAGCCCCCTGCCCCCAGCGCTTCCCAATCTTCATTACGACCTGATTTACATCGGCGGCGCACTCGGAGCAGTCCATGCGGCGGTTATGGCCAAACTGGGATATAAAGTACTGTTGGTGGAACGTTTACCTTTTGGGCGAATGAACCGCGAATGGAATATTTCTCGTGATGAAATTCAAAGCTTGGTTAATTTAGGTTTGGTGACAAATGCTGAGTTAGAAAGCATTATTGTCAGAGAATATAAAGATGGCTTCAATAAATTTTTTGATGGTAATAATCCGCCTAAATTGCGATCGCCAATTCTACACACACCCACAGTTTTGAATTTAGCCTTAGACTCGGAGAAATGGCTGCAAATGTGCGGACAAAAGCTACGGGCGGCTGGCGGCGACATCTGGGATGAAACTGAGTTTATGGGTGTGGATATTGACAAATCACAAGTTGCGGTTACAGTCAAGCATTTGCCTACGCAAGAACAAAAGCAAGTAACTGGGCGATTGTTAGTAGATGCAATGGGAACTGCCTCCCCAATTGCTTGGCAATTAAATGGTGGCCGCGCCTTTGATAGTGTCTGTCCCACTGTGGGCGCAGTTGTTGATGGGGGATTTGAGCCTGAGGTGTGGGATTCCCAATACGGAGATGTGCTTTACAGTCACGGCGATATTTCGCGGGGTAGACAATTAATTTGGGAATTGTTTCCTGGTGCGGGTGAAGAACTGACGATTTATTTATTTCACTACCACGAAGTCAATCCTGAAAATCCCGGTTCTCTGCTAGAAATGTACGAGGACTTTTTCACTATCTTGCCAGAGTATCGTCGCTGCGATCTGGATAAACTGGTGTGGAAAAAGCCGACATTTGGATATATCCCAGGGCATTTTAGTACGAGCAGTAGCGATCGCACCATTGCCTTTGATAGATTGATTGCGATCGGTGATGCTGCATCTCTTCAGTCTCCCCTTGTATTTACGGGTTTTGGTTCCTTGGTGCGGAATTTAGAACGATTAACCACACTGTTGGATACAGCCCTCAAGCATGACTTATTAAGTTTTCGCCACTTGAATAAAATTCGCGCTTATCAAAGCAATGTTTCGGTGACTTGGCTATTTTCTAAAGGCATGATGGTACCAACTGGAAAATTTTTACCGCCCCAAAGAATTAACTCCATGCTGAATACATTCTTTGGTTTATTGGCAGATGAACCGACGGAAGTTGCGGATAATTTCATTAAAGATCGGTGCGATTGGTTAACCTTTAATCGCCTAGCACTCAAAGCCGCCCGCAAAAATCCCGCCTTGCTGTGGTGGATTTGGGAACTGGCTGGCCCCAAAGATTTATTCAGATGGCTGGGTAATTATTTTAACTTTAGTAGTTATGCCCTAGTTAGTACCTTGCTGAATCCTTGGTTTCCCCATTTCCTATGCCGGATTCAACCGTGGCTAGAACCCCGGAATCCGGCATTGTGGTTACAATTACTCGTAATTAGCTACGCAATTACCACAGGTAAACCGCGATCGGCAAATCAAACACCAACAGTGAAATCAGAAGCAATAATACCAATTCGTAATTCGTAATTCGTAATTACGAGTTATTTTGACTATTGGTTTGAAAATTCGGTAATTCCACCGAAGCTAAAGATTTACGTCCCTTGGGTGGACGCTGGGGATAAACTACTGGTGACGGTGATTGAGAATCATTACTAAAGTCACCAGTGATTTCTTCGGAAAATTCTGTTTCTGAAGATTCCTCAGTATTTTGTGGTGTAGTTTCTGACCAATAATTTTCTGGCTCTTCAGTTGCCTTCTGAGTGTGCTGCAAAGTAAAGGAAAGTGGGGAATTATTTTCTGGTAAAACCGTGGATTCCTCGATCACCGAACTAGATACAGTTATAGGAGCATCGCTTTCTCTTGCTAATGCTTGCAATTGTTGTTCTATCGTAGTTTCCGATTGTTCACCATTTGTCACCCAAGTTTCCCAAATCGGGACATCAGTTTGATTGCTGGAGATATTGGTTTCGGTGTTAGTGGGTGGTGAAGATAGAGGCTGGGAGGCAAAGAACATTTGAATGAGACTATCTATTTGCTCATCTAGCTTTGCTGACTCATCAGATGAAAACGTTTCTGATATAGTTGGCTCATCATCCATTTCTGAGGAAGCATCCGGTTCAGTCGATTCTGATGTTTCTTCCTTACTCGGCCAGTTCCAAGGAGATGATGGCTGGGGAGCATGGTTACTATTGGTGTATGAGGGTGGGGTCGAAGATTCACCCCAAGGATGAGCAACATTCTCAGAGGAAGATTCTGGTTCTGCTGACCAAGGTCGAATTGGTTGTACGTTAGGAAATAAAGACCGTGCCTTTCTAGAAAATCTGCTTTGTTTAGTAGCACTATTGTCAGAATTATTTGCGTCGTCTGGGGTATCGTCGCTGACAGTAGGTGGTTCTAAACATTTTTCTAAAGCTGCCTTAAATTGCAGCGTTTGACGCTGTTGGCGCATTAACCGAGTACGTAGTTCTCGACAAGTAGTTTCTGACTGTAATACTTGTTGAGACTGTTCATGGTAATTAGTTTGCAAGAACGCACACTCTCGTTCTAACTGGGCGAGGCGTTGTTGGCTAATTTGTAGCTGTGCTTTATAGGTTTCGAGCAAACTTTCTTGACGTTGGACAGTTTGTGTAGTAGTGTCTAACTGTTGAAATAGGGACTGAATTTGTTCTTGGGCGGCAATTAGTTCCTGAGCTTGTTGGTTGAGCATTGACTCAGTGACACTGGAACGCCTTTTCTGCCACTGCAATGCTTTTTCTGACTCAGCTAGGTCATCTTTGAGATGTTCTACTTGTTCGTACAATTCATTGTTAGCAGCACGCAGTTCTTCATTTAATATCAGCAGTTTCTGAAATTCATTGTCAATTACTGCCTGTTGTCCACTGTCTGGTTCTGCTACCCATTCTTCTTGGGTAACATTTTCAGAGGATTGAGGATTTGGCGGCTCGTGTTGTTGGTCTTCTGCTGGTTTGAGGAGTGGCAATTGCCTCATAGCCAGATTTTCAGAAGGCACAACTGCATAAAAAGGACAGCTCGCTTGCTCTGGTTGTAGCGAGTTAGCAGAATTGAGAGATTCCATTACAGCCTTGTTGTTTGAGGTGTCAGCTTCATTCATCACTCTTGACCCACCCACCTAAAGATACTTAGCACTGCTAGTTTGAGCATTGCTAATTAACTGTGTTCGCTCGGAGTTTAATCTAGAAGCCAAGTTGAATTTTCCCCAAGCATGAGTCACTAGTTAGTTTTCCCATTTTTGCATCTGGAACTGAAGACGTTATAACATTATGAGCTTACAACCCGTCAACTTTGGGCTAGATGCAGGTTTGTAGTTCAAATGCTACTAATTGTACAGATTTCAGCGCAGATGCCTAACAGAGGTGTTAGCCCCCTTGGCTTCGGTAAACAATGATTGGGTAGTAGTAGCTTCCTGGCAAAAAAATCCCGGCGCTAGAAAGACATTAGCGCTGTATATAATTTAGCAAACACCTTGCTTTTAAGGGAACAGGGGTGTGAGACTTTACGTTAACTTATGCTTCTTCATGCCAAACACTCAAAAATTCCACCTGATTTTGCATATCTTCGTGTAAACTAAACGCCAACTCACCAATCCAATTCCTCATCGCATTCTTGAATAGGAGTTGCTAGTCCTTTTTTGATAGATTCTCGCATTCCAGGAACAAATAACAGGTAGAGAGTTTCCTGAATTGCAGACCAATCTTTTTCTGACAGCAGAATAGCATTACCGCGATCGCTTTGAATAATTACAGGTTGACCTTGTTCTGCAACTTGATCGATTAACTGTTGCAAATGCTTTTGAGCTTCGTTGACGGGAAGCGAAGACATCATGATGTTTTTGGCTGACAATTACTTTATTTTATCTACAAACAGCGAGTGATAGCAGTTGATGGAACAGTTTTTGATTAGAGGCAGGGGGCAGGGAGCAGAGAGAAGAGGGGACTGTAGGTACAAACCGAACTTCGTTCAGGCTCCCTTGCTCCCTTTCACCTTTGGTTAAAACCCCATCTCTTGTAGGTGGCTTTTCTCCCCTGCTTTTTTATGACAAGCAAATGCCAGGGTTTTTGGATACCCAGGAACACAGACAGGGACGCGAGCTGCTTTTCCAAAAGTCCGCTTGGTACTGTTGATTGAAGCCGGAATACATTTAATGGTAGATGCCTTGTATTGCGATCGCCTATTCACTACATTACAAGGCAACATAGAAGCATAAAAAAATATTGAGCGATCGCCACTCGCCTTCACATCACGTTATCATCGAGTATTGTGGCTTTTCCGTGCATGAATCCTTGCATCTATCTATGACTGCTTCTGACTCTGACAACCAGCCAACGGAACCAAATCAACCCCCTGCGCCTCACGCTGATACGCGATTGGTAGACCGCAGTAAGCTGAGTAAGATGTATCAGCATTATGTGGAAACTAAAGATAAGTATCCTCATGCGCTGTTGCTGTATCGAGTGGGCGATTTTTTTGAAACTTTTTTCCAAGATGCTGTAACTGTCTCTAGGGAACTGGAATTAGTTCTCACCAGTAAACACGGCGGCGAAGTTGGACGGGTGGCGATGACTGGTGTCCCTCACCACGCTTGGGAACGCTACACTACCCTATTGGTGGAAAAAGGCTATGCAGTGGTGATTTGCGACCAAGTAGAAGATGCCTCTGAAGCTGTAGGTTTGGTGCGCCGAGAGGTGACCCGTATCCTCACCCCTGGTACTTTGTTAGAAGAGGGAATGCTGAAATCAAGCCGCAATAATTATTTGGCGGCTGTGGTCATTGCTGGGAGTCATTGGGGTTTAGCTTATGCAGACATCTCAACTGGAGAATTTCTCACAACTCAAGACAGTGATTTAGAACACCTCACCCAAGAATTAATGCGTTTGCAACCTTCCGAGGTGCTATTTCCTACCAACGCCCCTGATTTAGGTGTGTTGCTGCGTCCAGGGGAAACTTCACCCCATCTTCCTCAATGTTTACCACCATCATTTTGTTATAGTTTGCGATCGCAAGTACCCTTCACACAAGGGGAAGCTAGAAGTAAATTATTGCAGAAATTTAAGGTGCGATCGCTCGAAGGTTTGGGTTGTGACCATCTGCCTTTGGCTGTACGGGCAGCTGGTGGTCTTTTAGAATATGTGGAAGATACGCAAAAAGAAAACACAGTCTCTCTGCAAAGGCTACGCACCTATACACTCACAGACTACCTAATCATTGACCACCAAACCCGCCGTAACTTAGAAATTACGCAAACAGTCCGTGATGGTACTTTTCACGGTTCCCTGTTGTGGTCGTTAGATAGAACTAGCACAGCGATGGGTAGTCGGGCTTTGCGGCGTTGGTTATTGCAACCGCTACTCGATAGTAAAGGCATTTGGGCGCGACAAGATACAATTCAAGAGTTAAAAGAAAATACACCTCTGCGTCAGGATTTGCGCTACCTATTACGGCAAATCTACGATTTAGAAAGATTGACAGGACGAGCGAGTTCTGGTACTGCTAATGCTAGAGATTTAATCGCTTTGGCCGATTCTCTCTCACGTCTACCAGAATTAGCCCACGTCGTAGCTGATGCTAGTTCTCCTTACCTGAAAGCTTTGCAGAAAGTACCACCTGTATTAGAAGAATTGGCACAAAAAATTCAAGTTCACGTCGTCGAAGCACCACCTTTACATTTAAAAGAAGGCGGATTAATTCGTCCAGGTGTTAATGTTTTGTTAGATGAAAAAAAGGCGACTGTAGAAGCAGATCATCAATGGATTGCTAATCTAGAAGTAGATGAACGGGCGAAAACAGGAATTCCAACTTTAAAAGTAGGATTTAATGAAACCTTTGGTTACTATATCAGCATTTCTCGTACCAAAGCCGACCAAGTACCGGCAAATTACATCCGCAAACAAACTCTGAAGAATGAGGAACGTTATATCACCCCTGAACTGAAGGAACGAGAGGCGCGAATTCTCAGCGCCAGGGATGATTTACACAAGTTGGAATATGAAATTTTTGTGGCGTTGCGGGAAGAAGTCGGAGAACAAGCGGAGGCGATTCGCCAACTTTCTCGCGCTGTCGCCGCGGCGGATGTGTTGTGTGGTTTAGCTGAGTTGGCGGTACAACAAGGTTACTGTCGTCCTGAAATGATATCAGGAAGAGAGATAGGAATTGTTGCTGGCCGTCACCCAGTGGTGGAACAGTCTTTACCTGCGGGTTTCTTCGTCCCAAATTCAACTCAGCTAGGGAGTAGTGAAGAAAGTTCTCCACTCCCTGATTTAGTCATTCTTACAGGGCCAAATGCTAGTGGCAAAAGTTGTTATCTGCGTCAAGTGGGTTTAATTCAGTTAATGGCGCAAATTGGCAGTTTTGTCCCGGCTAAGTCTGCAAAGTTGGGAGTATGCGATCGCATTTTTACCCGTGTCGGGGCGGTAGATGATTTGGCAACTGGTCAATCTACCTTTATGGTGGAGATGAATGAAACCGCAAATATCCTCAATCATGCCACATCTCGGTCGTTAGTATTATTAGATGAAATTGGGCGCGGGACGGCAACATTTGATGGTCTTTCCATTGCTTGGGCGGTAGCAGAATATTTAGCAATAGAGATTCGTTCGCGGACAATTTTTGCTACTCATTACCACGAATTGAACGAGTTGGCAAGCATGTTACCCAATGTCGCCAATTATCAAGTGACGGTAAAAGAATTACCCGACCAAATTATCTTTCTGCACCAAGTCCAACCGGGTGGTGCTGATAAATCCTACGGCATTGAAGCGGGAAGGTTGGCTGGCTTACCAACAGTGGTAATTCAACGGGCGAAACAAGTCATGGGTCAAATTGAAAAACACAGTAAGATTGCGATCGGGCTAAAAAATTTAACATGAGTCTTTAATAGAGACGCATCAACGAGAAAGGGTGAGCCAAATTTTCTCGACTTACACTTCAGTTTTAATTATGTAAAACTAAATAAGCATAGTTTAGTGATTTTTTCAACTACCATTTGAAGTAAAGTAAATAATACATAATATATATTTTATATTATGTATTATTTATTACTTTATATTTTTTTTAAATTTGTATCTACCATTGGGAGGAAAAGCTTGTGAATATTCAGTTTCTTTATATTTATTTTACAAATGCTTAGAAAAACTATTTTTATTACAATATTTTATGTGATGGATACATGACAATTTAGTATTTTTACTTAAAAAATAAGTATTTTTTGACGTAAGCAATTTGCTTTTATTAAGGATAAAAGTTTTCTAACAGTTTAGGAAAAATCAGTTACATAACTTGTTTGTGTTAGTCATACCAATTTAAAAAGAATGTAACATCTAAATAGAAATTACCCGCAACCTCAACCTTGACAAGGGCGGTGATTATCTGTGACAAACATTTTTTAATTGGTATTAAACCTAAAAATCTTCAGCCAAAATTTACAATCACTTAGATCAAAAAGTATTATTTTTAACAATGTATATATAAAATTTAATTTCACTTCATAATTACACAAAAATACAGTTATCTTTTTCCTGAAAATATTAAAAAATGATAAATACGGTTGGGTCTTAAGTCTAAATTTTGGCTAAATACAGTCTCAAGTAAAGTTAAACATAAGTAGTAGTGCAAAAATATTTATATATTTTGAAAACTTCAAACCCTTGTCATTGCGAGGAACGAAGCAATCGCAACATATATTTAATTTTGCTTAACCACTTAGTGGCTTTAGACAAAAAAGAAAGCTTTAGACTGTATAAAAATCAGCGTAAGTGTCATAAGTGCTGTTCATTAAAGTTTTCACAATACCATAGCAACCTTATTTGATTGGTAAAAAATTTCATTTTGCCTATCATTCATCGTTGGTTATTTGTCACGAATGATTTAGGGCTGTTATACGATATACACCATCATATAAGATGAGGTTCAAACTCTGCATGACATTTGTATTAGGTATGCAGACATAAAAACATATCATCAAAATGTGGTGCTGTTGTTTTGTAACTCTTCTTTTATGCCTAAAAGGTAGACAAAGCATTGGTAAGAATTCAAATATCTACTTTTTGTCTGAGACATCAATTACTTTAGCTATTGCTATTTAAGGTGTCAATCCTAAAATTAGCAACTAGCAATGATTTCACCATTTTAGCATCTCTTAAAACTACTGAGGATTTATGCAAAAGTTAATTTTGCCTGATTTATACTGCCCATTTCCATCCCAAATCAATAAATATGTTGATTCGCTAGAAGAATCTGCAATAGAATGGGTTTTTCGTTTCAATCTTATGACAGATGATTTAACTTATCAGCGCTTCTTAAAAGCCAAATTTTATATGTTAGTTGCACTTGTCTACCCTTACTGCCAACTAGAAGAACTAAAAGTTGCTAATGACTGGATGAGTTGGGTATTTATTTGGGATGACCAATGCGATATGTTACATTTAAAGCCTGAAGTGCTAACTATCTTTCATCAAAGATTTATTCAGATATTAAACGGTGCAGAACTTACAAGTCAGGATATACCTTTTAGTCACGCCTTAAGTGATATAAGACAAAGAATGCTTCAATTAGACAATAAAAATTTATTCAATTACTTCATTCATACCTTTGAAGACTACTTTGATGGTTGTGAGCAAGAAGCAAATATTAGTATACAGAAAATCACGCCAAATGTCGAGACTTATATGAATATACGTAGGTCAACTATAGGAGTGGAAACTTCCCTTGCATTAACCGAATTTTGTGACAAATTAAATATTTCAGATTTTTTAAGAAACCACGAAATCTTAAAAAAACTAAAACGGATGACAACTAATATTATTTGCTGGTCTAATGATATATTTTCATTTCCAAAAGAAGTTGCAATTGGCCATGTTCATAATCTAGTGTTGATATTACATTACCAACAAAAAATTTCTTTGAGTGCAGCAGTTGATATTGTTGTTGAAATGCACAATAAAGAGGTCAGAAATATGATTGAATTGGAAGCCTCTATTCCATCTTTAGGAGAGGATTTAGACACTAAAGTCGCAAAATATGTATTAGGACTACATGCTTGGATAAATGGTCATCTTGAATGGTATTCTTACTCTGGTCGATATCAAATTAGAGAAAATATAAGTCTAGCTAAAGTAAGCTAGATGTTAAGTTCATCAGCATATTTTAAATAAGGAATACAACTGTTTACTTCTAAGGAATTTTTGGAGCAATTTAGTTTTGCTCGACACTCAAAGAGTATCAATAGAATTTTGGAGTGATCAACTCAGATGCAACTACCTAATCCACTGAAAACCCTTCCTTTTATACAAAAGCTTCATTGGGTTGCTGATCCTGTAGGATATATGCAAAAAGCATCTCAGCAATATCCCGATATTTTTACTGGCAGCATGGTTGGTTTTGGAGATACTGTGGTATTTGTCAACCATCCCCAAGGAATCCAAGAGATTTTAACCAACGATAGAAAACAATTTACAGCGCCTGGCAGGTTTAACAGAATAGGAGAACCAATCGTTGGTAATTCTTCTATCGCTATGCTTGATGACAGCTTTCACAAAAAACGAAGACAACTTTTAATGCCTCCCTTTCATGGAGAGCGAATGCGAGCTTACGGTCAGATCATCTGTAATTTGACTGAAAAAGTGTTTAGTCAATTACCAGTAGAACAACCCTTTTTAGCTTGTGTTGCTATGCAGGATATTGCTCTACAAGTAATACTACAAACTATTTTTGGCTTGTATGAAGGTGACCGTTATCAGCAAATCAAGCATTTGTTAGCTTCGCTTCTAGATGTCTTTAGTTCACCACTCACCTCTAGCTTTCTCATGTTCCCTTTTCTGCAAAAAGATTTAGGTGCTTGGAGTATTTGGGGAAGATTTTTGCGGCTGCGACAACAAATTGATGAATTACTTTATGCTGAAATCAACGAACGTCGGCAAAAATTCGATCCAGATCGAATTGATATTCTCTCTTTGCTAATGTCTGCAAGAGATGAAGAAGGTAAAGTAATGACAAATCAGGAGTTGCGTGATGAATTAATACTTATGATGTTTTCTGCAAAAGAAACCACAGCAATTTCTATGGCTTGGGTATTGTACTGGACTCACTACAAGCCAGAAGTCCTTAAAAAACTGCTAGAAGAATTTGATACTCTTGGTGATTCGCCAGATCCCATGAGTATTTTCCGATTGCCTTATCTCACAGCTGTCTGTAATGAAAGTCTGCGAATTCATCCCTTTTTGATATTGACTTTGCCTAGAGTAGTGCAAGAACCTGCAAGACTACTAGGATATCTGTTAGAGCCTGGTACTGTTGTAGCTGGCTGTATTTATCTTACTCATCACCGTGAAGATTTATATCCAGAACCTAACCAATTTAAGCCAGAACGCTTTCTCGAAAGACAATTTTCTACCTATGAATTTTTACCTTTTGGTGGTGGTTCCCGTCGCTGTATTGGTGAGGCTTTGGCTTTGTTTGAAATGAAGCTAGTAATAGCAACAGTCGTATCACGCTATCAACTTGCTTTGGTGAATCGTGAACCAGAGCGACTTCATCGGCGAGGTTTTGGTATTGGGCCTACTAGTGGAATCAAGATGTTAATTCATGGGCAACGTAAACCTCATAAATCTTTAGTAAGTGCAGCGACTGTACCTGCCATAACCTAGCTATCTCACTGCTGGATTGGTATTTCAATCACAAACTCAGTACCTTTTCCGGGAGTAGAATCACAGGTTAACTGACCCTTGTGTTTGTCTACAACCACCTGATAACTAATAGATAATCCCAACCCAGTACCACTACCCACTGGTTTAGTAGTAAAAAATGGGTCAAAGATTTTCTTCCTAACTGCTTCTGTCATTCCAGAACCATTATCAGCAATACGAATCCGCAGAGTATTTGAGTTTGCGAGTTCAGTACAAATACAAATCTGTGGTTTAGTTAATAGTTCAGCGTTGTTAACTGTTGACTCATCCAACGCATCGATCGCATTACTCAAAATATTCATAAATACCTGATTTAGTTGACCAGCATAACAACTAATTTCAGGTATTTTTACATATTTTTTGATAACTTCTATTTCGGGGCGGTCGCTCTTTTCCTTCAATCGGTGCTGCAAAATCATCAAGGTGTTATCAATACCTTCATAAATATCAACAGCTTTCATTTCTGACTCATCCAGGCGGGAAAAGTTACGTAAACCCAAAACTATATTCCGAATTCGGGAACTTCCAACCCTCATTGAATCGAGAATCTTAGGCAAATCTTCTGCTAAGAAATCTACATCAATTTTTGCGGCTTTTTCCTGAACTAAATCCGAAACATTAGCGCATTCATGCCGATAAATAGCAAGTAAATCCAGCAAATCTTCTACATATTCACTAGCATGAGCAATATTGCCATGAATAAAGTTAATTGGGTTATTAATTTCATGAGCAATTCCCGCCACCATTTGGCCCAAAGAAGACATTTTTTCGCTTTGAACTAATTGGATTTGTGTGTGTTGCAGTTCTTGGAGAGCTTGTTGCAAATGTTGATTTTTGTTGTGCAGTTCTTGTGTTCTAGCTTCTACTTTTTCTTCTAATCTATGGCTGTATTCCTCCAAGTTTTGATTAGCTTTTGCCAAATTTTCGTAGAGTATGGCATTTTCTAGGGAAATTGCTGCTTGAGTAGTGAGGAGTTTGATGACTTCGACGCGATCGCGGGTAAATGCTCCCGTAGTAAGATTATTTTCGAGGTATAGAATCCCTAGCAATTTACCTTGGTTAATAATTGGAATACACAAAAGGCTCTTAGGCTGCTCACGAATAATGTAGCGATCGCCTGCTAAGAAAGCAACGGCCTTAGCATCATCAACTACAAATACTTCTCCAGTACGTTTAACATGTTTCATCAACGTAATGGGAACATCGTAACTCGATTCCACATGAATTGATGGGAACTGTGTAGAAATTGGGTCAAAATTTGCGCTAGAACTGACCGCAGTTACTTTTAATTCTAAGTTATTACCCTCACTCAAAATCAAAGCAGATTTAGAAGCTCCGGCATTTTCCATCACAACTTGCATTAATTTAGCAAGCAGTTCCTCCATGTCAATTTCTCCAGAAAGCGCTTGAGAGGCTTTGATCACAACTGCTAAATCTAGCGCGTCAGAAATGCTTGTTTTAGAACTGATAAGTGTTTGGTAACTACATTGGTTTGATAGGGATTGATGAGTAGAAACAGTGATTTTTTCAGATGATTGGAGGCTAAGTTTTTCGTGCTGAAGTATTGGCATTAGTAATTGGGGATAGTGCTTGGCCAAATCATCTACTTTGGCTTTGGCTCCCCAGCGAACGTAGCAATAATAAGCATCGGTGAGATATGTTTGAGCAATTTTATTTTTGCCCCATTCAAGATAGAATCTAGCAGCTAGTTCATTAGCCAGAGCTTCTTCATTAATGTACTCGTTTTCTTTAGCAAGGGAAATGGCGCGATCGTAAGATTCTATTGCTTCCAAATATTGACTTGTAACCCGATACTTTTCAGCCTCCACCAAATAAAATTTATGCAAATAATTCATCGGAGCATGATCCGCCCATTTCTGCATCTTTTCCTGATTGATTTGCACTTTGTCCAAAATGTGTTTTTGCTCAGAATCAATTGCATCGGCATATACAGCAATTTGTGCCAGAGAATCATAAAAATGGAAAAGAGGAAACACTAAATTTCCTACTCCACTATCTAAATAAATTTCTGCCAATTTTGAATTTTCAATTGCCTGAGGAAAATCTCGAAATAGGTAGCAGAGATATAGTTTATTGAAGTATAGATATATAAGACCTACTCCATCTTGAGCTTGCTGGTGAATCGGTAACATTTCTTCTTCATTGTATGCTTCACCGATTAAATTACTTGATTTTTCTGTAGCTTCTTGTAGCAAATTCAAAACACTTTGATGATAAATATTATGCCAGTTAAATATTATTTCTTGCTTAATTTGAGAGATGGCATTGCTATAGCTTGCCATCTCAGATGCTAATCCTGCCAGTTCTCTGCCAATGAAATACGAAGAATACGAATGACTGTAAAGACAGTAGCCAGCAAATTCTAAGTCTCCTGTCTGCAATCCGGTAGAGTAACCTTCTAGTAAAGGATTTACTATATCTTTAGTATGTTTTTTCCAGTGAGCTATAGTAGCATAAAATATTTGTATTACCTTAGCTTTCAATTCTTCAGCATTGAACTTATCCGTTAGATTGACAGCTAGATCGCCAAACTCATAGCCAGACTTAATATCTCCCATAATTCCACTTAGCATTAATCCGTAAAGGACATAAGCGTAAGCAGATAAAATAGCATTACCATATTTGAGGGATAATTCTATTTGTTTCATAACAATCAGTGGAAAAAGTTGAGGATATGCTTGATAGACCCAACTAGACACACCCGATAAAATACGCATCACTGACGAAGGTTGGGCTGCCGTCATTTCTGGTAGATTAACTAAATCTTCAATACATTTTCCACTTAAATTTGATGTGATTTCTGCCATTACCATCTGAATATCAGATTGGCTAGGATTTTCAGGAAACTCTACACCCAACTGCTTCAAAACAGTGAGTGCCGTATTGACAGCTTCTAGCGCTTTATTTTGTGCGCCGTAAGCTTGAATTTTGACTTCATAAACTTTTACTTTTTCTAGTAATGTATTAGCACAAGCTAATACAACATCAACTAATTGCTCCATCTGGTCAAATTCACCAGCTAGATATGCTGCTTCTGCTGCTGTTTCATACAAAGCTAAAGTGAGTTCATATTGTGTTTCCCACTTATCAGATGAGAGGAGTTCGATACCAGTCCTTAAATACTTTATTGCTGCTGCATAAGCTGTTGATGCTAAAGCTTTGCGTCCAGCTATGAAATTCATTTTGGCTATTTCATCACGCTTAGTTTGGTAAGTAATTAATTCTAATGCCGTATTAAATTGATTGACAATCTGAAAAATCTTTTCTTCTCGTTCTGCTACTGGAATATTATCCAAAAGTAAGAGTCCAATTTTAAAATGAATTTGCTTCCTTTGAGTTTCTGGAATTAAAGAATAAGCAGCTTGTTGTACTCGGTCATGGATAAACTTATATTTAGGAACTTGAAAATTATTATTGAAAAATTCTGGAGAATTTGAATTTTTGAGAATTTCATCTGAATTATTTTCATTTTGAAATAACTTATAAAGTTCAGTCTGGGGTAAAACTATTCCCTCATGAAGAGCTATCCATAAGTCAGATGCTGTATCTACTACAGATTTTTCATTGACGATCGCCAGAGTTTTTAAGTCAAATTCATTACCAATACAGGCAGCCAGTTTCAAGACATTTTGTGTCATTATTGGCAATTTTTCTATTTGCCTTGCGATAAATTCTACAACATCATCTGTCAGAGCTAATGCTTGTATTGCGCCTAAATCATACTGCCAATAGCCGACCTCAAAATTAAATTTAATTATGCCATCTTGATGTAGAGACTTCAAAAATTGAGTTGCAAAGAAGGGATTACCTTTGGTTTTAGCAAACACCATTTGCCCCAGAGGAATAGCAAGTTCTTCGTGGCAGCAAAGGGTATCAGCAATCAAAAAATTTAAATTACTTTGATTGAGAGGTGTTAAAGTAATTTGATTAATACTTGCTCCTGTTTTTTCGATTTGCTGTAATGTTAAAGATAGTGGGTGTGCTTGGTAAACTTCGTTGTTACGATATGCACCAATTATTAAAAAACATCCTTCACTTTCAGTCTGATTAACTTTTGGTTCTTCATCAACTTTCCAAGGCTCTCCATCAAATATAGGAGACCATATATTCTCTTTGATTTCCAGAGAAACTAAGGCAGAATTTTTATTGATGACATTAGGTTGACTCATTAAGAGTTGAATAAACTTTAAAGAAGCTGAGTCTGCCCATTGCAAATCATCTAAAAAAATCACTAAGGGATGCTCTTTAGTGCTGAATACTTGGATGAATCTTGGGAATAGTAAATTAAATCGATTTTGAGCAGCACTACCAGAGAGTTCAGTAACTTCTGGCTGTTTGCCAATAATCTGTTCAAGAACAGGAATCACATCGATAATTACCTGCGCTTGTTCACCTAATGCTGAGAGAATTTCTTCTTTCCAATGTTGAATTTGAGCATCAGTTTCTACTAGGATTTGCCTCATTAAATCCTGAAAAGCTTGTACTAACGCTGACAAGGGAATGTCACGTTGGAATTGATCAAATTTACCTTTGATGAAATAACTGCGCTGTCTGGTAATTGGTTTATGTACTTCATTAACCACTGCGGTTTTGCCAATTCCAGAGAATCCAGCGACTAGGATCATTTCTGTTGTACCTTTAGCTATTCGCTCAAAAGCGGCAAGTAAAGTGCCAACTTCTTTTTGACGGCCATAGAGTTTTTCCGGGATGAGAAAACGGTCGGAAATATCTTTAGTTGCTAACTCAAAGGTGGCAATATTACTATTTTCTTGCCATTGGTTGTGACAAATGTCTAAGTCGTACTTAAGTCCGTAGGCACTCTGATAGCGGTCTTCGGCATTTTTGGCCATCAACTTGCTAACAATTGCCGACAAAATTTGCGGATGATGAGGATTGATTTGGTGTACGCTTGGTGGTTGTTTTGCAATGTGAGCGTGAACTAACTCCATCAGTTCAGTGTTAGCGAAGGGTAACTGTCCGGTTAAGAGTTCAAAAAAGGTGACACCTAGAGAATAGAAATCACTGCGGTAATCAATACCACGGTTCATTCTGCCTGTTTGTTCAGGAGATATGTAAGCGAGTGTTCCTTCTAAGACGTTGGGATTTGTGAGATATTGAATTTCTCTTGGTAGGAGAGTGGCAATACTGAAGTCGATAATTTTGATTTCCAGGGTGCTGGGGTTAATCAGGATGTTGGCAGGTTTGATGTCTTTATGAATAATGCGACTGCGATGCAGTCCTTCTAAGGTAGATGCGATCGCTATGGCAATATGGAAAAATTCTTTTAGTGTAACGCCAGATTCTTGTAAAACTTTGTTTTGTCGCCCCCAATCTTTGAGTGATATGCCGCCAAAGTCCTCCATGATTAAGGCATAACCATTGCGATAGTTTTCTAAGCACAGAGGTTGAACGATTCCTGGTAAGTTGAGGTTTTTGGTAATTGTATACTGATTGCGGAATTGAGCAATTTCGCTGAAGGTAGGATACTCATTTCGCATCAATTTAATGACCACAGGTTTTTGGTCTTGTTCTCTAATGCCTCGATAAACTAGGGTTTTGCTGCCACAATAGATTTGTTCTAAAATTTGATACCCGGCAAGAGAGAATACTTTATCAGATAAGACTAACATTGCAGCAGTGTTCACAATATTTTTACTGTGCTTAGTATTCCCTTTGACTCAGCTTATTTAACGTCGAGTGAGTAAGTAGGTGGTTGAGAAAAAACCAAACTATGTGTAGAAAAATGAACTGAGCTAAAACCTTCTTCACTCACCTCGACTGCGATCGGTGGTCGCCGATCGCAGTCGAGGCGCGACCACTTGCCACTTATACGGTTTTATATAACAGCGAAGTATATATAGATAGAGCGTTAAATTAACGCTCTACAGCAGTTTATGACTGCACCAAAACCAAAATAATACCAACAAGCGAACCCAAAAGTAGCACTGTACCACTCATAGCACTAATGCCAAAGCCAATCATCCGCTTTTCGGCAGCCTGATAATATCCCCAAGCGTAAGTAATTCGACCTATAAGCCAGATAGCGCCGATAATTGCCCCCCATAACGGGTTGACATAAAAAGAGAACAACCATAAACCAGGAATAAATAAAACCGTCTGCTCTAGGGTATTCTGTTGAACGCGCAGCACTCGCTCAAAGTTGGCATTACCTGTCATTTGGGGTGGTGATACTTTATATTTGGCTCTAGCTCGACCAACATTAATTGTGATCACCAAGTAGAGTAGTAGTGTCAAAGCAGTGATCAGACTAGTCCAAGGCGACATATCAAAATCCTCGTGTACAAAAAAAGTATAATTCTTTAGTCACATAAATACGCGTTCACGAAGTGTCTCCTTGGGAGAATTGCCCAAAAACTAAATTTTTATTGAAAAAAAATTGAGCGATCGCTTAGTTCACCAGGATAATGTTAAGATTTATGCAGTTTTTTGCAGCCATGTTGTAATTTTTAAACTTTAGATTTTTCTTCACAAAATCAATTCTATGACTAATCAAATTCCTGCAAAACTCAAGCAAGCTTCCAATAGTTTGCTCATGATGAGTGAATCTGAGTATCCCTTTGAAGTTGTTTTATGGCCTGGACAAGCCCAAGAAACTTTGACAAATCAAAAACTTCTTCAGTTAACAGATCATCCCCCAGAGACATCAATAGAAACAGTAGAACTAGATTATTTATTTCGTAACTGTGCTGAAGAAAAAGAATGGCACGATGAAATCCAAAAACAAGATGTGCAGAAATTTCAATCCCTTGTCAACACACTAAAAGATAACCTTACAGATATCAAAGTTTATCGTTTGGGTACGATAAATATTGATGTCTATATTATTGGTAAAACAACCTCTGGTGATTTAGCCGGAATTTCCACAAAAGTTGTAGAAACCTAAGAGGATGTTTGAAAAGTATTATTGCTAACATTAAAATCTAAAAAACCTAACCCCCATTTCCTTCTAAGAAACGAGGGTTTTACGGCCTCTCTCTCAATACAGTTCGGTTAACAGATTTCTATTTGATTGTGTCGGAAAAACCAAGAATTGGGGGGATTCTCCCCCAAGCCCCCGATTGGGGGCATTCTGCCGCCCCCAAACCCCCTACAGAAGGATAGTTGTGTTTGGGCTGAAGTTTCAATTTTTTCTTAACCGAACCGTATTGGCCTCTCTCTGGTTGCTTAACAGTAGACTAACGCCAACGGGGAGAGGTTTTTGGTATTCTTCTCTTGCAAAGACACTAACGTGAACACAACTTACCAAGCGTTCTCTAAGAGGGTGTTTGTTTCTGTGCTTGGAATCGCCATAGTAGAGCGATCGCCATAATAATAGTAGGTAACAAAACTAAAATTAAGGCATTCGTCGCTGTTGCGGGAATTGCGACACTTGGCAGTACATCCTTAATTAATAGAGATAATAAAGCTGAGAGCAACAGCAATTTAACAATAAAACTTAGCTGATTTTCCATAGCAGTACAGCAATTCACATTTTTATTTAGGGTACACTCGGATTTAGACTAAACGCACTAGTCTCTACAATTTTTATAAATACAGAGATGTATGAAAATCAAAGTAGAGACGCGATATATCGCGTCTCTACTTATGTGCATCGTGATTAGAGTGAAATGGTATCGCAGGTGACAGGGAACAGGTGACAGGTGACAGGGTTAAAAGTCTTTTAGTGCATGAGTTTTATCATTGGCCGATGTCCTAACTGCCTTGGCTACTGCTATATGATATAATACGCAGAGCGTCTACGCTTTTGACATTCCTAATCGCGCCACAAAGCAATTCCACCCAACAAACCTGTGACATTGGGTATAAGCTTGACATTCAAAGGTAGTTGTAAATTCACCTTCACAGCCTCACCACCACCGATATAGAGATAATCATAATTAAACAAGTGCTGCAAAGAAGCGATCGCTTTTTCTAAACGCCGATTCCATTTTTTCTCACCATACTTTTGTAAAGCCGCTCGTCCTAGCTGTTCTTCGTAAGTCTGTCCTTTGCGAAACTCATGGTGTCCCATTTCCATATTCGGCACTAGTTTACCATCAACAAATAAAGCCGAACCAAACCCTGTTCCCAAGGTAATTACCAATTCCACACCTTTACCGGCGATCGCGCCTAAGCCTTGCATATCTGCATCATTAATCACCCGTACTGGCTTATTTAAACGTTGTGATAATACTGCTTGCAAGTCGAAGCCAATCCAATCAGAATCTAAGTTTACTGCTGTTTCTGTAACTCCGCAGCGCACCACACCAGGAAAACCCACAGAAACCCGATGAAACTCACCTTGAGCAGCCGCTAAAATTGCGATCGCATTGATTACTACTTCTGGTTTTGCTGGAGATGGTGTATCTACCCGCGCTCTATCAGTTAGCGGTGTACCAGTAATATCTAATACCATTGCCTTCACACCACTACCACCAATATCAACTGATAAAGTGCGAATTGAACCGTTGTCTTCAACCATTTAATTTTCCCTATTACTACTTGTTCTCTGGCTATTATGCGTCCCTGCTTCTGGTAATATCCTGATGTGTTGATAGTCTTCACAAGACTCAAAATTAAAATGCACAGCTTTATTCCCCCAGAACGCTTTTTTCCTTACCTGACTTGGACTGAAATTCGAGCAATGCCTAATAAGGAAAATGTCGTAATTATCCAACCTGTAGGGGCAATTGAACAGCACGGCCCCCATTTACCATTGATTGTAGATGCGGCGATTGGTGTTGGGGTACTGGGAAAAGCCCTCACTAAGCTAGATGCAAACATTCCCGCCTATGCTTTGCCCACTCTCTATTATGGTAAATCTAACGAACATTGGCACTTTCCCGGAACAATTACCCTCAGTTCCGAAACGCTGACAGCAACAATTATGGAAGTGGGAGAAAGTATTTACCGGGCTGGGTTTAGAAAATTTGTCTTGATGAATTCCCACGGCGGACAACCCCAAATCATGCAAATGGCAGCGCGAGATTTACATGTAAAATATGATGACTTTTTAGTATTTCCCTTGTTTACTTGGCGTGTGCCTAACATCACTAAAGAATTGTTAACTCCCAAGGAAGCTAAACTGGGTATGCACGCTGGGGACGCAGAAACTAGCATTATGTTGGCAATTTTACCAGAACAGGTAAAACTCGAAAAAGCTGTTGCCGAATATCCTCCAGAACAACCAGAAAGTACATTAATTAGTTGGGAAGGTCAATTACCCGTATCATGGAC
Source organism: Fortiea sp. LEGE XX443 (assembly GCF_015206815.1). GTDB lineage: Bacteria > Cyanobacteriota > Cyanobacteriia > Cyanobacteriales > Nostocaceae > Nostoc_B. The sequence continues at coordinate 83,972 of NZ_JADEXZ010000015.1, forward strand.
AACACGAGATATTAGTAAAAGTGGTGTAATTGGTGACGCGACAACCGCAACCAAAGAAAAAGGCGATCGCATCCTCGAATCTGTATCTGATGGGTGGGTGCAAGTGATTAAAGATATTTACGCATTTGGACTACCACAAAATTAGTCATAAATAAGTACCTAAACAGAATTAATTACACACATTATTTTTCTGTTCCCTGTTTCCTCTGTCCACGAATGAATTTAATTTTGTGCAACTACTTAAGGGTAAAGAATGTCTGTTAATCACTTCCAGCCATCTCTAGATTTGCTAGTGTAAAGTTAGTGCTTGTCAGTAGAACGGGCAATTTATTTTTATCAATAGCAAATAAGAGATTATAATTATGGCGGCATTTGAACCTAATAGCAATCGTTCTTATAGCCAAGAAGATGTACAACGCATTCTTCAATTGGCGATCACTCGTCAAGCTGACGACCAAGACAAAGAATTTTCTTATGAACTACTGTTAGAAATTGCTGGCGAGTTAGACATTTCGCCTGATTCTTTACAACTAGCAGAACGAGACTGGCGATCGCAACAAAGTGAAATTCAACAACGTCAGGCTTTTGACGCTTACCGTCTCTCAAGATTTAAAAAGCGGTTGGGCAATTTTGCCATTGTCAATACTGTTTTAATATCAATTAACTTTATTGCTACCACTGGTCATATTTTGTTGTTTCCTTGGTCGCTCTACATTTTACTCTTCTGGGGATTGAACATTGGGCTAGATTTTTGGAATAACTTTCATGCTAAAGGTGAAGAGTATGAAATAGCTTTTCAAAAATGGTATCGCAAGCATCAGCTAAAGCAGAACATGAATACAGTTTTGCAAACCGCCAATACACTCGTAAATAAATGGTTTAAGACATTGCAGATTTAGGCGATCGTAAAAATACACATCCTGAAACCAAACCCCGACAGTTAAGAAAAATCGGGGTTTTAATTTTTGGTTGATTGTTGTGGCGATCGCTACTGGCGAAAAAATTTAAAGTAATAAGTTGTGTTGACGCAAGAAAACCTAACACCAATACACATATCTTCTTGCATCGCCCGTCCATAAGATTGTATCGACTTGCAATCGTATTGCATTGCCCGGCTATAAGATTGCATCGTCCTGCAATCGTATTGCATCAATCTGTCAAATTTTTTTCCCTACACCCTCAAATTGTTGCAAAAAATGCAACAAAAACAGAAATAATCTTGCAAATTAGTAAGATAACAACAGATTTTCCGCAATATCTCTGATGACAAGTGAATAAAGGTGGTCAGATCCCCGACTTCTTAAAGAAGTCGGGGATCTATTAACCCATCATCAAATTACGAATTACGAACTATGAATTACAAATCATTATTTTTACCCTTAGTGCTGAGTTCGCTGCTGCTATCTGATGCAGTGAGAGCCACATCAAAAACCCAAGACTTGCAGATAGCACAACAACCAACCCCACCAGACGCAACCCGCGCCGCAGCACGACAAGCATTACTTGAAGGATTGGAATTATCATACAAACAAGGCACAGCCGAAAGCTTACGACAGGCAATTGCAAAATGGCAAATTGCCTTACCCCTGTGGCAGAAACTTGGCGATAAATCTTACGAAGCTTTGACTCTACACTTAATTGGTAGAGTCTACTCAGATTTAGGAGAAAAGCAGCAAGCACTAGAATTTCATAACCAAGCTCTGCCTCTATATCGTGCAGTAGGCGATCGCTCTGGGGAAGCGATTACTCTCAATAACATTGGTGCAGTCTACTCAGATTTAGGAGAAAAGCAGCAAGCATTAGAATTTTACAACCAAGCTCTGCCCCTATTTCGTGCCGTGGGCAATCGCTCTGGGGAAGCGCCTACTCTCAATAACATTGGTGGAGTCTACTCCGCATTAGGAGAAAAGCAGCAAGCACTAGAATTTTACAACCAAGCTCTGCCCCTATGGCGTGCTGTAGGTGATCGCGCAGGCGTTGCCACTACTCTCAATAACATTGGTTTAGTCTACTCCGATTTAGGAGACAAGCAGAAAGCCCTGTCATATTACAACCAAGCCCTGCCCCTCAGACGTGCGGTGGGCGATCGCGCAGGCGTTGCCACTACTCTCACTAGTATTGGTGGAGTCTACTCCGCATTAGGAGAAAAGCAGCAAGCACTAGAATTTTACAACCAAGCACTGCCCCTATTTCGTGCTGTGGGCAATCGCTTTGGGGAAGCTACTACTCTCAATAACATTGCTCTTGTCTACTCTGATTTAGAAGAAAAGCAACAAGCACTGTCATTTCTTAACCAAGCTCTGCCCCTATATCGTGCGGTGGGCGAGCGCGCGGGGGAAGCCACTACTCTTAATAACATTGCTAGAGTCTACTCAGATTTAGGAGAAAAGCAGCAAGCACTGTCATTTTACAACCAAGCTCTGCCCCTCAGACGTGCAGTGGGCGATCGCTCCGGTGAAGCTCTTACTCTCTTTAACATCGCTAACGTAGAAAGAGACAAAGGTAACTTAGAAACTGCACTCACACAAATCGAAGCATCTATCAAAATCATCGAAGAATTACGCACCAAAATCGACAGTCAAGATTTGCGTACTTCTTACTTTGCTACAGTACAAGACTATTATCAATTTTACATCGACTTGCTAATGCAGTTGCACAAGAAAGAACCAACTAAAGGTTACGCCGCCCAAGCACTACACATCAGCGAACGCTCCCGCGCCAGGGTTTTATTAGAACTATTAACCGAAGCCAATGCCAAAATCCGCAAAGGCGTTGACTCTAAATTATTAGCACAAGAACAAAGTCTGCAAGAGCAAATTGATGCCAAAGATAAACTGCGTCGAGATTTAATCAGCAAAGCAGCACCCGCCACCACAATCCAAAAACTCGAACAAGAAATTGCCAATCTTCTGAGTCAATATCAACAACTACAAACACAAATTCGCACAACTAGCCCGAAATATGCCGCGCTCAAATATCCTGAACCGTTAAAATTAGCGCAAATTCAGCAACAACTCGATGCAAATACTGTGCTGTTGCAATATTCATTAGGTAAAGAACGCAGTTATCTTTGGGTTGTAACACCAAATTCCCTCGACAGCTATGAACTTCCACCACAAGCACAGATAGAAAAAGCAGCAAACGATTTTCGTCAAAGTTTAGTAACAGTATCAGCCTCTGGTGAACAACAAGCAGCAGCAGCAAAACAACTGGCTCAAATTATCCTAACTCCAGTCGCCAACAAATTAGCAAACAAACGTTTGGTAATTGTCGCGGATGGTGCTTTACAAAATATTCCCTTCGCCGCCATCACTGAACCAACTGCTCAAGAATCTTATCAACCACTGCTAATCAACCACGAAATCGTCAATCTTCCTTCAGCTTCCACCATTGCCATCCTCAGACAAGAAACACAAAAGCGTCCCAAAGCACCGAAAGCCATAGCTATTCTTGCAGATCCCGTATACAGTGCAGATGATTCACGGGTGACTGGCAAACCTGAGAACAATTCCATCACTCCTGAATTAGACCTCCAGCGTTCTGCATTGTCAAGGTCAGCCCGAAATCTCAACCGCAACGGTTGGGATAGATTAAACGGGACTCGTGAAGAAGCCGAGACAATTCTCAAACTCGGTTCACCAAAAGATAGCCTAGCAGCATTTGATTTTGATGCTAATTATGACTGGGTAACAAACGCAAAACTAAATCAATATCGTATAATTCACTTTGCTACTCACGGTTTTGCTGATGATGTTAACCCAGAGTTATCAGGCATTGTACTTTCATTAGTAGACAAGCAAGGTAAACAGCAAAGAGGATACTTGCGGTTAAACGATATCTTCAACCTCGATTTTCCGGCTGATTTAATTGTGTTGAGTGCTTGTCAAACCGGACAAGGTAGAGAAGTTCAAGGAGAAGGGTTAGTAGGTTTGACAAGAGGATTGATGTATGCCGGTTCACCCAGACTTGTGTTGTCTTTATGGGATGTGGATGATGAAGGAACGAAAGAATTGATGACGCAATTTTATCGCCAAATGTGGCAAGAAGGGAAATCACCTGTTGCGGCTCTGCGTGCGGCGCAATTAAGTTTATGGCAAAATCCTACTTGGCGTAAGCCTTTGTATTGGGCTGCTTTTACTATGCAAGGTGAGTGGCGATGAAAGTAAGTTAGGAATAGGGTAAACGACTACCTTCATCCTTAGGGCTGACTTCTAAGACTAGCTACTGTGTCACTAAAGTATCTACAATAAAACCCTTGTTGGCTGAAAAATATTTTTTGAATTATGACAAATCAAGCTCCAATTCCAGTAATTATTAACGGTGCTGCTGGCAAAATGGGACGTGAGGTAGTCAAAGCAGTAGCACAAGCACCTGATTTAATTTTGATGGGTGCAATTGACAGCAGTCTAGAACATCAAGGTAAGGACGCTGGGGAACTAGCAGGTTTAAGTGAACCCTTGGAAGTGCCTATAACTAACCAATTGGAACCAATGCTTGGCTATGTAGCTGGCGAAAGAAAACTACCGCCTGGGGTAATCATAGACTTTACCCATCCTGATGCAGTGTATGATAATGTGCGGAGTGCGATCGCCTACGGTATTCGTCCGGTTGTCGGAACTACAGGGTTAAGTCCAGAACAAATTCAAAATTTGGCTGACTTTGCCGAAAAAGCCAGTACTGGCTGCTTGATTATTCCTAACTTCTCCATTGGGATGGTATTGTTACAGCAAGCCGCCCTCACCGCATCGCAATATTTTGACCATGTAGAAATTATCGAACTGCATCACAACCAAAAAGCGGATGCGCCTAGTGGTACAGCAATTCAAACCGCACAATTACTAGGAGAGATGGGTAAAGCTTTTAACCCAGCACTTGTAGAAGAAACCGAGAAAATACCTGGAGCTAGAGGCAGCCTAGCCGACGAAGGAATTAGAATTCATAGTGTGCGCTTACCAGGACTAATAGCCCATCAAGAAGTGATTTTTGGCGCAGCTGGACAAATTTACACTTTACGACATGATACCAGCGATCGCGCTTGCTATATGCCCGGAGTCTTATTGGCAATTCGGAAGGTCGTACAGTTAAAGTCGTTAGTGTATGGTTTAGAAAAGATACTCTAAACATTAGCACTCAACATCCAGCACCCATGCTTGTTCCACTGACTCGCCAGAAATTTGAACAAGTTGTCCCCCTTATTGCTACCAGTCAGCAGTACAAGTACTACTGGGGGAAGTTTTCTAATTTTTTGCAGCGACTATTAATTTCTGTAGTTTCTGTAGTTGTGATTTTGCTCGCCAAAGCCCTCTTTGGGCTGGAGTTTGGCCCCATCCTATTTTTTCTTGGTGTAATGGGTGCATTTTTTTGGCTGTGGTTTCCCGTATTCCAAGCCAGTGTACGGAATGCAAAATGCCGCCGTTATAAGTACTGCGGCTTTTTTCGTGGACGAATTCTAGATTGGTGGATTACAGACCAATTGATGGGTAAACAAGAAACTGTCAACAGCAAAGGAGAATTAGTAATTGTTGAAAATCGAGAAAAACGCATCAACCTAGAAGTGGGAGATGACACCGGATTTAGTGTGGAATTGGACGCGCCACTACGTCCTTTCCATAAAGCGATCGCACGGGGTCAAATTGCTGAGATGATTGTCATGTCAAATCGCTCAGATTTAGGCAGTATTGACGATTTTAGTGATGTTTACATTCCCAGTCGTGACCTGTGGGTTAATGATTATCCCTATCTCCGCAGAGACTTCTTTTCTGAAGTCAGTCGCCGCTTACGCGAAGGACAACAAGACAGGCCACGCCGCCGTCGCCGGAAATATGAAGAATAGCGTGAAGTCTGAAGTGTGAAGTCTGAAGTCTGAAATTTCATAATTCATACTTCATACTTCTCCTAACTTTCCCGATTCGCATTCTGCCCATAAGCTTGCCATGCCAAATCTACCAGTCCATCAACAATCGCAGCAGCCACAACGGCGTTTCCTTTGCGACTTTCAATTGTGATGTAAGGAACTAAAGAGTCTTGCAAGCGGCTTTTAGCAGTATCCACATCCACAAATCCGACTGGAGTAGCAATTATTAAAGCTGGTAGAATTTCTTCAGCTTCAATCAAATCAACCAGTGCTGTTAGTGCTGTTTGGGCTTGACCAACCACAAATATCCCCTCTGGATAACGCTTGGCTAAGGTTTCAATTCCCCATGCTGCCAGAGTTTTTTCCTTTTGGGGACGCGTTACAGTTTCCATGCTGCAATAGACTGGGTTAGCGAAAGTGTTTTGGATGTCGTAGGCGATACCTACTTGTACCATTGGCACATCTACTACGATTGTGGTACGTGCTGCTAACGCTGCGGCACCAGATTGCAAAGCTTGTTCCGAAAAGCGAATTAAAGACTTATATTCAAAGTCAGCTGTGGCATATATCACCCGCCGAACAATTTCATACTCTGCGGGTGAAAAGACATGATCGCCAATTTCACTATCAATGATTGCTAAACTTTGAGCATCCGTTACGTGCCATTCCATCACTATTCAGCGCTGATATACCAGCCTTCAGCTTATCAGCTTCAGTGAGTGCTGAGTAATCTGAAGTCTGAAGTTTGAAGTCTGAAGTCTGAATTCAGGACTCAGCATTGGAAGAAGGACGACTGAACACAGGCGATAGGTAAGCAACTAAAGCGCCGATAAAAAAGCCAGAAATATTGCGAACTAAAGGCAACCAATCGCTGGTGCGTGTCACCACTGGCCCAATGCCGAAGGCTATGAACAAAATTCCCCATAAAGGAGAGAAGATTAATGCCCATTGCCAAGCAAAAATTTGTTTGTCAGTACGGGGTTGAGCTGCAAATCCGCAGATGATTCCACCAATGACGGAGGTTATTAGGGTGAGAATCCACTGTTCTCTTGGTAGTCCAGGCACGACATTACAACCACCTTTGAGCAAGCAGCCTCTAACTGATTCTAGGGCTTGTAATATTGCTTGGTCTTCGCCTTGTTCGCGCACAAAGTACAAGTTACCAAAGCGCGTTTGTAATTCTATCCAAAATGTCCGGGGTAAAAATTCATAAACTGCGTCGCCAACACTAAAGCTGAGAATATTGCCGCCACGAGAATCGGCAACTAGCAGGATACTTTTGTCATCTAAACCCCAATAATTTATCACTGCTCGACCGGGAGTGCGATCGTACTGTGTTAATACTCGCAGTTTCCAGCCAGTGTCAGTTTCAAACTGCTCTAACTCTGAAACTAGCTTGTCTTCTTGAATGTCAGTGAGAGTTTTAGCCAAATCTATAACTGGAGTTTGGAAATTGGGCAATAACTCAGGGTTGTCATAGGCAAGTGCTGAGGCGGGATGTGCTACCCAAATTGACCCAGCCAAGAAAAATGTTGCAATAGATACCAGAATTCGTCGCCAAAAACTAGACTGCATGGATGTTCTTATACAAATATCAACAGTAGAAGTGAACAAGTTGTTTTAAAAAGTAAGGGAGAAAAGTGATACTTCTTTACACTTGTTTACTTTACTCTAATATTAGGGTCTAGGGAAAGTATCGGGTGTTAGGAATTTAGGGAGAGAAAATTCCTCTAGATAAAGCTCGGTTGCTTCTTTGAGATTAAGCGATCGCCCCACAGCCATCAAGACCATCATAGCGACCGCTTTTTTTATGTTTGGTGCTTTTAAGCCTGAAATTAAGATTGATTAGAATTCTGTATTCTGCAATACACTTCATTCTTATTTTTGTCAAACACAATCACATGCTTGGTTGTTGGCAGCAATTGTCGCAGAATTTGGATATATCCATCCGCATCATGACGGCGATGAAACCGGGCTACTACCAATCGCTGCATATTTGGTAGGTGGCGAATAATACACCAAGGATGAGTATTTGATTTTGGCTGGGACGTTGATATCATAGAGCAATCTTCCCCTTAGTGGGATGTGTTAGGAATGCGGTCGCTCTCAAGTTTTCCAGGCTGTCAGAGCGATCGCTTTTGATGTACACAGATATTATCGGGCGCATACGCACCCTTGTCAACCAAAAAATGGGCTATGTTAGGCTGCGAATTCGAGAACTAGCTCAACAGAAGGGTTGGACACTAAAAGAAGTTGCTGACCGTTCTGGAGTTAACTACAACACAGTTAAAAGCTATGTTCAACGTGATGTCTTGAATACAGTTGATTTAAGTGCAGTCTACAAGATAGCCCGTAGCTTTGATGTGACAATTGAAGAGTTGATGGAATTGGTGGAAGAGTAGGCGATCGGAAATGGATAGCGTAGAAATAATTGAATTAGTAGACAAAAATTCACTAGATATTTTGCGTTCTAGAGTTGTTTAACAAGAAGTATTGCACTTGATTAATAAACCCTAATCTTTTTGTTAAAGATAGTTTTCTTTTTCTTGATATTTGCGTATTTTTCTACACCACTCACTTACTGTCTTTGCCAATAATGTCCCCTCATGTGCAGCTCTTTCCGCAACAGCTAAAAAGTCATCAACTGGTACTGTAGGTGTACCTGGGTGAGATTTAACCATTCCATGTACAGCTTGATTTCTTAGTATCCGCCACTGATCCACTGCTTCTTGAAGACTAGTTTGTCCTCCAACTTCAATCGGTAAAGGATTCTGCTTTTTCCATAACTGAATCAACTTTCCGAAAGATGGATACTGATGGACTTCTGTCGGTTTCTGTATTTCTCCAACGACTGTTAAATAACTAATTAGACGATCTGTAATAATACTCTCTTGAAGAGTAATTGCTTCCAGATAAAAACCTTCTTGACATGCTACTTTGATTCGCGCCCATGCTTCTCTATAACTGAGGTATTTAGCCGCATTTCCTTTAGGAGGAGTTTTTGGCATTTCAGACTTTTTCATAGCTATTTTTTATACTTTTATATATTTAGCATGAAAAGCAAGTCTAGTATAGGAATCATATTTGATTTCTGAAAAAGTGTACGAGATAATACGGAGGAATATATCTGTCTAAGAACAAACAATGATAGATCAGCATCTACAACCTGCGATGCCTGCGGCGGGCGTAGCCATCGCAGAACTACAAGAATTTATAGATAGTCGCCCAGATGCCCGTGAGGTGAGAAAAGCTCTCTTCTGTAA
>NZ_JADEXZ010000160.1 GCF_015206815.1 Fortiea sp. LEGE XX443
TTCCACACAAAAACTACCCTATGCCAGTCCCCCATCTTTATCGTCAAGTACAAGATCAAGTAAGTCAATGGATTCATCCCCAAGACCAACGACATCTACAAGTGTTTTGTGAAAATGTAGCAGCAATTTTACAAGCACAGAGCGCCTGTCTGAGCCACTGGTTACCCTATCTGAGTCATCGGGACTGCAAGGCCCGTAGCCACATGGAGCGATTAAACTACTTTGTCCATAATCCCAAAATCAACGCTGAAACCTTCTATTTCCCTTTGTTGGAGAAGTTTCTAACAGCATGGGCGGGAATGCCGATGACGCTCACACTCGATACCAGTGTGCTATGGGATGAGTATTGTCTAATTGAGGTCTGTTTAATTTGGGGAGGACGATCAATTGCTTTGGGGCAAACGGTGTTGTTACATGGCAGTGCCACGGTAGGTTTTGAGGATTACTGCTCCGTACTAGAAACCACTGTGCGACTACTGCCGCCGGGATGTTCAGTAACATTATTAGCAGACCGAGGATTTGAACATGGTGCGTTAATCCGGTGGTTACGAGACCATGAATGGTCGTGGGCAATTCGTGCGAAATCTGACCTGAATATTACGCGCTCCAATGGTAAAACGGCTGCGGTTGCTGATCTTTTCCCCCCAGAGGGCGAAGCCTATCTTTTTCGAGAAGTCACGGTTTTACAAGACATTCAGTGTCATCTGGCCACGGCCCATTTAGCTCTAGCGAGAGAACCTTGGGCTGTCTTCTCAAATGTACCTCCATCCTTGCAGACTTTTGAAGTCTATGGTCAGCGGTTTGGGGGAATAGAACCCCATTTTAAGGACTACAAGTCGGCAGCTTTTGAACTCATTCGTTCTCACTTGCGCGATGCTCAAGCCCTCAATTGTCTATTGATGCTCCTGGCTGCTGCTTCCTTAATTGCCATTGCTCTTGCTCTGGTTGTCGTCCATGAAGGTCGGCGCAAAATGCTCGACTGGCATAGCCAGAGGGGATTAAGTTTTTTACAGTTAGGATTACGCGAAATTAAACGGTTGTGTTATCAACGCCTCCCAATTCCCCGATTAGCTACCTTACCTCGAAACAGTCCTCCACCTGCCACTGCTTCACTAAAAAAACGAACGCAGATAGAGCAACAAATTGAGTTCTTCCGTGTCACTGTGTTCTCAACTTGAAAGTCCGGAAAGTTTTCTGCACCACTAAG
>NZ_JADEXZ010000161.1 GCF_015206815.1 Fortiea sp. LEGE XX443
AGGCAGGGCTGTTTCATTCCACAAGGGCAAGAAGTTTGTCAATATCATGAGAGAGAAATCTTTGAGCAATTGTGATGGAAATATGACCATTTCGACGCAGTATGTTGAGAGCGATCGCTCTCAAGATAGAAAGATTAGCAGGAGCATTGCCCATACGGATCGTTGAATTATCTTCTTTGAACACAACATCTTTCACCCAATGGAGGCAATTTTCGATACCCCAATGACCGCGAATACCGAGAGCAAATTCCTTCGCCGAGCAAATCAAACTGCTAATATAACAAACAATTTCATGATATTTCTTACCCTTTCTTGTGCCAATTCTTTCGACCCTAATTAAAGATTGTATTCCCGTCCATTCTGGGTCAATTCCATTGACATCATGGAAAACTTCAACAGTACGCGTTGTTAATCTATCTCTAGTCTTTTCTGTCTCAATTATACGAGAGGTAGGTTTTCTGGTGGCGGCAATGTTTTGAATATGGCGATGTAGTTTGGGTTGATTATCTTTCACAGCAATAACGTAATCGTTACCACCTTCAATAATTATTTTGCAAGTTTTTTTTGGCAATGCAAGGAATCAAAGCTCAAGACTACATCTTCTATACCCAATGCTGTGACTAGCTCTTGCACAACTTGGATTTCGCTTTTGAGCTGGTTCTCAAATTTCTCCATCCCCACAACTAACCCTCTTTTGCCCGCAAATACTGATACTATGCTGACAAAATTCTGATTAGATGAACTGTAGTTTTGCACCGTACCTTTAATACTTTTACCGTCTATGGCACACCATTCTGATACTTCTAAATCAACATAATTTTTAGCCCACTCATTAAATTTTTCTGCCAGTTTATCGAAATCCACTCCCATGACTACACGTCGGATTGTTGAATATGAGGGAACTCCATGTTTTTGCCTACCAAATTTCTCTATTAATACCCGTCTATGCCTTTTGACAAAATCTCCCCAACCACGATATCCCACATATCCATTCATTGTTCCCATTATGACAAACAGCAACACCAGCCACAGTGGATGTCTTCGTCCATCAGTCGTTCTAAAATCTTCCACTTGCTTTAATTGTTCAATCAAATCTGCACCCATATTCTTTTCCCCTCCACTCTTGCTATTTTACCTGTTTTAGGGAATGAAACAGCCCTGGGGG
>NZ_JADEXZ010000162.1 GCF_015206815.1 Fortiea sp. LEGE XX443
ATTAACCGTTGATAGAAGGAGCAGTAAGTGCAACAGGAGCAACATCACCAGCAGCCAAATCTAAGGGGAAGTTGTGAGCATTACGCTCGTGCATAACTTCCATACCCAGGTTAGCGCGGTTGATGATATCAGCCCAGGTGTTGATCACGCGACCTTGAGAATCAATCACAGACTGGTTGAAGTTGAAACCGTTCAAGTTGAACGCCATTGTGCTGATACCCAGTGCTGTAAACCAGATACCGATTACAGGCCATGCAGCGAGGAAGAAGTGCAAGGAACGGCTGTTGTTGAATGAAGCGTATTGGAAGATTAAGCGACCGAAGTAACCGTGTGCTGCAACGATGTTGTAGGTTTCTTCTTCTTGTCCGAACTTGTAACCGTAGTTTTGTGATTCGTTCTCGGTTGTTTCACGAACTAAGGATGAAGTTACCAAACTTCCGTGCATTGCAGAAAACAAAGAACCACCGAACACACCCGCTACTCCCAACATGTGGAAGGGGTGCATCAAGATGTTGTGTTCTGCTTGGAACACAATCATGAAGTTGAATGTTCCACTGATACCCAAGGGCATACCATCGGAGAATGAACCTTGTCCGATTGGGTAGATTAAGAAGACTGCGGTTGCTGCTGCCACTGGTGCGGAGAATGCTAGGCAAATCCAAGGACGCATACCCAAGCGGTAGGATAGTTCCCATTCACGTCCTAAGTAGCAGAATACGCCAATCAGGAAGTGGAATATTACTAGTTGGTAAGGGCCGCCGTTGTACAACCACTCATCAAGAGATGCTGCTTCCCAAATTGGGTAGAAGTGCAAACCAATGGCGTTGGAGGATGGTACTACTGCTCCTGAGATGATGTTGTTTCCGTACATTAATGAACCTGCTACTGGTTCACGGATTCCATCGATGTCTACTGGTGGTGCGGCGATGAAGGCGATTACGAAGCAGGTGATTGCTGCTAGTAGGGTTGGGATCATTAATACTCCGAACCAGCCGATGTATAGGCGGTTGTTGGTGCTGGTGATCCACTCGCAAAACCGATCCCATACGTTGGCGCTGCTGCGCTGTTGTAAGGTTGCTGTCATGTTTTTATGATTGCTGTTGTTTATGTATG
>NZ_JADEXZ010000163.1 GCF_015206815.1 Fortiea sp. LEGE XX443
TTACAGAAGAGAGCTTTTCTCACCTCACGGGCATCTGGGCGACTATCTATAAATTCTTGTAGTTCTGCGATGGCTACGCCCGCCGCAGGCATCGCAGGTTGTAGATGCTGATCTATCATTGTTTGTTCTTAGACAGATATATTCCTCCGTATTATCTCGTACACTTTTTCAGAAATCAAATATGATTCCTATAACATCGCTCAGTGGAAAAAACCCCTCCAGCAACTCCATGAAATTCTCATCCAACCAATCGCCCAAGAATTACCTAAAGATCCAAACGCCCATATTATTTTTATTCCCCAACAATCTCTATTTTTTGTTCCTTTCCCAGCCTTAAGAGATGCAGAAAATAAATACCTAATTGAAAAACACACCATTCTCACTGCTCCCTCAATTCAAGTTTTAGATTTAACTCGTAAACAACGCATCCAAACACGAAACGCATATAGTCAAAATGCCTTAGTTGTCGGTAATCCCATCATGCCCCGTGTCGCTTTAAAAATTGGCGACAAACCAGAACAATTAGATCCTTTACCCGGTGCAGAAATCGAAGCTAAAGAAATTGCCCGTCTATTAAATACCAAAGCCATCATCGGTAAAGATGCAACCAAAGCGCAAATCTTAAAACTCCTACCAACAGCCCGAATTATCCATTTAGCAACCCACGGATGGGCGGATGACGTTCGCGGTTTAGGAAGTTGGATTGCATTAGCACCAAACCCAACCAAAAATCAAAATGAAACAGGTAATGGCTTGCTAACTGCTGAAGAAATCCTAGATTTGCAACTGCAAGCCGAATTATTTGTCATCAGTGCTTGCCAAACCGGACGGGGACGCATCACAGGCGATGGTGTCATTGGGCTATCTCGTTCAATCATTTCTGCTGGTGTTCCCAGTGTCTTAGTTTCCCTGTGGCTAATTCCCGACGACGATACCCAGTTACTCATGACTGACTTTTACCAACATCTGCAAAAGAATCCAGATAAAGCCCAAGCACTACGCCAAGCCATGCTAACCAGAATTAAAGAACAATCTCTACCTGTCAACTGGGCAGCGTTTACGTTAATTGGTGAAGCGGAATGAGGCAAGGGGGCAGGGGGCAGGGGGC
>NZ_JADEXZ010000164.1 GCF_015206815.1 Fortiea sp. LEGE XX443
CGGGGTTTGAGAGAACGAATGGGAGTTTTACGCCCATTTAGATGAGTTTTTAACTCATCAATAGTATTTTCGATTTCCCAACGTTGATGATACTCTGTGGCTAACAACAATGCAGGAAATAAAGCAATATCCATCAAACTGGTAATTAAACGATAAGTTTGTTGTCCATTTTCAGAGTCGATTGTGTATTCTATAACCCTTACCTGAATCCTGGCTCCACCTTTGTGCTTGGATTTGCGGTCTGGAGCAATCCAGGACAAATATGAGCCATCGTTTAAAACCTTGTCTACTGGAAATTTAACGTTCTTTGGCACTCGCCCTAAATAGTGACATCCGCACTTTAAGGTGGCATGAACCATACGGTAAGAATGTAGCCCTCTATCCCACATCAGCAGCATCCCTTGACTACAACTTCGTAGTAGTTTTAAAGAGCGGATTCTTTCTCCCATGCGGTAAGGACACATCAAGGCATCAACAATTAGATGGGTTCCCGCCTCAATTAGCAATACTAAACGGACTTTGGGAAATGCCGCTCTGGTTCCTTTCCTACTGCCTGGATATCCAAACACCCTGGCATTAGCCGCACTATCTGGGACATCCAACACCGTACCGTCTACTGCCATTACTCGTAGTCCTCCTAAAAATGCCCCTGGAGTCTGCGCTGTTGCTAATGGTCTGACTATCTTGTGAAACAACCGACTCATTGCCCAACATCCCAACCTCTGTCTTGCTTCACTGATGGAAGAACTACTTGGTACTTTCCAATACTGCCCTAATCGCGTCCACTCTCTACTTAGTCCATTCACCAGATTTTTCAGTACGTCCCCCATTGCATCTGATGACCATAAATTCATCGCTATGACTAGACACACTACCAACCCAGATGGCAATTTCCGCGTTCGCTCTTCACAACTGTCTGTCTCTGATAGAGTTTCTCTGATCACTGATGGCGAAATGACTGTTTCTATTGCTTTGAATATTAACTCTGCATCTAAGGTTGGCGTTATCAACGAAAAATCTTTTAGCAGCACCAATTTTTCCCATCGCACTTTTTGGAGAACAATTATTACTTTACCTTGCTTTTGT
>NZ_JADEXZ010000165.1 GCF_015206815.1 Fortiea sp. LEGE XX443
ATATAGCAATCCGGAATGATTCATGAGAAAATACTTAGAAGATAGAAAGGTAGCGCTTGCAACTAAGGTGAGGGTGTAGTGATGTGGATGCAATCATTAGAAGATTTTATCAAAAATAGTAAAGAACTGCGTGAAATCAAGCGGGCTACAGCAGTAAAGATGCTGCTATGTGGATACAAACATCAGGAGATAATGCCAATATTAGGTGTCTCATCTGGCTTCATAAGTACCTATAAAAAATCATTTTTTAAAATGGGGATTGATGGGTTAAAGCTAGGGCATAAAGGAAGTAAAGGGTATCTGGATGATATTCAACGTGCCGAGGTAATTGAATGGTTACAAACCAAGGATAGATGGACTTTAAATGAATTAGAACACCATATCGCTTCCAAATATGGAGTGACATTCTTCTCGAAACAAAGTTACTACGATTTATTTGATGCTGCCAGTATTAGTTGGAAAAAAACTCAAGCAAGTAATCCAAAATATGACCAAGATAAGGTCGCCTCAAAAAAAAAGAGATTTGTGAATTGTTGGAGACGCGAAGACCTGAAATAGAATCAGGAGAGCTAGTTGTGTTCATGGTAGATGAATGTCATTTACTCTGGGGAGACATCATAGGTTATGTCTGGGGAAAAACTAATGAACGAGTGACAATACCAGTAGTTAATGCTCGTGTTAAACAAACATATTTTGGAGCATTAGATTATAAAACCAAAGAATTTATCACCTATGCAGCAGAAAAAGGTAACTCTAAAAACACAATTAATTTTTTAGAATATCTTCGTCAACAACGACCACTAGCCAAACTTTTAATAATTTGGGATGGTGCAAGTTATCATCGTTCACAAGAAATTCAAGATTATCTAGATTCATTAAATCGTGAATTGGAAAAAGAACAATGGTGGATAACCTGCTTAAAGTTTGCCCCAAATGCACCACAACAGAATCCTGTAGAAGATATTTGGCTGCAAGCAAAACGATTAATTAGAGAATTTTATTTTTTCTGTCATTCTTTTAACGTAGTCAAGGCGTTATTTGAGCTATCAATTCATTGTCAAA
>NZ_JADEXZ010000166.1 GCF_015206815.1 Fortiea sp. LEGE XX443
GCAGTAGGACGCGCCCCCAGTAGAGGGTGGTTTGACGTACTAGACGACTGGTTAAAGCGCGATCGCTTCGTATTCGTAGGTTGGTCAGGAGTATTACTATTCCCCTGCGCCTTCCTAGCATTAGGCGGTTGGCTAACCGGTACAACCTTCGTTAGTTCCTGGTACACCCACGGATTAGCATCATCATACCTAGAAGGCTGCAACTTCCTGACAGTAGCAGTATCAACCCCAGCCGACAGCATGGGACACTCCCTATTGTTGTTATGGGGGCCAGAAGCCCAAGGTGACTTCACCCGATGGATACAACTAGGAGGATTGTGGCCATTTGTAGCATTACACGGAGCCTTTGCATTAATCGGCTTCATGTTGCGGCAATTTGAAATCGCCAGACTAGTAGGGATTCGTCCATACAACGCCCTAGCATTCTCAGCCCCCATCGCCGTATTCGTCAGCGTCTTCTTGATGTACCCCTTGGGACAATCAAGCTGGTTCTTCGCACCCAGCTTCGGAGTCGCAGCCATCTTCCGGTTCTTGCTGTTCTTACAAGGCTTCCACAACTGGACACTCAACCCCTTCCACATGATGGGAGTCGCAGGTGTACTGGGTGGAGCGCTATTGTGTGCCATTCACGGTGCGACAGTGGAAAACACCTTGTTTGAAGACGGCGAAGCCGCCAACACCTTCCGCGCCTTCAACCCCACCCAAGCGGAAGAAACCTATTCAATGGTGACAGCAAACCGTTTCTGGTCACAGATATTCGGGGTTGCTTTCTCCAACAAGCGCTGGTTACACTTCTTCATGCTGTTCGTACCAGTCACAGGTTTATGGATGGCATCTGTGGGTATTGTCGGTCTCGCACTCAACCTGCGGGCTTACGACTTCGTTTCCCAAGAATTACGGGCAGCAGAAGACCCGGAATTTGAAACTTTCTATACCAAAAACATTTTGCTGAACGAGGGTATCCGCGCTTGGATGGCTCCTCAAGATCAGCCCCACGAACAATTTATATTCCCTGAGGAGGTATTACCTCGTGGTAACGCTCT
>NZ_JADEXZ010000167.1 GCF_015206815.1 Fortiea sp. LEGE XX443
AAACCACTCAAACATCCACTTTAAATGAGAGAATGTTGGAATTAAAGCGCAAAAACGTCTAACCCAGGTTTTTGCTTGTAACCAAATATCTTCTATAGGATTTTGGGATGGGCAGTTAGGAGCAAAGCGGACGCAATGAATTTTCCACTGCTCTGAAGATAAACCTTGATTTATTTCGCCTAAAAAGTTTTGAACTAGATGTGAACGATGGTAAGAAGCGCCATCCCAAAAAAGAAGTAATCGTTGATTGGGAGACTGGTCTAATAAATAACGTAAATAATCAATCGTATTGTCAGAATTACCAGCTTTATAAGCTTTCACAAGTAACTTGCCATTGAGATAGTCAACCGCTCCGTAGTATGTCTGTTTATCTCGTTCGTTAATAACTTCTACTGCAATTTCTTGATCAGTTTTTCCCCAAACGTATCCAGTTAAGTCTCCCCAGAGGAGATGACACTCATCTATTAATAATACTCTCAGCCTTCCTGATTCTATTTCCTCTGTGTTACTTGCCAACAATGACTCAATCTGTTTTT
Organism: Fortiea sp. LEGE XX443; assembly: GCF_015206815.1. GTDB lineage: Bacteria > Cyanobacteriota > Cyanobacteriia > Cyanobacteriales > Nostocaceae > Nostoc_B. The sequence goes on from NZ_JADEXZ010000167.1 coordinate 537, forward strand.
TTTTGCGGCAACAGCCTCAATGTCCGCCTTTGGATTCAAGGCAGTGGTTTTCTTCCAACTAATTCCTGCCGCGTCAAACAAATCGTAATAGCTTCGTTTTGATTCGTAGATCACATCATATTCAAATGCTAATTTGTACTCTAGTTCACCCAGTTCCCAAATATCTTTAGTTTGCAACCAACTTAATACTTCTTCTCGCTGTTTATCGCTCAGATAACTCTTTCTGCCTTGATAATTTAAGCGTAATCCCGAAATTCCATATTCCTTATAGGCGTTCTTCCAGCAAGTTATGGAACCAACAGATACATCTAAAATTGTTTGAATTTCCTCATATTTGTAGCCTTGATAAACCAGCTTTACAGAAGAGAGCTTTTCTCACCTCACGGGCATCTGGGCGACTATCTATAAATTCTTGTAGTTCTGCGATGGCTACGCCCGCCGCAGGCATCGCAGGTTGTAGATGCTGATCTATCATTGTTTGTT
>NZ_JADEXZ010000016.1 GCF_015206815.1 Fortiea sp. LEGE XX443
GAATATAGTCGTTGCATTTGCTGCTCAATCTCGGATGAATACGGAGTCATAGAATCTCAGAATTCAGTGGGCATATTCTGCTTATTATTGCATGACCCATTTCTGGATCTTATTTAATCCTCGTTCCTAACTTACTGGATAGATTTTATATTGATGCGATTACAATGATCGCCAAGCGATATTCTGAGCGAGTAAATAAAATAGTAGGTTGGGTGAAGAGAAGCATAACGCAACAAAAATACAGCTAATGTTTGGTAAACAAATATATATTCTCTTGTTTATAAGCTAAACTGAATGCTTGGTTACCTTGTAATTGAGAAATTAACCCAGAAGGAAATTCAGATTTATTTTTTGTATTTGTATTTAGTAGTATATATTCAAAATTATCAACATTATCTGGTACTAAATTGATGTTAGTTAATTTAATCACTGGACGCTGGCTTAAATGGGGGGCTATTCTTGATGTCGTCAAAACACTTCCATGAGCTTGAACCAAACTAATAGCAATATTAAGAGAGCGTAGGTTTGGCAAATTTGAAAGATAACGAGTCACAAAAAAATCATATTTTGCTAGTAATAAAAATGACAATATAGACCAAATTAATAAAATCTGAGGCTTTAACCAAATTCTTGTTTTGTGTTTTTGGCAATAGCTAATTGACTGCAATAACCATACAATAATAAAAGGGAATATTTGTAATGAATAATGGTGAACTAAATCTCGCTGTGCTGAATAATCAGAAAGAATGTTGAGTAATAACATTGGTAAAGCTGGCAAAACAACCATTATTGATCGCCAATGTAACCCAATAATGACTGGTAGAATTAAAAGTAGATAATAAAATAGTGTATCTGGTGCAAAAAATTTTTCTAAAATTAAAGTAGGGTTGGTAATGATGTTCCAAATAATTTGTGTAGGGGAAGCTCCAAGCGAACGATAAAATACAACTCCGCCCGCTTGACCACTTCGGAGCAGAGGAACAAGATAACCAATTGTTATTAAATACCAAATTATTCCAGTAAAAATACATCCTAGACCATATAAACGACGGCGTTGAATTAGCCAGAGCCAAATCCCTAAAGCAATTACAGTTAAACTCAAAATATCTTTGCAACTTAAGGCTAAAGCAACAGCTATAATTAACTGCCAAGTTCGACCAGCAATTCCTGCCCACATTGCCCACAGTAATGATGGTATGGCTATCGCTTCTGGACGAAAGTCAGTGAAAAAGTTGATATTAAATAAAGCAGGATAAAGCAGATATGCCAGCGCTATAGTTCGCGCATAAGTAATAGACAAACTATTTTGTAAACTCAGGGCATATATTGGTGCAGCACCAATTGCTAAAGCGATCGCCTGTATAGCAAATAGCCAGTGTATATTAGGATGAATTTTATATAATAGAGCGATCACATACAGGATGAAAGCAGCATGATCTCCCAACAAGTGAAACCCAAAGAAAGATGAAATTGGGGGTAGTCCTTGACTAGATAAATACACCCATTGGTCAAAAACTGCTAAATCAAGGGCTGCTGATTGAAACAAAGCATGTCTGAGACTGCTACATACAAATAAAATTATGGCACTTACACCCATCATCCAAAATACAGTTTTACTTCCTGGCGATCGCATAATATTCTTGAATTAGTTTTTTCTTAAAAAATATTGTCAAAATTTCATCGCGTTGATTTAGTTTTTTGGGCAAGCAGCACAGCAGATACACCAAAAGGTAGACTGACCCGATTAATTAAGTAACGTTCACTAGCGAATAAAAAAGTTAAAAACTTATTGATAGGTTTTGCCGGCAAAACCAAATCACTACTATCAACAGTATGATGATCAATTTTGAATAATTTTTTTAATAAACGTACTCCAGCGACCAGAGGAAATAACCAAGTATTAAAATAGCTACCACAGCGGACAGTATAGCCAGCTTGTCTGACAACTCGCTTTAAATTTTTCAATGTATAACGACGTTTATGATGGTTAATTTCATCATGGTAACTCCATAAAAATTGATAAGCTGGCACTGTAATTAATAACCAACTATTCGGATTTAATCTCGCAGATAATGCTTGTAAAGCAGCTAAATCATCATCAAGATGTTCTAAAACATCTAAAATCACAATTAAGTCATACTGGCTGGTGAATGGAATTTTATCAGGTAAGCTACCTAGTTTTACTGTGGTGACTAGGCGTTCATTAGCTAACTGACAAGCAGTTTCATCTAACTCCATCGCCGAAACTTGACCATAACGAGCCAGCATAGTTAAGTTGCCACCAGTGCCACAACCAGCCTCTAAAATTTGGGCATTTTTTGGCAGATTGAGTTGACAAATCACCTGTTCTACAATTCGGCGGCGACCCACAAACCACCAATGTCTATCCTCAACTGCGGCATACTGTAGATAAAATTCTTTATCCATTCACAAATTTGGTGTCTGAGCAATAATCCCCATATTTTTACACTTTTCTGCACTGCAAATGAAGTCTTTTAACTCAGCACAGGCTTGCGCCTCGTTATGCTAACAGCACTTTTCATGATTGATTGTGGCGATCGCTGTTATTTATGCGTCCCAAGCAATTTATAGTGAGAGTTGTCTGTAAATCCTTAAGCAATTGTGAAAGCTATTACTCTTCTTGGTTCCACTGGCTCAATCGGTACTCAGACTTTAGATATTGTCTCTCAGTACCCAGATCAATTTCGGATTGTCGGATTAGCAGCAGGGAATAATGTAGAGATGTTGGCGGCTCAAATTCGGCAGTTTCGACCGAGTATAGCAGCGATCGCATCTGAAGATAAATTACCAGCACTTCAAGCAGCCATCCAAGACCTCAATCCTCAACCTATTTTACTGGCTGGCATAGCCGGAGTAATTGAAGTTGCCCGCTATGGCGATGCTGAGACTGTTGTTACAGGTATTGTTGGTTGTGCTGGTTTATTACCAACTATTGCAGCTATCGAAGCCGGTAAAGATATCGCCCTCGCCAATAAAGAAACTTTGATTGCTGGTGGCCCTGTAGTTCTACCCTTAGTGGAAAAACATGGTGTCAAACTATTACCTGCTGATTCTGAGCATTCCGCCATATTTCAGTGCCTCCAAGGAGTTCCTAAAGGCGGCTTGCGTAAGATTTTGCTGACTGCCTCTGGTGGTGCTTTTCGTGATTGGCCTGTAGAAAAGTTGCCAGAAGTCACAGTCGCCGATGCTCTCAAACACCCCAACTGGTCTATGGGGCGGAAAATTACGGTAGATTCTGCTACTTTGATGAATAAAGGATTGGAAGTCATTGAAGCGCACTTCTTGTTTGGATTAGATTACAACGATATTGAGATTGTTATCCATCCCCAAAGCATTATTCACTCATTAATTGAGTTGCAAGACACCTCAGTGTTAGCCCAACTTGGCTGGCCAGATATGCGTTTACCCTTGTTGTATGCTTTATCTTGGCCTGGCCGCATTTATACTAATTGGGAACGACTCAATTTGGTAAAAGCTGGTAATTTAACTTTCCGTGAGCCAGATCATCAAAAGTACCCTTGTATGCAGTTAGCTTACGCCGCAGGTAAAGCCGGTGGTTCGATGCCAGCCGTATTGAATGCCGCTAATGAGCAAGCTGTGGCATTATTTTTAGCAGAGAAAATTAGATTTTTAGATATTCCTCGGTGTATCGAATCGGTGTGCGATCGCCATCAAAATGATAACTGTGCAAATCCTTCTTTAGATGACATCTTGGCAGCAGATCAATGGGCAAGACAAGAAGTTTTAACAGCAACCAAAAATTTAGAAACTCACTCGCCAATGATTTCTCTGCACTAAAAAGTCAGATATAGCATTTCTCAATCATTTCTATAAAAATAGATCCACGACTTTTGTAACAAGTCGGGGGTCTAGATATTATCTGTGTATCATAAAATCATTTTGATTTTATAAATTTTGTCTAAAGAATAGCGCTACCCTAGAAATTTTTCTTTCAATTTCAGGTATTATTACCAAAAAATAGTTTTCTAAATAAAAACGCTAAACATCCCACCCATACCAATCCTAAATCATTGTAAAAATATCCCTGACTTGTTAAATAAGTCGGAGATATGAAACTCTCAAATAATTACCAATTACAAATTACTATGATTCCTACGTTAATTATTGCTTGGATCATATTCACAATATTGTGGAAAATTGTCAAAACAACTGTGAGCAATGCACTAACTATTGCCGCAATTATTGTTTTACTACAAGTGGGTTTTGGCATTACACCACAAGATATTTGGCATCAAATAATTCAGTTTGCCCAAACTTTGTCACAGATTCGTGTTAGTAACTAATCAGAGTTCAGGAGAAAAATCCTAACTCCTAAATTCTGACTCCTAAATTATTGATTAACGCGATGTGCGACTTATTTTAAAAACCCCTCTCCAAACCTCTCCCCCTGGCCGCCTACTGTGTACACACAAGTAATATCTGCAAGGATTTCAGGCTTTATAGACCCCTTAAATTGTCATTACGAGCGCAGCGATAGCAGAGCGTTCGCGTTAGCGTCTCGTAGAGAAGTAATCACATAATCCCCTGGTTTTGGCGATTGCGTCGTTCCTCCTCTCTACGAGACGCTACGCGTAGACTTCGGTGTGAGCTCAGTCGAACGCTTGCTTCCCCGCAGGGGTACGCAATGACGTTCTCACAACCTAAAACTAGACGATGAAATCAAGCGTTAGGCGTAATTTCGAGACTTGTGTGTACACGGTAGCTCACATGGAGAGAGGCTTTGAATTTTGCTCCCTGGGGGTTAGGTTTGAGAGAAAGTTGCACACCGCGTTGATTAATTATTGTGTAATGCCGAAATCTTTGCCAAGGCATCTTTAACACTTACAGGTAACTGACGCATAATCTTACCCCTTTCCCGATCTAATGCTACTAGGGTAACTTGAGCCGTGACATACAATTGCGCTCCATCAGGAGAGACAATTGCATAATCCCAGTTAATCCGAACGCCAGTCACTTCCGTCATGCGAGTTTTAACTATAGCTGACAGACCTAACTGAATTGAACGGTGATAGCGTACCGAAAGTTCTACTACTGGCAAATCACAGCCTAATGCCACTAAATCGGCAAATTCAATCCCGATAGAGCGCAAACACTCTACCCGTGCTTCTTCCATCCAAGTCAGATAAGTACCATGCCAGACAATACCTGCATAGTCAGTATGATGGGGTTGCACTCTGACAGGATATTCAAACCAACTATCAAAGGTACGATTATCTAAAATTTCAATAGCATCGGTTGGTGGTAGTCCTGGGTTTGGTTGTGATTCAGACATCTTCCAGTTTGTGAGCGACTATGGTTTTCCACATCTGGAATATCACAAAAATGAGACATTTATGTCATAAAAATGTCAAATTTATCCTGCGATCGCATAGCATAATTGTAATCACCGTCCTCCAAAGTCTCACTTACCTCACTCTGGCATCACAAATGCAGCAACCAAAAATCACATAATTTTAAATGCCACGCAAAAAGATGCTGAGTTAATTCGCAATCTTTTGCAGGGTGACAGTAATTTATCCTCCAGATCACAGATGCACAACATCTGAAAAATAGTTTCTACTATTTCATCTAACAACAGGTAATGGTGAATAGGTAATGGGGGATTAAAAATCCTGCCACAATTACCAATTACCAATTACCAGTGAGCAACTGTTAATAAGCGATCTACTCTCGGAGCTTGTGTGAAAGTAACCCATCAGATACAGGAATCCTTAACTTTTTTTGGCTAAGGTTTTACCACTCGCATAAGCTGGTGCAGATTGCTTAACAAGGTTTGCTAGTTCCTGTAACTGGTTAATTGCCTCTGCTCCTTCTAACTTCATTAATTCGCGGTCATCCCGCATTTCTGTCCAAGTAATCCCATAATCGGATACCAAAAATCGAATCAGGTGGTTATTTCCCAGACTCACCATAAACGAAGCACTATTCATCTGGTCGCCACAGGTATAACAAGACGCAGGATAACCACGTCGTTCTAATACAATTGCCAAGGCTTGCAGGTTCATTACCAAGTCTTGAACGAATTGCCGATGTTGATGCGCTAGTCTCAGAAACACTTTTGTCCTCCAGACACCACAGTCATTTTAGTCACTTTTATATTTTTTTTAGATTTTCTTACCCACTGGTATTGTAAGCTATCCATTACAATTCCCGGATATGATTGCAGTAGTTAATTAACTACCTAGCTTAGGGTATTAGATAACTGTTAAGTTTGCCGTATCAAACTATTCAGTTTGCAAGTTTAATCTTTCAGACAGAACTAAAAAAATTATTATTTCTTTATATATTTCTGTCACAAAAGATGCTATTGTGTACACTCCGCTTTAAGAGTAACCTAAATTTGCTACCAGTCAACCACAGAAAAGCTACGGATGTTGTATTGATCAGTTATGTGTAGCCTAACCCATGACGGGCAGACGCTTTAATACCCTTTAATGTTCTTTACGGCTTTGTTTGGCTGGTGAATTTAGATGATCCTTGAGTCAAAGTTTGCTGTTGTCTAAGTGTTGGTTAATAATTGTCTACACCTCCTAGATAAATATATGGAGTTTGGTAGAAGAATTTGTAAATAATAGATGCTGAAATCCAGGAATGTTGATAGATTGCCAGAGAATTTTGATACAAGAATTTATTTGAAATACTAAAGTAATTTGACTGAATGATTAAGTATAGTTATACTCCTTGAACGAAGAGAGCTTATTTTTACAGAAATTCTGTTAACCCATAATATTTGAGACTTAAAGCTTGTAACTCTAACAATAGTTAGAGATCAATGCAACAAATCAAGATATAACTTTATAAAGTCTTTTTAATTAAAATCGAAATTTTATTTTATGGTGCGATCGCTTAACGTTCGTGATCAAAGCGTGTAATAAACATTTAATCTGCCCTGGGTAGCGATCGCACTCAGTCAGTCAGTAAGAAAATTTACAGGTGTGTCATTGCGTCAAAATTTCTGGGTTCACAAACATTCCAGAGATATTACCTACTACTATCCAGGAAGTTGCTTTTTCAAAGCTTCTAAACCAGCCCATCTGTTATCAACAGGCTTCTCTGGACTCTGATCATCACTACTCAAAATACCTGGACAATTGAAGTCACACAACTGACGCTGAGGCATTTCTAAGCACATCTGCTCATACAGCCATTCACTGGGATAAAAATAGCCATTGGATGATATTGTTTCTAACAAGTCTTCCATCGCTACTTCCCGCTCAAGAGGCAAGTCTTGTGCCTGATTGGCATCCTCATCCAACCAAATAATTTCTTTAGTATTCACCGCTAATCGTTGGTTATACTGCTGCAAGCACCGGTTACATGTACAAGTAATAATAGTTTCTGCCTGACCAGACACTTCCAGGTAATTGCCGTGATGCTGCACACGGACGCGACCACGAACTTGTGTCAACGTTTCTAGCCCAGGCAGAAACTCTTTAACTTGAATTTCCTCTGTCCGCTCCGGGGCTTTAGTTAGCTGCGGAATAAAAATTGCGTCCATAGGATTTGTGAGACATCCTCACGAAAAGTAATGTTACCAATCAGCAATTGCGCTGATACTAGATTTTTAGTTTAGCTGTTAGAACAGTCAAATTAGGTTACTGGCAGAGCTTTCAGATTTCTGCCGCCGGACGAACAACCAAATGACGGTGTGGTTCTTTGCCTCGACTGAAGGTTTCTAAATCCGAAAATTCCTTCAAGAAGGTGTGGATTTGCCGCCGTTCAGCTGAACTAAGGGATTTGATTTCCACTTCTCTGCCAGAAGTTCGCACTTCGTTGGCAGCTGCTTCGGCTAAAGTGCGAACTTCCGCCTCTCTTTTAACCCGATAACCATTCAACTCAATGGTATAGGATGCTTGATCTTCCTGTAGTTGGCTCAGATTAAGGACAGAATTAGCTAAATACTGAATCGCATCTAGAACAGAACCATCAACACCAATGAGAATTTGGATTTGCCCTGGGATCAAGTTGGTTTCATCAATCGTCAACCAGTAATTATCTGGTTCTGGGGAATCGCCATCTTGAGATTGGGATGTTTCTATGTTACCCCGAATCTCAGTAGATACACCCGTTAGTTCCAGCAGTGACTTTAACCACTGCTGACCTCGCTGCATGGAACTGTTGCTCATCTATCAACCTGTAGCCTTTTTCTTAGAACTTTTTGGCTCAAAAGGTAATGATTTTTGTTCTGTTACTGTTTCTTTCTCCTGCGTTTCTACAATTTTTTGCAGTTCCTCTGATAAGGGTTCACGGGAGAGGATATAAGTTTGTAGGGTCTGGAAAATATTCCCAATCACCATATACATTAGCACCCCAGCAGGTAAGGGAAAGAACAAAAACATTCCCGAAAAGATAATTGGGGTGATTTTGTTGACTGTATCCTGCTGTGGATTACCACCACTAGAGTTTTGTCCAGAAAGTATTTGGCTAACGTAGAGGCTGATGCCAAAGAATATAACCATAGCGACAATATCCCAGTGGATTGTCCCATCTGGATCATTTGCGCCAACTCTGCCTAAGGCATCAATGAACAGAAATCCTTCATTTGCCGCAAGTCCTGGAATTGTGCCTTGAATTGTCACATCTCCAGGTTGTAAAGCTTCAATATTGCCTTGAGCATCGACTTTGATTCTGTCTTCACCTTTGATGACTTTCCATTCTGGAGTTAGTTTAGTTTCTGGGTGTTCTGTCAATAAGACATCAAAAGGTTTGCCTTCTAAGGTTTGATATTGAATTTTTGTTTTTTCTCCCACTGCTAGTTTATTCCCGCTAGGGAGGATAGCAGTTACTTTATGGTGTTCCCCATCAGCAACATAAATGTTTTGTGGGCCAGTAGCGAAGGCTTGCGGTTGAATTCGTTCGATTTGTTCAGCCGGAAATATTTGCAGGTTGACGGAGTAGTTAACCCCAGCAAAAGGCGATCCCCGCAAAGTGGCAAACAGCGCTAACAACACAGGCATTTGTAACAGCAAGGGCAAACATCCTGCTAGAGGGTTGCCGAACTCCTTTTGGACGTTCATCATTTCTTCTTGCTGCTTTTGCGAGTCGTCTTTGTAGCGCTCTTTAATTTCTGCCATCCGCTTTTGCATCAGTGGTTGCACAATTCGCATCCGCCGCATATTGCGGATTGAACCAGCACTCAGGGGATAGAGCGCAAAGCGGACTATCAATGTCAAGGCAACGATCGCCAATCCATAGCTCGGCAAAATGCCGTAGAAAAAGTCTATGATTGGCAACATTACGTTGTTCGAGAGAAACCCGATACCAAAGTCCATTATTCTGAATTCAACCTGAGGTACTGTAAATTGAACTGAAACTACTGAATCTAATTTATCTAAATCGTGATTCGGCTGCGACTATCTTTCTCTACGGATAGCCGCACCAAGGCGAAAATTAGAAGTGGGGAGTAGTTGCTTGGAAGTTGTAAGTAGTATTTGATAAATGGGGAATTTAGAATTTTTTATTTTATACAAACAAATCTTTGCTTTCCCTATTCCCTACTCCCTACTCCCTACTCCCATCTGTTATTTAGCACCAGTGTACGTAGGATTTTTAGCAGCAATTCTTTCATTGATATAGTCATATACTTCGCGGAAGTTGGGAACTGCACGCATTTCCAAGCGACTGCCATTTCTGAGGGTGACTACCATATCTCCCCAAATGCCTATGCCACGGGGAACTTTGACGATTTTGACGATTTCTGAGTAAATGATGTCAGTGCGATCGCGTCCCATCCAACCGCCATTCAAAGAAATTCGGCGGTCTGTAATTCGATAGCGCAGCCACAACGCTCTGACAATCGCCCCAACTGTCAATGGGATACCCACAACAGTCAGACCAATCAGTAGGTTGAGAATTAAGTCCCCAATGTGAGGACCGCCTTCATAGTAAACTTCTTCACGAATGCCCATTTAATACCTCAGCTTGTGCCAACAACTGCTCTAATTCTTGCAGAAATTGTTGGCTTCCGCACTTAGATTCTGCTGCTGTTGGTTTCACAACGAAAACTAGACGCCATCCTGGGGCTAATTTTGGCAACAACTGATGCAATGCTGCTGCCATCTGGCGTTTAATTCGGTTACGCACTACTGCCTTTTTGCTGACTTTCGTGCTAATCGATATGCCAATTTGTGTACTAATAACTTGTTTTGAATCAGTTGCTAGTTTAGTTGTAGTGGCAGCGTTCCAAGAAGGTTCTTGGGAAAAACGCGGGCGTAAGGCTCTCAATGTGAAATGAGAACTCTGCCGCCGAATTCCTTCTCGGAAAACTGCCTGAAAATCTTTACGAGATTTAAGTCGATTCGCCTTGGGCAAAGCCACAGCCCCTCTGGTTGCTGAAAATGCTCTAAACGCTCAGACGATAACGCCCTCTTTTTCTCCTAGCTCTAATCACGTTTCTTCCGTCTGGTGTCCGCATTCTGGCACGAAAACCGGAGGTTCTTTTTCTCTTACGGCAAGTGCCGCCCAGGGTTCTTTTCATGGTGTTGTCCTCTAAGGCGATTCTTATAAAAAGTCACAATCTATAATCTTACCATCGTCAATAGTCAATAGTCTATAATTTGTAGCTATCGACTACTGGCTATGAATTTAAGTGATACTCAAAATCCAAGATCCTACATAACGCAGTAATGGGACTTCACCAGGTGAAAGAACCTGACAGTTGAAATAGTAAATTCCCCCGAAGGAAGGGTTCAGCACGTTAGAGAAAACTACTTCAACTGGGGTACCTGCTGGGACTGGCTCTTGGGGAAATATTTCGATTATCCGACCTTCTTTATCCCATTTCACTTCTGAAAGGGCGACTTTTTTACCTTTGACCTTTACCTCTATCTTCTTGGGATCAAATTTTCCTTTATAGTAGTTGGGATAGGTGATGGCAAATTGAGCCACTGCCAATTTCATTTTTTGTTGGGGAATCTTGAGGATGTATCTATCTATACCGTTAGTTTGCCCCCCAAAATCTAACCGGAAGGGTAGCTGATTTTCAGCTTTCACACCGCTAAATAGGGTTAATCCAGGTAAGGTTTGCCCCAAAGCTTGAGTTGTCAATCCAGTCAGTAAGCAGCTAGTTACGGCTAAAGCCGAAAGAATTGCTACTTGCGGCTTGCGGATCAAATTGCCAAAAAGTAAACGTTGCATAGTTAAGCTCCTCTAGCAGATATAGCTCTTTGATGTAAACACCCAAGTTTAGTATTCTTCACTAAACTTTACTACTGAATTCCTGACAATGGACGATTACCGAGAATAAAAAGTGCCACAGGTATGTTGCTAAATATGTACGAGTGTATCTAAATTTGAGGACTTTGTTATAAAAATTGAGCTATACAATCAGCGATCGCCGGGGATATTGGGCTAAATTAATAAAAATAAGTACCCATCAAAGAAGTAGTAATCTTTAAAAATTCATCAAATTATTAAGCTTTAAAACTTTTACGAATATTTCACCATGTAAGTAAGGCAAAATTTTTCAATCCGGAAAACAAGCTAAAGACTAAAGATGTAAACTGGGGAATCAACATAGCATTAGCAATATGTAAATCTATCGGTCACGATCAGCAAGTGTGACTCATACCAGGGGAAAAGTCCGGCTTTCACTTGAGAACCAAGAGTAGGAAAGATAAAGTTCACAGTTCAATCTACAAACAAAAGCGATCGCTGGCAATAATTGCAGGTTCGAGACATCCCTAAATAGGGAAAACTGCGGGTTTTGCAGAGATGTAAGTATTTATCTCTAGGAGATTTCATGAGAATAGCAGTTGCTAAAGAAATTGAAGTTTGCGAACGTCGTGTGGCATTAAATCCTGACACTGTTGCCCGATTAGTCAAACAAGGTTTAGAAGTATCGGTAGAAGCAGGTGCAGGAGAGCGTTCTTTTTTTAGCGATTCTGCCTATGAAGCAGCAGGAGCTAAAATTATTAGTGATACGGCTCAATTATGGAACGAAGCAGATATTTTACTCAAAGTTAGTCCACCGCAAGAGCGAGAAGATGGCCGCTCAGAAATTGATTTACTGCGGGAAGGGTCTGTTTTAATTTGCTTTCTGAATCCTTTAGGGAACCCAGTGGTGGCACAGCAGTTAGCCAACCGCAAAATCACAGCTTTGAGCATGGAATTGATTCCGCGCAGTACCAGGGCGCAAAGTATGGATGCTTTGTCCTCACAAGCTTCACTAGCAGGTTACAAAGCAGTATTAATCGCCGCCGCCGCATTACCAAAATATTTCCCCATGCTGACAACCGCAGCTGGTACGATCGCCCCAGCTAAAGTATTTATTATGGGTGCAGGTGTGGCCGGACTACAAGCGATCGCCACCGCCAGACGCTTGGGATCAGTAGTAGAAGCCTTTGATATTCGTCCCGCCGTCAAAGAAGAAGTCCAAAGCTTAGGGGCAAAATTCGTCGAAGTCAAACTCGAAGAAGAAACAACCGCCGCTGGTGGTTACGCCAAAGAAATCTCGGAAGCCAGTAAACAGCGTACTCAAGAAGTTGTGGCTGAACACGTCAAAAATGCTGATGTAGTCATCACCACCGCCCAAGTACCTGGAAGAAAAGCACCACTGCTAGTTACAGAAGAAATGGTGGCACAGATGAAACCAGGTTCAGTCATTGTCGATTTAGCAGCTGAACAAGGTGGTAACTGCGCCTGCACCGAACCCGGTAAAGATATTGTCTGGAATGGCGTAACCATTATTGGCCCGATTAATCTCCCCTCATCTATGCCAGTTCACGCCAGCCAACTGTATTCCAAAAACTTGACATCGTTGATGCAACTGTTAATTAAAGATAAAGCTTTGCAGATTAACTTTGCTGATGACATCGTTGATGCAGCTTGCATTACTCATGCAGGTGAGATTCGCAATCAACGTGTCAAAGACGCATTACAAGCTATTAACACTCAACAACCCGCAGTTAATTAGAGAAAGAGGGAACAGGAAACAGGGAACAGGGAACAGTCAGTTTTTCTTGACTCTAGCAGATAAACTTGGGCTACTTTCCTCGTCTATTCCCTAGCCTTTAGTTTCCAGATAAAGTAAGGAGTTTTTAATTCATGACAGAAGCATTACTAGCTGCTTTATTTGTATTTGTTTTGGCATCTTTTATTGGCTTTGAAGTAATTAACAAAGTCCCACCAACTCTACACACTCCCTTAATGTCCGGCTCAAATGCGATTTCTGGCATTGCGGTACTTGGGGCGATAGTGGCTGCCGGTGCTAGAGAAACGAGTGTTTCGGTGATTCTTGGTTTGATTGCCGTGATTTTGGCAACAGTCAACGTCGTGGGTGGTTTCCTCGTTACCGACAGAATGCTGCAAATGTTCAAGAAAAAGGAGATTAAGGCGTGAGCGACTTTTTACCAACTGGAATTCAGCTGACGTACTTAGTCGCTGCATCCTTATTTATTTTCGGTTTGAAAAAGCTGGGTTCCCCTGCAACAGCCCGGAACGGCAACGTAATCGCCGCTGTAGGTATGCTGCTGGCAATTGTGGCAACCATGCTCAATCAGCATGTGTTGAATTATGAAATGATTTTGTTAGGCTTGGCGATTGGTTCAGCCATTGGTGCGATCGCAGCCTACAAAGTCCAGATGACAGAAATGCCTCAAATGGTGGGTTTACTCAACGGTTTGGGCGGTGCAGCTTCGGCGTTAGTTGCTGTTGCCGAATTTTGGCGGTTACTAGAACACTCTCAGCCCATCCCTCTAGATGTCAACATTTCCATGCTGTTGGATGTGTTAATTGGTGGTGTCACCTTCACAGGTAGTTTTCTCGCCTTTGCCAAATTACAAGGTTTAATTAGCGGTTCCCCCATTACATTTCCCTTCCAGCAACCATTTAACTTATTGCTGCTGGGTGCTTACATCGCGGGTAGTGCCTACCTCATCGTCACACCCGATAGCCTACCCATATTCTTAGCTGTAACTGGGGTTTCTTTAGTGTTGGGTGTGATGTTCGTCATCCCCATTGGTGGTGGCGATATGCCCGTGGTAATTTCGCTATTGAACTCCTTGTCAGGTGTAGCAGCATCTGCCGCCGGGTTTGTGGTGATGAACAATATGTTAATCATCGCCGGCGCATTGGTGGGAGCTTCCGGCCTCATCCTGACTGAAATCATGTGTAAGGCAATGAACCGTTCGCTGTTCAGCGTGCTGTTCAGTGCTTTTGGTTCAGGTGGTGCGGCTGGTGGCGCAGCTGCGGCTGGTGCAACAGATCAAACCGTCCGCAGTATTGATCCCGAAGAAGGGGCGATGATGTTGGGTTATGCCCGCAACGTGGTAATTGTACCTGGTTACGGTATGGCAGTTGCTCAAGCACAACATAGCGTGCGGGAATTGGCAGATCAATTAGAACGTATGGGTGTTGATGTGAAGTATGCCATTCACCCTGTAGCGGGGAGAATGCCCGGACACATGAACGTGTTGTTGGCTGAGGCGAATGTGCCTTACACCCAGTTGTACGACATGGAAGATATCAATCCCCAATTTGAGCAAGCAGATGTGGCTTTGGTAATTGGGGCGAATGATGTAGTAAATCCAGCGGCGCGTAGCGATGCCAATAGCCCAATTTACGGAATGCCAATTTTGGAAGTAGATCGGGCAAAGCAAACCATTGTAATTAAGCGCGGGATGAGTGCGGGTTTTGCTGGTGTAGATAATGAGTTGTTCTACAAAGATAAAACCACAATGTTGTTTGGTAGCGCAAAAGATATGGTGGCGAAGTTAGTTTCTGAAGTGAAGCAATTGTAAGAGAAACGAACCGCAAAGAGCGCAAAGCAACAAGAGACGCGAAATTTCGCGTCTCTACTTTTTTAAGGATGTCAAGCTATCCCACTTTTCCACTGTTGGCTTATACAACCAATAATCTAGCTTGACATCATCAACAAGCCCTCTAAGTTCAGGATCAGGCCAAATGTGAAGTCGCTCCTCACATCCAACCTCTCTTGCGGCTGTTTCAATATCATTCCATTGTCTTTTAAAGCATTCTGCCCATGACTTTTTATGCCTTATGGAATCCGTAAAATCCAAGCCTGCCGCTATCATACGTTTACCATTACTTCCGCGAGCATTAATAGGCTCCCAAAATATAACTTCTGGATTAATACACATTATTTTTTCTAAATGTCTTTTGAAATCATCTAAAGTCATATTTGGAGGAGTAGGAGCAACTGCAACATACATTCTACACCCGGCTTTATGACCTGCCAGCATTGCTTTATAACGTTCTGAAGGAGGAGGAGCTTGAGGTTCAATCTGGCGACTGAGTTCATCATTCAGATATGGTAGACTCATGCCAACAATCACGTTGGTACGATTAAGAATATCAATATCATTTACCCATAACAAACCACGAGTAAGAATCCGAATTTTTTTCTTATATCTCGATAAAGCCTCAACAACACCTCGCGTAACATTTGCTGTCTGTTTAGTTTGATAAGGATCAGTACCAGAACAGACTAATACTACGCCTTTTCCTGCTGGTGTTTCGCGCCAAGACCTTTTACGACTAAGGATTTTTTCTAGTTGCTCAGGTATCTCTTCTCGAACAAATAAATACTGTCCCCAATCCATTTGAGGATCGCTTACTCCTTTTGAATGTAGTTGTGCTTGCTTTGTCCTAATTGCAGGCGTAGAAGGTACATAACAGAATGTACATCCATGCAAACACCCTGATGCTACATTAACCACATAGTCACATAGCCCTTTTTTGTTAAGAGCGCTCTGTTGCAGAGGATTAACAATTTTTTCAACGCCTTTAACAATAGACATAGCACACACTTTTATTTATATAATTTATTATTAGTATTACAATCCTCACATTCTTAGTTTGGTTATTAAGATTATGATAAAAAGTATTTTAAAAAATTGACAGCTGTTTATATTTAGTTAATTTGATTATATCACTTTTTCGTAAATCAACTTTACGTTCTTTTACTATTTCACCTTTTCTCCAAATCTCTATTTCTTTTTCATTCCTAAGCAGATTTATATAAGTTGTATAATGCTCTTTACTAGCTGGGTTACGTTCCATAGTTTGATGACAAAGATCATGAAATATAATTCCGTCTTGATTATTACGTATAATATTGCCCAAATGAGTATCTAATTTCTCTAAACAGAATTCTTCGCTATTTTTGGTAATATCGAATTTTAATTCTAGTTGGTTTTCTTCATAAAAATCCGCTGTTTTAAACCCATGCCCGTACAATTCAAAATAATATTGATAATCTAAGTTATTTTTTTGCCAAAAACTTTCTTTAATCACTTCTAAAGCAGTAAGCTTTTGAGAAAGATGCATTAGATAATATAAGACGCTAACATTACCTCTAGGAATCATTGAAAAAGTGAATACATATTTAGCCTTGCCTTTGTCTCTAAATAACCTCATGGATTCATTCCTAAGATAACACTTACCTCCTGTTGTCTCAAAACTATTAAAGTTATTAAATTTATAGTATTCTTCTGCCTCTAGTATTCTGTTGAATGTATCTTTTTCTTTTCCATACTTACCAATAACAAATCTTTTGATAAAATCAATCATATATGTATACAGTATTTCAGTTCGTTTTAAATCATTAATCTTCCTAATACTTTGCATAGAAACATCAGTCCATCCAAAGGGGTCGAGAAAAAAGAACGAGTGTCCTTTGCGAATATCGATTTTGAATATAACTTCATTTACCAAGTTTTCAAATTCGCCATATATAAATTCACATTCTTCTACTAACTTTCCAACTTCACCTTTAAATTCATGTGGTTGCCCATTAACTAACTCGCCTAGACCCGCTTTGGGCATGGAATAATTTTTAAGGCAAGCTAAATGTTCTCGCTTGTTATCTATAAAAATAAATTTAACATTTAAATCATACTGGCGTTTTGATTTTTTATAGCCTGCGCGAATAGCTTCTATAAGTCTAATAGGTGAGCCTTCCCACTCCCTTTTATTATCCTGGTCATAATACATACCACCTCCACAAAATCCATCAACAAAAGTAAACGTTGTTTCTCCATATCTACCTTTGCCATAAAGTGTGTAAATAAGATTTTCAAGATATGTATCAAGAATTTGATGCTTGGCTTTGGTATGAGGATTTATATCAGGAATATTGCTTCCATCAGCACTCCAAGTTGCTTGTGATTCGCTCACGTTGATTGTCTCCAAAGTAATATTCAATACTAATATAAAATAAGTATATTGAAAAGCGATCATACGCGCTAAGTTCTATCAAAAAGGTGATCGTCTGCAAAATCTTAACCGTGGGATCACTCTCTTTTTTCCTTCGCGCCCTTTGCGAACTTTGCGGTTCGTTAAAAAAGCGATCGCACTTCAGCCAAACAGTTATCAAGGTGTAGCCGTGAAGCAGCAAACAGCACAAACAAAGCTATATTACCCGTTTTAAAAGAAAATTTAGTAATTATTAGACCTTTTTAACTCATAAACGAGTCTTTGATATTCGTTCAAGATAGTTTTTTACTCATTCACGAGTCTTTGATACTCGTGAATGAGTCTTTAATACTCACGGATGAGTCTTTGATACTCGCGGACAAGTCTTGAATACTCGTGGATGAGTCTTTGATACTCACGGACGAATCTTTTACACTCGTGAACGAGTCTTTGATACTCACGGACGAGTCTTTGATACTCGTGGATGAGGCATGGAACAATATGACCGTGAATAAAATTCTCGTTTTGCTGGTGTTATGATTAACGCACTCGAAACGAAAATCAAAACTTAGCTCTCTACCTCTTATCCTCTTCCTTTGCGTCTCTGCGCCTTTGTATAAGAGAAATTAAACTTGTTTTATTCTCAAGAAAATCTAATACTACGATTTCACACTACATGGATCAACAACTATAATCTCGGAGAAACGCTTAAAATCATCAACATTAAACGTCAGTAAATGTGTAATATTGTGTACTACCATCGCCGCTACTAAACGTGTATCATGCACCTTTTTACCTATAACTTGATGTTTAATAATTAAAGATTCCCATTCATGAAAAATTGCAGGTATATCAACCTGCAAAATAAATATCTTTTTTAAGTTATTAGAAGCTTGCACGGCTTCAGTAATTGATAATCCTAAAGCATTACTATTAATTGGTCTTGTGCAAACAGCCCAAAATTCAATAATATTCTGTGGAACTATATATAATAATTCACTTTGTTGCTTGAGCCGAAAAATTGCTCTTTGAGTCTCAGGGTGCATAGGACTATTTTTCTGCACCAAACGCAGCAAAATATTAGTGTCTACTAGATAGCTCATCACATTTCATCTTCTCTGGTGTAAATACTCTCTCGACTAATTGCTTCATCGGAAAGCGGTGGTGCTACAGCAAAAGCCGGAAGATTTATTAAATCTGTAAGATTAGTTTCCCATTCTTCCTGATTTAAAATTTGATAAAAAGACTTTTGTTCCTGATTAATTAAGCTATCTTCAATCAAAGATTCAATATAAGCTTCTACTGACAAACCATGTTTAGCGGCTTGATAAATTAAACGTGCCTCAATTTCTGGTTTTAATTGTAACTTGATTGTCATTTGTTATTTCCTGTAATGCTAACGTTAGAAACCATCTATTGTTATCTGATTGTTACTTTTAGTGTAGCAGTGGTAGACAATTTATTGTGGCAACTATTTATTTCATAAACTCATTTACTCGTTGCCAAACCTTATTTATCAAATCAGGATCATCTGCGTTAAACCACTCAATTTGGGGATATGCTCTAAACCATGTGCGTTGTCGCTTGGCGAATTGTCTTGTATGTAAAACTGTTAATTTTTTTGCTTCGTTTAAAGTAATATCACCAGCTAAACATTGCTTGATTTCTTGATATCCTAAAGTGTTTAACAACGATAAATCAGCACCATATTTCTGACACAAATATTCCACTTCATCCACTAACCCGTCGGCTATCATTTGCTCAGTTCGCTTGTGAATACGTGCATCTAATTTCTCTACATCACAATCTAAGCCAATCTGCAAAATTGGATAATCTGGTGGGTTTTCTCCCTGTTGTTCAGATATAGGAATTCCTGTTATGTAAAATACCTCTAATGCTCGTAAAGTCCGCACGGGATCGTTGGGGTGAATTTTTTGTGTAGCGGCGGGATCAACTTGTTGCAAGATCCCATAAAGTTGAGTTTGACCGAGAGATTCTAACTGCGATCGCAATTCATAATGAGGCGCAACCCTCGGAATTTTCATCCCTTGAACTATTGAACGAATATATAAACCAGTTCCACCTACTAACAAAATTGGCTCAACAGCGACAGACGCAATCAAAGCTTGTGCTTGCTGTTGATAGTCTGCTACCGTCATTGTGTCTGTTGGCTCGCAGATATCTATTAAATAATGTGGTACTAATTTTTGCTCTGCTAAAGTTGGCTTGGCTGTGCCAATATTAAACTCACGGTACACCTGACGAGAATCTGCGCTGAGAATTACAGAACCTAACCGCGTAGCTAAAGTTAAAGCTAAACCAGACTTACCTGTTGCAGTCGCCCCACAAATAACAATTAATTTAGTCATTAGTCATTAATGAAAAGTGCTGAGTACTTCTTAAATTTACTCAGCACTGAGTTGATGAACTAACAATTTCCTGATGGATTTGTCTAAAACTGAAGCGATCGCTGATTTTTTACCAGTGAGCTACAGCTTGAGCGATCGCATCTTTAGCAGCTGCTAATGACTGTTGACGAGCATCATCACCTAAACTGAGGCTGTCAGCATGGATAAAAGTCACATCGGTAAGACCCATAAAACCCAAAATAGCACGGAGGTATGGTTCTTGGTGGTCGTAAGCAGCAAAGGGAGTTCCTGGGGGGAAAGTACCACCACGGGATGTGATGATCAACACTTTTCTACTGCTGTCAACTAAACCTTCGTAGCCATTTGCGCCAACTGCAAAAGTCCGACCAACACGTACAATTTGGTCAATGTAAGCTTTAAAAGTAGAAGGTACATTCAAGTTATACATCGGTATGCCAAAGATATAGCGATCGGCTGCAAGAAACTCATCAATTAAACTATCAGAAAGCTTAATCGCCTCAGCTAGTTCTGGAGTGCGTGCATCAGGTGGTGTAAAAGCAGCCGCTATCCACAATTCGTCTACATGGGGAACAGGATGATGACCTAAGTCTCGGTACGTAACTGTATCGCCTAGATGAGTATCTTTCCAGGATGTGATGAACTCATAGGAGAGCGATCGTGAAATAGAACGTTCACCACGAGGACTAGAATCAATGTGTAGGATATTTGCCATAGATGAATTACCCAATTAAATCTGCGCTGATAGGGGATGTAATAAATAACTTGCCGAATAGACTTTAAACTAAATACAGTTGATCTGGAAAGTACGCACTTAAAAGTAAGGTACTTACTAAAAAGTAACTATGAAAGCTGAAGCAGAAAATGATCGCAGGCTAACTTGTGAAGTGGAAACTACCCTCAAGGTAATTGGCGGACGCTGGAAAGTTTTAATTATTAGAGAATTAATTGCTGGTGTCAAACGCTTTGGTGAATTACAACGAGCCTTACCTGGAATTACGCAAAAGATGTTGACTCAGCAACTTAGAGAAATGGAAGAAGATGGCATAGTACATCGACAAGTGTATGCACAAATCCCTCCAAAAGTAGAATATTCACTGACAACCTTGGGAGAAAGTCTAAAACCCATTCTTTATGCTATGCACGAATGGGCTGTTGAGCATTTATCTCATATCAACAATGAAAGGGAACAGGGAATAGGGAACAGGGAATAGTGGTAGCGACAGTGAAATCTAACAGTATCAATATCTTCGTCTACCTCTAATCTGACTTCTAAATTCTTCTTCAATTGTTATTTTGTAAATATTCAATTGTTGCTGCTAATTTTGAGGGATAGCCTTCAGTAAATCTCTCAAACCACAGTCCTTCTGGTGAAAAAGGATCTAATTTTTCTAACCATTCTTGTGCTGGTTTTTGTAAAGCTTCTAGTTGTTGGGCTTTAATTTTTTCTTGTCGAATGCGTTCTTGTTCTTGTTCTTGTTGTCTTCGCAACTCCTCAGCTGCTTCTTGCGCTTCGACATCAGCCTTTACTTCTGCCAAAATATTATCAATGATAGATTGTGATTGAGGTAGCGGTTGGATAAATGGTGTTTCTAAATCTGGTTTTGGCTGTTGTATTGCGGGTTTTGCTGGATCATATTCCGCTTTTAATTGAGCTAATAATTTATCAATAGAGTCCATTATTTTAATTCGTAATTCGTAGTTCGTAGTTCGTAATTACCTTTTTGCAAAGCTTTTAGAATAATTAAGAAAGACGAAAGACTAGGGGTTAGTCTTTCGTTTAATTTAGTCATTAATGGCATTGAGTAGAACTTCTGACAAACTTAAATCTTCCATATCTTCCATTGTAATGGTGTCACAGATATCGAACTTAGCACCTGCACTTTGCAGTTCATCATCTAAGACTTTGAGAAATCGAGTAGCTTGTTGATCTGAGCCAACTTGAATAAAGGAAATTGCTAGTTCTTCATCCTTATCCATGCGGCGAGAAGCTTCAATAATTACCTTCATGACTGCTTTGCGATCGTCTGGTTCACCGTCAGTCACTACTAATATTGTTTCGCCATTCGGCTTTGTTGTGTTAGCCGTCTTGCGTTGAAAGTAATCATCTGTAGCATGTTTTAATACTGCTGCTAAGTCTGTAGTTCCAGAGGGGTCATTTTCTTGAAAAATTTGTGAAACTTTACTACTAGTTACATTTTCATAGCGTTTAAATTTTCCCGAAAATAGATAGATAGTTATGCCATCGGGATCAAATTGTTCACACTTACTAGCTAAAGCTAAAGTAGATTCTTGTGCTGCTAACCATCGGCTCCGCCCTCCTTTTTGATCTGGGGTTGCCATGCTGCCACTTTTATCAATAATTAAAGTATAGTCTCGATTGTCGAGCATAATTAAGTTCTCCTATTAATGATTTGTCATTTGTCATTTGTTAAGTTTGCCAATCATTGACTATTGACCAATCAATCTGTAATCGCATTCATCAATACATCTGCAAGACTCATGTCTTCTAAATCTTCTAAAGTGATAGTATCGCAGATATCGAATTTAGCGCCGACACTTTGCAGTTGATCATCCAAAGCTTTGAGAAATTTTGTTGCTTGTTGATCTGAACCTACTTGAATCAGAGATATTGCTAATTCTTCATCCCGCTCCATTTGACGAGTCGCTTGGATAATTACCTCAAATACGGCTTTGCGATCGTCGGGTTCACCATCGGTAATTACTAATATTGTTTCACCATTTGCCTTGGTCTTACCAGCAGCTTTACGTTGAAAATAATTATTGATTGCATCATGGAGTACACCAGCTAAGTTGGTAGTACCAGCTGGGTCATTTTCCTGGAATATCTGTGCGACTTTAGCTGATGTCACATCGTCATAACGTCTAAATCTGCCAGAAAATGTGTAAACTGTAATGCCATCTGGGTCAAATTGCTCACACTTTCTTGCTAAAGCGAGAGTAGATTCTTGAGCTATATCCCATCTACTTCTACCACCTACCTGGTCGGGTGTAGACATACTACCGCTTTTGTCCAGGATTAATGTATAGTCGCGATGTCTGTCGACAAGCCGCTGCGCGTCTACGCTCATCATAATCTTCCTCTAAATTTTTGCCCTGTGCTAAGTCTAGTCTAATGACGAAAAAGCACAAACATCAATGATTTTAGATATAAGTCAAACTACGTAACATAATTTTTATATATTCTAGGCATTGAGTCCATATTGAATGGACTCAATACTTGCAAAATTTAGCAAATTTTTTCTAAATCCTGACAGCCTTGTGAAAGCAGATCATCTCTCGCGCATCCACAGCGCCAGTCCGCCTCCACGGCCACGAGCAGCGATAAAATCTTCTGTCACCAAGAAAAACGCGAAAAATGGTAACTTACCTATGGGTTGGTTGTCAAAATCTTCAGTCTGTGTGTGACTGCCACCAAAGGGCTGATGATAAATAGTACGACCAAATAAACTAATTTGGATGTGGGTAAAGTTAAATGCTAACAGGTTTTTTTTGCCTAAATATTTGGCTGGGCCTGTGAGTTTTAATAAAACTGGCTTTAGTTGTACCTGATTGCTAATTTCTCCTCTGACTGGTGTTGTTTTACCAAAGGAAATATAAGTTGGCGTAAATTTAGTCCAATAAAAACCTTTGCCTAAAATTATTCCGCCTCGCTGTCTAGCTTTACGAGTTCCACTGGCAAAACACAGTCGCCATGTCCCTACCAGAGAATCAAAAGTGTAGCTGATTCGTTGCTGTTTGGCAGTTTTTTCGGCTTGTAATAGGGCATCAACTACCACTTTAGCTGGTGGGCGATCGCTATCTTTACCAGCTTGTGTTAGTGTGGCGACAAACTCAGGCGGAACAATGGATGGTAACTCAGCATTCATGAAAACATTTAATTTTCTTTTAACTATTGTGAAGATGCGCCTGGTCTAAGTCTATCCCGCCAGGCGGGTTGTGATCCTGAACCCGAACCTGAAGAACCCGAACTAGGACTATTTGAGGTTGAAGACGGGCGAGACCTTTGAGGTGTGGAGGAATCTGATTCAACTTGTCTGGATCTTCTTTTAGAACGCGATGGCTCTGTGGCAGAGGCATTGGAATTGTTTTCTAGAGTGCGATAGCGCCGCCGTCTTCTTGGTGTTTCTGTACTGTTGTCGTGCTGTTGATAACTGCGTCTACGTCTTCTTCTCGATGAGCCACTATTATCAGAACCGCTGGAATTTACCTCATCCTGATTGGAACTGGAACGGTTCAGCACTTTCTTGGGTTTGATGGGACGGGCTTTAATTGTGCCTTTGCGACCTTCTAACTTTGGTCTTTCGGGGAATTTTTCTATTGTCATTCCCTCTACCACTTTTGTCATAAATTCACGCCAGGTGTAGGCAGCACTGCCGCTACTCCCATAGGTGGCGCGGTTGTCATCGTTCCCTAGCCAAACTCCTGTAACTATTTGGGGGATGTAGCCAACAAACCACAAATCTCTGGCTTCATCGGAAGTACCAGTTTTACCTGCCACAGGCCGATTACCTAGTTGAGCAGCTGCACCAGTACCTTCTACGACAACATTACGGAGCATCCAAGTCATAATCGCAGCACTATCAGCATCTAGCGATCGCTGAGATTTAAAATCTGCTGACCAGATAACTTGACCTTGGCGGTTGAGGATACGACGAATGCCATGCGGCTCCACGTGTAATCCCTGAGTAGCAAAACTGCCGTAAGCGCTGGTCAATTCTAGAAGGTTGACTTCATTTGAGCCGAGAGCTAGTGAATAATTGGGATTGAGTGTTGATTTTATGCCCATATTTTGAGCTACTTTAATGGTTGGCTCAAATCCCACATCGAGCAATACTTTTAACGCAACTATATTCACAGAGCGAGTCAGAGCATCTCGCATGTTTATCTGGCCTCGGAATTTTTCACCGTAGTTTTTTGGTTCGTAGCCATCGACAATAAAAGGAGCATCTAAATAGGTATCGTAAGGGCTTTTCCCTGTAGCGATCGCCGTAGCATAGACAAATCCTTTGAATGTTGATCCTGGCTGACGCTTGGCTTGGGTGACGCGATTAAATTGGTTTTTGCCAAAGTCTTTACCCCCAACCATCGCTTTAATTTCGCCATTGCGGGGATCGATGGCTACGAGAGCTGCTTGCTTAAAGTTCTCCCAGCGCCCTTGGTTGCGTAATACTTTAGCTACTGCATCTTCAGCTGCTTTTTGCCAAGTCGGGTCTAAGCTGGTTTCTACTGTTAAACCCCCTGCTGCTATCACATCGGGAGAAACATAATTGGGCAATTCTTGCTGGACGTAACTAGTAAAGTAAGGGGATTCGACTTGTAGCCGTTTGGGCAAACTACTTTTAACTATTAGTGGTTGTTGAGTAGCTGCTTGGCTTTCGGATGTGGTAATAATTCCATCTTCCCGCATCCGTTGTAATACCTGATTGCGCCTTTGTTTGGCGGCTTCAGGATTATTTTCTGGGGAGTATAAACTTGGGGCGGGAGCCAAGCCGGCAATTGTCGCAGCTTCTGCTAAGGTAAGTTGGTCTACTGGCTTACTGAAGTAAACCCAAGCCGCATCTGCTACACCATAAGCACCTGAACCCAAATACACCAAATTGAGGTAACGCTCTAAAATCTGGTCTTTAGTAAATTCTGCCTCCATTTTTTGGGCGAGGCGGACTTCTTTAAGTTTGCGCCAAATTGTCCGCTCTTGATTGAGGAAGAGAATGCGTGTTAATTGTTGGGTGATTGTGCTACCACCTTCCACCACATTTTGCGATCGCAAGTTATTTAAACCTGCTCTCGCAATTCCTTGGGGATCGACACCTTTGTGTTGTGTAAATCTTCTATCTTCTGAGGCGATAAAGGCTTTTTTTAAATTATCTGGAATTTGTTCTATTTTTAATTGTTCTCTGGTAGCTTCCCCTTGTTGCTGGAGGATAGTACCATCAACCGCTTTAATTGTTAATGTTTGTTCTCGGACAACAGCTTGCAGTTCTGATTTATCTGGCAAAGTTTTATCTATTGAGGTGATGACGTATTTAGTAGCAACTACCCCACTACCTACAGTTAGTATTGCCCAAAACCACAACCGACGATAAAAAGGCTTCTCCCTACTGGTAAAAATGCTCACTATTCCAGATGAAACACTACCCACCCGGACAAACAGCTGCTTCACCTTTCCCAATTTGGCTGGGGGTAAGCTCTCCTCGGTGGATTCTTCGTTTTTATATTGATTTCCAGGCGACAATCGCGGTTCCTCCTTGTCAGAGTCACTCAAACTTTGTTGGTTGTTGCTTGAACCAGGAGGTGAGCTTGCCCACGTCAGTTCCTCGCTCCAAGTAATCGCAGGTTAACCGCCTAAAACACTTTTTAGGGGTTAATGAACTACGTTCGTGTTAGTATATTATCCTATAAATAATTAACTGAATTCATTGCTACATAAAATCTTATTCTCATAATTAATCATTTGATTTTGTCAAGATTAACTTCGTAATTCTATTTAATTCTTTAAAGAAAAGTTGTTAAAAGTATCCGGTCAGAATGGGGAGCAAAACATAACAAATCAGCTTAATGATAATAGGCTACAATCCCCTAATTGTAAGCGGAGTGGACGTGTAGCTTTAGCACTTGGGAGCAATCTCGGTGATTCTCAGGCAATATTAGCAGCAGCGATCGCGCATTTAAGCAGAATACCGGGAATTCAGCTAGAGGCAATATCTAGTTGGTATCAAACTAAAGCAGTAGGGCCACCACAACCAGATTATATTAATGGCGGTGCCATATTGCAGGTAGACATGGCACCGCAGTTATTATTAGATACCTTGTTAGCCACAGAACAGCAATTTGGGCGAGTCCGTCAAGAGCGCTGGGGGCCGCGATCGCTCGACTTAGACATATTGTTATACGATCAAGTTATTCTAGACACACCAAACCTGCAAATCCCTCATCCGCGGATGCGAGAGCGAGCATTTGTCTTAGTCCCACTAGCAGAGATTTCCCCAGATTGGATCGAACCAGTTTCCGGATACACGATCAAAGAGTTGGTAAAAGATGTAGACTGTTCTGATGTACATTTACTGAAGAGCAATTAAAGTCACTACCCATAAACACGCGAAACCCTGATCCCACAAATAACAACAGTGTTTATCCGTGGATTTTGAAAATATAAAACCATTACTATGCCATTAGGTAGAGAATTACCACAGCTATTAAAACAACGCCTGTTTCATAAAGGACGTAAATTTGATTTTGAAGTAAATCGCTTGCGTTTACCGAATAAATCAGAAGGAGAATGGGAATGTATTCGTCACCCAGGCGGGGCGCTGGCTGTACCTGTGACAGCCGAAGGAAAACTAGTACTCGTGCGTCAGTATCGCTTCGCAATTCAAGGACGGATACTAGAGTTTCCGGCGGGTACTGTAGAACCCAATGAAGATCCGCTAGAAACCGTACAGCGTGAAATTGAGGAAGAAACAGGCTACAGCGCTCAAAAATGGCGCAAATTGGGAGAATTTTTCCTCGCGCCTGGCTATTCTGATGAAATTATTTATGCTTTTCTGGCTCAAGATTTAGAAAAGTTAGAAACACCACCAAAACAAGACGAAGATGAAGATATTGAAACTGTGCTGTTGACTCCAGAAGAACTAGAAAAAGCAATTTTGCAAGGTGAACCAGTAGATGCTAAATCAATCTCTAGCTTTTTCCTAGCACGTCCTTTTTTAGTTTGATAGCAAGATGCTGTTAGAATTGGCGAGCAGGATGCTTCTGGCGTAAGTTTTGAATATGCCCATATTCTGGGCATATTTCAGCATATATGTTCTTGAATTGACAATATTTTTGAATTATATGAAATTTACTTTTTCTAAATCTTCGGTGTTGGCTTATACATCGTCTATTGTGCTGCTAGGTGTTGCGATGCCAATGATTACACCAATCTTGGCTTCTGGTAGTCCTGAATCCTGCAAAGCGCTTAAATCACCATATCTTTATACCGCAGCTTACTTCATAGATATGGGTCACTTTAACCAAGAGTGCGAAAATAATCCGCTCGCTGCGGTATCTTCTTTTACACAAGCAATTCGGCTCAATCCTAAAGCAGAAGAACCGTACTATCATCGTGCCAATGCTTACTATGCACTTGGAAATTATCAAGCAGCAGTGGCAGACTATACACAAGTAATTAGCCAAAATACAGGTAGGTTTGGTTTTAGTAGTGCTGCACACTGGAACAGGGCTAGGGCTTACGAACAGTTAGGTGAAAAACAGAAAGCAATTTCAGATTTAACTCGATTAATTGGTGATAGTAGCCCTAATGCTGATGAGTATTTATTAAGAGGTAAACTATACAAGGATTTAAAGAGTAAAGAAAGTGCGATCGCAGATTATAAAACCGCCGAAAAACCTTTGCAGCAATATTTAAATGGGGATTTCGGAACTGGGCCTATGAATCCCGAAAATGAAAAGAAGTTAGATAATGTCAGAAATGAATTATCACAACTAAATTCTTAATTAAAATAGTAAGTATTCAGTAGTGGCACGACTAGTCTAAGGCATTACATTATAACTTTCTTGTGGGATGGGCTTCTATCCCGTCCGGTGCAGGCTTTCCTGCCTACACCACAAGAGTTATATCTATGCGATAATTTAGCCTTGCCACGCCACTACAGTAATTTTATTTTTCCTTGATAAATAACCTCTAAATTATCTCCATACTCAAGATTTTTGTTCCCGATTTATCCATATTCCTCTCATCCCCGCAGCTTTTGCCCCTTGATAGTCTTCGATAATGCTATCGCCAATATGCCACGCTGCTTCAGGTAAACAATTGTGTTTTTCTAAAGCAACAGCAAAAATTTGGATATCAGGTTTAGCTGCACGTACCTGAGTCGAAATAGTAACCGAGGTGAAATAGTCACTTATGCCTAAACTTTGCAAAACTGAGTAAATTCGAGAATCAAAGTTAGAAATAATTCCCAGTTCAATACCCAAACGTCGCCAGTTCATTATAGATGGCAACACATCAGTATAAATAAACCACGGTTCCGCAGTGCCAAAATGAATATAAAGTTCGCTAAAGAACGCCGAAAAGTCAGAAAATTGCTTGATCACCCCAGCTGCCTCAAAGGTATTTAGGGCAATGATGCGCCACCAATCAAACTCCCGTTGAGGAATATCATGTGGTTCTGCATCTAGAAATATCGGCGGTGGCGCTGCTTTAAAACTTTGGATAAATGCTTGATTTAATCTGGCCGCAGAAACTTCTACACCAAATTCTTTAGCTATCTGACTATACACTTCGCCTACACTGCCTTTTACGCCGAAGATTGTACCAACAGCATCAAGAAAAATAACTTTCGGTCGTTCCATCAAACTGTTTGTGATTATGTATTTTGAATGTGAGATTTAAGTTGACTAAGAAAGTGTCTCTATAATAGGACGGACTAGCCAATTAAAACCAACTTTGAGTTGATGTTCTAAAGTTGGCATCCGATACAGATAGGCAAGACGACGGGCAACATATCCTAAAGAACCGTCTAGTTTAATTCCTAATCCAGTCAGAGTCGCGTTGTCTGTTCCCAGTGCCATCATTTCTCCTAGCTTTTGATAGCGGAAGGGTAGCAATGGGCGCTGAGTCAGAGATGCCCAGATATTCCAAGCAGTATAATCGGCTTGTTGAAAGGCCGCTTGGGCTGTGGCAGGAATTTGCTGATCTTCTGCATCACGACAGTCGGCTAAATCCCCCAAGGCAAAAATTTCTGGGTGGTCAAGAACTTGTAGGGTAGGTGTAGTACTAATTTGATGACGCTGATTTTGCTTGAAAGGTAGGTTTCTGACTACAGGGACTACTCGTGTGCCTACAGTCCAAATTACTAAGTCTACAGGAATTGTATCTATCTGATTTTTGTATTCTAGTGAGATTGTATCCGCACCGATTGATTCGACTTTGGTTTCCAAATCAAGAAATACACCTCGTGCATCTAAGGCTTTTTTTGCAGATTCGCGGTTAAATTCTGGTGAGGTGCGTAAAATTTGGTCACTGATTTCAATTAACCGCAAGCGTCCTTTATCCCCTAGTCTGTCGGCTAATTTACAAGCTAGTTCGACACCACTGTAACCAGCCCCAACGATCGCCACACGAATTTTATCACTATCGGATTCTTCCAAAATTCGCAGGCGTTCTTCTAGGTAATAAGCATCAGCGATGGTGCGGAAGGGGTGGGCGTAGGATGTAGCACCAGGAACCATATCTAGTGGTGTTTCTCCGCCTAAAGCCAGCACTAATCGGTCGTAGGCAATTTCTGGGCCGTTTTGTAATTGTACCCGTTGTTGGTCAGTATCAATTCCCGAAACAACGGCTTGGTAAAAGCGCACACCTGTACCTTGGAGGAGTTCGGCGAAGGGGGGAGCAATTTCCCAAGTTTGCAG
Organism: Fortiea sp. LEGE XX443; assembly: GCF_015206815.1. Taxonomy (GTDB): domain Bacteria; phylum Cyanobacteriota; class Cyanobacteriia; order Cyanobacteriales; family Nostocaceae; genus Nostoc_B. The sequence goes on from NZ_JADEXZ010000016.1 coordinate 30,018, forward strand.
TTCACCTGTGAGTAATTCGTAGAGTAAGGGGGAAAATAAAAAGCGATCGCTTTGATCTACCAGTACAATTTCGGGTTTTTGCTGAGATTCCCAAGGTAACTGGCTTAAGCGCAGAGCAGTGTAGAGACCACCAAAGCCTCCACCAAGGATTACAATTCTGTTAGTTTGTTTAGTCATCGTTTGTATAGGACGGTCAATCCCAGCAGGGCAACTACCTCTCAGTGTAATGATTTATTTCGTTCTATGGCCATCAACCAGCAATCAGAGTATTTTCCTTCGTGCAGTTCATGAGCCGGTAATAGCTTGACTTTTACAAAACCACATTTTTCATAGCAGCGGATAGCGCGGATATTATCAACGTGCGGGTCGATGACAATCTTATCAGCTGACAACACCTCAAAAAGATAGTTTATGGATATCGATAAAATTTTTGTCCCAATTCCCTGATTCCAATAATTCGTTTCACCAATAAACAAATCAACACCATAGACATTATCAGTTTGTTCTAGGTGATACATTTGCCTATCGGTTTCTTGTAAGTGAAGAAGTGAATAATACTGCAAGTAACCAATAGGAAGATGCTGATAGTAGATCAGGCAGGGATTTACTGGTTCATCTCCCATAACTAAGGGTTTGTATGTTTCTATAATCCTGTCTAGGGAAAAAGAATTATCTCTACCTTCGTAAAAATTCAATACTTTGTCATCAGTTAACCATTTAGTCATTAACTGATAATCTTCGATTTCATTCTGCATCAACCGAATTTTGATTTCATCTTTTTGAATCAACATTTACGTGTATAAGTAAGTGTGAAAATTATTGATATATTACACTTTTCTAAAGCAAAAAGCGATTTGCAATTAATACAAAGCGCTTTTGTATGCAGTAAATTCTTAATTAAATTTACTTAATTATGCTGGAATGCACAATTTTTTGAACAACGATGAACGTTTCAAAACTTCTGTCTCCAGCATTATTTTAGCGAATTAATTACCGCCAGAAGTGATGGCTTTATTATGTACTGCTGGGTCTTCAGGCTTTCTGTGCCATTCGCCATTTTTGCCTTGTTCATATTCGTTTCTAACACTATTCCAAGCAACATTATTGGCACCTTCTTCGCTCAAACCATCACTTTGAGCAGCATTAAAAGCTGCAAAGAAAATCTGCTGGGCGTGTTGAGGAAGTTTTTCTTGAATATCTTGAGGTAATTCTTCTATTTTGTTATAAGCCATAAACCACTTCCCGTAAAGTTGACATGAGTACATCCTAAAAAATTTATGAATGTAACTTCCTCTTACTTTTAGTAGAAATAAGTCAACAGAAATATTTATCTTTCAAAAACAAGCGATCGCATCTATTAAAACTGCTTTTTCTGGTGCATAATGCAAATATAAATAACAAATCAAATGTCAAACAAATATATTAAAAAGTTACATAATCACGCCATTTATCCAGCATCTTTGTACTCACACCCGAAACTTGTTCTAAATCTTGTAGTGATGTAAATTTTTGTTGTTGACGGGCTAAAATTATTTTCTGTGCTAATTTTTTGCCTACACCAGGAAGACTATCTAATTCTGCGATACTGGCTGTATTGAGATTGATTTTTTGAATTATTTGATTTTGGCTTGATGTTGGCGTAATTATCTTCGGGCATTTTTTGGCTTCTGCTTGGATTTTTGCCTGAATTGCTGATGGTAAACCGAGTTGAGCTTTGGCATAAAGACGGGCAAATTCTCTGATATAATGAGCAGCAACTTTAGGATTATCGATAACTATCAATGTTTCATCGTTACCATTGTTAGCTGCATCTGACCAATTATGTGAACCAGTGATGACTATTTGGTTATCAATTACAGCAAGTTTATGATGTAATAAATCGCCTTTAGCTAACACAGGTACGCCGACACTAGTAATGGTACTTTGCCAAGGTTTATTATCAATTTCATGTTTACATTGATTACTCAAAGCAACTCCCATCATATCCAAGGCTTCACTATAAGGACGATAGGCAAATTGGGAATCAATTAAAGCTCGAATAGCTACACTTTGTTGATGGCGATGTTCTAACATATTGGCAAGTTGCTGTTCGGAAAATACAAACAATGCCATATCAATAGATTTGGTAGCAGAATTTAAAGTTTCACCAATTAAACCATTACTAGTTTTACTCCAAGGTTGAGTGGGAGAAGCCGGAGAAAATTGAACTGTAATTTTATTGTCACCTAAAGAGATTGTTGTTGGAGAACGCAGCGGTTTTTTTACGCCAAATTGACTATCTAGCTTACCTCCAGAACCATCACCCCACATAATGTTAAACTCTTCGGTAAAAACAGATGCTAATTCTGGACTATCAATTTTTAGCAAATTATTGTCATTACCTAAACTGCTGAGATTTGTAAAATCACCAGAAGTATCACTGAGGGTAAAATTTGCCGAAGTAACAATCACAATGCGATTATCGACAATCACAAATTTGTGGTGCATCAAGCTACTACCTTTAGAACCATCAGCTTGATCATCAATCCAAGGAATTTTGGCGTTTTGTAAAATTATCAATGCGTCTCTTTGATTAATTTCCTCTGGACTGAGTTTGTTATCTTTGTTTAGGTCGATAAATTGGTGAAATTCGTTGTACCTTTCTCGTTCTCTAGTGGCTAATTTTTTAATTTCACTTGGTGTAAAGCTACTCCAAGGGCGACTATAAGTATTTTCTAAAATTACCCTAACTTTCACGCCAGCTTTTTGTTTATTTACTAAGGCTTGGGCAACCTTGGGTAAACGTAATTCTTGCACAGCTATATCTACTGTAGAATTAGCTTGAGAAATAGCATCAATAATGATTTTTTCTAAGTCGTCTCCCCGTCGTGTTAGCTGACGGTAAGATTCTTGATATTCTGAAGATTCAGAATGATTTAAATAAACTTGAACTAATGGATCTTGCGGTAAAGGTGATAATCCTTTATGAGATGTTTTGGCTTGTTGACAAGCAGTGATGGTCAAGATTAAGACAAATAGCCAAAAATACCTTTGTTTACGAAAAATTTGCACTGTAATCTGTTAAAAGTGAATTGGGAGTGAACAGATATATAGTTCCCAAAATACAGTCCGCCAATTTAAAGAGGGAAACAGCTTGATCAACAGTCAAAAAATCCTCCCATTGATGCACAGTACTTCACATTTTCTCAAGATTTAACTAGAGAACTATCTGTGATGAAAATAATAAGTAGCTCTTTGCTAGTGTTTTTCCGCTCAAGTGTTGTGATATGCAAATATATTTAGATTACAGTGCTACTACTCCAACTCGCCCAGAAGCGATCGCAGCAATGCAAGCAGTCCTCACTCAACAGTGGGGAAATCCTTCTAGTTTGCATGAGTGGGGACAACGGGCTGCAACAGTTCTCGAACAAGCCAGAGTTCAAGTTGCAGACTTAATAAACGCTGTTAATCCAGAATCAATTATTTTTACGGCTGGCGGTACGGAAGCCGATAATTTGGCAATTATTGGTGTTGCTAGGTTATATCCTGTACCACAACACATCATTATTTCTAGTGTGGAGCATTCCGCCATTTCGGAAACGGTACAGATGCTAAAAATGTGGGGTTGGGAAGTTACACGCTTGGGAGTGGATACCCAAGGGAGAGTTAACCCCTTAGATTTAAAGGCTGCATTGCGACATAACACCGTATTGGTTTCAATAATTTACGGACAAAGTGAAGTTGGGACAGTCCAACCTATTACCGAATTGGGCAATATAGCGCGATCGCATGGGGCTATATTCCACACCGATGCAGTGCAAGTGGCGGGACGTTTACCCATTGATGTGCAGACATTACCAGTCGATTTACTCAGCATTTCCAGCCATAAAATCTACGGGCCACAAGGTGTAGGGGCATTGTATATCCGTCCTAGTGTGAAATTAATGCCTTTGTTAATCGGTGGTGGACAAGAAATGGGAATGCGTTCTGGTACGCAAGCTGTCCCGATAATTGCCGGATTTGGTGTCGCCGCAGAATTAGCAGCGAAAGAACTAGCAACAGAAACACCGAGATTAATTCAGTTGCGCGATCGCTTGTTTGCTTTGTTAGCAGATGTTCCCGGTTTAATTCCCACAGGCGATCGCATCCATCGTTTACCTCATCATGTCAGTTTCTGTCTCGAATACGCCGATGGAGAAAAACTCAGCGGTAAAACTTTGGTACGACAATTAAATTTAGCTGGTATTGGCATTAGTGCTGGTGCAGCCTGTCATAGCGGTAAACTCAGCCCTAGTCCGATACTTTTAGCTATGGGCTATTCCCAAACAGCAGCTTTAGGCGGAATTCGTATGACACTGGGACGTGACACAACCGCAGCAGATATCGATTGGACTGCGATCGTGTTGAAGCAGGTTTTAGAAAGAATCACACCAGATATTATCTTAGCTACACGCTGAGATAAATTAAATTTCTGGTTCAACACCGAGAGCGCGCAATTGAGCAATTAGGCGATCGTTTCGTTGACGTTCCTGTTCTGCTCGTTGACGTTCCTGTTCCGCCCGTTGACGTTCCTGTTCCGCTCGTTCTTCACCAGTCAACAACAAATTACCTTGCAAATCCCACCAGCGCAGCCAAGGTAATTCCGCATTCTGATATTCTCCCTGCCATATACCTAACTCGACTCCCAAGGGTGTAATAAGATAATGTCCGCGCTCATTTGTTAATAACGGCTGATATTGCCCCCCAATGAATTCATAGACTTCCACACTAGCTTTCTTCACTTCATAAATGCCATAAAAAGGAGGACGAATCACCTGCTCATAAATCCAAAACTTCCCCTTCCAAGGGGTTTTGTCTCGTTCTTCCTTACCATCCCCAGAGACAAACTCCAAAGCAATTAACGGGGCGATGTATTCTCGCCACAGTACATAAGACCTCCGTGTTTGACCATCAAGCAAGGGCGGTACATTTCCTGCATAAAACCAATCCGGTGCTTCTGCACCTTTTTCTGGAGGATCAGTCAAGCGCCAGTAAATACCTAAATCCTGACCAATACAATATTGACCGTCAGGATGTAATTTTTTGAGTATAGGTGTAATCGAGTCAGTTAGTAAAATGCTTTGGGGGTGTTCTTGCCAATTTTTCACGAAAGTGCCATCAGACTCTGGTAGCTGCGTGTGGTCTGGGAAAGGGGTGAATTCTTCAGTAGCTCGATTGATTGCAGAGGTCATAAAACACCTTTGCAGGAATAATGGGTTGCTTTTTAGTTTAGCAATGAAAAGGCGGAAAGACTTTTCACCAAACATCATACTTCACTGCTACGCTAAACTGATAGCAATGAGAACCCAATACTAAGGTTGGTTATAGAGTCAGCAGCTAGATTTATATTTGGGTGTTTATCAAGATAAATTACGCTTTTTTAGGGCTGGAGGTGAATTAGTCCCCACACCAGAAGAAGTCGCATATCAAGAAAAACAACACGCCGAACAAGAAAAACAACGTGCGGAACAAGAGAAACAACGCAGCGATCGCTTGGCCGCAAAACTGCAAGAATTAGGTATTGACCCAGATTCTATTTAGTCGATTATACTTCTGGTTCAACACCGAGAGCGCGCAATTGAGCCGCTAGGCGATCGGCTCTTTGACTTTCCTGTTCTGCTCGTTGACGTTCTTGTTCTGCTCTTTCTTCACCAGTCAACAACAAATTACCTTGCAAATCCCACCAACGCAACCAAGGTAATTCCATATTTTGATACTCTCCCTGCCATATACCTAATTCGACTCCCAAAGGAGTTATAAGATAATGACCTCGTTCATTTGGCGATAATAACTGATATTGCCCACCAATTAATTCATAAACTTCTATGCTGGCTTTATTTACTTCATAAATTCCGTAAAAAGCTGGATGAATTACTTGTTCATATATCCAAAATTTACCCTTCCAAGGGGTTTTGTCTCGTTCCTCACTTCCATCGCCAGAGACAAATTCTAAAGCAATTAATGGAGCGATAAACTCTCGCCACAACACATAAGACCTGCGTGTTTGACCATCCAGCAGAGGCGGCACATTTCCTACGTAAAACCAATCCGGTGCTTCTGCACCTTTCTCTGGGGGATCAGTTAAGCGCCAGTAAATACCGCTATCTTGACCGATACAGTATTGCCCATCAGGATGACGTTTTTGTAATATTGGTTTAATCGAGTTGGTAAGTAGAATGCTTTGGGGATGTTCTTGGAAGTTTTTCACGAAAGTACCGTCTGACTCCGGTAGCTGCGTATGGTCGGGAAATGGGGTGAGGTCAGTGTCTAGATTGGTTGCAGAGGTCATAAGATTACCTTTGCAGGATTAAGGGTTGCTTTTTAGTTTAACAAGATAAGGGTAGAAAGGGCGATCGCAGTGTTTATGCTAAGTTCTATATTTCACAGTAGGAAGATGACGACCAACATAGCCAATAAAGACTTTTCCTGGTTCTTTAGGAAAGAAGTGAATTCGCCAGTTACAAAACTTCAATTTAACGTGTCGTTCAAATAAGCGTTCTTTGCCATCAGGACAAATAAAAGCTCTTTGTTTGCCATATTTATTCAATGTTGCTTCACTTTCTCCTGACTCATCAAGAGCATAACCTTCTACATTGAATGCTCCAGTCTTCCAGTTTTTGCAACAGTTTTGAAGCTCAAATAATGTTTTGACAACAGATTGTAATTCTAATTGTCTAGTACGGATATTTGTTAACTGTTTACCAACAGCATTACAAAATTCTAAGTCAGGAAACAATTCTTCTCTTCTATCCCAAAGATCATCGCCATTCAATACTCTGGTACGAATGCGGTTTTTTATCCATTCTGCGTGTTCATGTACATGGTGATCGCGGCTTGCATGAAAAATTTCTAAAGTTTCTTTTACTATATCTTCATCTTCGTTAATTTGTATAGCCTCGATTTCTAAGCGGCTTAAATTCCAGCATTTGTTAGATAAAAAACTTACTGCGACTGCATCAAGTAAATGAGCTATACCAAGTCCAATTGCTAGTTCTCCCTGATAATAGAATTCACATAACCCAGAATTATTTTCAATATCTTGAATAGCTGAATTTGATAAATCTAGTGATAAAGGTGCTTTAATAGCAAGAGCCTTGATAAAGCCTCGCTCTAATTGATCTGCCTCATTTAACCAACGACGTAAAGGATAATTAGGAGCCAGCATAATTGTATGAAAATTTTCCTTAGAACGAAGACTTACCTTGATACCTTGTGCTGTAAAGGTTTTAATGGTCCTAATTAACTCAGACATCCATTGGTGTGCTATTCGCTCATTTGGAGCTAGATTTTGCAGAGATAACTCATTTAATATTAAATCAAGCTCCACACTTTAATCTCCCATCACAGGTTCTAACAAAGCATCTAAGCTTTTTTCCCATTCATCAAAAAATCCATCAGGCCATCGGTCAATTCTACCGTCACGATCAATACGAGGTGACACTACCTTTGTGTAAGTCTGCCCTTCTTTTTCTTGACGTTGAAAGTAATGTAATTGCACATCTTCTGGCTTGATTTTACTGTCATGAACAGCAAGGCGAATTCCGTTTAAAACATGATCACTATGAGTTTCTATTACTACTTGAATGTCACAACTAGCAGCTAGTGCTAACAACTCACCCATTTTTGCTTGTCCTCTAGGATGAAGATGAGCCTCTGGGTTTTCAACTAGAATTAGTGTATCAGGTTCTGAAGCGAGTATAGCTACTATGATTGGTAAAATGTAGGTAATTCCGAAGCCAACATTAGTTGCACGGTAAAGGTTGCTATCTCCATACCCGCATTGCAAATTTATCAAATCCATGTCTGGATTTGATTTTATCCTTATACGTGTACCTGGACTAATTTCTCCCATCCATGCTTCTACTTGATCTATTAAAGCTAGTGATTTTTCCTCTGGATCATCGTATTGTCGCTGTGAACTTTTTACATTAGGATGACTTAATTTTTGATTAGCAATAATTCTATTCTCATTGACTGCAAGGAAATGTAATGTATATTCACATCTAGCGCCCAGTGTTCCAAGTAATTGAACTTTGTCATATGACATTTGATTAAATGCTCTTGGGCCTATACGTTCTGCCTCAATGTAATGAAAATTTTGATTAAAAAGACTGGATAAGTGATATACTTGCTCATCTACATGCTCCGAAGTCAGGTATAAAAAATTAGCTCCTACATCTTCTTCTTCATTTTTAAATTTCCATATACTTTTTGTGCCATTTTTCCAAAGTATTTCAAATACTAGTTGTTCTTGTTTAGATGCACCTTCAAAAATAGCATCTTTAGCTGTGCCAATATTAATTAAATCTCCATTGAGTACCAAGCCTTTTTCTGACAGTAAACCTTTTTGATAAGATTGCCTTAATAATAATAATGCTTGTAAAACAGAAGACTTACCAGTACTGTTAAGTCCAGATAAAAGTGTAAGTGGTCTAAATGTAAGGGATTGATTTTGAAAAGGCTTAAAATTTGTGAGTCTTAGGGAACCAATCATAGAAGTACTTCCTGAATTATTTTTTCTATAGTACTAAATCTATACTGTACTTTCTCGGCAGCCTGAGATATAGATTCTAAAAAATATTTATCATTGTCTATATATGTCTTGAATATATCAATCAATTTTTGTTTTCTATCTATTAAAATTTGTATTTGATCATCACTCAATTTACTCAGAAGTACTGACCAAGATTCAAATAGAGCTTTATTTATAGGAAACTGCCTTTTCTGAGAATTAGATATTTTCCGAAATGCATCTTTACCAAAGATGTTCCAGCTAGCTATAATTGTTCTTTGAAAATTATTTTCAATGTTAAATAACTCAGCTTCAGAGAGTTTATTTGTTTTAGAGAGTGCTTTAGTTAAAAAAGTATCTCTGTTGTCGGCATAATCTTTATAAGGAGTCAACGTAAAGGCCAAAAAGCCTAGTATAAATTCACGATCATCCATACGCATTATCCGCTCATTTCCAAGTTTAACTACCTGTTTAAATTTTGGATATGCAGCAAGTTTAGTTAAAAAGTTTGTTCCCTTACCAGGATTAAGAGCATGTCGCAATTCTTGAGGAGATAAAGCAAGCCCTCCTGTATTAATGCGTTTAAAAATATTATATTTAATTTCTGGAGGTGTGCCTTTTTCGATCAAATATACTGTTAGTTGAGTTTCTTCAAGGCGGCGTTGGTATCTGCGATCAATTTGATCGTAAGTTTTCCCTTCCAGATTTGTAAGATATTCTAATCCAGATAGTTTGAGTTTTTTGTCGAGAATAAAGCGCTTTAGTGCAAATAGACGCTGTAATCCATCGACTACTAGCCATTTATCTTCATTAGTAGCATCTATATAAAATGCTGGTATGGGGATGCGGATAATAATGGATTCTATAAGCCTGCTTTGGGCATCTTCTTTCCATATATCCGCATGACGTTGGAAATCAGGTGCTAAATCAAGGGCTTCTTCATTGATTCTTTTAAGCAATAACTCTATTGTTGGTTCCCTAGTTACAATGTTAATTTTATCAGGATCATACTGGAAAGTAACTTTTTCCTCTTGATCTTCTTCATTATCTTCTTCATTTAAAATTTGTTCATTAAGTACTACTAGATTGTAGTTATTCAAATCTGTCACTATATGTACTCCTGGGTCTTCAAATCTACACGGTCCACTACTGATAATAAATCAACAAATTGGGCTTTATAACTGGCGTACTTCAATGCTACTATCTTCTCAAATGGTAGAGACGCATAACTTTGCGCCTCTACCTAGCTAGTATATTACTCGTTTACTTCGCTACAACTAAATCAACAGGCTTCACGCCCGCCAAGTCTAAAATTTGAGGTATCAAATCTTCCCGCTTGACAGCCATCATGTGGACACCATGACACAATTGCCGTGCTATTTGTACTTGTTCGGCAGCAATTTTGACACCTTCTTCTAATGGGTCTTTGGCTTTTCCTAATCTATCAATAATGTGTTCGGGAATATTTACACCCGGAACGCACCTATTAATAAATTGAGCATTTTTGGCAGATTTCAACAGAAAAATTCCTGCCAAAATTGGTTTTTTATGTACAGAAGCTATCTTATCCATGAACTTTTCTAGTCTTTCAAAATCAGTAATTAATTGACTTTGAAAAAACTGCGCTCCGGCTGCAATTTTACGTTCAAATCGGCTTTGTAAACCTGACCAACTTGCACATTGCGGATCTACAGCTGCACCTGCAAATAAATCTGTTGCGCCATCGGTTAAGGGTTTATCGTTGCAATCAAAACCTTGATTCATTTTCTGAATTAATTGCAATAGTCGCACCGATTCTAAATCAAATACGGCTTTGGCATCGGGATGATCGCCTGCTTTTACTGGGTCGCCTGTTAAAGCTAAGATATTACGGATACCCAAGGCATGAGCGCCCATGAGGTCGGCTTGTAATGCAATACGGTTGCGATCGCGGCAAGCAATCTGACAAATTGGTTCAATGCCGTTTTGTAATAAAATCGCGGAAGCTACCAAAGAAGACATCCGCAACACGGCGCGGCTACCATCTGTAATGTTGACAGCATGAACTCTTCCCTTAAGAGTCGCCGCCATTTCAATCATGTGGGTAGGATTTCCCCCTTTCGGGGGTGCTACCTCAGCAGTCACCAAAAATTCCCCTGCTTGGGCGGCTTTCTGGAATAAACTCAAGGCAGTGGTGCTATGGGTGTGATCCATACAATTTATAGTCTGGGTTTCTTACAGGGTATAACAAATCACACCTCAAAGCGAAAGCCTTATAAAGGCATTGAGTAGCCTAAAGCCGCCTTAACTTGCCTTAAAGTTTGATTAGCGATCGCTTCAGCTTTTTCTCTTCCTTCTTTTAACACAGACTCCAGATAACCTTGATTATCCATGATTGTCTGATATTTTTCTTGGATTGGTTTTAAAGCATTAATTGTTGTTTCTGTCAATAACGGCTTAAATTGTCCCCAACCCATATCTTGACATTCTGCGGTTACTGCTTCTTTAGTTTTACCAGACAGCAACATATACAAAGTTAACAAGTTATTACACTCTGGACGCTCTGGGTCATCAAAGGTTAAACCCCGTACAGGATCAGTTTTGCACCGCTTAATTTTATTGGTAATCTGGTCTGGTGAATCTAGCAGATTTATTCGGCTTAACTCTGACGGGTCAGATTTGGACATTTTGCGTGTCCCATCTGTCAAACTCATCACCCTTGCGCCTTCTTTACGAATCAAGGGATCTGGTAATTTCAGCACAGGTTCATCTTTAGCAAATTGGTGATTGAATCTGTTAACAATATCCCGCGTCAGTTCCAAATGTTGCTTTTGGTCTTCACCTACTGGTACTTTATCGGCTTGATAAAGCAAAATATCCGCCGCCATCAGCACTGGATATATTAGTAGACCTGCACTCACATTTTCCGCTTGTTTGACTGCCTTTTCCTTAAACTGGATCATGTCTTGCAGCCAGTTGAGAGGCGTGATGCAGTTCAGCAACCAAGCAAGTTCACTGTGTGCGGAAACGTGGGATTGGACAAAAATACTAGAGTAGTTTAAATCAATGCCACATGCCAGATAAAGAGCTGCGATCGTGTAAGTATCTGCCGCCAAAGACGCTGGATTATGCGGTACAGTAATCGCGTGTAAATCTACTACACAAAAGAAATTATCATACTGGTCTTGGATTTCTACCCAGTTGCGAATTGCTCCTAAATAGTTACCCAAATGTAAATTACCAGTTGGTTGAACTCCCGACAGAACACGCTGCTTACCCATAATTTTCAAGTTCACTTACCTCTCATCCGTGCCGTGTGAAGGTGGCGTTTACAAAACAAATTCAATTTTAACGGGGATTGGGGACTGAGGAGACGCAGTGACGCGGTGAGTGAGAAATGACTAACTGATTAGTACATAATTTACAAAACTTAATATCTTGCTAGAAAACTTTGATTAACGTGGGAAGTAGTGAATTTTTACATTCCAGGGTGTGTACTGATGAGAGCTTTACTACTTTGGCCAATTATGCCTAATTCTTTTTGGTCTTACCAAGAAACCCTCAATTTAGCAGGTTTACGCGCTACAAATCCGCCGTTGGGTTTAATCACAGTCGCAGCCATGTTACCTAATGATTGGGAACTCAGATTGGTAGACCGAAATGTACGTCTAGAGACAGATGCAGATTGGGATTGGTGTGATTTAGTCATCATCTCTGCAATGATTATCCAGAAAAAAGATTTGTGGGAATTGATTCAAAAAGGGGTAGCTTTAGGTAAAAAAGTGGCTGTAGGAGGCCCTTTTGCCACATCAGTTCCAGAATTTGCCTTGGAAGCAGGCGCACATTATTTAATTCTGGATGAGGGAGAATGCACCATTCCCTTGTTTTTAGAAGGGTTAGCACGGGGGGAAGAAGGAGGAATTTTTCGTGCTACAGAAAAACCAGATGTAACTGAAACACCTATTCCGCGTTTTGACTTACTAGATTTAGATGCTTACTTAGCAGTAACGCTGCAATTTTCGCGCGGTTGTCCTTTTCAGTGCGAATTTTGTGACATCATCAATTTATTTGGTCGCAAGCCACGCACAAAAACACCAGAACAAATGCTGGCGGAAATGGAAGTCTTGTATCAAATTGGCTGGCGACGATTAATATTTATCGTGGATGATAACTTTATTGGCAATAAACGTAATGCCAAGATGTTTTTAAAAGCATTAATTCCTTGGATGGAAGAACGTAAGTATCCGTTTATTTTACTCACAGAAGCATCTTTGAATTTGGCAGAAGATGATGAGTTAATTGAGTTGATGGTGCAAGCTGGATTTAGAATGGTGTTTATGGGGATTGAAACACCAGATGTAGAAAGTTTAACAGTAGCTAATAAAGAACAAAATACTCGTCAGTCATTAATAGAATCCTGCTCCAAAATTACACGCGCTGGACTGCAAATTATGTCCGGGTTTATTATCGGTTTTGATGGTGAAAAAAAAGGTGCAGGACAACGCATTCAACAATTTGTAGAAGAGACAGGGATTCCCCAAGCACATTTAGGTTTGCTCCAAGCCTTGCATAATACAGCTATGTGGGATCGTCTCAAACAAGAAGGACGATTAAAAGAAGGGTTAATGGATTTCATGGGTTCTCAAAAAGCATTAATGAACTTTGTCCCTACCCGTCCTTTAGAAGAAATCATTAGGGAGTATATTGAGGCTTTCTGGAATTTGTATGAGCCGATGCCTTATTTACAGCGCACTTATCGTCATTTTAAATTGATGGAAGGCAAAATTCCTCAAGGTAAACGTCCTTTAACTTGGCATGAATTACGTTTGTTTCCTATAATTATTTGGCGACAGGGGATTGTACGCTTTACACGTTGGGTTTTTTGGTGGCAATTATTAGCGATCGCTATCCAAAAACCCCATTTATTATATGATTATTTTGTGGCGTTGAGTTTAGGTGAACACTTTTTTACTTTCCGCCATGAAGTGAAGGCGCAATTAGAAGAACAATTGCAAGCATTAAGAGAACAACAGAAAGTTCACAAACAAGAAAACTCAAATTATCAGTTAGAAACTGTTTAAGTCTTTTGACAGCATATCTAATTATTTAGCATATTTAATCACTAGCTTTTAAATATATCCTGAAATTAACGTGTGTCTCCCAGAGAGGCGCATGTTAATTAAGTTGCTTATGCAAAAATTATCAATGTTTATCAAGTAAAGAAGTATAAAATTAAAAGTTTTTAGCCAATATCTAAAGATAGAATTCTAGCTTATTTTTTTATGACTAAAGAATAATTCTTTAAATTAGACATTAGTTTATAACAGAGGCATAGGTGATTAACACCTATATAACGTAAGTGAGGTAAAGAATTATGTTGATTCAAACAATTGCATCTGATTTGTTGGTGGATTTATCTCTAGATAAACAGGAACTTTTAACTGGTGGATGTAAACACAAGAGACGTGGTGAAGAACCAACTCAAGGAACATCTCCAGCAGAATCATCTCCAATAGCATCATCACCATCAGCACGTTTAGCTGTTGGTAACATAATTACAGTAACACCATTTGCTAAGTGCTTACCTGGAGACACTTGCTCAGGTGGAGAAATGTCTCCAATGGAAGACTAATCAAATCAAACTTTGATAACTGGCTCAAGAGCAATTAAATTTTGAGCAAGTTGGAAAAGTCTTCTGTGTCCCGATCAATTTAAGTCAATGGAGTAGAGAATTAAAACCAAGTGGGTATAATACCTATTTCTCTGCTCCTCCATGACTCTAGTACCGCTACGCGTAATTCGTAATTCGTAATTCGTAATTACCTTGCTGCAAGTGTTTCAGACATTTAGAATGGGTGGTTTATTTACGCCATGCTGTACTAGTTATATTTGACCAATAGGCGATTCTATTGTTAAGTGAAAAGCTCAAAGTGGCAGCTACTACTTTTCAGCAATCAAAATATTTTTTTGTATAAATGCTTATGTATTTATCATAACCAAAATACCGAAAATCACAAATATTAGTATAGGATATATTTTAGTTTGAAACTAACTAGATGTATCCATTTTAAAATGAAATTTATTGGCATTGATTTAGGCTGGAAATCCCAACCAAGTGGCTTATGCTGTTTAGAATTAATAGACGGACAATTGGAATTAATTGATCTGGACAGAAAAGAAGCGATCGCAGATATTTTAACTTGGATAGATACCTGTGTAAAATCAGAAGAACCAGCCATTATTGCTGTAGATGCGCCTACTCTCATTCCTAACGCCACAGGTAGCCGCCTACCAGATAAACTCAGTCATAAATACTTTGGTAAATATCATGCAGGTTGCTACCCAGCAAATCAAAATTTACCCTTCGCCGACCGCACTATTAACTTTGGCTTAGAATTAGAATCGCGCGGTTTTACCCATGCACCCACTATCGAACCAAAAAAAATCGGCAGATATCAAATAGAAGTATTTCCTCACCCGGCCATAGTTAATTTATTTAGCTTAGAACGCATTCTGAAATATAAAAAAGGACGCATCAATGAGCGTCGTCTAGAATTAATTAAACTCCATCAATATATTCTCGAAATTTTACCCACTCTCCAACCTAGCCTTAAAGCGCCAAAATCTGATCTTTTTCCTTTTGACTTTTTCCTTTTGCCTTCCACAGGTGCAGCACTTAAAGCGGTAGAAGACAAACTAGATAGTTTAATCTGTGCTTATGTTGCTGCACACTGGTGGTATTGGGGTGAACAACGCAACCTTGTATTAGGCGATCGCACCACAGGTTACATTGTCATCCCTAAATTAGTGATGAGTTGAAAGTACTGAGTGCTGAGTATTTAATAACAACTTAGCACGGGCTGAACGCCCCGCTACTGCTAACAGCACTTTATTCGATTTATTAGCGCCTGCGGCGCTATCTTCTCTCGACTCAGTACTCAGCACTCAGTACTCAGCACTCTATTCAGCCCAAGCAATCAACCTTGGTTCATAAGCACTAGACAAGTGTGGGTGTTTGGGTAACACGCGCAAGGACAAGCCTTGGAAACCAGAGGTAGTATAGATGACATTTGCTGTGTAGATACTCAAACCTTGGGGATCTTGGCCTTGGTAATCCATCACTACTGGTATAGCATTGACGATTTCACCATCGGCATCGATCGCACCTTGGTAAAGTTCCACTTGCACATCATCATTGCTCAAACTTGCCAAGTCAACTTTGGCTTTGACAGCAACGGTTTGGTTAACCTCAATATCTGAGCCTACCGATACATCAATATCTTTGATTCTGATGTTAAACCAGTGGTCACTGAGTTTAGCTTTCCAAGTAGCTAATTCTTTGGCTGGGGCATAATTATCAGCAATCAAAGTATGACAGCGATCGCTGGCTGGGAAATAAGCCCGTTCGGCATAATCTCGTACCATCCGCGCTGTATTAAAGAACGGACAGTTCAAGCGAATGGCATCTTTCATTTTGGCTACCCAAGGACGGGGTAGACCATCTTCGTCGCGGTGGTCATAAAATAGAGGCGCAACTTCTTTCTCTAACAAATCATAGAGAGCGTTAGCTTCCACTTCATCTTGATAATTGGGATCGTCATAATTTTCGCCGTGTCCAATAGCCCAACCAGTGCGGACATAATCAGCTTCATCCCACCAACCATCTAGAACACTTAAATTTGGTAATCCATTCATAGCGGCTTTCATTCCGCTAGTACCGGAAGCTTCCCGTGGACGACGGGGTGTATTCAACCAGACATCGCAACCTGCCACCATTAACCGAGCTATGTGAATATCATAGTTAGGAACGAAAACTACTTGTTTTTCTAAATGGTGTTCGTGGATAAAGTGATTGATATCACGAATGAGTTCTTTCCCAGGGATATCTTTGGGGTGAGCTTTACCAGCAATTACGAATTGAACTTTGCGGGTTTTATCACCAAGTAAGATGTGTTTAATGCGTTCTAGATCGCGCATCCAAAGGGTAGCGCGTTTATAGGTAGCAAATCGGCGGGCAAAACCAATAGTTAAAACGTAGGGATCTAGTACTTCTTGGGCTTGGGCAACTTCGGAAGCCGAAGCACCGCGATCGCGTAAATGCTTGACTAGATGATCCCGCACGTACAGTACCATATCCAGACGGCAGCGTTCGTGATTGCGCCACAATTCCTCATCGGGAATTGCTTCCATCCGTTCCCACAGTTGGTTATCTGGTGGTGCTGATGACCAGTTTGGCCCTAGATAGCGATCGTACAACTCTTGAGTTGATTTAGCAACGCAACTACGAGCATGAACCCCGTTGGTAATCGCGGTAATGGGTACTTCTTGGACTGGTACTTTCTTCCACAAACCTTGAAACATCTGCCGCGATACAACACCGTGCAGTTGTGCCACCCCGTTACAAAAAGTCGCCATCTTCAGCGCCAACACCGCCATACTGAAAGGCGCGGATAAATCACCAGTATTTTCTCGCCCTAGTCCTAAAAATTGCTCCTTGGGCAAGCCAAAGATATCTGCATAGTACCCCAGGTAATGCAACATTTTGTCGGGAGGGAACAAGTCAATACCCGCAGGTACTGGTGTGTGGGTGGTAAAGATGTTACTAGAACTTACCACTTGCTTGGCTTGGGCGTAACTCAAACCCTCTTCTTGAATCAAGAGCCGGATGCGTTCTAAAGCTGAGAAGGCGGCGTGACCTTCATTCATGTGATAGGCAGTGACATCATATCCCAAAGCTTTGAGCATCTGTACACCACCGATACCCAACATGATTTCTTGGTGGATACGCATATCGATATCACCACCATACAGCTGGTCTGTGATGTCGTGGTCGTATTGTTTGTTTGGTTCAATGTTGGTGTCCAACATGTATAAAGGAACCATCCCTACCTGTACACGCCACACTCTGGCGTACACCTTGCGCCCTGGATAATCAACGGCAATCTGCAATTCTGAACCGTCAGGATTGCGCTCCAAATGCAAGGGCATATTATAAAAATCGTTGATGGGGTAGCGTTCTTGTTGCCAGCCATCAGCATTGAGATATTGAGCAAAATACCCCTGTTGATAAAGTAAGCCTACACCCACTAGCGGTAGTCCTAAGTCACTAGCAGATTTTAAGTGATCACCCGCGAGAACGCCTAAGCCTCCAGAATAAACAGGTAAACAATCAACCAGTCCAAACTCTGCCGAAAAATAGGCAAAGCATTCTTTTGGCTTTTGGCTGCGTTGTTTCTGATACCAAGTCCGCTCTTGTAGATAGTCTTCTAACTGGCGAGCAGCGCGATCCATTTGCGCTAGGAAGCCATCATCTTCAACTACCTCCAAAAGCCGTGCTTGGGAGATAGTACCCAGCATTAACACTGGGTTATGGCGGCTAGACTCCCACAAATCTGTGTCTAAGCGGCGAAATAAATCTTTGGTTTCAACGTTCCAATCCCAGTGCAAGTTATACGCCAGCTGCCGTAGTGGTTCTAGGCGTGATGGGAGTGAAGGGGAAACATTGAATGTGCGAATTGGCTGCATAGTAAGTTAGCACTTCTCCAGGTTCAGCTATGGTTATTGTTTACTGTCTTTAACCAATGCTGCCAATTCTTTATACTGTGTTTGTAAAGTACTTGTGACTTTGTTAAGAATTAAAAACTTTGACCAGAGTTATTGCTAAACCTTGCACCAAGCACATTTTTGTTTTTTTGTGTTCTGCTCTAGCGTCTGCTTGGTGATCAAAATTTAATATTTTCCTAATTATTGAATCGGTCAAATGAATGACATAAAAATTCCCTTCTCAAGCCAGAAACCGGAAGTTTGAACATTGCTACCAATGATCAACTTCCCAAAAAAGGTTGATCTTGGGTATTTTTTGGCATTGTCAGAGCGATCGCCGCCGCACAAGCAATCTCAGCTGCTATCTTATAAGCAAGCTTTATATTAGATGTAGTACTTTTGGTGTTGCTAGATGGAGTGGCTTGTTGATGTTTGGACTCTCGCTGAACCTCCCCAGAGGCGATCGCACGCTGCAAAATAATAAAAGCATCCAAGTCTTCTGAGTCATAATCTCGCCGCAGTAACACTTGTATCTGGTTTTGCTCGGCGATACTCAAATAACCAGTCCTAAAAGCTTGCTGGACGATTTGTTTAATTTCAACCATAATTTCAACCAAGTGTGGGAATTAATGAGAGGAGATTAGTCTACAAATTTGGTTTTCTTGTGAGGATTCCTTTGAAGAAAGTGAATTTTCTCTAGATTTCAAAATTTATAATAGGAGATATCCTAGACGCATCGCCCATTCGGATCGCCTGATCGGGTGATTTACAAATTTTGAGATTATGGTTATGGCTGATAAGAATCTTTTAACTTTTGTACTTTTGGAAAGTATAACCTGTAAAAAGTAGCGCAGATATCATTTGCTGCGTTGCACATCTGCTATGTTTTTTTGAATAACAGCAATTTTGTTAAAAAATCTTAAAGCTTTTCAAGTCAGAGACATTTTCTATACCCTAAATGTATTTTTTGTGATGAGTGTAAAATTTCAAATATTGATAATTATGCGGTGGCAAATGTTATCTTAATCACAAATTTTTATCTATCAATAATATTGAACTAAACCTACTACTTGAGAGTGAGTCATTACAAATATAATGTGTTATTGTGGAAGTCAATTATTATTAAAAGCCACTCATCTAAATGAAATTGTGAATTGGTTAAATTGTAAATCATCAAGTGTGCAAAATGAGCATAGCAGCATACTCTAGAAATTTATTGCAAGAAAGTCGTCATTGCAGTCGAGGAAGCATTTATTTGTTTGCACCGATGGTAAATTTTAATGTGATGGCTGAAGTTGGTGATACTCCACCTTAGTTGAATCTTACTTGAGTTAAGCATACCAAAATAATTCTGACCAATCTCATACTGTGATTGTCAGGAATAATTCGCCTCAAATTTTGAGCTTAACCAATCAAATACGTAGTGATGTTGACAAAGCTTGTTAAATTAGGTAATTGAATATCATTAAACAAAATGGCAGACAGTAGCTTGAGGATAAATATGTATCCAGCTACTCAAATTGTTCTGCCTTCAATACCTAATTTTACTATTTAATAGTCTGAAGTTTGAAACTGCAATTCATTTAGTAGCTGGGAAAAATCAGCAAAATAGCAGTATCTTACTCATAAAATAATTGCCAGCGATGACCACAGATTAGTTGTAGAGCATCGCACTAATTTCAGAAGATTACAAATATAACCAAAACCAGCTTTTAGCTCTCTAGCTTTTGGAAAAACTAGAGAGCGGTTTTGGGAGATTCGGCTCAATGATCAACCAATTCATAACTTGAGCAATTCAAGATCAGTGGCACTACCAAAAAACACCCACTGTTAATCTAGCCAACACAAATTTATCTGATAGATATTGAGTTATGAACAACCAAAAATATTCTTCAAAACTGCAACGCTTCAAGGAATTGTTGCTCACCACATTACTAGGAAATATTCCTACAATTGCTCTTGGTACAAAGCTACGTAACCTTGTATACCGGAGTATTTTTTCTCAGTTAGATAGTCAAGTTTATATTCAATATGGCGTGGAATTTTTGGGGACTGATCGTATTGAAATAAGTAAAGGTGTATACATTTTCCAAGGTGTACGTATAGATGCTCAAGGACATTCAAGCAATAAAATTTATTTAAGTCGTGGGGTAGCTATTGAACGTAACGTTAATATAGGGTGTTTAGACAACACGTTTATCCACATTGACGAGGAAACCTTTATCGGGCCTGATGTGTGTATCGCTGGCCCGGGAGAGATTAAAATTGGCAAACGCTGTATGATTGCAGCTCATTCAGGCATATATGGCAATAATCATAATTTTGCCAATCCACTGGAGCCAATTAAATACCAAGGCGTGACTCGGAAAGGAATAGTCATTGAAGATGATTGTTGGTTAGGGCATGGAGTTACGGTATTAGATGGCGTAACGATTGGTCAAGGCAGTGTAATTGGTGCAGGCGCAGTCGTCACCAAAGATATTCCACCATTCTCCGTTGCCATAGGTGTACCTGCACGAGTCATCAAAAATCGCATGAGTCAGCAATTATCCAAGAGAGGCGTAGGAATTCCCCAGACATAATTAACACCTCATCTAAAGAAAAGTGTGTCTTTTTTTTCCTTCAAGCAACAAAGCCGTAGAATAATTCTGACTTAAGTTATACCGACCTTGTTGATGACAGCATTAGTCAAAAATAAGGTATTTGCGTTGGCTTTACTCATGGTTCTCGCATTGTGGTGCAACTTTCTGGTACAGGTACTCAAGGTGCAATCCTAAGAGTTTATTGAGCAAGCTACGAGCCAGATCCCGCCAAACATTACCTTGATCCCCAATAAGTACTTGTTTGTTTCATTACTTTTGCTGAAGCAATAGTTCAGACCCGAGAACTAAAAGGACGGGAATAGCCAACTGTGATGGCTTAAGGCTGAAGAGCTACTGCGTTGCGGAGGTTCCCTCCGTTGTAGCAAGTAGCATTGCAAAGTCAGGAGTGAGGAGTTATTATTTCTCCCTTCTCTACTCTCTATTCTTGATAGGAAATAATTATGACGACATTTGAGCAAGCTCCATTATTGCAATGTGAATTTGAGGATGATCGCACGGGGTTAAGTAAAGAAACCATCAAACGCGCCCTTGCTGATAACCTTTTTTACATTCAAGGCAAGTCCCCTGCCACAGCCACGCCCAATGATTATTACATGGCATTGGCTTACACAATACGCGATCGCATGTTGCAACGCTGGTTCAAAACTACTGAAACCTATACAAAAAAAGGTGTCAAAGTTGTCTGTTATCTATCAGCAGAATTTCTCTTAGGGCCACACTTAAGCAATAATTTGGTCAATTTGGGAATTTACGATCAAGTGCGCCAAGCAGTTGAGGAATGTGGGCTAGATTTTGTCCAATTGCGCGAAATTGAAGAAGAACCAGGCTTGGGTAATGGAGGGTTAGGTCGCCTAGCCGCCTGTTACATGGACTCCCTTTCGACTTTAGAAATTCCCGCAATCGGTTATGGAATTCGCTACGAATTTGGCATCTTTGACCAAGAAATTCGAGACGGTTGGCAAGTTGAAATTACTGATAAATGGTTGCATTTAGGCAATCCTTGGGAAATTGCGCGTCCAGAGGAAAGCATAGAAGTCAAGTTCGGCGGTCGCACCGAAGGTTATTACGACGAAAAGTGCCGCTATCGGGTACGCTGGATTCCCGATAAAGTTGTGAAAGGTGTTCCTTACGATACGCCCATCTCAGGTTATCGAGTCAACACTGCCAATACCTTACGTTTATGGAAAGCTGAAGCTCCTGAGTCTTTTGAATTCCGGGCGTTTAACGACGGAGACTACTACGGTGCAGTCAACAGAAAAGTAGTTTCCGAAAACATTACCAAAGTTCTCTATCCTAATGATGAGTTGGTTCAAGGCAAAGAACTGCGTTTAGAACAACAATATTTCTTTGTTTCTTGTTCCCTGCAAGACATGATCCGTCTTCACTTGCAAAAAGGCGAGAACTTAAATACCTTTCACGAGTCATTTGCTGTGCAACTCAATGACACCCACCCATCCATAGGTGTGGCTGAATTAATGCGGTTGTTGCTTGATGAGCATGAGCTAGAGTGGGATCAGGCTTGGCAAATCACCCAAAACACTTTTGGTTATACCAACCATACCCTGTTACCAGAAGCTTTAGAAAAGTGGCCTTTAGGCTTATTTAATCACTTGCTACCCAGACATCTTCAAATTATCTATGAAATTAACCAACGTTTTCTGGGTCAAGTCCATGCTAAATATCCCAACGATAGCGATCGCCTAGCGCGGCTATCGTTAATTGATGAGGGTGGTGAAAAGTATATCCGCATGGCACACCTAGCAAGTGTTGGCTCCCATGCAATTAATGGTGTCGCCGCCTTACATTCAGAGTTACTCAAGCAAGATGTTCTCCGCGATTTTTATGAACTTTGGCCTGAAAAGTTCAACAACAAAACCAATGGTGTCACACCACGCCGTTGGATAGTAGTGAGTAATCCCCAACTGGCTAATTTAATCACTCGCAAAATTGGTACTAATTGGATTAGTCATCTACAGGATCTCAAGCAACTCGAAGCCTTTGTAGAAGATGCTGAGTTTCGTCGGGAATGGCGGCAGACCAAGCAAGACATCAAGACTAGCCTAGCAGCTTACATTCTCCAAAACCACGGTATTGTAGTAAATCCAGAATCGCTGTTTGATGTTCAGGTGAAGCGATTGCATGAGTACAAGCGGCAACACCTCAATGTGCTGCACATCATTACGCTCTACAAGCGCATCAAGGAAAATCCCAACATTGACATCACACCCCGCACATTTATTTTTGGTGGTAAAGCTGCTCCTGGCTATTTCATTGCCAAGTTGATCATTAAACTCATCAACGCCGTTGGTGATGTAGTTAACAACGATCCCGATGTGCGCGATCGCCTAAAAGTAGTATTCTTACCTGATTACAATGTGCGGTTTGGTCAACGAGTTTACCCCGCAGCCGACCTTTCAGAACAAATCTCCACTGCTGGTAAAGAAGCTTCTGGCACCGGCAATATGAAATTTGCCATGAATGGTGCGCTAACTATCGGCACACTTGATGGTGCAAATATCGAAATCCGCGAAGAAGTGGGAGCCGAAAACTTCTTCTTGTTTGGATTGACAACCGAAGAAGTGTACGATTTAAAATCCAGAGGTTATAACCCTTGGGACTATTACCATAACAATCCTCAACTCAAAGAAGTGATTGACCTAATCAGTTCAGGATTTTTCTCTTATGGTGATACCAATCTGTTCCGTCCACTAGTAGACTCCCTGTTGTACCACGATCCGTACTTGCTGTTTGCAGATTACCAGTCTTATATTGACTCTCAAGACCAGGTAAATAAAGCCTACCGTGACCAAGAACACTGGACACGGATGTCAATTCTGAATACAGCACGGACAGGAAAATTCTCTTCTGACCGAGCCATCAAAGAATATTGTCAAGAAATCTGGAATGCTGTACCAGTAAAAATCGAACTAGAAGAATATATTCAAGCCAAGGCAGGCTTGAAAGTGTAATACCAAAGTGCTAACTAAGTAGCTAGTAGCTAGTAGGGTGGGTTACGCTGTCGCTAACACACCCTACTGGACTACACCCATACACCCCTTGTTAAAACCACTATTTTTTCGTTTCACTGCATCAGGAAGGCTGTAAAAAGAATAGTCAGGAAACCTCTTTGATTAATTAACGTCACAAGATTAGCCAGTCAACAACTACATTTAACAAGCATCTACTGATCAAACTAACCACAGCATGAGATAATAGCCAAACTTGTGCCATACTCTATGGGGTGGTCAGGACATAGCCCTCCACTCTCAACAGAATGCGCTCAAAACGAGACAAGATTTGGGTAAGATAAAGGAGCTATCTTTTCTGCGTGGCAGATACTGAAAGAAGCTTTTTTCTGAACCCCTTTGGAGATACTTCTATGCTGACTTTAAAAATCGTTGTTTATATTGTTGTTGCCTTCTTCGTGACTACTTTTGTCTTCGGATTTTTGTCCAATGATCCTGCTCGTAACCCCGGCCGTCGGGATTTAGAGTAATAATCAAGACAAACTATCCGCGGCTGCCGGAAGGTAGAACACACCAAAGGTCAAGGAAAATTGCTTGCTATCCTACGGGAAGGCTTTGCGCCGACAACTGAATGGCAGTTGCTACAATAGGGAAAATCCGCAAACGGAGTTTCCCTTCACAGTAACTGGGTGTCTACACACAGGATGATGAGCAAAACATACTGCTTTCATAACTCCAACAGATACTTGCTTTTCAAGAGTTTAGCTGATGGCAAAGTTACGACCTAGTAGGAATCTGCTCTCAAGTCCTGAAAAACAAAGGGAGTTTTGGCAACGCCATATCCTGCACAATGCAATTTCCTCCTTTTAGCGGCTTGCTGCATGTAGGCAAAAAGCAAAAGTCGGAAGGCAAAATGTGAACTTCTTTCCGGCTGTTAGTTGGCTATTTGTTAGGTTTATTTTGCCCAGATATGCTTCATCCAGTTCTGCCGCCTGCACCGCCTCCTGTTCTTGAAACTATAAAATCTACAAGTTCCCTGTCATCGGTTAACGATACCCAAATTCATTCATTTGTAGATCCTATTAGTGATCTCCAAAACATTCCAGAAAAGCCAAAAAGTGCCAATATTGCGGATAAGAAAAATGTACCGCCTCAGTTAATTCCGTTTAAAACGGTTTCAGATAATTTAGTAACTGCGAAAACTTTACCTACTCCCAATACACCAGAAACTTTACCATCAGCACTTTCTCCCTTTAGTACTTCCACAAATGCCGCAAATTTAGGGCAGCCTTTGGGTGTAGGCTATCTCATCCAGCCGGTGAATATCAGTGGTCAGAGTCCGCCTCAAACTAACTCAACTTTCCAGCAATTTCCATCACCAGAGCAAGTTGTAGCTGAAAAATTAACTCCACCAGAATCACAAAATACAACTACTGCACCACCACAGCAACCAGAAACCGTCAATCTCTCCGGTACATTTACCGATCATGTACCGAGTACTCAGCCAGTCCAAAATATTATCGAGTTTAAGTCTCGCAGCCCAACAAGCGAATCAGAAACTCCTGGAAGTATAGAATTCAAATCACCTAACCAACCAACTCAACCAGCACCTGCTTCTACAACCACGCCAGTAGTGAGGGAGAGGATTGTAGAAATAATCTCAGATAAGCAGGAGTATGATGAACAACGGCGAATTGTGACGGCGGAAGGAAATGTAGTGGTGCGATTTGATGGGGCTGTAATAGATGCCGATCGCCTGCAAGTAAATTTAGCAAATTTAATCGCTGTTGGTAAAGGCAATGTTGCCCTAACAAGAGGCGATCAGTTATTGCGTGGTCAACGCTTTACCTATAATTTCCTCCAAGACAGTGGAGAATTGGAAAATGGTAGTGGTGAAATTTACATTCCTTCATCCTCAACAGATTTGGGATTTTTACCCACTGATATTACAGCTGGCGGTGTGCCACAACGACCACTAAGCGATCGCGTTCGCGCTAATCAGCCACTGACGGGTGTGAAAAGTCCTGGAGACGCTAATGTTTCTATCGGGGGTCGAGGCGGCGCAAGCAATTTGCCACCACCAAAACAAGGTGGTGAAGTCAAGCGACTGCGGTTTGAAGCCAGATACATCGATTTTTTTCCGCGGGGTTGGCAAGCGAGAGATGTAAGAATTACCAATGACCCATTTTCGCCACCAGAACTAGAATTACGGGCTGATAAAGTCACTCTGACACGCCAAGCCCCCTTAATCGACCGAATTAAAACAGAACGCCAGCGCTTGGTGTTCGATCAAGGTTTTAGCTTACCCATACCAGTAGATAATCAAACTATTGACCGTCGAGAACAAGAGGTAACTCCCGCAATTGTTTCTCCTGGTTTTGATGGCGATGAACGGGGTGGTTTATTTTTGGAGCGTAGTTTTACACCGATAAATACAGAACAAGCACGTTGGACAATTACACCGCAGCTTTTTGTCCAAAGAGCAGCCCAGGGAGGCTTCAACAATCCAGCATCTTTATTTGGTGTCAGAAGCAGAGTAAATGCCGTTTTAAGTCCAAAAACAACCCTGCGAGGTTCGGGGGAATTAACTAGTTTTGATTTGAGCCAATTAGACGACAATTTGCGGGCTAGTTTGCGACTGCAACAAACATTAGGCGATCGCA
This sequence comes from Fortiea sp. LEGE XX443, assembly GCF_015206815.1. GTDB lineage: Bacteria > Cyanobacteriota > Cyanobacteriia > Cyanobacteriales > Nostocaceae > Nostoc_B. The sequence continues at coordinate 56,302 of NZ_JADEXZ010000016.1, forward strand.
ATCCGCATTATTTGAATTTGGAATATAGCTACCGCGATCGCTTATATAACGGTTCTCTTGGCTTTCAAACTGTCCAAAGTAGTTTGGGTGCTGTAGTTACCTCTCCCGTAATTCCTTTAGGTAACAGTGGCATTTTTCTTGACTATCAAGCAGGCGCACAATATATCAACGCCAATAGCGATCGTCAAGACTTATTTGAATCAAACGTCAATCAAAGCATTGATCGTATTTCTTTAGGTCGCCTCCAAGCCAGCGCTGGTCTCAGTACTAGTGTGTCATTGTGGCGAGGAAAACCTTTACCAGCTACAGCTACAGAAGGCTTGCGCTACACACCCAATCCAGTAGTTCCTTATTTAAGTGCGATCGCTGGTGTTAGAGGTACTACTAGTTATTACACCAATGGTGATAATCAAAGCACCCTAATTGGTACAGTTGGCCTGATCGGACAGATTGGTAATTTTTCTCGTCCTTTTTTGGATTACACAGCCTTTAATATCAGTTACTCTCAAGGCTTAAACAGCGGATTATCGCCTTTTTTCTTTGACCGCTCCGTTGATATTAGAGTATTGAGTGCTGGTATTACACAGCAAATTTATGGCCCTTTTCGTGTAGGTTTTCAAACATCATTTAACTTGGATACAGGAAGAGAAACCAGTACTGATTATATTTTGGAGTATAATCGCCGCACCTATGGCATTACTCTACGTTACAATCCTGTCCTAGAGTTAGGCGGCTTCAGTATCCGCATCAGTGACTTTAATTGGACTGGTGGTACAGACCCATTTTCTACCAACCAAGTTACACCAGTAGTGGATGGTGTGCGACAGGAATAATCCAGAGAAGAAAAAAGTTCAGACTCTGGACTGAGTATATAGTAACGCGATGTGCGACTTATTTTTAAAACCCCTCTCCAAACCTCTCCCCGACGCGGGGAGAGGCTTTAATTTTTGCTCCCCTTCCCTACAAGGGAAGGGATTGGGGGTTAGGTTTGAGAGAAAGTTGCACACGGCGTTAGTAATCCTATTTTATTTGTAAAAATTAAGCGGATCAGATCCCCGACTTCTTTAAAGAAGTCGGGGATCTTGTCTATGACGAATGATTGAGAATTGCTACATTGTCGTCTCAGGCTGGCGCTAGTTTTTGAGTCTGATTAGACACAAACTTTGTGTATGTTATTATCAGGTTTTAGTTTTCGGGATTAAGTAAGTAGCCGCCCACGCGGCTGGGGCTGGCTCCTCAGCACTTTATATACATAGGCTAAAGGGCTGCTATGGCACAATTAAAGTCAAAATTTCAGAAATCAAAAAACTCTAAAAAGCAGCCTGCAAAGGAAGCACCTACCCTTAGCCTTCAAGAAAGGTTAGCCCAAAAGCGCCAAGCAACCAAAGCCCGCAAAGAATTCATGGATTTACTCACTAAATCCCTCGCTGGCGGTCTATTTTTAGGCTTTTTGTCGTTTTTAGTAGGCGGAATTAAGACAGCATTACCTGCTGTCTTAGGTGTTCTTGTAATGTCTTTTTCTTACAAATACCCCCGACCAGCTTTAATTGGCTTCCTGATTTATGTCCCTTTTGGGGGAACAATCACCTATTACATTGGTAACAGTCCGGTTCTGCAATTAGCTAAAGATTCTTTTTATCTTCCAGCTGTAATTGCTCTTTGGCAAATTTGCCGTAAACAGGGGCTACCCTTTGTTATTCCCCAATCTATTAAAATTCCTTTGCTTTTTGTATTGGGTTCAAGTTTATTAACGCTGATATTTATCAATGGCGGACAACAACTCAACCCACCTCCTGTGGGATTACTAGAAACACCTGTTAAAGAAATACCCATAGGCTTAGGAATTCTAGGTTTAAAAGTATTTTTAGGTTATGTCCCTTTGATTACTTGTGCTTACTATCTAGTTCGTAATAAGCAAGATTTTCTCTGGTTATCCCGCTTACAAATTGTCCTGATTATTATCTGCTGCGGACTAGGATTTCTCCAGTATCTGTTCTTAGTAGTTGGGATTTGTGAAGGTACTAGAAATTACGAAGGCGCGGCCTTATTTAAAGCCACATTAGAAGCCCGATGTTATTTTGGTGGGGCTTTAGTCTACAGTCCCAGTCAAGGAATTATTCGCCTACCAGGAACATTTGTTGCACCTTGGCAATGGGCATGGTTTTTAATTTCTAGTACTTTTTTTGGCTTCGCTACAGGCTTTTCAGATCCATCCATTTTTTGGCGACTAACAAGTTTAGGTTCTCTAGCTTTGGTCTTTGTGAATGCGGTAGTTTCTGGACAGAGAATTGCTTTAGCCTTAGTACCAACTTGCTTTGTGTTACTACTATTACTAACTGGTCAAATTGCTAACTTAAAACGGTTTATCCCTATAGGTATAGGATTGGTGATAATTCTGGGAATTGCGATGGTGAATAACCCGGAGGTTGTTCAAGAAAGAACTGACAGTTTTATTACTCGCTGGAATGCTTCACCACCTCAAGACTTTATCATTCAGCAATTTGAAGAAAACTGGAAAAACGTAGATACCCCTATAGGAAGCGGCTTAGGTCGAGCCACAAACTCTGCTCGTGCATTAGGTAAGACCAAGCTAGTGGAAACTTACTACCCCAAAGTATTGTATGAAGTTGGGATTTTTGGTGTATTAGGTTTTTTAGCTTTAGTCACTACCCTGACAATCACGGCGTTCAAGACTTATCGCTCGATAAAAAACCGTAATTTCCGCAGTTACGGAGCATCTATGTGGGTGTTTATATTGTTTATTAGTTGCAACACCTACTACTATCCCTTAGATGTTGATCCAGTGGCTGTATATTACTGGTTTTTTGCGGGAATACTATTTAAATTACCAGCACTAGATAAACAAGAAAAAGAAAATGCTGATTCTGAACAGGTAACCAATAAAAAACGTCTACAAATCAAGTTCTAATTGATTCAAATTTCGGTATAAATTTAGTATCAAAACAGCAAATTTATTTGAGAATAAAAGCACATGAATGATTTGCCTTTAATTTCCGTAATCATACCAACCTACGGACGAGAAGAGCCTTTAAAAGATAGTATTGTGGATGTTCTTAACCAGAAATATCCCAACTTTGAAGTTTTGGTAGTAGACCAATCTCCAAAACACCAACCAGAAATTCAAGCTTATTTAGAAGAAGTGGCTGCACTAGGTAAAATTCAATGGTTCCGGTTAGATTGGGCTAGTTTACCAGGGGCGCGTAACTACGGTGTGCGTCGGTCATCAGGTGAAATAATTTTGTTTATTGATGATGATGTGAGGTTAACACCTGAGTTTCTAATGGCTCATGCAAAAAACTACTTACAAAATCCAGAAATAGGTGCTGTCGCTGGACGGGTATTTGACAGAATGAAGTTGGGTGAATCGGGTGGACAATTAGAGATTGAATATCTACCTCCCCAAGCAATGAATCCAGGTATTGCTTGGTATTATCTTGATTTAGTACATACAATTAAACCCCAGCAAGTACTAACAGCAAGGGGATGCAATATGTCCTTTCGTCGCGAAATTTTCAGTAAGTATAAACTGAGATTTGATGAGAGATTTCGCGGTAGTGCGGTGCGAGAAGAATCTGATTTTTGTTTGAGGATACGGCAGACAGGATATAAGATTTGGTATGACCCGGAAGCTCATTTAGTCCATTTAGGTGAAGAAACGGGTGGTTGTCATGATATTAGTACGCGATCGCTCGAATATCAACTCACCTTCTACCACAACAATTTTTTAATGAGTTTGAAGAATCTTACACTTAACGAAGCTTTGCGCTTATACGCTCGTTTATTTGATTGTCAGGTTCTGGGACATCCACCTTGTAATAAAAGTGGTTCTTTCACCAGGGTTTTGTCTCGCGCGATGTTTTATGTCTTAGGTTTTATGAAAGCTTTGGGTAGCCATATTCAATCAATTTGGAATGATGGTCAAATTTATAGTAAATTAGACAAACAATCGGAGATGTTAGTTAATAGTAAATATTCCTCTATGTCTGCAAGTTGAATATTGTTATGACAATCCCGGATCATTCATGAACAAAAAGATCCCCGACTTCTCAAAGAAGTCGGGGATCTGATGCAATAAACGCCGATAAATTAAGATGTTTAACTAAAATAAAATATTAAATAAAATGCGAATACTGCAAATTGTTCCATCCATTTCCTTAATTTACGGTGGCCCTAGTCAAATGGTTTTAGGACTAGCACCTGCATTAGTTAAGGAAGGTGTAAAAGTTACTATTCTCACAACTGATAGTAATGGCGATATTGATCAAAAACCTCTGGATGTGCCTTTAAATCGACCAATTCAACAAGATGGTTATGAAATTATTTACTTTCGTTGTGCGCCATTTCGTCGCTACAAGTTTTCGCTAGATTTATTAAAATGGCTGAAAAATCACGCTGGCGAGTTTGACTTGGCACACATCCATGCTTTATTTTCTCCTATAAGTAGTGCGGCTGCGATCGCTTGTCGTCAGCAAAATTTACCTTATATTTTGCGTCCGTTGGGTACTCTCGACCCGGCTGATTTGCGGAAGAAGCAGCAATTAAAAAAGCTATATGTAGAACTCATCGAACGGCGCAATTTAGCTGGCGCAGCTGCTATTCATTTTACTAGTGACCAAGAAGCCAAAATATCCGCACGATTTGGGGCAAATACACGAGATTTAGTGATACCTTTGGGGGTAAAACCTACTCCGAAAAACTATCAAAGTGCAATCCGCAGTCAGCTAGGAATACCGGAGGGTGAGCCTTTGGTGCTGTTTATGTCGCGGATTGACCCAAAAAAGGGTTTGAATTTGTTGATTCCGGCGTTAGAAAAACTCTTGGTGGATAATTGCAAGTTTCACTTTGTCTTAGCTGGGACAAATCCCCAAGACCCAGACTATGAACAAAAAATCAAATCTCAAATTGAAAATTCATTATTGCGATCGCATACTACCATCACAGGTTTTGTTAGTGGTGAGTTAAAAGCTAGTTTACTGCAAGCTGCTGATTTATTCGTTTTGCCTTCCTATTATGAAAACTTCGGTATTGCTGTGGCTGAGGCAATGGTAGCAGGGATTCCTGTAGTTATCTCCGACCAAGTGCATATTTGGCAACAGGTAAGTGATAGTGAGTCGGGATGGGTGGGTACAACTGATGTCTCAGCGTTATTTGAGTTATTGCAACAAGCTTTACAAAATCCTCAAGAACGCCAACGCCGGGGGTTAAATGCCCAAAAATATGCTTTAGAACATTTTAGTTGGGATGCGATCGCTCGGCAAATGATTCAAGCTTATCAGCAAATTCTTACCAACTAAAAAACCATTGAAGACGCTGGTATTGATACTTACGAACAACAGCATCAAGAACGTATCCTTAAAAACCTTAAGAAAAAAGCTCAAGCTCTTGGTTTAGAACTTATTCCTGTTTCTCAACCTACCGAATGTGTTTCTTGAAAGTGTGGCTGAAATGTAGTCGAGAATGATCGCCACCATGACCAAAATGGGATAGGTAAAAAAAGTGTCTGGAAAAAGCCGCATATAAAGTGCGAATTTAAAGTTAGCCACAACATTTTGATCACATTTTGTAAATGCAATTTTATGCAAATTGGATTGCTGATACTGACATTATTTTTCGATTGTCGGTATGAGAAGCTCTTTGATCATGAGAAGTCGCCACCGCTAGTATGAAATTTGACTTCTCAAACAAGCTCTTAGAATTGGCAATCTGGGCGATCGCTTCAACTGCCGTATTTGCCTTGGCGATCGCCGCATCTGGATATTGTTGTTGTAGTGTATTGAAAGTTCCAGTTAAAATTAATTGGTGGTCATCAATAACTAAAATTTTTAGTGTGGATGACTGTAGTAAATCTTGATTCATGATTAATCGATCAGCACCAACCATAGCCTTCTCTAAAATCAACTATTTTAGTGTTAATAGACACTTAAAACACCGACGATAGTTGTTAACCTAGCATTTTTTAGGGTATACGGGTGTAATGTGTAAAAATAATTTCAGAAAAATTTGCTAATTTGCTCGTTCCCACTGGCGTTGAATTTCTGTGGTAGTTTTACTATCCGGTGGTGAGAGGATTTGCATACTCGGTTTAATTTCTGCACCAGGAATATTTTGATTCCACGGACTATTCTGCACAGTCTTTAAGTCAACATTATTATTCACTGGACGAAAACCATGTTGGACAAATACCGCTTGTTGTTCTGGTTGAGTGAGAAAGTCCAAAAATTGTCTCGCGGCTTTTGCTGTACCAGCATCTACATTTCGCCGGACAATAACTGCTGTGGCGGTGGTTTCAATTGAAGGGTCTAAATAATAGATTTGGTAAGGTTTACCTTTACTGGCTGCTGATTGTTGCCAACGATAAAGAGCTACACTTTCGTATACAGTAGCAACATCAGCTTCGTTTGGCCCTTTGACAATAAATTCTTGCAACAGAATATCTGTAGAACGGGGTGGCTGGTAGACTGATTTTTTAATTAAACTAAACAGTGTCTGGATAGAGGGATTGTTGAAACTGTTGCTGTTGATTGTTCCAGCTAATTTTGATTGTGTCCATAAATTCAATGTCAACTGACCACTATTTGACCGAGTAGGGTCTGTGGTGACAAAATCAAAGCTACCCCAGTTACTCGCACCGCCAATTTTTTCCCAGCTACTTGCTTGCATTGCTTGTTCAAGTCTTGGCCATTGAAAGCGTCCATTGGGGAAGAGGACTTTACCGCGTTCTGGCCAAGCGATACCTACCAGTATGGTTTTTGCCAGTGGTTGGGGAGAATTGTAGAAAGGTTCGCTGTTGTTGGTGGTGCGGAGGCGATCGCTTAATTCTGTTAAAATTTCTCCATTAGCCGGAATTAAGATTGTCGGTTGAAAATCATTTTTTTGGTCAAGATAATTATTAACTAGTTCTTGAGAACCTTGGAATTTTAGCTCTAATTTAATATTAGGATTTGCCTGTTCAAATTTTGCTTCTAATTGTTGGAGAGGTTCTTGCAGTTCCGTACCGCTGACAATAATTATTTTTTTTTGCAAACCAGGAATTGGGGCGTAAGTCAAACCCAAGGTGACAATGATAATAGCAAGGGAGTTGACAGGTTTGGATAATTTGGACTGTTTTTTAACTTGAGAGTTAACTTGTAATATTGGTGGCATACTTTTGATTATTTATTAACTAATAAATCGAGGTTTTCTAATAAACTACTAAATCCATCGCTGAGTAATTGCAATTCACTAATTTGCTGAGATTCGCTTAAATCTGAGGTACGTAATTTATTTTGTAATTGCTGCAATACTCCAGTACAATCTTGAATGAGGGTTGAAATATTAATAATTCTAGCTAACCGCGTATCTTCTCCATCTTGGGCTAACTTAATGTTACGTCTAAGACTTTCTGCCAGTTGACTTAGATGTTGCTTCGCTACACCAGAAGTAGAACTAAGTTTCTGTTGAACTTCCACTAATTGCTGTTGTAAAGAAGTCAGCGAAAGTATCGGTGTATTACCGTATAAATTCAGTACTATATTGTCAATTTTTTGTGGTAAAGCAGCAGCGCGATCGCAATTTATTTCCAATCCTGTTAAAAGTTCAATTTGAAATGAATCCGTGAGTAGCTTTTTTGCTTCTAAACGTAAATTTTCTGATTGATTTACCAATGTTACAACAGCAACCTGTACTGCTTTAATTTCTCGTTCTAATTCTGGATTTGCTAATTCAAAATATTTGGGTTCACGAGATTTTAAAAAACTAGCACCAGCTACACTAATACCAGCCGCCACAGGTAACATCACCTGACTGGGAAGTTGCAGAAAACGCACACCCATAACCAAAGAAATACACCCAACCAACACAGCTAAGGGATAATAAAGTGGATTAGCAATTTTCATGATTATCTGCATCCATTTGCGGTTTAAAACTCTACTTGTAAATCTGCCATTAACCGCGAAATTGTCTCTGGATTACCTTGGGAATAATACCCACCATTCAACTCAGCAATTTTTTTCAATACATCAGGGTTGAACTCTCCTTCTTCTCCATATCCCACTGTAAAAAATGCAATTCGTTGGTCTGTAGAAAAATTACTTTTTTTTAGTTCCGTCTCCAACTCATCTAACTTAATTGTTGAGCCAGCATCTTCACCATCAGTTAATATTAAAACACCATTGATTGCATTTTGACGCAGGTTTTGTTGTAGCCAATTACGTGCTTGTAGAGCAGCATCATATAATTTTGTGCCACCATTAGCCTGGAGTCCATTGACAAATTGATAACCGCGATCGCGTCCTTGGGGTGTACCATCTACCAAAACAGGTTGGCGAATTTCTGAGTCAAAATCAATCAAGGCAATTTGCTCTTTTGTGCCCAAATTTTTAATGTAATTTTGTAGAGTACTCTGGACGGCTGGTAACTTATTACCTGACATTGAACCTGAAGAATCAACCACTACCACTACCAACGATGGTTTTTTAGCCGTTTCCTGCCATGATTTCAACATTGCGTCCACAACTTCCGGCTTGGGTGTGCGTAATGAATCATACTTGGCTTGAGCTTCTACACCAAATTCTGGAGTAAATTTAGCACCTAAAGCGACTCCCGGAGTTCCTGGACGTAAACCTAAATCAGTAGCAATTTTTTGGGTATCAGGCGATCGCCAATAAGCAATAAATTTTTCCGCCGCCGCTTTTTCGTCTACACTTACCCAAGGTGCATTCGGTACAATTGCCCGCATATTAGAAGTAAATGTCGCTTTGGGATAAACTGCTTCATAACGCTGCTGTCCTGCTTGTAAGCCAGAATTAGCCACAATTACACTCGACTCATATACTGACCCCACCGAAGCCCAAAATGAGCCATTCTTCACCATTGCTTGGGCGAGAGAATTAGTAGAAACACCATAACGGGTAATCTTGCTTTGAATTTGCTGAATTTGGGGTTGAAACTTCTGCACATCCGCCACAGTTACTTCTTCAGGACGCTTATTTGAAACACTGGCATATTGGGCTACCAGTGTTTGTAGCCCAGAATTAGAACGAGTCGGCGCAGAATGCACATAATTAACTGTTAACGGTGGTGCGGCTGGATCAATATCGCGGTGCGTTTTAGCTGTCACCAAAACCTTATAAGGATCAGGTACTTTTCTCAATCCAGATGCTACATCTGCTTGCGCCATAAACACCATTGGTGTGTTGGCGATAAGTTGTGATTCTGTAATTTCTGGAATGTAATTTTTCCCCGGAAACAGTTGGTTCATCCGATAAATTAGCTGACTATGATATATATCTCCATCCAGAGAAATAATCGTCGGAAAATCTGGTGCATCAGCTTGCATTGTACCCTTTTGCAATTGATCTGCTAAAGCGACTACTGTAGTCACTACATCACCACTACCCATCGCTTCGCATTGCACCTGAAAAGCTTTACCATTATCTAGTTTTGGTTGTGTAGCATTAAAGTTTTTCGCCGCTTGGTTACAGAAGTCTCCCAAGGCGCTACCTACCAAAAACTTGACTTTTAGACCTGTAAAATTATCTTCTGAATTTGAATTATTGTTACACCCTGTCATTAAAACTAAAGCAGAGATGATTACAAGACGCGTCAAGAACCAAGACCTTTGAAAAATCATGCACTTTTCCTAAAACAATTAGTAATTTAACAATCTCTGCAATAATTCGGTCAAATCCTAATTCTATTGTGTGAGCAAAAAGTTAATTTTCAGTTAATTTTATGGAGTGCAAAAGACAAACATTATGTCTGTATAATAATCAAGCCTCATCCCGTTAAAACACAGCATCTACACCGATCGCAATGCTGACAACTTAAAATTTTGTAAAAAACAGCTAAAATCCGATGGGTAAACCGATGCTTTATGTGATGATGGCAAAGTAGACTACATCTGCCTTTTTATCTACAGGGAATCTCTCATGACTCTCCATCTTGGTGATACAGTACCCAACTTTACGCAAGCCTCTACACATGGCGACATAAATTTTTACGAATGGGCAGGTAACAGCTGGGTAGTGCTGTTTTCTCACCCTGCTGACTTTACACCTGTTTGTACTACTGAACTAGGCACAGTTGCGAAACTGAAGCCAGAATTTGACAAGCGCAATGTTAAAGCGATCGCACTCAGCGTTGATGATGTAGAATCTCACAACGGCTGGGTAGGCGACATCGAAGAAACTCAAAGCACCACTCTCAACTACCCAATTTTGGCAGACGCGGATCGTAAGGTTTCTGACCTTTATGACATGATCCACCCCAATGCCAACGCAACCTTAACAGTGCGTTCTGTCTTCGTTATCGACCCCAACAAAAAACTACGCCTTTCTTTCACATATCCCCCCAGCACCGGACGCAACTTTGACGAAATTTTGCGCGTGATTGATTCATTGCAATTGACCGATAACTATAGTGTTGCTACCCCAGCTGACTGGAAAGATGGCGATGATTGCGTAATTGTCCCCTCTCTGAAAGATCCAGAAGTATTGAAAGAAAAATTCCCCAAAGGTTACGAAGAAATCAAACCCTACTTGCGGATGACTCCTCAGCCTAACAAGTAATAAGTGCTGAGTTGTGAGTGGGAATTACTACTCAGCATTGAGTAGATAAATTTTTAAGTCGTTTTATCTACAAGACGCAAAGCCTCATCTTTGCGTTTTTTTGTATTTACGTGAAAATAAAAATAAAGTCAGCTGTTGAAATATTATGCTGTCATCTCCCCTAGTGATACAAATTCCGCCATCAATGCAAATGACAGACGAACAATTCTTTGAGTTCTGTCAAGTGAATCGTGACTTGCGTATTGAGCAAGATCAATTTGGAGAGATTTCAATTATGCCACCTACAGGCTCAGAGACAGGTAATAGAGAATTTAATATTGCTGTACAGTTAGGAATTTGGTCAGAAAAAGACGGTACAGGTATCGCTTTTAGCTCCAGTACAGGATTTACGTTATCTACGGGTGCAAAACGTTCTCCTGATGCTTCCTGGATGAAATTAGAACGGTGGAATACTCTCTCGACTGAACAACAACAACGATTTGCTCCTATTTGTCCTGATTTTGTAGTCGAACTGCGATCGCCCAGCGATAATCTTCAACTCCTCAAAGATAAAATGGTTGAATATATGAAAGAGCCAGGGGTACAGTTAGGCTGGTTGATTGACCGCAAACACTGCCACGTTTATGTTTATCGTCCTGGTCAACCAGAAGAATGTTTAGAGAATCCTGATACAGTGAGTGCAGATCCAATTTTACCGGGATTTGTCTTGAATATGTCTAAAGTTTGGTAGCTGGATCGTTATCCTAACCGTCTGAGAAGTGTTGCGATATTGCCATCCGCGTTACGTTAATTATGACTGCTTTAACTTTACAATTACCTCCTAATCTCAAATTTACGGATGAAGAATTTGAACAGATTGTTGCTGTAAATAAAGAGTTGCGCTTGGAATTAACTGCTGAAGGAGAATTGATAATCATGTCACCCACTGGGGGAGAAACGGGGAACCGTAATTTTGATTTGTTAGGTCAACTCTGGTTTTGGAACAGTCAAAATAATTTAGGAAAAGCCTTTGATTCTTCCACTGGTTTTAAACTTCCTAATGGTGCAACTCGTTCTCCTGATGCTTCTTGGGTGAAGATGGAACGTTGGGATGCTCTCACGCTGGAGCAAAGAAAAAAATATCTCCCCTTGTGTCCCGACTTTGCAGTGGAATTGGTTTCAGAAACGGATGATGTGGAAGACACTCAAACCAAGATGCAGGAATACTTAGCTTCGGGATTATTACTTGGTTGGTTAATTAACCCCAAAGACAAACAAGTCATAATTTATCGTCCAAATCTTGCACCAGAAGTTTTACACTCTCCTACAAGTTTATCTGGTGAAGATGTTCTCCCTGGTTTTATTTTAAATTTACAGCCGATTTTTGCATAAGTTAATCATTAGTATTACCTCTATTGCGATTCAAATTAGGTATGGTGGGAACGATGATTGGTTGTGATTTTTCTTTTGGCTGTTGATTCTCGGCTTGGTTACGCGCATCTATAGCTTGCTGATAGTCTGATTTATATTTAAGAGCTTGGTTATAAGACGCGATCGCATCTTTATATCGTTTTAAATTTAATAACGCATTACCTCTGCTATACCAACTTTCGTAATGCTCTGGTTTGTAACGTACTGCTCTATTATATGATGCGATCGCATCAGCATATTTCTGCAAATTATATTGCGAATTGCCTAAACTGTACCACAGTTGATAATCGTTGCGTTTAATGCTTGCGGCTTTATTATAAGCTGCGATCGCGTCTTCGTAGCGTTGCAATTGATGTAATAACCAACCACGATTATACCATGCTTGATAGTTATTAGAATCATTTTTAATTACTTGGTCAAATGATTCGATAGCTTCTGGATAGCGCCGTAAAGTAATGAGAACATTACCTCTAGATAACCAAGCTGGGTAATAACTTGGTTGATATTGTACTGCTTTATCATAAGCTGTAAAAGCGTCTATGTAGCGATTTAAATTTACTGCCGCATTCCCGCGATTGTACCATATTTGATAGGAGTCTGATTTGATTTCTAGCGCTTTATCATATGCCGCGATCGCCTCATTGTATCGTTTTAAATTTTGCCATGCCAAACCTTTACTATACCAAGCTTCGACATAATCTGATTTTAATTCTATGGCTTGTTCATAAGCTTTAATTGCATTATCATATTGCTTTAATTCAGTAAAAACTTCACCTTTAGCGTTCCAAACTTCTGGGTAATCATCGTGCAGTTGTAAAGCTTTGTCAAAAGCTGCGATCGCTTCTGTATATCGTTGTAATTTTTGTAAAGTAAAACCTCTACCACTCCAAGCTTCTACATAATCTGGCTGAAGTTGAATGGCTTTTTCATAAGCAGTCAAAGCTGCTGGATATTGTTTTAGTTTAAATAATGTTTTACCTTGACCATTCCAGCCTTGGGGATAATCTGGTCTAATATTCACTGCTTGTTCATAGGCAGTTAAAGCATCTTGATAGCGTTGTAATTCAAAAAGTGTATTTCCTTGTTTGGATAATTCTATGGCATTGTTGGCATTAATTTTATTAATTACGAACAAAGACGCTATGCCAGTGGCACCTACTAAAAAACTTGCTAATAAAAACTTAATAAATAACCCTTTTTTATGCTTACCAATTTTGATACTTTTTGGAAAAAGTGATGTGGATATACTAACAGTTTTCGTATCAGGCTGATTGATTTCTTTTAATGCCTGTAATGCTGCTGTTGCGGAAGGGTAACGTTGCCGAAAATCATAACATACCATTTTATTTAAAAAAGCGGCAAAATCAGGCAAAACTTTAACTTGATTTTCCCAGATAATTTCATTAGTTTCGGCATCTTTTTCTAATTGTTCAGGAGATAAACCAGTCAAAGCTTGAATTGCAATTATCCCGACTGCATAGATATCACTGCTAAATTTTGGTGTACCTTGGGCTTGTTCGCTAGGAAGATAGCCAGGAGTACCAATCGCAACGGTAGATTTAGTTTGGCCTTCTGGTGTAATCACTTGGGTAGTGATTTGTTTGACTGCACCAAAATCTATCAATATTAACTTACTATCTAAATTACGTCTGAGTAAATTGCGGGGATTAACATCACGATGAATCACATTTTGTTGGTGAACAAATTCTAAAATTTCTAAAATTTCTTGTAACATTAATATTACTTGGTCTTGATTGAGAGTTGTACCAGAAACTAACTCCTCACTCAAGTCATGACCTGGGATAAATTCTTGTACAAGATAAAATTCGGCATTCTCTTCAAAAAAAGCTAATAGTTGCGGAATGCGATCGTGCGTACCTAATTTATAAAGAACCTGAGCCTCTGTGTCAAATAAACGCCTAGCTGTCTCTAAAGTAGCCGCGTCGCTGGCTTGAGGTTTAAGTTGTTTAACGACACATTGCGGCGCACCTGGTAGTTGAGTATCGCAAGCTACAAAAGTTTCACCAAATCCCCCACCTCCCAAGTGGCTAATAATTTGGTATCTTCCAACAAGTGTGTTTCCCAGCATTTGGTTTGCCTAGTTAAATGCAACGCAGTCTGATTCCAATCTTGACACAGGTTTACAGTAAGTCAAAAGGTAAAAGGAAAAAATCAAACAGGAAAACAATGAATTATATATAAATTTTTTATCAAGCATAACTTCAATTTCTTTTGCCTTTCGACTTTTAACTTTTTACTTTATTCCCATGATTCCTATTAGCGATCGCCTGCATAATAATCGTAGCAAACCAATGATCAATTATTGGTTAATTGGGATTAATATTGCTATATTTCTCTGGGAACTTCAGTTAGAACAAAGTAGTCAATTAGGGAATTTTGTTTATAGTTGGGGTTTGATTCCAGGACAAATCACAGCAGCAATTACAAATGCAATTTTTGGAAATCCCGCAGCTTGGATTGTCGTTTTTTGGCGATCGCTCTCTTTAGTGTTAAATTTGTTTATCCACGCTAGTTTTAGCCAGATATTAGGTAATTTACTATTTTTGTGGGTTTTTGGTAAAAGTGTCGAAAATTTTCTCGGACATAGACGCTATCTGGGGTTATACTTAGCGGCTGGCATTTTGACAGGGGTGATGCAAGTTATGGCTGAACCAAATTTAATGGTGCCATTAGTTGGTGCAAATGGGGCGATCGCGGCAATTTTAGCTGCATACGTAATCAAGTTTCCTCAAAGTAAAATTGATACAGTTTTACCTTTATTACTTATATATATTCCGATGGAACTGCCAGCAACTTTTTATCTATTTTGGTGGTTCATTCAACAAATATTTTATGGTATAGGTAGTCTAGATATCCCCCCATTTGGGTCAAATTCACCTAGCCTAGCTTATTGGATGCAAATTGTTGGATTATTGATTGGTGTGGCTTACATCAAATTGAAGAGATGATTGTGCGCCAATATTACGACACGGCGTTGCTGAATTTAGGGATGAAATAATGAACCGCAAAGTACGCATTCGCGCAGCGTCTCGTAGAGAAGAAGAGGTTTTGAGAGATAAATATAAGAAAATCATCCCGCATTTATGCAACACCTACGACACAAGATAGGCGATCGCGCAGACTAATAAATTTATTATATGTCTTGCGGCTGAATCCTTTATATATCCAGTGAGAGATTGTATTTTTGGCGAAAAAAATCCATACTCATTCACACTATGGGGTCTCTGCCGTTTCAATTAAGATTGTTTATTGCAAGTGGTTTTCAAAATGCCAGACCATGATCAAGATGAATTAGCAGCTTTACGGCAGCGTGTTGCAGAATTAGAAAACTTAGAAATTCAGTATCAGTGTAAGCAACTAGCCCTTGAGGCACAACTGACTGAACTAAAAACAAAACTGACAACAGTAAGTAAAAATCCTCAGAGTCAAGCAGATATGGCATTGACGCTGCAACAACTCCAACAAGAAAAAGCCGAACGACAACAAGTTGAAATCGCCTTGCAAGAAAGCGAACAACTGCTGAAACTGGCAATAGATGCGGCTTGGATAGGTTTTTGGGATTGGAATATTTTGACCGATAAATTAATTTGGTCTGAAAGTCACGAACTGTTGTTTGGTTTACCTCCAGGTAGCTTTGAAAATACTTACGCAGCATTTTTATCTTGTCTGCATCCAGAAGACAGACAATCTGCTACCACAAATATTACTGCTGCTTTGATCAATAAGATTAATTACAAAGGCGAATTTCGCATCATCTGGCCTGATCAAAGTTTGCATTGGATTTCGGCTCAGGGAAAATTTTACTACGATGAGCAGGGACAAGCGGTGCGGATGTTCGGCGTATGTATGGATATTACCGGTCGCAAGCAAACAGAAGAAAACACCCGCCAACTCACAAGCCAAGTTCAAGAACAAGCAAATCTCTTAAATGCCATCCTCGCCGCTTCTGTAGATCATATTTACATATTTGATCACTCAAGCCGCCATAAATACGTTAGTCATGGTGGTGCTGCTGTCATGGGCTTAAAACCGCAGGATATTTTAGGTAAGACATTGCAAGAACTGAATTTACCCAAAGACTTTACAAAACAGGTGGAGAATCAGCAAAAAGCTGTGATGGCATCTGGGAAACCAATTAAGGATGAATGTAAATTACTCACAGTAGATGGAGTTCATGACTACGAATATATTCTCACCCCACTACGCAACCATGCCCACAATATTGAGGGTGTAATTATCGTTTCTCGTGATATCACTGCACACAAAAAAGTAGAACAGTCATTACGCGACAGTGAAGCCAGATTTCGACGTTTGTTTGAGTCTAACTTGGTTGGGGTAGCTTTTTGGAATGTCGATGGCTTTATTACCGATGCCAATGATGCTTATTTACAGGTAGCTGGTTACACCCGCGATGAGTTTGCTGTGTTAGGTAAAATTAATTGGCGAAAACTCACACCACCAGAGTATCAACATTTAGACGATCGCGCGATCGCAGAAGTTAAAGAAACTGGAGTTTCGCGGATTTATGAGAAAGAGTACGTCCATCGCAATGGTAAACGAGTCGCAGTTGCTTTAGGGGTAGCATTGTTAAATGATTCCCAAGATAACGGTGTGGCTTTTGTATTAGATATTAGCGATCGCAAACGCGCCGAACAAGAACGTGATCATCTACTGCAAACAGAACGCATCGCCCGCCAAGAAGCAGAAGTCGCTAACCGCATCAAAGATGAGTTTCTCGCGGTTCTCTCCCATGAACTGCGGACTCCACTCAACCCGATTTTAGGCTGGGCAAAATTGCTGCGAAATCGCAAGTTTGATGAAAACACTACGAAACAAGCCTTAGAAACTATTGAACGCAACGCTAAATTACAAACCCAATTAATTGAAGATTTATTAGATGTCTCTCGCATCTTGCAAGGAAAATTGAGCTTAAATGTTTGTCCTGTAAGTTTGGTGATGATAGTTCAAGCAGCCTTGGAGACAATCCGCTTGGCAGCAGAAGCCAAGTCTATTCAAGTTAATACTATATTTGATCCCAGCATTGGACAAGTCATGGGTGATCCCAATCGGTTGCAACAAGTGGTGTGGAATCTACTTTCTAATGCAGTTAAGTTTACACCAGCCGCCGGACAGGTAGAAATTCAAGTTAAAGAAGTTGACGGCCAAGCGCAAATTCAAGTTAGCGATACAGGAAAAGGAATTACACCAGAATTTTTACCTTATGTGTTTGATTACTTTCGTCAAGGTGACGGTACTACGACGCGTAAATTTGGTGGCTTAGGCTTAGGACTGGCGATTGTGCGTCAAGTAGTAGAAATGCACGGCGGAACAGTCAAGGCAGAAAGTCCTGGTGAAGAATTAGGTGCTACCTTTACAGTCAAGATACCGTTATTGGTCATGAACGAACCAATCAAACGTGAAGAAACAGAACTTTTACCTTGTGCGCCTGAGTCGCCAAATCTTGCAGGGGTCAAAATTTTAGTTGTGGATGACGAACCAGATATCCGCGACTTAGTTACCTTCATTTTGCAAGATTATGATGTGGATGTTACCGCAGTCACATCCGCAACGGCAGCCCTAGAGGCACTGTCGCACTCAATACCTGATATGTTGATTAGTGATATTGGAATGCCTGAAGTAGATGGTTATATGCTAATTCGGCAGTTGAGAAAGCGATCGCCCCAACAAGGCGGAAATTTACCCGCGATCGCTCTGACAGCTTATGCTGGAGAAATGAACCAGCAGCAAGCACTAACGGCTGGATTTCAACTACACATACCTAAACCAGTAGATCCAGACGCATTAGTCAATGCGATCGTCACTTTGCTGAGTGCTGAGTGCTGAGTGCTGAGTGGGGAGTAAAAATACTAGTACAGCATGGCGTAAATAAGTAGGTCGGTGTTAAAAATTGTCGTTATGACAAGGCAGGAGGCAGAGGGCAGAAGGCAGAAGGGAAGGGGTTTTCAAGCTACTTTACTTTCCGTTACATAGTTCGGTTTATTTGCACCTTTCTACTTAAACCACCCATTCCAAATGTCTGAGACACTTGCGGCAAGGTAATTACGAATTACGAATTACGAATTACGAATTCCGCGTAGCGGTACTAGCCCTTAGCCCCTTTAAACAAACACTTGATTTTTATGGCAGTAACCTATATATTGCTACCCATCTTTTACCGCTAAACTTTTGTATCCCCTGCGTAACCATGCGGTTTCGATAACTTCATCATGTCTAGCCAAAGCATAATTCAAAGTATATATACTGATGGCGCTTGCACTGGTAATCCTGGCCCTGGTGGTTGGGGTGTTGTAGTTTATTTCAACAACGGCTCAGTTCACGAAATGGGTGATGCTGCGCCCCACACTACCAACAATAAAATGGAAATGCAAGCTGCGATCGCCGCCTTAAAATATTTCCATGCCTCTGGACAATCTCAACCCATCACACTCTATACCGATAGCGAATATCTGATCAATTGTGTTACCAAATGGGTAAAAGGCTGGAAAAAAAAAGGCTGGAAAAAAGCAGATGGGAATCCCGTCCAAAATCAAGACCTTTTAGAAGTTTTAGATAAACTCAATAACCGACAGATCAGTTGGCAACATGTTCGTGGTCATGCTGGTAACGTCGGTAACGAACGCTGTGATGCGATCGCCCGTAGTTTTGCTACTGGTAAAATGCCATCTCTCCAAGAATTATCTTCTACCAACGCTCACAAAACTTTACCTACTGAAAGTGAGCTAAATGTAGCAAAAGTTTCTGAAGATAAGGCACACTCGAGAATAATTAACAAAGTAAAATCGGAAACTATTACTTCTGCATCAGATATAACCGTTATGGAACCACCCACCGCACAGACGGCGGCCGCAATTGATACAACAACCCCTGGAATCAGGATCGAACAACTCCGCAACTTAGTTGAAACTCTACGTATCGCAGATGAAATTGCTGAAAAAGGCTATCTAATTACCAGTTCTGAATTAGCAGACTTGATGGATGTCCACGCCAGCGCCGTCACTAGCCGGGGAGATCAGTGGCGCTGGCGAAACTGGATTGTTTCAAGAGTTCGACGCGAAGGTAATCAAATTCTCTGGGAACTGGAACGAGGCGATCGCGTGGGAGGTGAGGAGGAGTAGACTGACTATACTAGACCCTTAGATATAGCCTAGAGCTACTCAAAGCCTAGGCTATACGTAAACAAAATTCATATAAGATAATTTTTTTATATTGCAAACTTTTTAGATTATTTTGTTAGCTAGTTTGTACTGCTTATATTAGTAACAATTGGGATAAAACGAAGATATCAATAAAGTCTCATATCATGAGAAATAATATGTTTAGATTAGTCAAATAAAATTGTATGTATAAATTTATATCTAAGATCAGTAAGCAGGATATTCAACTTCTTTACTCACAAATTGCTGCAAGTAAAAAACGTCATATTCTGTCAAAATTTGGCACTCTAGAGCCAGTTTTTCAAAAGTTTCTTGAAACAGAAAGCAAAACTGAATCTATAAACAATACTGATTTAATCAAAACTTTTGATAGTTGTAATGATCCAAGCAAAAATATTGCAGAATTGACAGAAATCTTAAAAAATATTGCTCCAGGAAATGGGGTAATTGGGTTTCGTCAAGTAAACTTTTTTGTTGATTATCTCAGGCAAAAAATTTGGCAATATCTACAAGAAAAAGGATATAAATTAAATTTAATTCCTCACGATCATGCCTTTGGTAGCGGAGGTGATTTTATTAAAACCATGCACGCTACCACTAGTGCTTCTATTATTGTGACTCCGCTTGTGACTATTTGTAAGACTGGAACCACAAACGTGACTTCTCATCATGGTAGTTCTCAAGCTATGACAGAACTTGGATATAATCACATACAAGTTAACCCTATTTATATAAGACAATCACTTGAGAAGTATAATTTTGCATTTGTTTCACTTGCTGATTTGGGATTTCCCTATTCAGATAATCTTCGAGAAGCTAGAAAACATTTATGGCAGCAAAATTTAACGGAAATTAATTATAAATATAACCCCGCAAACAACAATTGGACAGAAATATTAAAAAATACAGATATAGCTATAGATATTTTTAAAATAGTTTCCCCAAATTCACAGGTATTAAATCCAGTTCATCACTCTACAGGGGTATGTCATTTAAAAATGATCCCTTACGTTCTTGCCATATACTTGCATTTGGGAAGTAAGGGAATAATTTCTCATTGTTATGACGGAATTGACGAAATATCTAATGCT
Source organism: Fortiea sp. LEGE XX443 (assembly GCF_015206815.1). GTDB lineage: Bacteria > Cyanobacteriota > Cyanobacteriia > Cyanobacteriales > Nostocaceae > Nostoc_B. The sequence continues at coordinate 76,567 of NZ_JADEXZ010000016.1, forward strand.
TTTGTCAATCAACAGCAAGATATACCTAACAATATCATAATCAAAATTGATGACGATAGCATCACCATTGCTGAATTTTCACCAGAAGATATTGGTATTGAAAGAGTTAGTATCAAAGAAATCGCAGCCGAAGAAGATGTGAAAGTAGAAATGAAGATTTTTCGAGAAATTCTTGCAGGAGAAAAACACTGTTTTCAAGGAAAAAGAGACTTTTTGTTAGCCAATGCAGGTTTATTATTGTTGGCTGCTAACAAAGTACCTAATATTCATGAAGACATTGTGAGTCAACTCAAAACAGGAGTGCAAATGGCTGAATATTTAATTGATTCCGGTAAGTCAGAAAAAAATTTTTATCAGCTATTATTGGCACTACAATAAAATCTTTATTGGCCATCAAGCAAGAAAGCTAACTTTCATAATCAAATGCGGAATATGGGCTACAAAAACTACAAAAAGCGGTTTTGGGCTGATTAGATAATTTGTGTGTACACCGTACCTACGAGACGCTACGCGTAGACTTCGGCGTGAACTCAGTCGAACGCTTGCTTTCCTAAAGGCATATGCTCAAGGAAATTTGCTCAGTACAAGTTCGCATTCACATTGCAGGGCGAAGCATTCACATTGCAGGGCGAAGCATTCACATTGCAAGGCGAAGCATTCACATTGCTGATTAAGAGACTGGGGTGTACACCGTAACTTTTATACCGGGAGACGAGTCTACCGCAATGGCTCACTTTTTGCCTTGTTGTAAGTACCCAAGCAAAATTAATTGTACATATTGATTGAAAACAAGAATGTCTGTATTCCTTACCTGTTCCCTGTTCCCTCTCCTAACTATAAAATTTATTTTGCACGACTACTTACTAGGCTTAGACGTACTTGTTAAGTAACTGAGCAAAATCTGGTACTGCTTCTTCTACGTGTGGTTTAGCTGAACCTCTAAGTTTTTCATAAGTTCCGCGAACAATTGGCCGTGATACCTTCTTGACTCTGGCATCAGTAACGCTCAAAAGTGCATCTGCTGTGCGAGATTTATTTGTAGCAAGGTGCGCCACTGGATCGCCTTGTTGCAACCCTTCATTCCACATCGGATCAAGTGCTGCAAAGCATTCTGGTAAAAGTTGTTCAACGGCGTAGGCGATATACCCTGGCTTAACTCCTTTTATCGCTGCATAGGCAGCTTTCAGTGCAATCCCGCTAATTCCTGACTTAGAAGTGAGTTGTGCTTCTAACAAGTTGCAACAGTCATCTATGACCATTGCTCTTTTTTCTGAGTTTAAGAATTTGTCGCTTAGTCCCATTTCACTCCTCCTAAATATTAAAGCGATCGCTGTCCACTATTTTTCCCAAACACAGGGAAATTATAAGAAATGGTAACAGAGCTAGAGACTTTTCGTGGCTTATGTTGGCTGATCACTTTCAGGAGTAGCCGAATTGGCGTAGAGTCATGTGCTAAAACACACATCCTACACCCCGCCCCAACGAGGCTGAGTCAGAGAGATGACTTTCTGGCTTAGGCATCCCACTTAAGACTTAAGCAAAAATATTATCTGCTGAGGACGGGTGTGAGATAGTCAAAGTTTGCGCGATCGCATTTAGTAATTGCTCTTGTTCCACGGGTTTAACTAAGTGGATTTGAAAACCGGCTGCTAGAGCCTGTTGTTGATTTATCTCACCTGCGTAGGCTGTGAGGGCGATCGCGGGTATTTGACCGCCTTGTTCTGGTGGCATGGCGCGAATTAAACGCATTAGCATGTAACCGTCAATTCCCGGCATACCGATATCACTTAAAAGTAAGTCTGCTTTAGTTCTTGCCAAAAATTCTAAAGCTTCGCCGCCAGATGCGATCGCCGTCACTTTTGCACCAAACTGTTCTAATACCACAGTCAAAAACTCGCCAGTATCTAGATCATCGTCTACCACGAGAATGTGTAAACCCGCCAAATTCAACGCCTCATCTACTGTTAAAGTGGGTTGATTTTTCGGCAGGAAATTAGGCATTAGTGGCAATTTGACGGTGAACTTTGCACCCATTCCTTCCCCTGGACTTTCTGCTTGTACAATTCCACCATGCAGTTCTGTGAGATGACGCACAATTGCTAGTCCTAATCCCAGTCCACCAAATTGCCGAGTGATTGTGCCATCAGCTTGCCGAAAAGAATCAAATACATAGGGAAGAAATTCTGGACTAATACCCTTACCACTGTCTTGAATTTGAATTTGAACTAATGTATCAACTCGCTCTAGACGAATTTCTATTTTACCTGCGGCAGGGGTAAATTTAATAGCGTTGGAAAGTAAATTACAAACTATCTGCTGTAAGCGTTCAGCATCACCCTTAACCCATGCTGTATCGACATTAATTAGTTGTTGAATTTGAATATTTTTGGACTCAACTGCTAGATGTAAAGTATGGAGAGATGCTTTCAAAATCTCAATTAAATTTACAGGCTGTAAATTTAAAATTATTTTTCTTTGTTGAATCCGAGAAACATCTAATAAATCTTCAATGAGTTGAATTTGTAATTTAGCATTGCGCTCAATAGTTTCTAATCCATGAGTTAACTTATGGTCTTCATAATTGCGTCTTCTGAGTAGCGTTACCCAACCTAAAATTGGGTTAAGTGGAGTTCGCAATTCATGAGAAAGAACTCCGAGAAATTCATCTTTGATTTTATTTGCCTTTTCAGCTTCATTACGGGCAGAATGTTCTCTAGATAAAAGATTTTCTCGTTCTACTTCTGCTTGTTTGCGCTCAGTAATATCCCGAAAAAAGATACCAAGACCATCTTCAAAAGGGTAAGCATGAATTTCTAACCAGATATTTTCTGGGACGTATAACGCTTCAAAATGAACAGGTATTTTTTCGGCGATCACCCGACAATATTCCCGCTCAAATTGTGTACCCTTCATTGCAGGCCAACGCTCCCAGTAATTTTGAGATATTATACTTTCTGGCGCTACTCCTTTAATTTTTGCTGCTTGTAGATTTGCATAGGTAATTTGCCAATCTTGATTAACAGCAATAAAAGCATCACTCATGCTTTCTAAAATATTGCTGAGGCGAGTACGTAAAGCTTTTTCAGCTTTTAGTAATATATCTTTGTCTTGATTGGATGCTTCCAAACGAGCATTAATCTCTACCAGGGAATCGTTTAGTTGAATAAGTTTTTCAGATAATTCAGCACGGTCTTGATACTCTACTAAACGGACTTTTTCAACAGCTAATGCCACTTGAGTTTTTGCTTTTTCTGTAATAGCAACTCCTACTAATAAAGTTACAACAGATTGCACCCAAAGACTCAATTTATGAACGTGTAAAATTTCTGGTGGTACTGGGAAACGCGGCAATAATATAGCATTAGGATAAGCGACCAAATAAGAGAAAAGCGTCACTAATATTGAAAATGTAGCGACGAGCATACCCGTAGTGACTCCGAAGCGAGTAGCAGCCCACATTACGGGAATAAAGCTCAAAAAAGATAACTGTTGAAATCTAAAATCTGTGTTGCTCTCTGAGGAAACTTCTGCAACAGTAACAGATGCAATGCCAATACAAAGAAATAGGATGATAATAACTTCGATTAAAAGACAACGGGAAGGCTGAAATTTGAAAGAAGAGAATGAAGCGTCTGAGGCTTGAGAATTAGTTAACCAACCCCAAGATTGCAGATAAGGAGTTAGTACTAATAAAGCAGTGGGTGTAATACCCATAATACCGATCGCATTACCTAACCACCAGTGAGTAATACTATTACTCAGGTTAGCAAGGGTCATTTTGCCGATCACTATCCAGGATAAACTGCCTAACACAGCTAAACTAGCGCTGGCTACTAAAGGTACACTTAAGGTAAAAATAGCAGCATCTTTGAGGGTGTTAAATAAGAGAGAACCCTTCCAGAGACGACGGTAGAGTAACCAAGCAACTAGGGGTTCTGCAACATCCGTTAAACTAACAACTTGCTGCCAACTATGCAATCCCCAAAAAGGAGACATCAGGAAAGATGCAATCCCTGTGAGGATAATACCATCGATGCCAAACCAGAAACTGAGAGCGATCGCTACACCAGATGGTGGAAACCACAAAGAAACTCCTGGCTGAATGCGGTAGATGAGCGCCATCCCGTGAGCAGCGACTAAGGCTAATAGACCCAATGATAAAATCAAAAGCCGCCGATAGGTGGGAGTGATTGTAGCAAATTGCGACAAGCGTTGCATAATTGCAAAAAAAATTAGATTGATCAGCCTACAAATTTGGTGCTATGAGTCTTACCACTACAGCTTGACCCATAGCACCAGACGCTCCTTAAGCTGGGATGAGCGCAATGATAGACATTTCAGGTTCACCAAATATTGTTTTAATCAGTTAAGTTCGCAGTTATCTTAAGATTTAATCTTTACTTTATAAGTCAATATGGTTAAGTTTACAACTATCTCTAGGTATTGATTACGTGAAGCGATCGCCTAGCTCAACAGAATGCTAAAGTTTCACTCAAAATTTATCTTGAAAAACAGGTAAAAAATAGACGTAAACCGGGTTTTTCGAGATTTCAGCTATAAAATCTCGGCATAATAGCTAATAAAAACCCGGTTTGTAATTTTTTTAAACTATCACAGCAAAATTCCAGGGCTATAAAAGCTATGGAATATTGCTGTCACAACTTGATTTTAATTTCTAAGCTCTTCTCCAAGGGCCCCAGATTGCAAAAGTAATGCCAGGATTTTGGATGTTGACGTACAGAGTATTACCATCGGGAGAGAAGCAAGCTCCAGCAAACTCACTATCATTCAAGGCGTTACGCGCAAAGTTGTAAAGTTCACCTTGGAGATTCACACCTCTCAAGAAATTTTCGCCAGGCCCATCTTCACAGAGAATGAGATCGCCAAAAGGTGCCACAACTATGTTGTCAGGAGCCTCAAGTTCGCTTCTCGATGTAGACTCTACAAACAAATCAAGGCTTTCAGGGGTTGTGTTAGTTGCTGGAGTGTAGCGCCAAACTTGACCTGCTCCCACAGCACCACCACTTGTACAGCAGAAATACAATGCTCCGTTACCATACCAAATGCCTTCCCCACGGACAAAGGTAGCTGCACCTAGACTTTGGCCTTCAAGTCTAACAGTGTCACCATTAAGTGGGTTTGGCTCGGTGATAGTTACCCATTCTACGCTCAATTTTTCTCCTAGCGTAAAATCACCATTACTATTTGAGGTGTTAACCGAACCATTTAAAGGGTTAGCCGAAGCAGGTTTACCGATGATTTTCAATGCTTGCAGAGTACCGCCTGCTTTTAAATTGCCGCGTTCTGTGGGAATGAAACGATAGAACAGGCTATCTCCTCTATCTTCAGTCTCGTAGACAATTCCTGTTCTGGGGTCTACAGCCACAGCCTCATGGTTAAATCTTCCCATAGCAACTAGAGGCTCTGGGTTAACAGCAGAGGTAGCACTAGCTGGAACTTCAAAGTTATAACCGTGCGGCTTTATCACTCCATTCGTTGGACTTGGTAGAGTGACGTTTTCTTCACAGGTAATCCAGGAACCCCAAGGAGTTAGACCACCCGCACAGTTACGGATGGTTCCACTCAGAGAAACGAAGTGTTTGATTAGCTGGCGATTAGGGCCGACAACTAGGGTTGTAGTACCACCTCTAGCAATTGGATCGTAAGGTCTTGGCCCTTGTGCGCGTGAACCATCGAAACCAGTACCAAGTTCGTGGTTGCGAACCAGGATTACTGTGTTTCTAGGGCCACGGAAAGCAGCCATCCCATCATGGTTACTCGGTACTAAAGTACCGTCGTTCATGAGTTCACCTGTAAGAGAAAAAGTACGATATTGAAATCCAGGTGGTAAATCTAATAAGCCATTAGGGTCGGGAACCAGCGCACCATAACCTGTACCAAAAACAGGTTGACCGTTAGCTTGTCTGGCATAAAGAGCTTCTAAAGGAGATGCTAACAAAGTACCAGCCGCGCTTGCCCCAGCTATTGTAAAGAATTTACGTCTTGATAAGTTCATTGGGCTAATAGTGGAAATACTTAAAAAAAGTTATTGGATATTGATTAAGCCTAGGTAATGCTTTATTTAAATCAGAGTTATAAAAACTCTTTAGAATACATCTAAAAACGCTGAAAATAAAGCTACAGAGGAACATCCATCGCGGCAAAATTTCTGATATAAAATATTCATATAACCTAGAGATAGTTAGGTTAAAAAATTCCAACTAAATACTCACATATCAGAAAATAGTACAAATAAAACAACATTTATTAATAATTTTATAATTAAGCTTGCTGATGGGAAATATTCTTATTTAGTAAATGTTATGGGCAATAGCGATCGCCTCTAAATTAATTCATTTGTCAGCATACAAAACTTAGTTAAGAAGAGTTTAATTTTTATTTAATTCACAAAAATATCATCCTCTCATCATAAAATGTTCAGCTTTTTTTATTCTTTAAAAAAAGCATCACTAAATACCAGGATGAAATTAAATCTAATGATAAAATCTCACCAATGATGTTTTAGGTATTAATCAAAAGCAAACAAAACCAATTGTTAACCTAATATCCAGATACTAAGCAGTCTGGTTTTAGCAGAATCTAAGTTTTTTGTATAGGTTTTGCTTGACTTTTATGCACCTAATTCAATTCATTAATTAAGTTGTGAAAGCTAATATTTTTCAGGAATAATCAATTTTCCTGAAAAAGCAATTACTAGAGCATCGATTCAGTAATCAAAAACCTAATCCCCTAGCCCTGCTTCCCTAGGAGGGAAGGGGGAGCTAAACTCCTCTCTCCGCGTCGGAGAGGGGTTGGGGGAGAGGTTCTTTCAGCATTACTGAATTGGTGTTCTAGCAACTACAACAACATCAAACTTTATTGCTGGTATCAAGAAAATGAACAAGTTTTTTAGCCAAATCAAAGCTACTGTAGCAGTAGCTGCGATCGCCTCTACTGCTACTTTAATGAACATTCCCCAAGCTGATGCTGCTTCTTTTCAGCTATCTTGGCTTGGACTGCAAGGTTATTCAGCTACAGGTCAGTTCACATTTGATGATAGTTTCCTCGGCAGCACTGTCACCAGAGATGAGCTAAGTGATTTCGCCATTTCTTTTTTCGACCCAGCCGGAAATTTAGTGCAGAGTTTTGACTACGATTTTCCCAATCCCAACAGCAGCTTTAATTTCAACTTTGATACTGTTTCTCAAACAGTTCTGCAAACAGACAACTTTGATACACCCAACGGCTTCGATTTAGGAATTGACTTTGCGACAGAAGTTGAAGGGTTATCTTTTTATACCTTCGTAAATCCTAATGAAGGAGTGCCAAACACTACCATCTTTTTGAAAGATGACCTTTCACCAGAAGCATGTACTGTACCCAACTGTCGCTTAGATATTGGCGGTCAGTTAACAGCAACCTTAATTCCTGAACCTGGGGCAATTTTTGGCTTGTTGGTAGTTGGTTCTTTGAGCAGATTCTTAAAGAAAAAGCCAGCATCTATACTAAACAGCAAATCTGAATAGTCGAAGCCAGCTTGATTAAAACCGTAATTGACCAATATTTTACCCTTCATCACCCAGGTATTTCCTAAGCAAAAAGCCTGAAGCTCTCCTGTAAAGAGAGCTTCAGAACTTTGTCATTTTAATTTTCCGGGCGATCGCATTTTTGCTCAGAATAGAGAAATAATGGCAAGGTTGTTAAATCAGAGCAGTACGCTGGTTATCTAACCATTGTAAAATCCGATTCCAAGCCCACCAAGGGTCAGAGTCTTGTGCTTGGTACTGGCACTCTTTGCTACTCAAATAGCCAACATGGCCACCGTAACGGGTGAGTAGCAGATCGATGGCTGGATTTTGGTTACAGGCGGCTTGTAAATCTCGGATGATATCTGGATGAAATAAAGGGTCATCAGCGGCGTAGACAATCAAAGTCGGTTTGGCAAGCTCTGGTAAAAGTTGTAAGGCACTACTGGCTTTGTAGTATGCTTCTACACTAGGAAAGCCTAATCTCTCAATTACCAGTTCGTGGTCAAAATCCCAGATGGTGTTGGTTCTTTCTATGGCTTCTGGGTCAATAGTTCCAGGATGAGTATCGTGAATTCGCCAAGCGAGTTTTTTCAATTCACGGACAATACTGGCTTCTATTAATCTACCAAAGCGGTCTTTCGTGAGGTATGTTAGCGATCGCAAAGAATCCAAACTCGGACATATCACTGCACTACCACCGATATCGCTGTATTTGATACCTAAGTTTTCATTATCCTGAGTTAACTCCCCAGCTGCTTTTAACCCCCAAAGCGCTAATTGTCCCCCTAACGAAAACCCCACAAACCAAAATTTGCTGGGACATCCCATCGCCGCCGCAGCCGCAGCTAAACGTACAAAATCTTCACCCTCATACAACCCATCAGAGGTTAAAGTAGGTGATAATTCTGCTGTTTTACCGTGGGCGCGCCAATCAAATAAAACTACAGCGTAGCCTTGAGCATATGCTTTGCGTCCTAGCAATCTCAAAGACCATTCTTGCTCCAACTCGCCTGTAATGCCATAAGTTGCAACAATCGTGCTGTGGGCATTTGGCGGAATCGCTACCCAAGTAAAAATTGGTACACCTTGCCCACCCATAAATATTGTTTTATGATAGGGCGGCTCTGGATACGGAGTTGTACTTTCCCAGTAACGCCTTCCCCAAAAAGCGGTGTAAACCGTCATGGCCACACCATTTTGCAAAAACTTAGCTGGATTATAGGGTGAGTAACACATCATTTTTCAAATTTCGTGTACCTTTGTTCTGATTTTTCCTAATTTAGTTTTAATATTTATGTTAGATTTAAAATCTTTTTTATAATCAAGACAGAAATCTTTGTATCGACCAAAGTTTCTTATTCTTCCTTAATAAGTAGCAATAATTTTTTAAGAATGCCGAGGATTCTTGTCATAGACGATGACCCAGCAATTTCTGAGCTTGTTGCCGTCAACCTAGAAATGGCTGGCTACGATGTCAGCCAAGCTGAAGATGGTATCAAAGGTCAGGCTTTAGCTCTCCAGCTACAACCAGACCTGATTATGCTCGACCTAATGTTGCCCAGAGTAGACGGTTTTACAGTTTGCCAACGCCTACGTCGGGATGAACGCACTGCGGAAATCCCCGTATTAATGTTGACCGCCTTAAGTCAGACTCAAGATAAAGTGGAAGGCTTTAACGCTGGCGCAGACGACTACCTCACCAAGCCCTTTGAAGTAGAAGAGATGCTGGCGCGGGTACGGGCTTTATTACGGCGGACTGACCGTATTCCCCAAGCCGCCAAGCACAGCGAAATTCTCAACTACGGGTCATTGACCCTCGTACCCGAAAGGTTTGAGGCAATATGGTTTGGTGAGACGGTGAAACTGACCCATTTGGAATTTGAGTTACTGCACTGTTTGCTGCAACGCCACGGACAAACAGTTTCTCCCAGCGAAATTCTCCGGGAAGTTTGGGGCTATGATCCTGATGATGATATTGAGACTATTCGAGTCCATATTCGCCATTTGAGAACTAAACTCGAACCAGATCCCCGCCACCCTCGCTACATCAAGACGGTATACGGTGCAGGATATTGTCTAGAATTGCCTGGTGTTCCTCCATCGGCTGAGGGTGCTTCTGCATCAGCAGTTGAGTGAAATCTCGCTATCTTCCTTGAACTCAGTACTAAATTGGATTAATCCATCATGTTGTGTGTCATGCTGAGGTGAATGAGGTTTAGTGGTTTTGCCAAGGGAAACTTTACTCTCGCCTACCTGACTCTACAAAAAGCTACCCTCCAGTAGACATCCTTTTGTGGAGGGAAATGCTTAGTAGGCGAATGCGATTCTTTTAGTAGTACTGCGCTTATATCGCCACGAGTCAAAGCAGCGCTGTACTAAATGAGAACTTGGCATTCTCTTGAAGAAATTTTGAGAGAGTGTCAGTAATCTAAATTATGAAAAGTGCTGAGTGCTGAGTTCCGAGTGCTGAGTGAAAAGACTGCCCACAATTGGGCGTGGTATCAACCTCCTCTCTATAAGAAGATTCCGCCCACAAGGGGCTGGGCTTTTACCGTAGTGCGGAAGTACTGAGTACTTCTTAAATTTACTCAGCACGGGCTGAACGCCCCGCTACCGCTAACAGCGCTCAGTTGGTAAACATAGAAAAACTACAGAGGAGATGGGGAGCAAATTAATTTAGAATTATCTGCTGCCTATCTCCTCTGGTGTATTGATTAGAGGCAGGGGGCAGGGGGAACGGGGC
>NZ_JADEXZ010000017.1 GCF_015206815.1 Fortiea sp. LEGE XX443
CCGCAAAACTTTATGCTATTCCAAATCAGAACAAATGCTGAGATACTCGATTAAATTATTACTTCATTATTTAAAGTATAAAATTGTACCCATATAAATCAATTCATCTCTTCATTCAGCAACGCCACCCTAATGATTGTATGTTGGCGACAGGTAGTTTAAATGGTTTGATTCAGCTATGGGATGTTGCGTCTGGGTACTCTACTAGAATTTTACAAGGTCACACAGATTGGGTATGGTCAGTTAGCTTTAGTCCCGATGGTTCAATATTAGCGAGTAGCAGTGATGACAAAAGCATTAAGCTGTGGGATGTTATTTCTGGTGATTGTATTACAACCTTATATGGTCATAGCGGTGGAATATCATCAGTTAGCTTTAGTCTAGATGGTCAAACCTTGGCTAGTGCTGGTAGAGACAAGAGCTTGAAGCTGTGGAATATTCACGAGCATAAATGTGTAAAAACATTAGAAGGTCACACTGACGAAATCTGGTCAGTTAGTTTTAGTCCAGATGGCAATACTTTAGCTACAGGTAGTCAAGACTGCTTGGTTAAGTTATGGGATGTGGGTAAAGGTAAATGTATAACAACTTTGTCAGGTCACACTGATGGAGTCTGGCCATTGAGTTTTAGTCCAGATGGTAAAATGCTCGCAAGTGGTAGTGTTGATGGCTCAATTCAATTGTGGGATATCAGTAACTTTACTTGTGTAAGAGTGTTGCAAGAGCATACTTCTACTGTATGGTCAGTTAGTTTTAGCCCTGATAATTACACCTTGGTATCTGCCAGTTCTGACCAAACAATTCGCTTATGGGATCTCAATAACTTTACCTGTGTAAGAGTTTTACACAGTCATAGTAGTAAAGCATGTTCTGTTAGTTTTAATTCTCTAGGTAATATCTTAGCCAGTACTAGTCAAGATGATGTGATTAAGCTTTGGGATGTGGGAACAGGTGAGTGCATTAAAAACCTGAAAGTCGATCGCCTTTATGAAGGGATGAACATCAGGGGTGTGACTGGGTTAACAGCAGCACAGCGATCTGCGCTTTTGGCTTTGGGAGCGGTGGATGGTGTTGGTTAAATTTCAGATTTAAACCAGTTTTAGGTAAAGAAAAAAGTGTACTGGAAATTTGAAAGTTTAATATTGGTTAAATGACAAAAATTTACTACCGAGGAATGGCAGAGAAAGATGGAAAACCGAAAATAGGACGTAGCGCTCGTTTATTAGGGGTTAGACTCGGTATTGATATTGATGTTGAACAAGTTCCTAGAGATTGGTTGGACGAGCAAGGGTATTTGTTAGCAGAACCACAACGCAATAATTCAGGCTACATTGTCGCTGTTGCAATCAGAAACGATAAAGGTATGTCTGTTTCTCTTTCAATAGAAAGTTTACCCGCATTTCGCAGACCTGCTATTTTTGGAGGGACTGGACTCGACCCTTTGTGGCAAATAGAATCTAGTAAAATTACTGGAGAACTTCAAGCAGTTCAGGATAGTGCTACCCATGTCAGCATACTACCAATAACTACAATGTTATTAGAAAAATATGAAACCGCACTTGCGAATACAAAGAATGACTGGGAAAGAGTTTGATCGGCTAAATTATAATCATTAGGAGGCAGATTATGGCAATTATATTTAGCTTATCAGTTGAATGTGGTTCCGATGAGGTTAGCGCAACGCAATTTTCCCAACATTTTGATAACTTAGAATGGGTTCTTGCTAATAATCAACGTTCGCAATTAGTTGTTAATATTTTTCAGGATGTAGAAGAAAATTGGTGGTGTAGAATTGTTCCGAGTGTAATTAGTTCTTTGGGTATTGATACTCCAGAAACGGCGTTTATTATGACTGAATTAGGTCTCATGCTTTATCAACGCCTAAAATCCGCTCCAAGTTTTCGTTACGCTTTGGTAGGTATAGAAGTAGATGAATTTAGAACTTATAGTGAATTAATTGAAAATCCCTCTGAGCTAAATTTTCCAGGATTAGTTATAGCCGAAAATATTTGGCAAAAACTTGGCTCATCAAAGATGTTTAGACCCTTTAGTTTAGGCTATGTTTGGAAGCCTTATGAGGGTGAAGTTTATAAACCACTAATAACATCATTAGATTTAAAAAATAAACTTCTAGAATTGCTGATTTTGCAATAAATTCAGTAATAAATCTTGAAGCATCGCCTTTATGAAGGGATGAACATCAGGAGGGATTTTTAGAGGGGGCGATCGCATTTTTGATACGATTGGTAAGAGGGCGATCTCCTTGACAAAGAAAGGTTGAGGAATATGCACTTTTTGGCATTCCTTAATATTTGATTGTGGACTATTTAGAATTAGGTGGTGTAGTACATAATTGATTTTGTATATTATTTAGCTTCTCGTTTATTTTCTTGAATTCGTCTTGTTCGATAATAATTGGATTGTTTTTGCCTAAACTATCTGTTAATTGTTGCAATTCTTTTACTTTTTTAACTGTATCTTCATTTACCTGTTTCATCTGACATATATTTACTAAAGATTCTTTGAAGCCCTTGTTTGCAGGAGTTCCTAATACAAAAAAATTGAAGAAACTTGAAATAATTATAATTAATGATATAAGCAATGCTATCACAGGTAACTGTTTATTTCCCCAAAAAACATTTAACCACCAATGAAGATTATTTTCACCAAAACGATTATAAATAGAAGCTTTATAATCATATATTTTATTCGTAAAATATCGCCATCCAATACTGGAAATAGGAGCAATTGTAAGATAAAGTAAATTTAAAATTCCTTTATTTGTATTAATTAAAGCAGATGTTGAAATTATGATACCAACTAAGTACATAAATATAAAAGCAATAGATATTCTTTGATTTTTATATACTTCTAACTCTAATTCTGTTTTTTCTTCGGAATCAAAATATGCCATAGTACTTTCTACCTTGTTTTTTTGAGTAAATCTGCAAGATATGCACGCAGTAATAATACAGAAAATCTGCTTTTTTGTTTTGAAGCACCTTCTATTGGCGATTGACCAACAAAAGAGTCATAATTAGAAGATACACCTAAAAAATGTGCTTTTTGATAAGAATTAGCCAATATACTTACCAATTTTTCTATTATTGGATTATTTGTATAATTATCTTTAACTTGCTCATATTTATCACCCCACAAATCCATCTTGTTGGCAACAATTACTATATGTTGAATTTGAATTTTTGGAGGCTGGCATTTAGTTTTTTTGACAAAAGCTTCTAACCAGTCCATTTCTTCTTTTTTTGTATATTTTAGATATTCATCTTTATTGTCAAATTTTATTGCTTGATTATGCAAATCATGTCCTCTTTGTAGCAAAGGATCATCTACAGTCTCAAGATACGAATTAGCTAATACAAGACAAAGTATTTTAGGAGGATAACGTAAACATTCATCTATAAGCATTGAATTACTATCTTGATGTCTTATTCTACCTGGAGTATCTCTTACACAAACTACCTCATTACAAATAGTGGTATATATTTCTTTTATCCCTGGCGTTGATAGTTTAGATTCTTTAATTTCCCCAGAAACAAAAGCATTAACCAAGGTTGTTTTTCCAGCACCACTAGGGCCTAAAAACATTGCTCCGCGATGATCTACAGGTTTTAATTGCGCTAATATTCGATTCCACTGATTCTCATTTTTTGATAAGAATTTAAGTGCTTTTTTTGCTTCTTCTTGTTGTTCTAAGGAAACCTTCTCTTTAATAACATCTTCATCATTTACACAATTGGCAAGTTCGATAATTGCCTCTGGAGATAACTTTGCACCAGAATTTAAAATCGTTTTAACAACATGCTCTTTTCCAGAATTAAAAAGAGCTTTAGCAGCGAGATTAAGTAATGTAGGAACTATCGCTTCCATGATATTTGGATTCCCTCATTATGAAATTCACTTGGTTTACTTCTATTTTTTAACTTAAAATCTATCTAATTAAAAAAAAAGCAACTATTAGAAAAAGCAGTAAACCTATTACCATCCACATAAAAAACTCAAAACCATTCTTCGGAGTTCTAACTTTCATACTATCACGTAATAATAGATAATGCAAAGTTTTAATTTCAATTTATAAACCTTTTCTTACACCTTATAGGTTTAAATTATTGGTTTAGTAAAGAAAACATGGTTTATAAAAAAAGAAATTAAATCAAAAATGTCAGTTAATCTTAATCAAGATTATAATTTATTTCATAATCAATTATCTACCCTTAATAAGTGTCATTTAAAATGAAATAAAATTGATGAGCAATGTAGTTCTTACATATTCCAGTTTCCGTACTTTACCTTACTTACACAAGGCAACTTTAGCAAGTTTAAGTTCAACTTAAACCTTTTGTAAAAAACGAGTGCGATCGCCACATCAACTCCATCATCACAAGTGCGATCGCTCAATACCTCTACTCACTAGAATGACTAACTAGGATTGACAGTAAGAATGTTTGTACATGAATCCGGGGAACAATTATGAACAAAGAGTTCTTTGCATTCATTAGCAACAGCATCCTCAAAATAAATAGGCGTGCTTTTTCCTGGAGCTAAAGAAAAACTTTCATCATAATAATTTGATCCATTCTGCCCACAATTACTCCTCCACTTGCCAACTTTAAAAGAAACTTCTTCTTGTATACGATTACCAATTTTAATGTTGTCTGATTTATAGTTATCTTTTGCACATCGCCATTCACTATTTTTATGTATTTGACATTGTGTAGCTACAGCAAAGCTTGGTGGTGAAAAAATACAGAACATAAGCACGAAGGCTGCAAAAATCGAAAGTAGACGCAATTTCATAATAAAGACTCTGCCTTGAATAAGTAAGTGTTAGGTAAAATGAAACCAAATCGATGAGCGATTGAGTTGTTGCATATTTACAGTTTGCGTACTTTCACTTGCTTACACAAGGCAACTTTAGCAAGTTAAGTTCCAACTTAAGGCTTTTGTAAATAAACAAAAACGATCCGCCACATCACCCCATCACCAGAAGCGCGATCGCCCACATCAACCTCATCATCAAAAATGCGATCGCAGTAACTAGTTATACTAGATACTGATACAATCAAACTATTAGATAAATTTATAGCTAGACTTATAGCTAATAGATTGATTTAAAAAATAACAGAGCTAGATGATGCAAATCACTGTTGAGGTATCTGAGGAGCTAGGACAGCAATTACAGCAGTTCCAAGACCGCTTACAAGAGATAGTAGAACGCGGTCTAAAAGAGTTATTGAGCGAACAGTCTGGCCATTTTCTTGATGAGAAACAGATCATTGCGTTATTAGCTAGTCAGCCTACACCAGAACAAATTTTAGCAATCCGCCCATCACCAGAGTTTCAGGCTCGTGTCAGTGATTTGTTAGCACAAAGTAAAGCAGGAACACTTTCAGCGAAAGGTGAAGCTGAACTAGAACGCTATCTGACCATAGAACATCTTGTCCGGATGGCAAAAGCTCATGTCTTTGAGCAATTACGCCACAACCCATGACTTAATGTATCAGCCCAGTTGCGGAAACTCGTAATTGAACGAGCCAACCAAAGATGTGAGTATTGCTTATTTCCTCAAAGTGCTGCGCTATTTAGCTTTGAGATGGAACATATTATCGCTGAAAAACATCGTGGCACTACTGAACCAGAGAATTTAGCTCTCGCCTGCCCATACTGTAATCGTGCAAAAGGTACTGATTTAGGGTCAATCGATCCTGAAACGGGGAGGCTAACACCATTTTTCAATCCAAGGACTCAAAAATGGAGCGATCACTTTCAGCTAAATCGAGCAGAAATTAAACCATTGACAGCAGAAGGGCGAGTAACTGTTGCAATTCTCCAATTTAATCAATCAGAGAGATTAGAAGAACGTAACAGGTTAATTTCGCCAGGTTAGTATTTTTAGGTTTACATTTCAATGCAATCGCAAAGCATAATGGTAAAACTCTTCATTCTTTATGTAATCTCGCGCTTCATAGAGTTTCTGCGCGGTTATGTTAGAAATTTGAGTAGCTAAAATTACTCGAACTGCTCCACTCCCTTTTGCGTATTCTTCCGCAGCACTCATCAATAGTTTTGCAATTCCCCTCCGGCGATAAGACTCTTCCACATACAAATCGTTCAATATCCATACTCGTTTCATCGACACTGAAGAAAAGCTGGGATAAAGCTGAGTAAATCCAACTAATTCCCCATTGTCATTAGCCGCAAATACTATTGAGTCATTATTCTTGAAACGTTCTTTGAGAAACTCTTTGGCAGCTTCAAGGTTTGATGTTTGATTGTAAAAAATACGATACCGATCAAATAGTACTGAAACACTTTCAAGATGATTAATATTAGCCAAGAAAACTTCCATTGACTGTCCTCATCACTTCAATGCAGTTTACACCTATAGACTGTTCAGAGCGTTGCAACTAATTTAAAGAATATTGATACTGTAAGTTACTTTACTTCTTACCCAGATTATGAGCGTAATTTCTTTAACTGAAAAATGTATAAAATACAAATTAGTTGTGCATTAGGAGTAGGTTAGGTTGTAGAACAAAACCTAACTTCCAAAATCTATTACAACATTTTAGACTAGACACGCTACTACGTGTCTGTTCAAAAATCAAATATGATTCCTATAGCTGATTACTATCAGAGTATTTGCTACATCCAAATAATATAAAAATGATGAAAGACATAACCCGTCGCCAATTTATCGCCACAGCCACCCTGACAACAGGCTTTGTTTTGGCGGTGCAGCCTATTTTTGCCAAAGTGATTACCACCGATAGCAAGGGATTAACAGCTGGCGCGGTGAAAATTCCGGTGAAAGATGGTGCAATCCCAGCCTACAGAGCCGTACCTACCACGGGTAAAAATTTCCCGATTGTTTTGGTTATTCAAGAAATTTTTGGTGTCCATGAGCATATTCAGGATGTTTGTCGGCGTTTTGCCAAGTTGGGGTATTTAGCGATCGCGCCGGAATTATATGTGCGTCAAGGCGATGTGTCAAAATTAAGTAATATAGACGAAATCCGTCCGATAGTCTCGAAAGTTCCAGATGCTCAGGTGCTATCTGACCTTGATGCCACAGTCAAATGGGCTGTAAAATCAGCTAAGGGAAATGCCGATAGAGTAGGAATTACAGGCTTTTGCTGGGGTGGTCGAGTTACCTGGTTATATGCTGCACACAATCCTCAAGTCAAAGCTGGTGTAGCGTGGTATGGAAGACTCGTAGGCAATTCAACTGAACTCACACCCAAACATCCCGTGGATATTGCATCTAAATTAAAAGTCCCTGTTCTTGGACTCTACGGTGGTCAAGATACAGGCATACCTGTAGATACAGTAGAACAGATGCGCGATCGCCTCAAGTCTAGTAACAGCAAATCTAAAATTATTATCTACCCAGATGCACCTCATGCTTTTTTTGCCGATTATCGCCCATCCTACCGTGAGAAAGAAGCGAAGGAAGGCTGGCAAAAACTCCAAGCATGGTTTAAGCAGCATGGTGTGTAATTCGTAATTTGTAATTCAGAAAATTAAATTTCATTTAGGTTTCCGGACTTGAATCTGTTACTGAATTTTAGAAAATTGGTTTAAGTCCAGGAAACTATAGTACAGGCAGAAGTTTTAATACATGAAAAAGTCCAACTACTACGACAATATTGCACCGATTTATGACCAAACACGCTGGTTAACAGAGACAATAGCCGAAGAAGTAGCCGATTTTATTCTTGACTTTGTTTGTGCCACACCAGAAACATCTTTTTTAGAACCAGGCGTTGGCACAGGATTAAATGTTATTCCTTTTGTGAAACGTGGTTATTCTGTAACAGGAATTGATGTCTCTGAACAAATGCTTCATCAATGCCGGCAGAAACTAAATGGCAACCCTTCTAATTTGCAACTGATTCAAGGTGATGCCTCACAGTTACCTTTTCCAGATAACAGTTTTGATATTGTATTAACTGTTCATATGCTCCATACTATCTCTGATTGGAAAAGATTTTTAGACGAGATTGAGCGAGTGCTGAAGCCAGGAGGTTTTTATCTCAATTGTCAATGGATTACCCCACCAGCTAGAAAAGAATTTGAAGGCTATTTTAGAGAAGTGCTATCTAAGTATAAAGAATTAAAACCACAATCACAGCCTGTTAATACAGCAAGAGAAGAGGTCAATGTAGAAGGATATTTACGTCAAAAGGGATACGTATCAAATTACTTGGTAGCGAAAGAATGGACAGTTAGCAATACAGTTGAGGAACTAATAAATTTTTTTCAATTGCGAGCATACGGTTTATGTTGGGTGACTTCAGATGAAAATTTTGACTTGAGCATAAACGAGTTTAAAGAATTTTGTATCAAGCATTATAGTTCTTTGGAAAAAATTATTTCCTCTGAAGCAAAGTTTGAAATCTGGGCTTACAGAGCCGTCTAAACTGCGTTGAAATTGGCTAACTTGCCAAGCTTGGAAGTTGAACAATTTTGATATGTTGCAATTTCGCGTCTTTATTAGGAACGCTTGCGACTACAATACAACACCAAAAACACAAATAATCCCAATCCAGCTAGATATTTAACAACATCTGGCACACTAGGATTCGGAGAAAAAAAGCCTTCAATCGTACCAGCAATAATTAACATTGGCACAATCCCAAACACTAATTGTGCGGCTTGGGAACCATAGAACTTTAACGCATCACCACGGCGATATTTACCAGGAAATAAAATTGCTCTTGCTAATAATAAGCCTGCACCACCAGCAAAAAAAATAGCTGGCAATTCTAAAGAACCGTGGGGAAATACAAAAGCCCAAAAGGGATAAGCCAGATTATTTTGACCGACTAAAGTACCAACGGCACCAATTAATAAACCATTAAATACCATTAAATAAGTTGTATACACTCCCGCAGTGATTCCACCAGCAACCGCACCAAAAGATACAGAAAGATTATTAATCATGATGCTGCTGGATGCTAACGGTTCAATGCCGACAATCGACCCCATCCATAATTTATGCTCGTCTCGTACCTGAGAAATTAACCGCTGTGGTACTATCAGCGACATAAATGTTGGGTCTTGCCAAGCATACCACCAAGCCACCAATGCCCCCAGCAAAAATAAAGCCGTAGCAATGGCAATGTAGGGAAACGTTTGCTGCACTACAGATGGTAACCCCCAACGGTAGAATTCCACCGCAGCGTGCCATTCTTGTCGCCGCGAACCTTGGTAAATCTGCGTGTATGCACGAGTTGTTAAAATTTGTAGACTTTGGACTAATGTATGACCAATTTGTTGTGTACGGGCTTTTGCTAAATCTGCTGCTACTGAACGGTATAAACTGGCTAATTCTCTAATTTCCGCTGCTCGGACTGATTTTAGCCCTTTTGTTTCTATTTGTTTTAATAGGGCATCTAAACGTTGCCAATTGAGTTCTCGTCGTGTAATCCAACGTTGAATATTCATAGATTTTGGGAATATGAGGAATTAACACCCAAAAACCCGATAAAACTCACAGCATACCCTTACACATCCTCTGATGGATTACGATAACCATAAAAGTTAATACTGTATTCAGTAATCCGCACGCCTGTTTGTTGTTCAACTTGACGCAATAACTCTTCTGGTAATTCTATGTGTACATCGACGATTTGATTAGTATCAAGACAGTTCACATGGCTGTGAGCATCGCTAATATTGCCATATAAACGACCATCGCAGCGTTCAATACATTCAATAATACCTTGACTAGATAAGGCTTCTAGATTTTGATATACAGAAGTATGTCCAATGTCTTTGCCTTGTTGGTTCAGGCGATCGTAAATTTCTCTAGCAGATAGATGCTCATTTGCTTGCCATAGCAATTCTAAAATAAAGCGACGTTGGCGACTGACGCGCATACCTAGCGTTTGGCACTGTTCAAGCGCATCTTCTAGGGAACGAATTGGTTTTTTAGATGTTGTTGGCTTTTGCATATTAAAATTCGTTAACTAGTCAGAAAATTTTTCATAATTATTGCTGCTGTTTGATATGAACAAATATTACATGCTGCTGTTTTCTTATCGCTGTTTAACTCACAGTCTAAAACAATGATATTTACAGCTTGTTGAGGGGTCACTCATCATATCCCTATCTAAAACAAACTCATTACAACTTTAGCTTAAAATTCCAGTCAATGTCCACCTTGGGATAGGTGTGATTTCCATGACTTACTCTGTCGCCATAGCCATTTTTTTCATAGGATTTAGCACAACTTTTCATTTTGATAATCAAGTTTTCTTGCTCAAAACTTATGGAGTTTGGAGTAAATAAGTGAATTTTGCAATCATGCGGCTATTCATCCGAAAAACTTATTGGGATACATCCCCTATAGAAACTTCTCACAAAATTGCCCTACAGTCGTCACTAAGGCTTTTGTGCTAGAATTTTGGGGTGTTTTTACTTTTTAAGCCTTTAGGCAAGTTCAACCCCACGCATCAGGAGAATTTTCATGACGAGCAGTTACAGTGCCGATCAGATTCAAGTTCTGGAAGGTCTGGAAGCCGTCCGCAAACGACCGGGGATGTACATTGGAACTACCGGGCCGCGAGGACTCCACCATTTAGTTTATGAGGTGGTAGATAACTCTGTTGATGAAGCTTTAGCAGGACACTGCACTCATATAGAAATAGACCTTAATGCTGATGGTTCCGTGACTGTAACAGATGACGGTCGAGGTATTCCGACAGATACTCACTCGCGCACAGGAAAGTCGGCTTTGGAAACCGTGATGACGGTACTGCACGCTGGAGGTAAATTTGGTGGCGGCGGCTACAAAGTTTCTGGAGGATTGCACGGGGTTGGGATTTCTGTAGTTAACGCTCTGTCTGAAGTTGTAGAAGTGACAGTTTGGCGAGATAAAAAGGTTCATACCCAACGCTATGAACGGGGTGTACCGGTGACTGAACTGGTAGCTAAAGCGTATAAAGAAGCAAGAACTGGGACTTCTGTTAGTTTCAAACCAGATGCTCAAATCTTCACTACTGGTACAGAATTTGATTTCATTACCCTAGCTGGCCGTTTGCGAGAATTGGCTTATCTCAATGCAGGGGTTAAAATTACTTTCACAGACAACCGTTTAGAACTGCTCAAAAGCGATACACCCAAAGTAGAAACCTACGAATATAAGGGTGGAATCAAAGAATATATCGCTTACATGAACCGTGATAAACAACCATTGCATGAAGAAATTATCTATGTGCAGGGAGAGCGGAACAATGTACAGATAGAAGTCTCTTTGCAATGGTGTACTGATGCTTACACGGATAATGTTTTGGGTTTTGCCAATAATATTCGCACCGTTGATGGCGGGACGCATTTAGAAGGTTTGAAGGCGGTGCTGACTCGGACATTAAATGCGATCGCTCGTAAGCGCAATAAAATTAAAGAAAATGAACCAAACCTCAGTGGTGAACACGTCCGAGAAGGTTTGACAGCGGTAATTTCTGTCAAAGTTCCAGATCCAGAATTTGAAGGACAAACCAAAACCAAACTCGGTAACACCGAGGTGCGGGGAATTGTTGATTCTTTGGTGGGAGAAGTTCTGACTGAGTACCTGGAATTTCACCCTGGTATTGCTGATTCCATCCTAGATAAAGCTATTCAAGCATTCAAAGCCGCAGAAGCAGCACGCCACGCACGGGAGTTGGTACGGCGTAAATCTGTACTAGAATCCTCACCATTACCTGGGAAATTGGCAGATTGTAGTTCCCGTGATCCCAGTGAATCAGAAATTTATATTGTGGAAGGTGATTCAGCAGGTGGTAGTGCGAAACAAGGACGCGATCGCCGCACCCAAGCTATCCTGCCCCTACGTGGTAAGATACTCAACATCGAAAAAACTGACGATGCCAAAATCTATAAAAATAACGAAATTCAAGCGTTAATTACAGCCCTGGGTTTAGGGGTAAAAGGTGAAGAGTTCGACTCCACCCAACTACGCTATCACCGCATCATCATCATGACTGACGCGGACGTGGATGGAGCGCACATCCGCACACTGCTGCTAACATTCTTCTACAGATATCAGCGATCGCTGATTGAACAAGGATTCATCTATATTGCCTGTCCTCCTTTATATAAAGTAGAACGCGGTAAGAATCATGAGTATTGTTATAGCGATCGGGAACTGCAAGAAATCCTCGCCAAATTCCCCGCTAACGCCAATTATACGATTCAACGTTTCAAAGGTTTGGGTGAAATGATGCCAGCGCAACTCTGGGATACCACCATGAATCCAGAATCTCGCACTCTCAAGCAAGTAGAAATTGAAGATGCTGCCGAAGCCGATCGCATTTTCACAATTTTAATGGGCGATCGTGTCGCACCCAGACGTGAATTTATCGAAACCTACGGTTCTAGACTCAACTTGGCCGAGCTAGATATCTAATATCAAGCTAATATCAATTGTTATCCTGATGTGCAGTCATGATGGGTAATGGGCGATCGCTCATTACCTTTTTTATCATCCGGGACATTGTTTGCTAGAATACATAAGTATTAATTACTAAACCTATCAAGTTTATCCCAATACACTAATACATAAAAGTTTTTTGTTGTCAAGTTTTTAATTAAGTTTTAATCATGGATGCCAACCTAAACTGGTACTCCAGTAAAGTTTACAAACCATCATCAATAACTTATGTGATCAACTTTCTTATAAGCTAGAAAAGCATTTGTTATCCTGGGAGTACAAAGCTTAATCTTGTCTAACTGGCAAAATTGGCTTAGTATCCGAGGATAAAGAGAATTACATCAAGCAATAATTCCCTTGAGGAAAAAGTATTGTATTTGACATATTCGTACGTAAGCAGATTAACTAATAAATTCCGAACTCAACTTTAAACTTCTCTATGTTCAAATTATTGGTTGCTAGTGATAGGCAATTGCTAATGACAAACGTGCGAACATCGTTTATCTTGTCATAATCAAAACTATTATTTTGTCTGTATCCAACAAAATTTTGTTAAAGGTAGCCAAGTGTTTCAAATTATCAACTGCCAAATCCTTGATGAATTGATTAAAATATCTTTGTATACAATAGGAACAGTTTGTCAAGATTCATAGGGTTGAAATCTCAGC
The DNA here is from genome assembly GCF_015206815.1 of Fortiea sp. LEGE XX443. GTDB lineage: Bacteria > Cyanobacteriota > Cyanobacteriia > Cyanobacteriales > Nostocaceae > Nostoc_B. Next base: position 13,123 of record NZ_JADEXZ010000017.1, read on the forward strand.
AGTGCGCTAATGTGTGAATAAGACTGAATTAGTTAAATCTTTATTTAACGCCATCCAGCAGATTCTGCCTCAACCTCAACTCCTCAGTTAAGGTAGCTGGCAAACACAAAGTTCATTATCTTGAGATAAACACTGTCATTCTTACTGTATCTACCATGCAGGAATTCCCATCTGAGTGTTTGAAATGAGTCATTTGTGAAGGAAATGTAAAAATATGAGCCTAAACACTTCTTCTCTAGGTTAATATAAAACACAATGCTTCTAGGTAATTAATGTTGTACTTAATACCTAAAATCGTGTAAATGTCGGAGCAATTTCCTTTGAATGTAAAGATATTGCCACTGTGATTCCAAAAAGGTTTAAAAAAAATTTAAGGGCATATCTACCGTTTTTAATGTCTTTTTGATAGTAGTGGCTTTAACTTACTTAATGACTTCATGATTAATACACAAGAAGAGTGCAATTTCTGTGAAACAGGCTACAATCGGAACAGTCTTTGTAAGAAAATATGCCAACAGTCATAATTGTCTATAGGCATTGGTTGATTTTTTATCAAGACAAAGACAAACCCTGTTTTAGACAAATAAGTTAAAAGTTGTGTGCGACAGCAACACGCGACTATTACTAAAGTGAGTAAGTCAGCACTAAATGTGGCTTTTCACACTTCAATAAAAAACTCCTTAAAAATGGAGCGAAACTACCGAAAAAATTTCAGGGAAAACAGCCTAAAACCCGATTTTCGGTTGTGAACTAGCCCTCATAAACAGAGAGCTAAATATATCTTGAGTAATTGAAGTAATTGATTCTGCAAGGAGCATGAGGAACGCGGCATGAACCAGGCTAACAACGTACTCGAAAGCAATTATCAGCCTGACCTAGAAATAATAAATCAGCCTGATTTCGAGGAGCTAGAAGACCTCTTAATTGAAGAAGAGGATGACTTGCTACTCGGTGATGATGGCGAAATGGATGAATTTTTAGAGCCTCAGTCTGATGAGGACGACGCAAAGTCTGGAAAAGCCGCTAAATCGCGTCGTCGCACACAAAGCAAGAAAAAGCACTACACAGAAGATTCGATTCGCCTTTATTTGCAAGAAATAGGGCGAATTCGCTTGTTGCGGGCAGACGAAGAAATCGAATTGGCACGGAAAATCGCGGATTTACTCGAATTAGAAAGAGTAAGAGAAAGACTGTCAGAACAGTTAGATCGCGATCCACGTGATAGCGAATGGGCAGAAGCAGTGCAATTACCATTGCCAGCTTTTCGTTATCGCTTGCATGTTGGCCGCAGAGCCAAAGATAAAATGGTGCAATCGAACCTACGGCTTGTGGTTTCAATTGCTAAGAAATACATGAATCGTGGCTTGTCATTCCAAGACTTAATTCAAGAAGGTAGTCTAGGTTTGATTCGTGCTGCTGAGAAGTTTGACCACGAAAAAGGATATAAATTCTCCACCTACGCTACATGGTGGATTCGTCAAGCTATCACCAGAGCGATCGCGGATCAATCTCGTACTATCCGCCTACCAGTTCACCTTTACGAAACCATCTCGCGGATCAAGAAAACCACCAAGCTACTTTCTCAAGAAATGGGGCGTAAACCCACAGAGGAAGAAATCGCTACTCGCATGGAAATGACCATTGAGAAACTGCGGTTTATTGCTAAATCTGCCCAGCTACCAATTTCATTAGAAACACCCATCGGTAAAGAAGAAGATTCTCGATTGGGTGATTTTATTGAATCCGATGGTGAAACTCCAGAAGATCAGGTTTCTAAAAATCTGTTGCGTGAAGATTTAGAAAAAGTCCTCGACAGCCTCAGCCCCCGCGAACGCGATGTTCTCAGACTTCGCTATGGCTTAGATGATGGCCGCATGAAAACCCTTGAGGAAATTGGCCAAATTTTCAACGTCACCCGCGAACGTATTCGTCAAATTGAGGCGAAAGCACTCCGCAAATTACGCCACCCCAACCGTAATAGCGTTCTCAAAGAATATATTCGGTAGTTAAAAGTCGAAGCTAAATAGTCATGAGTTTTTGACAAATGACTACTAGCAAAAAATAAATAACCTGGTAGTTAATCACCACTACCAGGTTTTTATTTTTTATATTTTTAGACAATCTACGTTACTCAAAACTTATAGAATACCCCAGAAATGCAGGAAGCCTTGACCAGAAAAAATCTCAATCAATACAGCCGCTGAAAAACCAATCATTGCCAAACGACCGTTCCAAATTTCTGCTTGAGGGGTAAAGCCCCAACGCCAAGCATTGCGATCTTCTACTGCTGGGGCGGTAATTTTTGTAGTTGTATTAGTCATGGGTAGGACTCCAAACAGGATTTACTTAGGTTGATTACCTTATGTAAACTAATATAACAATTTTTTTCAAAAATGTAATGTTAAGGTGTAGTTTTTTTAAGAAAATCAGTTCTTATTAGTAATCATCTCCCTCAAGCATAAGCAAATATACTTAATCCATCCCTGGATTAAGCTGTTAATAACTTCATTTGCATGTTAAGACCGAAGGGAAGCAAGGGAGAGGGTTTGAAGCTTTTATCTACAATTTAAATGGTGTGTATGCACAACAGCTTACTTAATCTGGGGTCATACCATTTCACGGAATACTTGATACAAATAATGAGTCCCTAGTCCCTAATTAGCATCTGTGCTAACGTACTTCAGCAACAGCGATAATTTTTTCATCTCGATTGAGTTGAAGAATACTTTCACCTGTAGCATCTCGCCCTAAGATAGGTACTGAATCTACAATTAGCCGAACTACGCGCTCTTTATTTGTTACCAGCGCCACTTCTGCCGAAGTTGCCTTCACCATACTAGCCAAGTTGTCAGTTTTACTAGCAAATTTTAGTGCTTGTGTGCCTAAATCCCCTCGATTAGCAGCTCTTAATTGACTCGCAGCGATGCGCTTGGCATATCCTTGTTGAGTAATTAACAACAGCTGGTCATCTTTAGCTATAGTCGCACAGCCCACCATTTGCTGATTTCTCAACAGGCGAAAGGCTTGCAAACCCATTGCTGTGCGCCCCATCACTGGTAATTGTTCATCATTCACCGCAAACCGCAACAGTCGCCCACCTGAACTAGCTAAAATCAGATGTTCTCCGGCATTAATGGAGTGGGTAAATAACAATTCGTCATCATCTTTGAGTTTGACAATCGTAATCCCGCGACGAGTCAGATTAGTAAATTCGGCCAAAGACAAACGCTTAATTCTGCCTTGTTTTGTGATCAGAATCATTTGCTGGGAGTCTAAATCTTCTGGTAATAAAAAACGGCTGACTACAGCTTCTTGAGTACCTTGGGCTGTAGTTGTGAGTGTGGTGATCAATGGTGTTCCTCGTGGAGAACGGCCGGTAGTTAGAGGAATATCTCCCACGCGTACAGGATAGACTTTGCCACCACTGGTCAGAATGAGTAAATCTTTGTTGGTGTTGGTTAACTCAGTTTGGATGAGGAAATCATGATCCGGTAGACCGTTTTCTGCTTTTGATTTTTTTCCAGAGGTGGGAAGGCGACGCACATAACCCCGTTGGGTAAATTCTAAAATTGCTTCTTCCGCAGGTTGTTCGGTAGTCAGATTTTCATCAATTTCCTCTGACTTACGACTTCTTGACCCTTCTGCGGCTTTGCTTTTCAATTCCTCGCTAATACTGGATAGTAGCTTAGTACGCCGAGGATCGCCATACTTGCGCTTGAGCGATCGCAAATCTTTTTTCAGTGACTTTAATAATTCGCGGCGATCGCTGAGTAAATTTTGCAAAATGGCAATTTGTGTCGTTAGTTGCTCAAACTCTTGCTGCAAATTTTGTTGTTCTAAACTGGTTAAGCGACGCAAGGGCATTGCTAAAATTGCATCTGCCTGCACTTCACTCAATTCCAGACGACTACACAGGTTCATTTTTGCTGTGCTACCATCAGCAGCTTGCCGCAAAATGGCGATGACTTCATCCACCTGAGATAAAGCTTTGAGTAAACCTTCAACAATGTGCAATCGACTTTCCGCCTTACCCAACTCATAACCATAGCGACGGTTCAGGGTTTCTTCTCGGAAATTCAAAAACTCTTGCAACAATTGGCGCAAGCTTAATTGTCGGGGTTGCCCATCCACGATCGCCAACAGAATTGACCCGAAGTTAGATTGCAATGCGGTTTGGTGATACAAATTTTGCAGTACTTCTTGGGGGTTAGTGTCGCGTTTGAGTTCAATTACCACTCGCATACCTTCGCGATCGCTTTCATCTCGAAGATCCGAAATTCCTTGCAAGCGACCTTGATTGACTAATTCTGCTACTTTTTCAATCCAACCTGCCTTATTCACTTGATAAGGCAATTCGGTGATCACAATTGCTGTCCGGCGCTTACTTCCTCTAACAGGGGCAATTTCTTCTATTTGGGCAACTCCCCGCAGGACAATCCCACCTTTACCTGTGGTGTAAGCTTCTCGAATGCCTGTATCACCAACGATTTCGCCACCTGTGGGAAAGTCTGGCCCAGGAATTAACTCTAATAACTTTTCATCGGATAAATCTGGTTGGTCGATTAAGGCAATTAAGCCATCAACTATTTCTCCCAAATTGTGCGGCGGAATATTCGTAGCCATCCCCACGGCAATTCCCGAACAACCATTGAGTAACAAAAAGGGTAGCTGTGCAGGTAATACTGTTGGTTCCTGCTGGGAATTATCAAAGTTACCGATAAATTCCACCGTTTCTTCACCGATTTCTGTCAGCATCCCCTCATGACTAATGGGTGCTAAACGAGTTTCGGTGTAACGCATCGCCGCTGGTGGGTCATTATCGACACTACCAAAGTTGCCATGTCCTGCCAGTAAGGGATAGCGACTGGAAAAGTCTTGCACCAGCCTAACCAAAGCATCGTACACGGCTTGATCACCGTGGGGATGGTATTTACCCAGCACATCCCCTACAACACGCGCACATTTACGATAAGGTCTATCGGGTGTCAAACCTAGTTCGTGCATGGCATATAAAATGCGGCGGTGAACAGGCTTTAAACCATCACGCACATCTGGCAAGGCTCGCCCAACAATCACACTCATGGCATATTCTAGGTAAGACCGTTGCATCTCGGTGTGCAGGGCTATTGTAATTACCTGTCCCGTTGAGAGAAGGTTTAACTGTTTTGCCATGAGTTTTTTCCCTGAAATTTAACTACACAAAAATCTCTATAACTGAACAATGCAGCAAACACAGCATAACGGATGAAAAGGGATTCCTAACACAATCTTGTTAGTCATAGGATAAACGGCAGTAGTATTATCCTTGATGACGGGGATACGCATTCATGATTACAAAGGAGCTAGGCAACTGTGTTGCTCAAGTTGTTCTCCCCTTCACCTCTATAAATAAAATTCTCATGAAAACTGTTTTAATTGTTGAAGACGATCTGATTAATGCTCGCGTGTTTTCCAAAATTTTGATCAAGCGCGGTGGCTTAGATGTGAAACACACCGAAAATGTCGAAGAAGTGATGCAAATTGCTCAATCAGGAGCAATAGACTTAATTTTAATGGATGTTTCTTTATCTAGAAGTGTTTATCAAGGTAAGTCTGTTGATGGCATCAAAATTACCCAAATGTTGAAGTCTGATCCGCAAACAGCAAATTTACCTGTAATTTTGGTGACTGCACATGCGATGGAAGGCGATCGCGAAAACTTTCTTAAACAAAGCGGTGCTGATGGCTATATCTCTAAGCCTGTTGTAGACCACCAACAATTTGTTGACCAAATCATCGCACTTCTCCCCACTAATGACCACTAAAAACAAGGCAAAAGTAAAAAGAAGAAATACTCATACCACAAGCTTTTTACTCATTTAGAATGACCTGCTTCTTTTTGCGCTGACTGTACTATACTCTGCGTGAAATGTTCGCCCCCAACATTTAAGGGGCGAATATTTTCATTCAATCTAGTATAGATGTACTACAAGATACTGTTTTCCGCAAGTGGTAGTTGAAAAAGTCAAAAAGTAAAAAGCAAAAGTCCAAAATTTTTGACTTTTAACTTTTGCCTTTTGGCTTTACTGAGTAGGTGGTTGCTGTAGAGCAGCTTGAATGCGGGGTAGTTCCAAAAATTTCTGTGTATCAGCTAGTAGACGTTCACCCCAAAGATTTTCCTTGAGGAAATCCAAATCAGCATAGCGCTGATCGATGCGTAAAGCAGCTTCACCCATTGCTAAACTTTGCTGGCGATCGCCTTTGGCATATAGTGCCACTGCTAAGGCCAATAAAGGCTCGGCGGCTTGCTTATCGATAGATATAGCCGTTCGCCATTCCTTAATTGCAGCATCAACATCACCCTGTTCGTATTTGATCAAGCCAATGTTATTAATCGCCGCCCAGAATTTTTTATTTTGGGCAACAGCTTGATTGTATTGAGCGATCGCCTCTGGTAGTTTACCAAGCATATAGTAGGCGTTACCTAAATCAAACAACCCTTCTGGGTCATTAGGTTTGAGCTTTAAACCTGCTTGATAATTAGCAACAGCGGCATCATACTTTTTCTGTTGAAAATTAGCCGAACCCATAGCAAAATGAATGTCGGCATTTTTGGGGTTAAGCGACTGCGCTCTTTTTAAAGCTGCGATCGCCGGCTCAAATTCTCGATTTTGTAAATGCAAACCACCCAATAGAAGCCAAACTTTATCATTTTTGGGAGCTAGTTGACTAGCCAACCGCGCTCGCGGCAAAGCCAAATCAATCTGCTGAAATTGAGCTAGTTGTGCTGCTTCTTGTGCTAAAGTCAGCCCTTGCTTCTCTAACTTAGCTGGATCTAATTGCAGCGTATGGGGAATTAGTGCCTGTGCGTGAGCAGCTTTGGGCATACTCAATAGACTACAGGCAACCAGAAATGAAATCAAACCAACGTGTTTAGGCACACTACCGCCTCTTAGCCACATATCAAATAATCTTCCAGTTAGCTTAAACGATCTCCACTTTAGGCGAAAGGCAAAGTTTACAGTCGTTATTGCTGGCTGTATTCATCACCTTAACTTAAAAAAATTCTTGACAAGAGCATTAACCAAGAATAAATTAGTAAGTGTGTAGTTACTAATTTATGGCGCGTAAACCTAAAATTACTAATCAGCAAATTTTAGAAGCTGCCCGCGAAGTCTTCCTTCAGCAAGGTTTTGGTGGTTCAACCGTAGAAATTGCTCAACTAGCAGGTATTTCTGAGGCTTCAATTTTCAAGCGCTTTTCCACCAAAGAAGAATTGTTCTTTGCGGCGATGGGGCTTCCTGAAAGGTCTTTGTGGATGAAAGAACTGGAAAACTTATGCGGTAAAGGCAATCTCAAAGAAAATCTGATTCTAGTGTGTCTTCAAATTCTAGAATTTTACAGTGAAGCACTGCCCCGCTTCATGATGCTGCGTTCTCGTGGCAGCGCTCTCCCAGAACCTGGAATCAGACTAGAACAGGGGCCAGTGCAAGATGTCACAGTCCTAACTTCTTTCCTAGAGCGAGAAATCAGCCTAAATAGATTGCGTTCTGCTAATGCCAAAATTGTGGCTCAGATTTTAGTAGGGACGCTGATGAACTATGTTCTCTTGGAGCAGCTACCATGCTCTCAGGCTGGGTTAGTAACTGAAGCAGTCAGAGGCATTGATTCAGAAAATCCATCAACAGCAGTGTTTTCATTTATTCAGAGTCTTGTAGAAACAATCTGGTTAGGTGTTGCACCTATTTAGGTTGAGAGAATTTGCCAAATAAAAATTTTATTGATTAATAGATAAGTTAGTTTTTGTCTGAACTTTTTGATATTTACTAGAAGTGACCACCAGAAAACTAATAAATAAAAACATAAATATAGCAGTCCTAAATCATTCGTGAAATTCTTTTTCTTCTCTTTATTCTCCTTCTTCGTGTCCTTTGCGTCCTTCTCTGCGAGACGCTGCGCGTAGACTTCGGCGTGAACTCAGTCGAACGCTTGCTCCCCCGCAGGGGTATGCGGTTCGTTAAAAAGAATATTTTTCAAAATTAGTGACTTTAGTCATATATAAAAATGCAACTACTAGTGACTTTAGTCATGCTATAAATATGGACTTTCTGGTTGATAATTTAGTTGCATAAATTTCCAAGTTTCTTGGTTGAAACTCGAAAATTTTATCATCAATAAAGAGTCAATATTATGCCGTCTAAAAACCGTGCAATGCTTGTTTTAGCTGCCACGTTATTTATTACTCCAATTTTTGCAGCTACACCTGCCAGCGCCGAAAGAACAATTTATCGCAGAACTGTTAACTCAAGACGGGTAAGTAGAAAGGTGCAAATAAACCGAACTATGTAACGGAAAGTAAAGTAGCTTGAAAACCTCTTCCCTTCTGCCTTCTGCCCTCTGCCTCTTGCCTTGTCATAACGACAATTTTTAACACCGACCTACTTAGTTAATCCCAGAGTAGGTAGACCAGTCGTTGTTAACCGTTGGTAATTGAGCAAAATTTCCTCAATCTATATAGTCACTTCTGCGATTGCATACAATGAGGAAATTAAAAGTATGGGCTACCAAGTTACAGTTTTAGCCCGGAAGAACTGGCTCGGTAGCCATTTTTTACAACGGACATAGTTATGAAACTTGATACATCAAACCCTGTAGATTCATCAGCTTTAGCTCCAGAGTCGAAAAAGCAACGTCAGTATCATTGGCTATCTTGGTTACTGATCCTTGGGCTGTTGGGTGGAATTGGCTATGCAATTTATTACCAAATCACAGTGATGCCCCGTCAAGAAGCCAGACGAAGGACTGTCACACAGCCAGTAGAAAGACAAAATTTAGCGATCGCTGTTTCCGCCAATGGCACAGTCAAGCCTGAGCGCTCAATTAACCTCAGTCCCAAAAACTCTGGTGTACTAAAAAAACTGCTAGTCAAGGAAGGAGATATTGTCAAACAAGGCCAAATTCTGGCTTACATGGATGATTCCAACCTGCGAGGCAATCTGATTCAAGCACAGGGACAATTGGCACAAGCCCAGGCAAATCTGCAAAAAGCCCAAGCAGGTAATCGCCCTCAAGATATCGGCCAAGCTCAAGCACAACTAGACGAGTCCGAAGCAAATCTGCGTAAAGTAGAAACAGGTAATCGCCCCCAGGATATTGCCCAAGCTCAGGCACGTTTGAGAAGCGCTCAAGCTAACCTAACTCAGGCAGAAGATGATTTACGTCGCAATCAGGAACTCTACAACTCTGGGGCTATTTCTCTCCAGACTGTGATTCAAAAACGGTCGGCGCGTGACAGCGCTCAAGCTCAAGTGAATGAAGCACAGCAAGTATTAGCATTACAACAAGCAGGTTCACGCTCAGAGGATATTCAACAAGCTAGGGCTACAGTCAAACAGAGACAAGAAGCTTTGGCATTGTTAAAAGCTGGCACACGCCGAGAAGATATTGAAGTAGCCCGCGCTCAGGTAACTTCCGCTCGTGGCTCACTGCAAAACATCCAAGCCCAAATCAATGACACGATAATTCGCGCCCCTTTTGATGGTCTTGTAACGCAAAAATTCTCTGATCCTGGCGCTTTTGTAACACCAACTACTTCAGGTAGTTCCGTTTCTTCCGCCACTTCTTCTTCGATTTTGGCTTTAGCTTCGGAGAATCAGGTTGTAGCTAATTTATCAGAATCGAATATTGCCAAAATTAGCCTTGGTCAAAAAGTGACAATTAAAGCCGATGCTTACCCAGGAAAAGTTTTTGAAGGTAAAGTTAGCCAAATTGCTGCTCAAGCAACCATCGAACAAAACGTTACCAGTTTTCAGGTAAAAGTATCTCTGTCAGATCCACAAAATCTACTCCGGTCTGGGATGAATGTGGATATGGATTTCCAAGTTGGTCAAATAGAAAATGCCTTAGTTGTACCCACAGCTGGAGTTGTCCGCCGAGAAAGGGCTACAGGCGTATTTGTTTTAGACGCGAAGGAGCAACCTGTATTCACTCGCATTGAAACTGGCGTTACAGTGAATAACTTTACGGAAGTGAAGTCGGGATTAACAGGTAATGAAAGAGTATTGCTGAGTTTCCCACCGGGTTCAAGACCGCAATCAACACCACGCGGAGGTGTATTTCCTGGTTTAGGAGGTGGCGGTGGACGTTCTCGTGGTAATGCTGCCCCGTAGTCAAGTCAAAAGTTAAAAGTCAAAGTTGAAAGGTTCATACATTAAGGCTGTTAATCCAAAATTGTTATGCTTCAGGGTTTAGAGAAAATTCAAAAAATTCCGAAAATTCCGAGTAAGTCTACAGTGCCATTGACAGAAATATTATCAATGGCGGTAGAGACACTGTGGAGTAATAAATTACGCACAGGACTTACCATGCTAGGGGTGATTATTGGTATCGCTTCAGTTATTGCCATTACTTCGGTTGGTCAAGGGGTGCAAAAAAGCGTTGAGAACCAAATACAGGCATTGGGTACAGATGTGCTGCAAGTTTTGGCGGGTGCGCCCAGAAGTGGAAATGTTCGTCAAGGGTTGGGTTCTACCAGTACCTTGACTTGGGAAGATGCCAAGGCCATAGCTCAACAAGCACCATCGGTAGATTTGGTTGCGGCTTATCTGCAACGGAATGCCCAAGTAGTGTATGGCGGCGAAAACACTTCAACCACAATTTACGGCACAGATTTAAATTATCCAGACGCACGAAATACTTATCCTCAAGAGGGGCGATTTTTTAATCAAGAAGAACTCGATTCTCGTAAGCAAGTTGCGGTGATTGGGCCGACAGTCCGAAGGACACTGTTTGGGAATAGTACTAACGTTATAGGTGAAAAAATTCGGATTCAGGGTGAGACTTATGAAGTGATTGGGGTTACGGAGCCTAAAGGCGCTCAAGGGCCTATGGATCGAGATGACCAAATTTTTATTCCCCTAACTAGTATGTCGGGGCGACTAGTAGGAAACAATGCCTTAACAGGTGTGTCGGTAAGTGGAATTTTAATCAAATCTAGTAATCAGGAAAAATTAGAAGCGGCGCAATTTCAAGTTACTAATATTTTACGCTTGCGTCACGAAATTTATCCACCACAAGTAGATGATTTTCGCATTACTAATCAAGCTGATATTGTTAGTACTTTTACTAATGTTGTGGGTTTATTTACCATTATGGTAGTGGCGATCGCAGGGATTTCTCTGGTGGTTGGGGGAATTGGTATTGCCAATATTATGCTGGTTTCTGTGGTGGAACGGACAAGGGAGATCGGGATTCGTAAAGCAGTAGGAGCAACTAATTCAGCGATTCTTAATCAATTTTTAGCCGAGGCGATTGTTATATCTATTGTTGGTGGTGGGATTGGTATAGGCAGTGGTATTTTAATTGCTTTTGTAGCAGCTAATATTTTTAAATTTCCTTTTGTAATTTCTTTTTTATCAATAATTGTTGGATTTGGTCTTTCTTTATCTGTGGGTTTAGTTGCTGGGGTAATTCCGGCTCGGAATGCAGCAAAGTTAGATCCAATTACGGCTTTGCGTAGTGATTAATTGTTTGAAAAATATTTTTTAATCGAACCACAGAGACACGGAGAAGCCAGTGCGTTGCGGGGGTTCCCCCCGTTGTAGCAACTGGCGCGACGCAGAGAGATAATAATATGACAAACATGATTTGGATGGAATCTATTACTAAAACCTACCAATTAGGAGAAATGGATGTTCCAATTTTGAAGGGAATTCAACTGGCGATTGAAGAGGGAGAATATGTAGCAATTATGGGTGCGTCAGGCTCAGGTAAGTCTACGCTGATGAACATTCTCGGATGTCTAGATAGACCTACTAATGGCAACTATATTTTTGAAGGCAGAAACTTGACTACTTTTAATGATGATGAATTAGCTTATATTCGTAATCAAAGGATAGGTTTTGTTTTTCAACAATTTAACTTATTGGCACGGGCGACAGCGCTAGAAAATGTCATGTTGCCGATGGTTTATGCTAACTTACCCAAACGTAAACGTCGTGAAAGGGCGTTGGATGCTTTGACAAGGGTGGGATTGAGCGATCGCATTCTTAACCGCCCTAGTCAACTCTCTGGGGGACAACAACAACGGGTAGCGATCGCGCGTGCTTTGGTTAATCGGCCAGCATTGGTTTTGGCTGATGAACCAACGGGTGCTTTAGATACTGAAACTTCTTATGAAGTCATGAATTTACTCACAGAACTGAATCAGCAGGGGATAACGATTGTGATTGTTACCCATGAGCCGGATATTGCTGCTCAAACTAAAAGAACTATTCGTGTACAAGATGGTTTGATTGTTGGTTGAGTCTTGAGTTGAAGAAGAATTAACCGCAGATATACGCGGATATAAAGAGCGATACAAACCAGAGCTAATACAATTTTGGATTTTGCGAAAAGTTGTAAGGAGGGTTTCCCTCCGTAGCAAACTTTTCAAGACGGATTTTGGAATGCTTTACTGGTGAGCCAATCATTTTTCAAATTGGTCTAATTCTTCCCCCCTGCTCTCTACTTTCTTGCAGCCTATTTGTATCAACCTTAAAGTAAAACGGTATCAGTTCACCCATTTAGGTGAAGGCATATAAAATTACTAAAGACTAATATTAAGAGAAGTTAATTTATATCTTGCACAATTGTGAATAACTATAAAAACTGCTATCTACACTGACTCTTACAACTTGTGATCCATCCCGACTGGTAATTCTAGACTACCTTAAAAGCTCAAAGCACTGATTTATTAGGCCGTTATCATGAACACGTATATAGAAGTTCCCGTTATTGGCAAAATTTATTACCCATCACGCTGGCTGATGGGGTTGATAGGAACGGCGGCTGTGGTGGTTGGTGTTACGACTACCATCAATATGGTTAATCAGGGAAATGAACAAGATGTTACACAACTAACTGTTCCTGTAGAAGCTAAAAATGTTACTTTAAAAATTCCTGCCAGTGGTAAGGTTGTACCGGTTCAAAGTGTAAATATCAGTCCTAAAAATCCTGGGGTGCTGGCAGAATTATATGTAGAACAAGGCGATCGCGTCCAGCAAAATCAAATTATCGCTCGGATGGATATAGGGGATTTGCAAGCCCAAATCCTTCAGTACCGCGCTAACTTAGCACAAACTCAAGCCCAATTAGATCAAGCCTTAGCAGGTACTCGTCCCCAAGAAGTTACTCAAGCGAAAGCACGTTTGAGGCAAGCACAAGCACAGTTAGCTCAAGCCCGTGCGGGTAATCGTCCCCAAGAAATTGCTCAAGCTCAAGCCCAAGTGGATGCAGCGCAAGCAAGGGTGAACTACACCGCTGAACAGGTGAAGCGTTACCAATACCTCTACCAACAAGGTGCGGAGAAAAAGCAATTACTAGATCAAACAGTCAGCGAAGATAAATCTGCTCAAGCTAATTTAGAAGAAACTCGTCGTCGGTTGTCGTTGATGCAAAGTGGCTCTCGCAGCGAAGAAATTGAGATGAGGGAAGCAGCAGTCACCGAAGCACAAGCCGCACTAGTATTATTGGAAGATGGTACGCGCAAAGAAGAAATTGCCCAACGCCGAGCCGCAGTCAAAGCGGCGCAAGCTCAGTTAGCAGCCGCAGATGTCAAAATGCAAGAGACTGTGATTCGCGCACCATTCTCAGGGATTGTGACGCAGAAATACGCAAACATTGGGGCATTTGTGACACCAACTACATCTGCATCTGCAAGTGCGTCGGCGACTTCTAGTTCAATTGTGGCTGTTGCTAAAGGTTTGGAAGTATTAGCACAAATTCCAGAAGCAGATATTGGCAGAGTTAAACCAGGACAAGCAGTAGAGATTGTGGCTGATGCTTATCCCGACCAAGTTTTTAAAGGTAATGTCCGCTTAATTGCGCCAGAAGCAGTTGTAGAACAAGGTGTCACATCTTTTCAGGTGCGAGTAGCATTAAATACAGGCACAGATAAACTACGTTCTGGCTTAAATGTAGACTTGACTTTTTTAGGCGATCGCGTCAACAATACCCTAGTATTACCAACGGTGTCTATCGTCACCGAAAACAGTAAAACTGGTGTATACGTCCTTGATGCTAAAAATCAACCCCAATTTCGGGAAGTGACAACAGGAGCGCAAATTCAAGACCAAACTCAGGTTTTGTCGGGAGTGGAAGCAGGCGATCGCGTGTTCGTTGACTTACCGAAAGACTATAAAATCAAGAAGGCGCAGGAACAACAAAACCAATGAACTTCTTAGAAAGTGTGCAAATGGCAGGGAAAACTCTGCTATCAAATAAGTTGCGTACTGCTCTCACCATGCTGGGAATCGTGATTGGTAACGCTTCGGTAATTGCTATGATTGGCATTGGTGAAGGCGGACAGAGATTCGTTAGTCAAGAATTAGAATCTCTGGGGCCGAACGTGTTATTTGTGATTCCTGGGAATAGAGAAACCCAGCGTATTTCTCGTGATGTGCCGAAAACTTTAGTTTTAGAAGATGCTAGAGCGATCGCTACTCAAGTACCAACAATAGCAGAAGTGACTGGAGAGTTGAATAGCAGACAGGTGGTGACTTACGCTAACAAAAGCACCGATGTCAACATTATTGGTACAACGCCCAGCTTTTTGAAAGTACGAGACTTTGAACCTGACAAAGGGCGGTTTTTTTCTGATGTCGATATGAAACGCAGTAACCAAGTTGCGGTGCTTGGCGCAAAATTAGCCCAAAGACTCTTCGGTAATAATAACCCTGTTGGTCAGCAGTTACGCATTAACAATACCAGCTTTCGCGTGATTGGGGTTTTAGCCGCCAAAGGTTCAAATCTGGGTGTTGATTATGATGATGCAGCCTTGATACCTGTAATTACAATGGCAAACCGCATTGTCGGGCGGACTTCTCCTTATGGATTGGAGTTAACTTACATCGTCGCTTCGGCGAAGAATGCCGATAGTGTAGATGCAGCCGTTTTTCAAATTACTAATTTGCTGCGTCAACGCCACAAAATCATCGGTGAAGATGACTTTACCATCCGCACCCAAAAAGATGCGTTGCAAACCGTCGGACAAATTTCAGGTGCATTAACAATTATGCTGGCTGCGATCGCTGGCATATCCTTATTTGTTGGCGGCATTGGTATCATGAATATTATGCTCGTTTCCGTCACCGAACGCACCCAAGAAATCGGATTGCGAAAAGCGATCGGTGCAACCGAACAAGATATATTATTACAGTTCATGATTGAGGCGGTGATTGTTTCCGCCATTGGTGGTTTAGTTGGGACTGCTGTTGGTGTCAGCGGTATTATGATAGTCGCAACTTTGACACCTCTAGAAGCAGGTATCTCTCCTGTGGCGATTGCTACGGCTGTTGGTGTTTCTGGTGCGATCGGTTTATTCTTTGGTGTTGTTCCCGCCCGCCGTGCAGCTAAACTTGATCCAATTGTGGCTTTGAGAAGCGCTTAGTATAAAAAAAATCGGCGTACCTCTGCGTTTACCTCACGCAAAGTAGCGCTGAAGTAAACGCTTCTACTTAATTTTCCGCCTTAAAGTTCAGAGGATGAGATATTCGCTAAATAATCAATCAAATCGCTTTGGCTGGAAAAATCTAACAAAGCCTCAGCTAAATCTTCCAGTTGAGTAAGAGATAAAGTGCGAATCTGCTGTTCTGTCTGTGGCTCAATTGCACCAAAGCGACGCGTTAGCTGACGTAGAATCAGTTCTTGCGCCTCCTTTTTCTTTCCTCGTTCTTCTCCTTGTTGCAGCCCTTGTTGCAATCCCTTCTGCAAAATGTCTTGGTAAATCACAGATTCTTGCATAATTTCCTCTCTGAAAAGCTGTGTAATCAAACTTTTATCAAACCGCAAACCAGCTAAAACCTGTACACAAGCTGATATATTTTGTCGCTCGTCTTTCTCTTCAATATATTGTCGTCTAAATATATCACCCACATATTTGAGTATGTAAACCTCATCTATGTTACGATCTGGAGTTTTTGATTATTCTGTTGTGTCATTGCGACGTAAGTAAGCAATCTCATAATCTCGATAAAAAACTACGATTCTCAAAGTAGACGAGGTTTAATTATGAACGATCGCAGATTTTTTCCAAAGAGCGATCGCCATCTCATTCCTAACGACACAAGTTGCATTCATAGCGATCGCCATTTTATTCCTAACGACACAAGTTGCATTCGTAGCGATCGCCATCTTATTCCTAACGACACAACTTGCATTTGTAGCGATGTCTCTGCATGAGGTAAATTCCCAAATTTTTCCGAAATTGCGGATAATACTGTTGTAATCAGTTACCAGTTGTCAGCACCGCACTGAGCCTACCGAAGTGTTATCAGCACAAAAAACTCTGATCACTGATAACTGTTCACTGTTCACTGATTTAACCTCTACTCATGAACGAACAGCGCCTACAGGCTTATTATCAGCTAATTCAAACTCTGCTCAGTTGCTCTAGCGGAGAAGAACCGGAAATATTAGCAGCAAATACAGAATTGCTGGATACGGGCTTTGTGCGGGTGGTAGCAGCAGTAGCAGAGAATTTTTCACAGCAAGGAGAGGAAAACACCGCTAATTGGCTGAGGAACTTAGCCACACAACTCACCCCAAAAACTCCCGCCATCACAGAAGAAGATATAGAGATTTACGGGCAATTTATCTTCACAGTATTGCGAACAACAGCAGAAAGCAAGGGCAATCCTCAAGTAATTTACCCGTTGCTGGCAGCTAACACCGATAAACTTAACCCGATTTTTGCAGAAATATTGCAACCTTGGGCAACCAATACCCTAGCGGAAGCAGAACCAGAAGCAGCAACATCCATCGCCGCAGTTATTGGTGAATTTAGTAATTTGATTCAGCAGTTCCCCTTGGGTAGCAAAGCCAGCAACATGGAAATTGCTGTTGCTGGCTACGAAATCATTCAAACTGTTTACACTCGCAGCAATTTTCCTGAACAATGGGCAACAATACAAAATAATCTGGGGAATGCTTACTTTGTCAGAATATTGGGAGAGCGGGCGGAGAATATTGAATTAGCGATCGCGGCTTATAGAGCGGCTCTGGAAGTCAGAACCCGCACTGCCTTTCCTCAACAATGGGCAACAACGCAAAATAATCTGGGGAATGCTTACTTTGTCAGAATATTGGGAGAGCGGGCGGAGAATATTGAATAAGCGATCGCGGCTTATAGAGCGGCTTTGGAAGTATTAACCCGCACTGCCTTTCCTCAACAATGGGCAACAACGCAAAATAATCTGGCGACTGCTTACTCTGACAGAATATTGGGAGAGCGGGCGGAGAATATTGAACAAGCGATCGCGGCTTATAGAGCGGCTCTGGAAGTCAGAACCCGCACTGCCTTTCCTCAAGAATGGGCAATAACGCAAAATAATCTGGGGAATGCTTACTTTGTCAGAATATTGGGAGAGCGGGCGGAGAATATTGAACAAGCGATCGCGGCTTATAGAGCGGCTTTGGAAGTATTAACCCGCACTGCCTTTCCTCAACAATGGGCAACAACGCAAAATAATCTGGCGATTGCTTACAAAAACAGAATATTGGGAGAGCGGGCGGAGAATATTGAACAAGCGATCGCGGCTTATAGAGCGGCTCTGGAAGTCAGAACCCGCACCGCCTTTCCTCAAGATTGGGCAATGACGCAAAATAATCTGGGGGAAGCTTACCGTAACAGAATATTAGGAGAGCGGGCGGAGAATATTGAACAAGCGATCGCGGCTTATAGAGCGGCTCTGGAAGTCAGAACCCGCACCGCCTTTCCTCAAGATTGGGCAATGACGCAAAATAATCTGGGGAATGCTTACTCTGACAGAATATTGGGAGAGCGGGCGGAGAATATTGAACAAGCGATCGCGGCTTATAGAGCGGCTCTGGAAGTCAGAACCCGCACTGCCTTTCCTCAAAGCAATGCCGAAACTTTGTTTAATCTCGGCAGACTATACCAAGAAGAATCACAATTTAACTCGGCTTATAATACTTTTGCTCAAGCAATAGAAACAGTTGAATTTATCCGGGGTGAAATTAATTCTGGGGAAGAAGCCAAGCGTAAACAAGCCGAAGAATGGAATGCGCTTTATCGCTGCATGGTGGAAGTTTGCCTAGCATTAAACAAAGACACCGAAGCTATAGAATATATCGAACGCAGCAAAACCCGCAACTTAGTCGAACTGTTAACCAAAGCCGCATCAACAACACCAGAAAATCTGCCTACAGTTAACAGCAGCATTCAATTTACCGAAATTCAACACCTCTTAGACAACAAAACTGCAATTATCCAGTGGTACATTTTTAATGATTGCTTCCGCGCCTTCATCATCACCCGCAACAACCAACCAATAATCTGGCAATCCGAAAAACAAGACTTAGACAATCTTTTTGATTGGATTAAAAATTACCTTTTGCTTTACTTTACAGATAAACCAAAGTGGCGTTCTGAACTAAACGCACAACTTAGCCAATTAACGCAAATTCTCCACCTCAATCAAATAACTTCCCTCATTCCCTCGCACTGCTCAAAATTAATTCTCATTCCCCATCGTTATTTACACCTGTTACCTCTCCAAGCCATCCCCTTATCTGCTCACAACTCCACCACACCAGAATATTTATTTGATAAATTCCCTGGTGGCGTGAGTTACGCACCAAGTTGTCAACTATTGCGGTTTACTCAACACCGAGCTAAACAATTAGATAACTCACCATTAAATCAACAAAGTCATCTCTTTGCCATTCAAAACCCCAGCAATGATTTACCCTTCACCGATATCGAAGTCGAAACCATCGCCACCGACTTTCAACCCTACCAAATCCTCAAACATCAACAAGCCACCAAAACAGCATTAGCAACACCATCAACCAATCAAACTCTTACCAATTCTCAATGGCTACACTTTTCTTGTCATGGTTATTTTAACTTTGATTCACCTTTAAAATCCGGCTTACAGTTAGCCAATGCAGTTGTTTCTAAAACTCCCGCCAATAGCAACTCATCTCGCCACCTGCGAGTTGATGACGAAAAATATTTAGATTTAGAAAAATGCCTCACCTTAGAAGACATCTTTCAACTCAACTTAAATAACTGTCGTTTAGTTTGTCTTTCCGCTTGCGAAACCGGCTTAATTGATTCTACAAATAACAGCGACGAATATATAGGTTTAGCCAGTGGCTTTATCAGTGCTGGTGCAGCCAATATAATTAGTACCTTATGGGCAGTCAGCGACTTTCACACAGCATTATTAATGATTAAATTTTATGAAAACCTGCCAAACCATCAATATAATATGCCCTTAGCCTTAAACAATACCCAAAAATGGTTACGCCAAGCAACCCAAGCACAAATAATAGATTGGCTAAAAAATTTAAACAATATGCAGTTAGTGCAAAAACAGTCAATTCTCAAAGTTTTAGAAACCGAATATAAACCAGAACAACAGCCATTTAAAAAACCAGAATACTGGGCAGCATTTTGCGCCATCTCTCCTGTTTACACCCCTTAATTCCCTACCGTGTATACACAAGTCGAACCGATCCTCCCTAACCCTCCTTAAAAAGGAGGGAACCGGATTACAAGTCCCCCTTTTTAAGGGGAGCCACTGTGTTGCGGGGGTTCCCCCCGTTGTAGCAAGTGGCGTGGATTTAGGGGGATCAAGCCAAGTTTTTGCTTCTCATCCGAGATGTGTGTACACCGTAGCCTTTATAAGTGCTAGGCAGGGGTAATTCGAGGACTAGTAATAAGATACAATCAAACTCAACCAACCCAAAACTAAACCAATGGAACCCGATAAACTCATCCAAGCATTTACCCAAGTGGTGCGAAATCAAGATTACGTTTTCTCACCAGAAGCCATCACAGCCATTCCCGAACTGCAACAAGAACTGACGCAATTAGAAACTCAAACGCCTAATATATTTGCGGAAGCAATTCGCCAATGGTATCTCGATTACGAAGATGTCAGAGACGCAGTATTAATTGAAGAACGCGAAATCGAAAAAATCAGCAAAACCAAACCAGAAACCCAAGAAAATACCCAAGAAAATCGCTATCGTGTTTTGCAAGACGAACTGCAAAAACTACACGATAATAAGACAGCCACAAATCAGTCAAACAAATCATGAAACTTTATGCGCCTAACATTCATTTATTTGCCTTTCAACTTTATAAAAGCTCTAATATTGATTTAAATAACTCATCAATAAATCAAAACTTTCTCTGGAACACTGGCGATGAGATAGTAAACAACACTCTAAACAAAAAAGATTTACATCTCCATCAGCAAATCGATGTCAACAAAGAACCAAATAATCCTCGTGTAGATTTACTCAAAGATACAGAAATTATTGATGACAACTACGCCGTCACCTTTGACGGTAAAATTCCTCTAGACCAAAATCAAGACTTATTAATTAAAGGCTTTGCTCATCCGTTACGACTTTATGACAGTTACAGTTTATGGTTAAATCTCCGCCGCCCAGAAAAAGTAAATAATAATCATACAGATGACGTAGATATTGCTTTTTTACGCAAATTAAACTCAAATAACTGTTTAATTGTTAAAAGCAATCCTCTATTTCTCGGTCAAACTTTACTAATTACTGGTTGGTTAACAGGCGCAAAAGACAAACAAATCACCCAGCAAATAGCAAATGAATGTTTAAAATCTATATTTCATGGCTACCCTTTACCTCCATTTAACCGCCAAGGTGAATTATTTGGTAGCCCCATATTTGAATATGGTTTATTTAGCCAATTAGCAAATTATCAACACGTTTTAATTTGGCTATTTGTTGATGAACAAGCAGATGCTAATTTAAATAAATGTCAGCAAGAGTTATTAGATTTATTTTTCTTTCGTACCAAAGCAGTTAAAGCTTTTAAAGACAGTAGAGAAATATATAAAGCATTAGACTTAGCTTATCGTCAAATAGAAACAATACTCGAACAATTACCAAAAATAGAATCTAGCATTAACACAGATTTAGAAGATTTAAAAAATAAGTTAAAACAGTTACCCCAATTATCATTAACCTACACTCGTCTGTTACGAAATTTAGAAGATTATCAAAACACCATCGTCATTAACACGCATAACTATGCCGAAAGATTACAGCAAATTCGTGATTTTACCAATAGTGACATCACCTTTTTAGAAAATTTCAGCCAAAAAAATAGCCCTTTTTTCCAACAACAAATAACCGCAGACTTAGGTTATTTCCGTCACGGTTCAGAATTATTGAGCCAAGCTATAGACTCAATTCGTGGCATAGTAGAAATAGAACAAGCTAAACGCGATCGCTCTCTAGAAAACACCATCCAAATACTTGGTATCGGCTTTGGTGGTGGTGCAATTGTTTCTGGCGTAGTCGTCCAACACATTGACAAAATCAGTCAACCCCTAGCAGCCATATCACCAGATAATCAACCTCATCCTTTTTTCGCATCTTTAATTTTAAGTATTATCGCTACCTTATTGTTTACCGCCTTGGGTTGGTGCATAACTAAACGGAGATAGAGATGTTTTATTAATAATTTTACAAATAATATCTTTCCAAAGAGTAAATTTTATGCCCCGATAATCTTTCATTATCAACTATTTGTTTGAATGATTCCAAATATTTTTCTCTTTGGATTGATTAGAGGCAGGGGGCAGGGAGCAGGGAGAAGAGGGGACTGTAGGTACAAACCGAACTTCGTTCAGGCTCACTTGCTCCCTTTCACCTTTGGTTAAAACCCCATCTCTTGTAGGTGGCTTTTCTCCCCTGCTAAGAGCTCCCTTCCCCCCTGCTTTTTTATTCTGCCTCTGATACTTCTTCTTCTATCTATTTTTGCAAAAGTTTCATTGCAGCTTGATTTCTTTGCAATTGTTCTTCTGGCGTTTTTCCCATATTCTGCAAAAATAGCGTTAAATTATGTTTACCTGTTACCGTCATATTTGCTGCTAAAAATACCTTTTGATCTAATTTTAAAGTAGCTATGCCAAGACGGCAAAAATTTTTTCATTCCAGTTCCTACCCTACGGGAACGCTGGCGCGAACCCTTCGCTCAAGACTGCATTCAACATGACAAAGAAACAGACTTTTAAGACAACCTCTAATTGATATAATTATGTGTATATTTCCTTGCTCGGAGAAACTATGCAAATAAAAGATATGACAACAGAACAGTTACAAAACCTGATCCGTAACACAGTAGATGAAATTCTAGATGAATACTTCGGTGATCCTGATGAGGGAAACAAAGTTAAAGAGTCATTCCAGCAAACTTTATTAGAAATACGGCAAAAACGGCTAGAAGGAAGACCTACTATTCCAGCATCGGAGGTGTATAAAAGGTATGGGATAGAGCATTAAATGAGTTATTCTGTAAATTTTGAACCAGAGTCTATAACTGATTTAGATAATCTGGCTCAGGTGGTGCGGCTACGGATTCTTAATAAAATTGAATGGTTAAGTATCAATTTTGAGCAGATCACTCCTTTACCTCTTACGGGAGAATGGTCAGGGTTTTATAAGTTAAGAGTAAGAGATTATCGAGTCATCTATGATTTTGATGTTGAGAGTCAGTTAATCATAATTACTAAAATTGGTCATCGTAGTGAAATTTATTAGGGTTGTGTAGCGCCTTGGGTTGGTCGATCACAGACTATCCTAGAAACAAGAAGTAGGGTAAAACAATTATTAATAAACGACCAATGACAAATGATAAATCAACAATCATTCGTTTAGAAAATATCTTTAAAGTCTACGGTAGTCGAGAAACTGAAGTTAAAGCACTCAACGATGTAAATTTAACTATTCACGAAGGCGAGTATTGTTCAATTATGGGGCCTTCTGGTTCAGGTAAATCTACAGCCATGAATATTATTGGCTGTTTAGATCGTCCCACATCTGGACATTATTATTTAGATAACCTTGATGTCGCCCAAATAGATGATCAAGCTTTGGCTCATATCCGCAACAAAAAGCTGGGGTTTGTCTTCCAACAATTTCACCTCTTAGCCCAACTTACAGCCTTAGAAAATGTGATGTTGCCAATGGCTTATGCTAATGTTAACCCAACCGAGAGACGCGATCGCGCCACCGAAGCATTAATCCGAGTTGGGTTAGAAAAACGCCTCAACAACAAACCAAATCAACTCTCAGGAGGACAACAACAAAGAGTAGCAATAGCACGGGCGATCGTCAACCGTCCCGTTGTTCTCCTCGCTGATGAACCCACAGGCGCACTTGACTCTCGCACCACCCAAGAAGTGTTGGACATTTTCTCTGAATTAAACGCCAGTGGTATCACCGTAGTCATGGTAACTCATGAACCAGAGGTAGCCCGTCAAACCCAGCGTATCGTTTGGTTCCGTGATGGTGAAGTGATACACTCTCACATGACACCAAACGATTTGACGCACTTGGCTGTTTGATCAAATTATCGTCGCCAAGGAATTGCTGATCAAACGATGCAAATCCTTTAAATTTTTTATACCTCTTCCCGGCTTAACTGAGAAATAAAGTAATCAGACAGAATTAATTACACAAATTTTTAACTGTAACCTGTCCCCTGTAACCTATCTCCATCCATGAATTTTTGTGTCCGACTACTTATTTCCGCATTTCTCACAAACAGTAGGGGCGGGTTCACAGATATGCTCAAATCATTCACGAATATTTCGCTCAACCCGCCCCTACGGACTCTGGACTGAGGTTGCAATAATTGGTGAGAAATCCGGGTTATTGAGGTGTTTATTACTGTTTCAGCTAACCTACATCATCATGAGCAAAACGGTTGAATAGGAAGTCTAAAGCATGGTTCCGTAGTTTATAGTATTGCGGATCTTCCATAATTCTGGCGCGATCGCGGGGACGAGAAAAGGGAATTTCCATGACTTCGCCAATTTTGGCATGGGGGCCATTGGTCATCATCACCAACTTATCGGCTAAAAACAGCGCCTCATCAATGTCGTGGCTAATCATTAGCACTGTGCAGCGATTCTCGTTCCAAATTTTCAGCAGTTCTTCTTGTAATTCTTCTTTGGTAATCGCATCTAACGCCCCAAAAGGTTCATCTAAAATCAGCACTTTCGGGCGAATTGCCAAAGCACGGGCAATAGAAACCCGTTGTCTCATACCGCCAGACATTTGCATGGGCTTTTTGTCCATCGCGTCACCTAGTCCCACCATCGCCAAATGATCACGGACAATTGCCCTTTTCTCCGCTTCCATTTTGTTGGGGTAAACTGCATTGACAGCTAAGTAAATATTTTCAAATGCAGTCCGCCACGGTAACAGCGCATAGTTTTGAAACACTACCATCCTGTCTGGCCCTGGCTTGGTGATTGGTTGACCTTCGAGTAACACTTGCCCAGAGGTAGGAAAGTTAAAACCAGATACCATATTTAGCAAGGTTGATTTGCCACAGCCAGAGTGACCAATGACGCAAATGAATTCACCTTGGTTGACATTGAGGTTAACACCATCAAGGACAGTGAAAGGGCCATTTTTGGTGAAATAAACTTTGCTCACCTCTCTAATTTCTAAGAAAGGTCTGTTATTACCTGTTGCAGTTGCTAATGGTTTTCTAGAGATGTCAGTAACTGTAGTTAAATTGCGGTTTTGCATAGCTGTGAATGAAGGGTGAAGGGTGAAATTATTTGGGTGGAACTTGATTTTTTACGGTTGTCAAGAACCTCTCTCCAAACTTCTCTCCTGCAAGGAGAGAGGCTTTGACTTCTCCCCCTTCCCTCGTCTACGGTGTACACACAAATCATCTGATCCCCCTAAATCCCCCTTAAAAAGGGGGACTTTGATTCTAATTTCCCCCTTTTCAAGGGGGGCTAGGGGGGATCGAAATGCTGTTATGCAACTTTATACAACTTGTGTGTACACCGTAGCTTCCCTCGTAGGGAAGGGGGCTGGGGGGTTAGGTTTTTAATTGTTGGGTTTCGTAAGTGAACCTTTTATCTTCATCGCTGAAGTTCGGAACTCGGTGAGTGAACCTTTTATCTCCATCGCTGAAGTTCGGAACTCGGTAAGTGAACCTTTTATCTCCATCAATGAAGTTCGGAACTCGGTGAGTGAACCTTTTATCTCCATCAATGAAGTTCGGAACTCGGTGAGTGAACCTTTTATCTCCATCAATGAAGTTCGGAACTCGGTGAGTGAACCTTTTATCTCCATCGCTGAAGTTACAATACTCAACTGTCAGTTATGCAACTCTTCTGCTGGGCAAATCAAGAACAACTTCGGCAACTGAAAAGTCGCGTTTAATCGGTAAACTGTTGAGATAGGCGATGGGATCGTCGGCGTTAAAGGGAGTCCCATCAAATAACTGAATTGGTTGGCGAGTGTAGCTGATATCTAAACCTAATTCCCTAGCAGCGGTGCTGAAAACACGCACTCGACAAACTCGTTCCACAACCTCCACCCAATTTCTAGGAAAGGGAGTGTCACCCCATCGCGCCAACTGACTCATAATCCAGATTTGTTCTGTGCGACTAGGGCGGTTAATGGCAGACTCAGAATAAAACTGGTGATGGGCGTAGTCCCGCAGAGGATGGTTGATGTCACATACTAGGCTATCTGGGTCTTCCAGTTGGATATACTCTAAATCTGTGCTGACGTAATCTCTACCCGCCACAATTCTTCTGACTTCTTCGGCGTTGTCGGGATTTGCACAGTACTGACAAGCTTCTAACAAAGCTTTAGTTAAAGCAATATGAGTATTAGGATACTTTTCTGCCCAATCTTCCCGCACACCGAGGACTTTACCTGGGTGTCCTAACCAAACTTCCAAGTCAGTAGCAATAGTAAAGCCGACATTTTCCACGGCGGCGCGATAGTTCCAAGGTTCACCCACGCAGTAACCGTCAATACTTTTGTTTTGCAAGTCGGCGACCATCTGTGCTGGTGGAATTGTGTGCATATCCACATCTGTATCCGGGTCAATACCGCCAGCCGCTAACCAGTAACGTAGCAATAAGTTGTGCATGGAAGCGGGATGGACTACGCCCATTGTGTGACGCTGCTCACGGGTGCGGAGGAGGTAATTTTTGAAGTCAGATAAGGTGCGAACACCTTCATCATAAAAGCGTTTGGCTAAGGTGATGGCGTTACCGTTGCGGGTCATGGTGAGGGCGGTAACAACAGGGAGGGGTTGGTTTTTATTTCCGCCCAAGGTTAACCACATGGGCATCCCAGAAGGCATTTGCGCTGCATCCAAATAACCGCCACTGATGCCGTCAACAATACCCCGCCAGCTACTTTCCCGAACTAAGTTCACTTCATCTAAACCATGCTTGGCAAAGAAACCTTTTTCTTTTGCTACAGCTAAGGGAGCGCAAGCAGTTAGAGGTAAGAAGCCAATTTCTAAGTTAACTTTTTCTAACCCATGACGGGCAACATCCGCTGTTTTCCGCGCCCGGAGTTTCTTAATGCGTTTTTGCTGGTTGAGGAAGTAAATCATTTCACTCCGCAAGCTGTAGTAGCTGGGGTGTTCCACAACTTCCATGCGTTTGCGGGGTCTGGGAATATCAACTTCTAGGATGTCGCCAATTTTAGATTCGGGGCCATTGGTCAACATCACAATTTTGTCAGACAACAGCACTGCTTCATCTACGTCGTGAGTCACCATGACTGCTGTGACTTCATTTTCTTCACAGATTTGCATTAACTGTTCTTGTAAGTTACCCCGTGTTAAGGCATCCAACGCGCCAAAGGGTTCATCTAACAGTAACAGTTTAGGACGAATTGCTAAAGCGCGAGCGATCGCCACCCGTTGTTTCTGTCCACCAGATAACATTCCCGGCTGTTTGTCAGCATGGGGACGCAAACCCACCATATCTATATGTTTATCGATAATGGCTTTACGTTCACCCGCAGCTAAACCCCGCATTACTGAATCTACCGCCAAGGCGATATTTTCTCTCACTGTTCGCCAAGGCAATAGCGAGTAATTTTGAAATACCACCATCCGGTCTGGCCCTGGTTTGGTGATTTTTTGTCCTTGCAGAGTCACAATACCCTCAGTTGGCAAATCCAAACCCGCAATCATATTTAATAATGTGGATTTTCCGCAACCAGAGTGGCCAATTAAAGAAACAAATTCACCTTTCTTAATTTGCAGGTCAATACCTTTGAGGGCAATATATTGACCACCACCAGTTAAATTAAAGACTTTATCAATTTGGTCAACAGCAACGAATACAGACATAGTAATGAAGTATGAAGTGTGAAGTGTGAAATGGAGAGATGAGGGACTGAGGAAAAATACAAATTGTTTTTAGTCCTGCCCTCTGCCTCCTGCCTTCTGCCTTTTTATTTTTGTTCTGCTGGTAAAATTAGGTTTTGCAACCAAACCATGAACTTATCGAGCAATAAACCAACTACACCGATATAAACTAGTGCCAAAATTACTTCACTCACGTTGTTATTTTGGTAAGCATCCCAGATAAAGAAACCAATACCGACAATCCCAGACATGACGATTTCTGCTGCAATAATCGCTAACCAAGCCAAACCAATCGCAATTCTCAATCCAGTGAAAATGTAAGGTAAAGCAGCCGGAATCAAGATATTAATAAAGTATTCTTTGCGGCTGAGTTGCAGTACTTTAGCAACGTTGTTGTAATCTTGGGGAATTTGATTCACACCCACCGCAGTATTTAGTAATATTGGCCAAATTGCGGTGATGAAAATTACGAATAATGCTGCTGGTTCGTTTTGGCGCAATGCTGCTAAGGAAATGGGAACCCAAGCTAGAGGTGGTACAGTCCGCAGTAATTGAAATAGCGGGTCTAAAGCCTTGGACATGGTTTTATTCACCCCAATCAAAATGCCCAAGCCAATCCCAACAACTGCTGCGAGGCTGTAACTAATAGCTACACGCTGCAAACTAGCTAAAATCTGCCAAAACAACCCTTTGTCAATGCCGCCTTTGTCATAGAATGGCCAGAAAATTAATACCCAAGTGTCTTGAACTACTTGTATCGGCCCTGGTAATGTGGCTCCGGGAGTCCAAGCAAATAGTTGCCATAATGTGAGAAATATTGCGATCGCAACAGCCGGAGGTACAATGTTAGGAATTTGTTTTTGAATCTGCGATACAAAACTGTTATCAAACTTGGGGCTGGCTGGTCTTTTTTGGGCAAGTGTCATAAATTTGTTTTCCTTGAGAATGAATAATTAACCGCAGATAAACGCAGATGAAGCTGAAAGTCACTTTCTTTTCTTACTCAGCACGCAGCACTTTTACAAACTCACTTTCTTAATCGTGAGACTCTTGAGATATGCTTCGGGTTTTTCTGGGTCGAACTTAACTCCATCAAAAAATTCTTCTACGCCGCGCGATGTGCTTGTGGGAATGTCGGCCGCAGTAATACCTGCTTCTTTAGCAGCTTCTTTCCAAATGTCTTCGCGGTTAACTTTATTAATTAACTCTTTAGCCTTAGCTGCATTATTTGTGATGTAATCTTTGGGTAAAAATCCCCAGCGAACACTTTCAGTGATGAACCATAAATCATGACTCTTATAGGGATAAGACACGCTACCTTTCTCATCTTTCCAGTAATAAGCAGCCATTGATTTATCATCAATTTTGCGGCCATCCCCCATGTCATATTTACCTTGGAATGGATCTGCAAGAATTTCGGGTGAAGGTAAGTTGAAATAATTGCGTCCAGCCAGAATTTGCGCGGCTTCTTTGCGGTTGTCAAAGTTATCCAACCACTGTTGCGCTTCCATAATGCCTTTTAAAATTGCTTTTGTTGCTTTGGGATGTTTATCAACCCAATCAGCCCGCATTGCCAAGTATTCTTCAGGATGATTCTTCCATATCTCTGCGGTTAATGCCGCCATAAAGCCGATTTTATCTGTCACAATCCGATAAGGCCAAGGGTCGCCAGTACTGAAAGCATCCATTGTGCCTGTTTTCATGTTGGCCACAGTCTGCGCCGCAGGTACAGTCAACAATTTCACATCTGTATCAGGATTAATACCACCGGCTGCTAACCAATAGCGAATCCAAAAGTCTTGGTTAACATGGGGGAAAGTTTGAGCGGCGGTGAAGGGTGTAGAGGATTTTAGTTCTGTGAATAGAGACTTAGCACTAGCAAGTTGTAGACCGATTTTACCTTGGTGTTTGTTGGCGATCGCAATTCCATTTCCATGTGTAATCAATTGACACAACACATACATGGGGATTTTCTGATTGCCTTTAGTAATAATACCTTCGGTAATTAAATGTGGCATTGGCATTTGCCATTGTCCACCATCTATACCGCCACCAGCCGAACCAATTTCCACATTATCCCGCGCAGAACCCCAAGAAGCTTGCTTGGAAAGGTCAACTTCGGTCATGCCATACTTCGCAAAAAAGCCTTTCTCTTTAGCAATAATTAAAGGTGCTGCTTCTACAATCGGGATATATCCTAACTTCACACTCTTAGTTTCTGGTGTTTGTTCAGGTGCTAAATTTGCTACAGTTTGCGCCGTTGGTACAGCTTGCGAACTACCACCAGTCAAGTTTTCTGGAGGATTTCCTAAACAACCTTTGAGGAATACAGAACTTGCCGATGCCCCAGCTGTTAAGATGAATTTACGGCGAGAAATTTGATTAAAAAAACCTGACATAATATCTCCTCAAAGGTGAATTGATTTTTTTTAGACATGAAAATTAACGCAAGCAAAATATAATTTCGCTTGTGGCGATCGGATGATAATTTCGAGTTATATTCCAACAAGCCAATCCTAGCCAACTACCCCTCGGTAAAGGCTAATATGACTGACTGAAGAGAAAATCAATTGCTCAAATTATTTGGGATTTAATCTGTTTGTTGGCTATCACTTAATTCGTTGAAATTTAGTTTACAGGTTTTAAAATCAAATTGGTTAACTCTCAACCGATAAATCTTAAATAAATATTATATTAACAACATAATTAATGTTTATAACAGCCGATAAAGTTAATGGAAATTCGTAATGTATGGGTAATTATTGATGACAACCATTAACTTTATATGATGCTTGAGCCGTATAAAGGTGATTTTTTTTAAAATCCATCAATAATTAATTATGCCAACTATTGAATAATTCACATATATCGCTTTTCAAATAAAATGTACCTGAAATAATTGGTAATTTCTGATGCTAATTATTGTTTTAAATCTATAGATAAATTTTTATACCTGTTTTTAGCCTACACAATGAACTTGGCAATTGACGCGCTTGGTTGATGTCAGAGTTACGATGAAAGGAAGAATCCTTTTAGCTTTGCTCGTAATGACTCTGGCTGAAACTCCCAACCACGACAACTTCTCCAATCCTTTGCTCACCCTCAACTACAAACCAGCTTTAGAATCGTTGGGTGATGATTACTACGATGAAGTAGCCGCAGAGGAATTCCCGCAACATATTTTGCGTTGGCGCAATGACGCACTGTTATCCCATTTAGGACTAAACGCCCAAGCCGTCACAGACGAACATTTCATCACGGCTTTTGGCAAATTCCAAGGACGCAAACCTTTATTAGCTCTGCGTTACCACGGTTATCAATTTGGTACATACAACCCTCATTTAGGCGATGGTAGAGGCTTTCTGTACGGACAAGTGCGTGCCAGCGATGGAGAGTTGTACGATTTTGGTACTAAAGGTTCTGGCCGCACACCCTACTCTCGTGGTGGCGATGGTATGCTCACACTCAAAGGTGGGGTGCGAGAAGTTTTGGCAGCTGAAGCGTTATACCGTATGGGAGTACGCACCTCTCGCTGCTTAAGCATGATTGAGACTGGTTTATCTCTATGGCGCGGTGATGAACCTTCTCCCACCCGTTCATCAGTCATGGTGAGGATGAGTAATTCTCACATTCGCTTTGGTAATTTTGAGCGTTTGCACTATTTACAGCGTCCAGACTTAACCAAAAAACTCTTAGACCATGTAATTGAGTATTATTATCTTCACTTAGTCACCGAAAAAGATAAATACGCCTTATTCTATGCAGAATTAGTCAAGCGAGTAGGCAAACTAGTGGCACAGTGGATGGCAGCGGGTTTTTGTCATGGAGTTTTGAATACTGACAATATGGCTATTACTGGGGAAAGTTTCGACTACGGCCCCTATGCCTTTATTTCTACTTATGATCCCTATTTTACTGCTGCGTATTTTGACTATTACGGACGTTATTGTTATGGTCATCAACCCAGTATTTGCCAATGGAATTTAGAAATGCTCCAGGAACCATTCAAGGCAATTATTGACCCCACTGATATGGCAGCAGGATTAGCCAACTTTAATGACTATTATGGTGCGGAATATCGCTGTTTGATGTTGAAAAAGTTAGGTTTTGTGAAATTATCACATCCCGAAGCTGATGAGCTTTTAGAATTAACGATCGCATTTTTAAAAGAGAGTCAAGTTGGTTATCACCTGTTTTTCTCAGAAATGGCTCGGACTTTTTCTGCTAAGTGGCGAGATGAGCCAGCTTGTGTACTAAACAGTTCAGATATTGTGCCAACCGCAGATAAGTCAGCAATTTTTGATAATTGGTGCATACTCTACCATAAAATTTTGAATGATTTTGCCGTAGATCAGATGAATACTATAGCTCAAACCTTGGCTGACCATAATCCTAAAACTGTGCCACTACGACCTGTAATTGAATCGATTTGGAAACCAATTGCTGAGGAAGATAATTGGCAATCTTTTGTTGAGATAATTGATCAAATCCAATCTAAGTAGCAATCCTGTTTGATTTGCAAAAATTTCAAGCCTCAAATCCCCGACTTCTTGCAGAAGTCGGGGATTTTTTTGGAACCAATGATTTAGGACTGCTGTAGATACTTTCATTTTATATAGCAGTAGCCAAGACAGTTAGGACATCGGCCAATGATAAAACTCATGCACTAAAAGACTTTTAACCCTGTCACATGCGGTCACTGAGCGGCTGGTGAGCGCAGTCGAAACATGCCGAAGTGTCACCTGTTCCCTGTCACCTGCTATATGAGTTCTATAAACCTTTTCCCAGCCCCTCTCTGATGCGGAGAAGTGCAGAAACCTTCCCAGTTTTGAACTAAAAAATCCAAGTTTCAAAGCCTCTCATCCCGTGGGAGAGAGGTTTAGATAGGGGTTTTTGACATCTGTCGAATTCACGTTTATTTGAGATTTCTGGAACAATCTTTTGCAAAAGGCTTTTACTCCAAAATTAAAAATCGGTATTTATTATAAAAAGTAAAAATCAGCTATAGTCTTTAGAATGTTCTTATTTTTTAATTATTAGTTTCTGCTAAATTGGCAACAATTATCAAGATGATAGACTAAACTTAAAATAAGAAATTAAAAGTATACGAATTTTAATTTTAAAGCCATCAGGTAGCTGGTTAATGACACAATAGCTGTGTTGAATAAAAAGATTTATCTAATAAATATAAAAAACAACAGTTTATAAAAATAAATTTATATTAATTTTTGTTGAAAAAATAAATATTATTTTTTGGGTAAGCAGCAGATAATTGCTCAAGAAAAAAAACACAAGTAAAATTTAATCAGTTTATTACAAAAATACAAGAAAAAACCTAATTTAAAAAATGTCGATATTGTAAAATTGATATTCATAATTTTAATTAACAGTAATAATCATTACGACAAATGCTGAAAGTGCTAGAGGATGAATAAGTGGTTAGGCTGCACAGATATCATCAGTTCCAAGCAATAAAACTTTTCAGCAAACGAAAGTTGCTGCCATTATTGGTTGGTATTGTTGTCTCAATTGCTGTAGTTCTGCTGTGGCAGAGACTAGTAATTGAAGAGCAAAGTAACATTAAACAACTTGTTCAACAACAGGCGATCGCAGTTCAAACGGAATTAACTGCCCAATTGAATACCCGGATTCTAGCATTAGAGCGGATGGGCAAACACTGGCAACTGTATGGTGATCTGGAGCAGACACAATGGCAAACCGAAGCAGCAGCTTATGTCAAAGATTTCGGAGGATATCTAGCGCTGGAATGGGTTGATCCATCATTGCGAGTTAGATGGACTGTACCTGAAGTTGCCAAAAAAGCTACTCAGAATCTCGAACCTCAACGACGGACAGCACTAGAAGCAGCACGCAACCGCCGTCAAACCACTTTTACCCGCACACTTGAACTTATCCAAGGCGGTAAAGGATTTTTTGCATACGTACCACTTTGGATTGGAGAGCAGTTTGATGGCTTTATTTCAGGAGTCTTTCAAATTCAATCCTTTTTGGATTCAATGGTGCATTTGCCGCAGGGTTATAAAATTAGAGTTTTTGAGGGTGGAGAGTTAATTTACGGACAGAACCCACTACCAACACAGCTACTGCTTTGGCAACAAAAAATCAGCATTGACTTATACGGAGTCAACTGGCAAGTGGCAGTGTATCCCTCTTCTGAATTATTAACAACATTGCGATCGCCCCTGCCAATAATTGTCTTAATTTTCGGGTTACTAGTTGCCAGCACACTGGCATTATCCATTTATTTCGCCCAGACTGCTGAACAGAGAAACCAGCAGATAGCTGGCATCAATCAAGAATTAGTAGAGCGAATTTGGGAGCAAAAAAAGACCGAAATTGCCCTCAGAGCCACTGAAACGCGACTGCGGGAGTTACTCGAAACAGTGAAAGTAATTCCTTGGGAATTCGATGTCAAAACTGGGCGATTTACCTATGTCGGGCCACAAGCCGAAGCTCTATTGGACTATCCCCTAGAAGAATGGTATCAAAAAAATTTTTGGTTCAATCATCTGCATCCCCATGACCGAGAACAGGCGATGCGAATCCGTCAAGAAGCAACAGCAAAAGGAGAAAACCACGCATTTGAATATCGGATGTTAGCCGCCAGTGGGCAAGTTGTCTGGTTGCGAGACATTGCAAATGTTGTACAGGAAGTTGGAACCCCCGTGATGCTCAGGGGGTTTATGTTTGAGATTACCGATTTGAAGCTAGTAGAAGAAACTTTAAGATTGCGGGAACGCGCCCTAGCCGCTGCTAGTGATGGAATTACAATTGCAGATGCCAGACTCCCAAATCAACCAATTATTTACGTCAACCCCGCCTTTGAAGTGATCACAGGCTATAGTGCTACGGAGACAATTGGCTATAACTGTGCATTTTTGCCAGGTACAGATCCCCTACAACCAGCAATTCAACAACTACTGTTATCCTTGAATGCAGGAACAAGTTGCCAGGTGCTGTTACGTAACTATCGCAAAGATGGCAGCTTGTTCTGGAATGAATTAAGCATTTCACCAATCCATGATGAAATCGGTAAGTTAACCCATTTTATTGGGATTCATACCGATGTTAGCGAACGTAAACAAGCAGAACTGGCTCTGCATCGCCAAGCCCTCATCTTTGAAAATATGTATGATGGCGTAATCATCACTGATTTAACCGGAAAAATTATTGACTGGAATGGTGCTGCTGAGTGGATGTTTGGCTATACCAAAGCCGAAATATTGGGCAGAACACCGAATATTTTGTATAAACCTGAAGTTTTTCCTACATTCATACCCCAACTTTTGCCAGAGATTCAGCAGCATGGACGTTGGTCTGGTGAAATTCAATTTATACGTAAAGATGGGAGTGAAGGAATTTGTGAAACTACCGTCATTCTCTTACAGGATGAGCAGAGACAACCAATTGCAAGTGTGAGTTTCAATCATGACATTACAGAACGAGTGTTAGCAAAACAAGCATTGCAACAACAATTACATCAAACATTACTATTAAAACAAATCACACAGCAAATCCGTCATAGTCTCGATAGCAAAAAAATTTTTGAAACCGCAGCAATTCAAATTGGAAAAGCATTTCGAGTTGAACGCTGTATAATTCACTCCTATATTAGTGGCCCCATACCACGCATTCCCCTGGTCGCACAGTATAATAATTTTCCTAACTATTACTGTCAGCAAGTATTAGAAATTCCCGTAGTCGGCAATCCTCATGCCGAGCAGATGATCAAGGAAGATAAAGCAATATCCTCTCCAGATGTGTATGCCGATCCTTTACTGCAAGAAGCGCAAGCAATTTGTCGAGACATCGGCTTAAAGTCCATGTTAGCAGTTCGTACCTCCTATAAAGGAGAACCCAATGGTGCGATCGGTGTACACCAGTGCAGCTATTTTCGTCAATGGACACCAGACGAAATTGAATTATTAGAGGCATTGGCAGCACAAATCGGTATTGCCCTAGCCCAAGCTCATCTACTAGAACAAGAAACCCGCCAACGTGAAGAACTCACCTTAAAAAACTTTGCCCTAGAGCAGGCAAAACGTGAAGCAGAAGCAGCCAACCGGGCAAAAAGTGAATTCTTAGCCATGACAAGCCATGAGATTCGTACCCCAATGAATGCGGTGATTGGTATAACAGAACTTTTGTTAGATACAGACTTGACTCCCCAACAGCGAGACTTTGTAGAGACTGTTCATACTAGCGGCAATGCTTTATTGGCCATCATCAATGATATTCTCGACTTCTCCAAAATTGAGTCGGGTAGGCTGGAACTGGAAGAAACATCCTTTGATTTAAAAGCTTGTGTGGAACAGGTAATTGACCTTTTAGCGCCAAAAGCCAATCAAAAACACCTAGAACTGATTTACCTCATCCATCCCCAAGTTCCCACAAAAATTATTGGTGATATCACACGTCTGCGCCAAGTTTTGATGAATTTGCTCAATAATGCAATTAAATTCACCCAACAAGGAGAAGTTGTACTCTCTGTATACGCCAACCAACCAGAAACTCAAAATCTAGAAACCACCTGCAAAATTATTTTTAGCATCCAAGACACAGGTATTGGTATTACTCCAGAGAAAATGACACGGCTATTTCAACCTTTCACTCAAGCCGATGCCTCAATGACCAGACTCTACGGAGGTACTGGACTAGGACTAGTAATTAGCCAACGCTTAAGTGAGATAATGAACGGTAGCCTATGGGTTGAAAGCCGTGGTTGTATTGGTGGCAATCCTGATCCTGGATGGCAAAATAGCAAACCCATCTCGTCAACTTGCTCCAATTCTGGAGCGACTTTCTACTTCACAATTACAACTAAAGTTGTTACCCATCCTGGATTACAAGAACTTACTACCTCATTAGCTCAGTTGGCTGGTAAGCGGCTGTTAATCGTAGATGATCATCCCACCAACAGTAAAATTCTCAGCTTGCAAGTGCAGCCCTGGCAAATGCAAACATATATTGCTGAATCAGGTGAAGCCGCTTTAGCCCTAATGGCGCAGGGCGTGGAGTTTGATATTGCCATTCTCGATATGCAAATGCCGAAAATTGACGGTCTGAAACTAGCACGAGAAATTCGTCAGCAGCCTAGTGGTCAACATCTACCCTTGGTGCTATTGACTTCTTTGAGTAAACCAGAAATAGTTAATGACTGTGAGGATATTGAGTTAGCTGCCTGTTTGACTAAACCAATCAAACAATCTCAACTCTACTACGTCCTGACCCATGCTTTTAGACATCAGCCGCTCCCAGCCAGTATTTCTCCGCCAGATTCTTCCCAGTTTGATTTTCATTTAGCTGAGAAAATGCCACTGCGGATTCTCTTGGCAGAAGATAGCCTTGTGAATCAGAAAGTGGCATTACTAATGTTAAAGAAAATCGGCTATCAAGCAGATGTGGTCACTGATGGGCAACAAGTCATTCAAGCATTGCAACGTCAACCTTATGATGTAGTGTTGATGGATATCCACATGCCAGAAATGGATGGACTAGAAACCAGCCAAAGAATTTGTCAGCAATGGGAAGCTAGTGAGCGTCCTTATATTATCGCCATTACTGCCAATGCTATGCGGGGCGATCGCGAAGTTTGTCTGGCATCTGGGATGGACGACTATATTAGCAAGCCCGTACAAATGGCAGAGTTAGTTCAAGCATTGAGCAAATGCCAACCCCGCATTCCGACAAAAGCACCACCGATACAAACATGGCCGCAAATCCACCCCAAACCTAAAACGCCAAATTTAGCAATATCTACAATTGATCGCAAAATTTTGCAATCTCTGCGTCAGATGTTGGCAGGAGATCGGGTAGCATTTGCAGAACTGCTGAATTGTTATTTTGTCGAAGCGCCTAAACTTATACAAGAAATTCAGGCATCTGTGGTAACTCAAGATGGCGAAACTTTATGGAAGACTGCTCACAAACTCAAGTCCAGCAGTGCTTCTGTAGGCGCAACCAGCCTAGCGCAACTTTGCAAGCATTTAGAAGCTAGTGGTAGAAGTAATGATCTCCTCGGATGTGCAGATGTCTGCTCACAACTTCAGCAAGAGTATGAGCAAGTCAAAACTGAACTGCAAATGGAACTAGAGGAGGAATCATGAAAACAAACTTTCAAAAAAACCAATCTCTAGTGCTGATTGTTGACGACGAACCATTTATCCGCACCCAACTGCGACTAGCTCTAGAGCGGGAAGGTTATCAGATAGTGGAAGCACGAGATGGCAGAGAAGCCTTAATCATGTTTCAGCAACTGCACCCCCAGATAGTCCTGATGGATGCCATCATGCCTGATATGGATGGATTTGAATGTTGTATGCAGTTGCAATCTTTGGATCATGGTAAATATACGCCAGTGTTGATGATTACTGGGCTGGAAGATCAAGAGTCAGTTGATCACGCCTTTGATGTGGGTGCGGTAGATTATGTCACTAAACCGATTCACTGGCCTGTGTTGCGTCAACGGGTAAAACGCTTGATTCAGCAATGTCAGCTACAGCAACAACTGGAAGCCGCTAATCAAGAACTGCAAAAATTGGTGACTATTGATGGTTTAACCCAAGTAGCCAGTCGCAGACGGTTTGAAGAGTATTTTGCTCAAGAGTGGCAACGGATGGCGCGAGAGCAATTATCTTTGTCTTTGATTCTCTGTGACGTTGATTACTTCAAATCTTACAACGATACTTATGGGCATCGGGCAGGCGATCGCTGTCTGCAAAAGGTAGCACAAGCAATCAAAGATAGTGTTAAACGCCCAGCCGATTTAGTTGCTCGTTATGGCGGCGAAGAATTTGCGGTGATTTTGCCGAAAACAGAGGTGCAGGGAGCAATGGTTTTGGCTGCAAAAATTTGCTCGGTTGTCAGGAGATTGGCAATTCCCCATAGTAATTCCCAGGTAAGTGGTTATGTGACGATTAGTGCTGGGGTAGCAGCAGATATTCCTCAGCCTGGTTCTGACTTTCAAGATATGATTTCTGCGGCAGATCGAGCATTATATCAGGCCAAAATTGAAGGACGCGATCGCTTTCTGCAATCTACTCCGCAACTATCTTCTAATTTTTCTCTCCCTCGTTGGGGTGCGTAATATCTTTTGAAGCCTATTTACAGACTGTAAATTGAGCCAAAAGAGCGATCTGGATAAATTTCAATCACCAAATCAGCAACTGATGGCGATCGCAGCATTGGCTTGAGGAATAATTCTGGATGTAGCGATCGCCAAAAATAATTTACAAATTCGACAATTTGTGTATCACTCATCCCCGATTTGCCAGCAGCAATCATCTGTTGTTCCGCTTGTTTGCGCCACTCTAGGGAACTGCGATAATCGGTGGGATGCAGCAAAATTAAGCTGTCTAATCGCTGCCACAAGGGTAAATAATCGTTCAGTTGATGATTCATATCACGAGCAAATGCCTTGTCTGCTTCTGTAATAATTGGCAGCGGTGCTAAATTAAATGCCTCTGGGTTAATTGGTCGCACACCCACAAACCAGCCTTCAAATAATACAATATCTACGTCGGTGACAATTTCTGGTGTGGCGCGATCGCCTGCGCCTGCATGAGCAGATTTATCAAACCGAGGGACAGTTACAGAAGTCTCTCTCTGGCGAATTTGATCTAATACTTTTATACCTAAATCTACATCGTGGGTTCCCGGTGGCCCTCGCCAAATCAAGCGGGAGTCTTGTTGGAATAAAGCCAAGCGATCGCTATAAGTTTTATATAAGTCATCTAATGACCAACTCAGGGTGCGATATCCCAACTGCTGGAGAATCAAGGACAGAACCTGGCACATCGTAGTTTTTCCGGTTCCTTGTACTCCCAGGATTCCTTGGATTAAAGGACGGTTTAGCTGTTGACGCTGTGCTGCTAATTTCATCCCTAAAGGCAGCCATAAGTCCCATAACAGGATTAATTTTTCCTCAATGTCAACTTTGAGGTTAGTTTGGCAAAATTGCCGAAAAGCTGGCAGAACAGATTTGAGTAATTGCGATCGCTCTTGAATAATTACATCGACGTTAGTCGGTGTAATACCAAAAGCTTCTGCTCTTGAGAGATCAGTTAATTCTGCCACTCGTGCTTGCTGCCAAGTTAATTCTGGAATATCATCTGCTATAATTTCCCTGAGCCAAGAATACATTTACATCACCATCAATCAATTACGAATTTTCTAAGAGCCTAGCTTGAAGGCTTCAACAAATAAGCTGTAGGTGAAACCCACTTTTAGAAGATTCAGCGATTCTACCCAGAGCGCTCTCTTGGCAAAAAAGCTCTGACTATAAAATAGTCTGCTAGTAACCTCGGTTAACAGCACTAAAAATCCTGCCACAACAATGTCTAATTCTGAGCTTTGTCCCGCTATTGTAGAAATCGCTGTCCCTAGAAAAAATCCAAATAAAAAACTAATGATTAGTAGCGACAGTCGCCGCCAAGGATTGAGAAACAATTTTCCTAAGCTACTGGCAATAGCATCTAATAAATTATTGATTCGAGTGTTTTGCATCAATCAAATCCTCCCAATTATTTAGTTTAAAAGTTACCATTGCAGACCATATTTGAACAATGTGATGAATTGCTGTTGTATTTTATGTATTTATTAATAATTTATACTTTTAAATCACACAGTTAAAATTTTGTTGAATTAAATGTATATTTTATTACTTTTTTTGATGTTAGTGGGATTTATTGAAATGATGAATCATAAATTGTTAATAAATATAAATAATTTCTAGCCAATTTGTCTGGGGGTTTAATCACAGACACTCTGTTGTCGATAATACGCCAAAGACAAAAAGTTTTGCGTGTAATTTCACTGGTTTTTATTTATTTTATGTATTAAATATTTCCCATCATCACTGTTTTTTGAGTAAAAAGCAACGATATCATCAGGAATTGATCGCTTTTTTTGGTAAAAATAAAGGTAATTCTTAATATAAATGGTTTTTGAGAACTATGATAAGTATGATACACTGCATAACTCAATTTCACGAGATTCTATGCTAGACAAGTCAGCAACTTTCTATAATTCTGACAGCGGAGAATAGGCTAATATTTGGCCAAGACTACAAAAATACTTATTTCTAACCAATATCAAAATGAAATCTCAGGTGTATCGTAAGGCTGCTGTTACAGCTTGTACCTTGGGGCTGCTTGGATTGATAGTGGGATGTTTAGATTTAACTGTGTCATTTGAGACTACAAATCCTGACACATCTGACACAGCATCTACTGATATGCCTCAGTCAACAAGTAATTCAGAATTGCCTATTTTAGATGCTACAGCTACTTCGACGAGTGTTTCAAATACTACAACAATACCAGCTAACCAAGTAGAACAAAGCACCAGCAAAGTTGAGTCTATCTTGGTAAATCGTCAAAATGTGGCTGGTAGTACTAAAGCGCCAGGAACTTTGCGGATGAGTAATCAAACTGATCAGCCTGTGCGTCTAGCTTTACTAGCGAGACAATCAAAAGTTAAAGGTTCGACTAGTAGTAAAATTAACTACGACATTCCAGCACATTGGGATTTTGCACCTCAGGAAGGTAGTAATAAGGGTTTGCTGCTTTCTTTGCCTAATGGCAATTTAAAGCTAGAAAAAGGAGATATTTTAGTTGCTTTTGCCCAAGATGGTTCTCGACGCTACTGGGGGCCATATGTTGTGGGAGAAACTTCCCTACCAACGTGGAATGTCCAAACCAAAGAATGGCTGTTAGTACTTAGTCCATAGTCAAGAGTCTATCATTCATAATTTTTAGCTGACGACTAGTGCAAAGCAGAAATAATAAAGAACAAAATATCGCTAGTTAACGACTAACAACTATTGACTGTTCGACTAATAATCAAATGAGGATGAAATTGAGTAATTTCCACACTGTTGACCAATGGTTCAACAAGATAGCAAAGCGTCCAGCCCTAGCGGTGACTTTATCTGTTTTGTGGTTGATGCTGATTGGTTGGATAGGCTATGGGTGGAATTTAGGCAGTGTTGGCTTGATTGATGAAACAGAGCCGTTATTTGCTGAAGCATCCCGGCAAATGTTTGTCACGGGTGACTGGATTACGCCATTTTTCAACGGCGCAACTCGTTTTGATAAACCTGCTTTAATTTACTGGTGTCAAGCGATCGCCTATGCAATTATTGGTGTGAATGAGTGGGCTGTGCGTCTCCCTTCCGCGATCGCCGCAATAGCAGTGATTAGCTTGGCTTTTTATACTGTATATTGGCATCTGGCAAAGCAAGACACAGCCGAGCAGGTTGATCGCCCAACTCGTCGCTACTTAACAGCGGCGATCGCATCTGCTATGATCGCACTCAATCCAGAGATGATTGTCTGGGGAAGAACAGGTGTCTCGGATATGCTACTAACTGGCTGCATAGCATCTTCTCTCTTATGTTTTTTTCTAGGCTATGCAAAAAACAAGCAGGGGAGCAGGGAGCAGGGAGCAGAGGAGAAGATTTCCCTCTTATCTCCTAACCCTTCCGTTTCTGCTTCCCATTCCCTACTCCCTAATAAGTGGTATTTAGCTTGTTATGTACTAATTGCTGGGGCAATTTTAACTAAAGGCCCTGTGGGCATAGTCTTACCAGGGCTAGTTATTCTGGCTTTTTTGCTGTATTTGGGTAAGTTGCGCGAAGTTTTGCGAGAAATGCGCCCCCTGATCGGGCTACTGGTGATTTTTGCTTTATCAGCCCCTTGGTATGTATTGGTAATTTGGCGCAATGGCTGGAATTATATTAATTCCTTTTTTGGATATCACAACATAGAGCGTTTTACAGAAGTAGTTAATGGTCACCAAGGCCCTTGGTATTTCTACTTTTTGGTAGTGCTTTTAGGCTTTGCACCATACTCTGTGTATTTACCTGTGGCCTTCGCCAGACTAAAATTTTGGCAGCGATCGCAATGGCTGGTTCAAGAACGTTCTCAGCAATTGGGTTTATTTGCTTGCATTTGGTTTTTTGGGGTTTTTGGTTTTTTCACGATTGCTGTTACTAAACTACCTAGCTATGTTTTGCCGCTCATGCCAGCCGCTGCTATTTTGGTAGCCTTATTATGGAGTGATTATTTTCCAGCGCCATCTGCTTCTATTTCTCGATCGCCAGACAATTTTTTCCGGGTTAGTGGTTGGGCAAATGTCGGATTTTTTGCTGTACTATCAGCGGCTATATTTCATATCACCCAATTATTAGGCAATGATCAAGCTGCACCAAATTTCCGTCAAAACCTGCAAAATTCTGGTCTAGTACAACTAGGCGGTGCTATTTGCCTTTTGATTGCTGTGAGCTTGGCATTTTTGTTACTAACTCGGCGTTGGCGAGGAATTATTGCTGGGAATTTGTTGGGTTTTACCGCATTTTTAATTGTTGTTTTGATGCCTGCTATGTTTTTGATGGATCAAGAACGGCAGTTGCCTTTAAAAGAACTGGCTGCTGTTGTCGCTCAGGTAAAACAACCAAACGAAGAGTTACTTATGGTTGGCTTTAAAAAGCCTAGTGTAGTTTTTTATAGCCACAAACAAGTAAATTTTATCAAATTGACGACTGATGCTCTTGTGTATATCCAAAATCAAACGAATATTCCGGTAAAACCGTCTTCATTACTGGTTTTAGCGGAACATAGAAACCTCGTTAAAATGGATTTACCACCTGATAATTATGTAAATTTAGCCTCAAAAGGTGCTTATCAGTTGATTAGAATTTCTTTCAAGAAAATGAAAAATCAAAAGCCGAATATTTCCTAATTAACTTGATGGGAGACAACAATCAACTCTTTTCTTGCCGATGGTAAAATAAGGCTTGATTAATATGATGCAATAAATCTTCCATTGAGATCGAGCGAGGCAGAATCTCCGTGGCGATCGCACTGACAGATTTATCTACGCCATCTCGGCTGCTATTTTTGTGCTGTTCAATTTCTCCTAAACCATCAGTTCGGTAACGATCTGAACGCTGGTCAAGCACCAAAATAGGCGGTAAATTGAAAGATGAATCCTGTAATGCTTTGAGTGCTTTTAGTACGTCCTGATGAAGTGGGGATTCTCCTAAGCAAATTAGCAGCAAGTCCACCGTTTTGTGACGAATTTGTTGGTTTACTTCTGCCCAACAGCGCCCGATTGCGGCTTTCAAACCAGCTGTTTGTAGGTACTGAATTAAAGCTTGAAACCACTCAGTTCCCAATACAGCAGTTGTATTAGTCAGTGCGGAGTTTCTCAGGGTGCGGTAATTTCTCACCTGTTTACGCCTGATTTGGGGTAAATCATGCAGTGTTGTCAAATCCACCACTAAAATACTTGGTGGGCAACAAATACCAGAGGCAATTTGTAAAACCGACAAGAGTGGGTCTATTTTGTCAGTGCGACTTTTGTTGTTTTGGCCAAGTGGTATTAAGCAGGGAAATACTGAAAGCCCAGGTATCTGAGAAGCAGCCAAACTAGTAGCGACATCACAAGTTACCAATGGTAGAGCTACCAAACGGGGGTACTGAATTAATTGTTGTAAATAAGTTTGGGCTAAGGAACTTTCTACATCTAGTAAGATGACATCAAACTGCCATACCCGCGCTAAAAGTTCTGCTTGATCTAGGCTATCCACTTCGATAACCCGATGCTCTTGTAATGAGGGGTGGGGGTTGATAGATAGTAACTCTGGATTAACCAATCGGAGAATTCGCAATGGTTTGGTTTTGGCCATAGCTTGACTACAGTCAAGTTCTGACTGGGGAATTGTTGGTGTAGCACACAACTTTT
This sequence comes from Fortiea sp. LEGE XX443, assembly GCF_015206815.1. GTDB lineage: Bacteria > Cyanobacteriota > Cyanobacteriia > Cyanobacteriales > Nostocaceae > Nostoc_B. The sequence goes on from NZ_JADEXZ010000017.1 coordinate 57,077, forward strand.
CCAAAAGTGGTGCTAAAGCCTGATTTTCTATGGGTAAACTCAAGAAACCATCGGCTTGATTGGCAAATGCTTGCTCCTTTTCTGCTCCTGTGGCGGTGACAATCACGGGTATATGGCGCGTCGCTATGTCAGATTTCAATAAGGTTAGAACATCCCAACCAGAAAGTAATGGTAATAAAGGATTTAAAAAGACAGCTTGTGGTTGCAAGCGCCGCGCTTTTTCGACAGCTTCTGTACCTGAGCGAGCAATAATGACTCTGTAACCTAGACCTTTGATCTGTTCTGCCAAATCTTCAATATATCGAGCCACCGCCTCGACTACCAGCACTAGCCTTTGGGAGCAACCAGCGTGATGCTGAGTGGTAGTAGTAATAGGGGAATTTACGGAAATAGGAACTTTTTGGATGCCGATATTTTGCTGTGTTTCTGCTTCTTGGTTGCTGGTTTCGGAATCAGCAAAACCTGTGGTTGGGGGACAAGGTGGAAGCAATAGTGTAAATTGGCTACCTTTCCCTTCTTGGGATAAGAAGCTGACATCGCCTCCATGCAGACGGGCTAAAGCTCTCGTTAAAACTAGTCCTAAACCAGTCCCTTCAAATTGTCTGGTGAGAGGGTTTTCGAGTTGTTGGAATTTTTGAAAAATTAAATGTTGCTGGTGTTCGGGGATACCAATTCCTGTATCCCAAATAGTAAAGGCAATCCACCCTTCCCAGCGACTGACGCGCAAACCAATTTCACCAGATGTCTCAGTAAATTTAAAAGCGTTGGAAAGTAAGTGTATCAACATCTGACGCAAGCGCAATTCATCTGCCACCATTTGGTCTAACCCTGGTTCAATGGTCAAGGTGAATTGGGGTACTGATGAATTTGTCGCGGGTGCTTGGCTGGTGGGTAGGGTTTTGCTGTTTTGAGTGTGGATAGCTTTGACTTCCGATTGAGCGCGATCGCACACGGCACGAATATTGACGGGTGCAGGTGTCAGTTCCATCTGCCCCGTTTCCATGCGGGTCAAATCTAAAATGTCATTGACCACACTCATTAGGTGACGACCGCTTTGATGAATTAGTCCGGCGTAGCGGGCTTGTCGTTCGTTCAATTTCCCTAATTGTTGGTCTACTAGCAACCGTGATAATCCTAAAACTGCCGTTAGAGGGGTTTTTAGTTCATGACTAATACAGGCTAAAAATTCATCTTTTAAGCGATTGAGTTGAATCAAGTCAGCATTTTTTGCTGCCAGTTCTTTACACAGTTGTTGCTGTTCGGTGACATCTGTTGCCAATACCAACCACAGGTAATCCGAATTTCCTGGCTGGGCATTCAAAACTTTAAATTCTGGGCTATCTAGGAGAATTTTAGCAAATTGCCAGATTCTTTCTTGACCGTTTTGTTCTTCAACAACGCAGGTACAAGTCCCCATCTGACTATCTAAATAGCAGCGATTAAAGGTATTTGCGGGAGAAATTGATGATTCTTGTAGATGATTAACAGTGGGTGCTGCTGATGGCGATTGCGGGAGTAAATTTTTATTGGGTAAGGTTTCGTGCTTAACAGCCCAAGTATTCTCTACCGAATGCAGCTTCATTTGTGATGATGCGCCATCTTCACTATGTGCAACTCTCACTGCTTTTTGGCTGGCGTATTCTGGGTGTTTGTCCTGGGCTGGGGAAAGTATCGCTGCTACTTGTTGTCGCACGTCTTCAGGATCTTTCAAGACTCCCAATTGCTGCCACCAAGCTGGATTTTGTGTGACTATCTCACCCGTACTGGTTTGCAGCATCAAAGGCCAAGGCAATTGTTCTAGTAACTTGATCAGAGATTTGTGTAGCAATGGCTGACGTTGATTGGCTCTGGGCAATCGCCAGTGAGCTTTTAACTTCGACTCACTGCTTTTTGCGGTATCAAGATATTCTGGGTCAATCCTGCCAGATGCTCTCAAAGATTTAGAATATTTTTTGCCCGCTGTAGTTATGCCGGACTTTTCTTGGGCTAACAATCTCAATAAACGGGTGCTGTCCAGCAACCCTAAGAATTTGCCTTCAGCATCAATCAGCGTCCAGTTGACATTGTTGCTGGATTGGCTAGGATAATAACGCAAAAATTGGACAAATTGCTCGACGCGATCGCTTGCTGCTAATATGTGTAGTGGCTCAAAAGTGCTTTGCTTCCAGATTGACAGTGGCTGTTGTAATAAATTTAAATATTGATCTTCTGGAGATTCTGCCAACAGTTTTTGTGTTAACCGGGCTGAATTTAACAGCCCAATGGGTTCTCGCTGTTGATTTACTACTACTAGGCGATCGCACTGCTCTTGCTCAAAAATTTCTAAGGCCGCTACTAATGTACTTGTTTCACCGCATTTGGGTACGGTTGCTAGAAAGTTATAAAGCGGGTACTGTAGCATTGACATAAGGCTTTGGGGTTGATTCTTCCTCTAGCGGCATTTGGCTTTAGCATTGGCGATCGGGTAGATAGTGTTCGCGCTTGCAGTCATCTCCTTTAACAAGACTTATTTATCTCAACAATCCTTGTTTTAGCTGTAACACCATTGCCGTGGTTGGTCTGGTTATCTTAGATATAGCCTTGCTGGTTGACTTTAATTTTCTCAGGAGCAGTCTTTATTTTTGTCACTTTAGAATTTTTGGGAAATATCCTTACAGTGTTTTACTGGTATTGGAACTCCTCATTAAGGGTGACAGACAGCTAAGACAATTATGGCTCCAAAGATTCGCTTGAGAACCTTGAGGAATTATAATGATTTAGAATGCGCTCATACTTTAAGTTAGTTTAAGTATCCTACTCAAGGGGTGAAATCAAAAAAGCCAAATTTTGCATAGAGTATGCCTATGCAAATCACAGATCAATGAATGTATCCTCTACAACGAACACTACATCAACCGCTCAATAAATCCTCTTTCTCACTTGTTGTCTGTGGTTTTTGAGCCACTGTAGATATGTGTTTACCTAAAGTGCTACTTGAGAATAAACTAACAAATTGACTTATTATTAGTCAGGTTCCCTCAAGCTTTACTCAAACTCTGTTCAACGTAACCAACTTTAGTTGGAATAATTAAGCAAGATATTTAAGTATTTAAATGCTACTACCTATACTAATTTTTCAACCAAATGTTAAAGAAATTTTAGATAACCTAGATTGGCTAGGCATCCAATCACGATCCAACCTCAGCTACTCGTGCTTTTTTCAATCTCGTTTTGCCCAATTTAGCACATTATCTCTAGTTGCTCACACCACAGGTAGACTCTACTCCTTACTGAAATGGTGTCCAGCAAATCTTAATGAAAATTTTATAGCCAAATATTTTTACGTATTTGCGTGCCAGAAGCAAAAACCACAACAGGTTTTTCAGCAAATGACTCAAATCGATCAGCGAGTGTTGTTACAACAAATTAAATCTGATTATCGCCAGATTCTCATAAACTACTTTACTACAGACCAAACATTGAAAGAAAAGATTGATAAATTTATCAATACAATGTTTTATGCTAATATTCCTGTGCCTCAAATCATAGAAATTCACATGGAACTCATTGAAGAATTTTCTAACCAGCTAAAATTAGAAGGAAGGAGTGATGAAACATTACTAGACTACCGATTGACCTTAATCGATGTCCTAGCACACCTGTGTGAAGCTTATAGATGTGCTGTTTCTAAATAGTAAACTGCACCCATTATCCAGAATATATTCAACAGTAACGAACGACTATGTATTTATCTAAAATCAGTAACCCCGTACATTATTTTCATTTTTATGCTTGAGTTTGTACCTTTATGAATAAAGCCAGAAAAACATACGTTCTCAAGCTTTACGTCGCGGGAAACACTCCTAACTCAGTCCGCGCATTGAAAGTACTAAAAAACATATTAGAACAGGAGTTTCAAGGTGTTTATGCGTTGAAAGTAATTGATGTAATGAAAAACCCCCAACTGGCAGAAGAAGATAAAATCTTAGCTACACCAACACTATCAAAAATTTTGCCACCACCCGTTCGCAAAATCATTGGTGACCTGTCAGACAGAGAAAGAGTATTGATTGGATTAGATTTGCTGTATGAAGAACTAAGTGAAGAAGACTGGGAAGAGTCTCATAACTTTTAATCTAATTTTTTTTAGCAACTTTAGTAATAAAAAAACCGGGTTAAAAACCCATTTATGATCTAGCAATGAGTGAAACCGAGCAAAAAGAGCAAAACCATACACCGATTGGGGGTGTAGAAAAAATTCGGACAATGATAGAGGGGTTTGACGATATTAGTCATGGTGGTTTACCCGTAGGGCGAACTACCTTGGTCAGCGGTACCTCTGGCACGGGGAAAACTTTATTCTCTCTTCAGTTTCTTTATAACGGAATCACCTACTTCGATGAGCCAGGAGTATTTGTTACCTTTGAAGAATCTCCCAGCGATATTATCAAAAATGCCCATATTTTTGGTTGGAACTTACAACGTTTAATTAATGAAGGCAAGTTATTTATTCTGGATGCTTCTCCCGATCCTGAAGGTCAAGATATTGTCGGTAACTTTGACCTTTCCGCATTAATTGAGCGTTTGCAATATGCCATTCGGAAATACAAGGCCAAACGAGTTTCAATTGACTCAATCACCGCAGTATTTCAACAGTATGAAGCTGTCGGAGTGGTACGGCGAGAAATTTTTCGGCTTGTAGCCCGGCTCAAACAACTGAGTGTCACCACCATTATTACCACCGAACGGGGTGAAGAATACGGGCCTGTGGCATCTTTTGGAGTCGAAGAATTTGTTTCGGATAACGTGGTAATAGTGCGGAATGTATTAGAAGGGGAGCGTCGTCGTCGCACGACGGAAATCCTCAAGTTACGCGGTACAACCCACATGAAAGGTGAATATCCTTTTACAATTACCAATGCCGGAGTCAACATCTTCCCCTTGGGAGCAATGCGCTTAACTCAAAGGTCTTCTAATGTCCGCGTTTCTTCGGGGGTTAAAACGCTAGATGAGATGTGTGGTGGTGGTTTCTTCAAAGATTCGATTATTTTAGCAACAGGAGCTACTGGTACAGGTAAAACACTACTTGTGAGTAAATTCATTCAAGAAGGTTGTATCAAAGGTGAACGCGCAATTTTATTTGCTTATGAAGAATCACGCGCTCAACTATCACGCAATGCTTACTCTTGGGGAATTGATTTTGAGGAATTGGAACATCAAGGTCTACTCAAAATCATTTGTACCTATCCCGAATCAACTGGCTTAGAAGATCATTTGCAAATTATTAAGTCAGAAATTGCTGATTTTAAACCGGCAAGAATTGCCATTGACTCACTTTCAGCCTTAGCGAGAGGAGTGAGTAATAATGCTTTTAGACAGTTTGTGATTGGTGTAACCGGTTATGCCAAGCAAGAAGAAATTACTGGTTTTTTTACCAACACAACTGACCAATTTATGGGATCTCATTCAATTACTGATTCCCATATTTCTACAATTACTGACACAATTTTGATGTTACAGTACGTAGAAATTCGTGGTGAAATGTCGCGGGCAATTAACGTATTTAAAATGCGAGGTTCGTGGCACGATAAGGGAATTCGTGAGTATAATATTACGGCTGACGGGCCAGAAATTAAAGATTCTTTTCGGAATTATGAAAGAATTGTCAGTGGTGCGCCTACCCGCGTTAGCGTCGATGAAAAGGCGGAACTTTCTCGTATAGTCAAACGTTTTGAAGACAAACAGAGTTCCGATTCCTAAATTTGGTATCGTGATATATTCCTTCTTCAATTTAGTATCGTGCTATATTCTGTGGTGAAGAAAAGGTTTCTGCCGCTAGATTGATTTTCGTGTGAGGGGATGCGGTGAAAGGACAACAATTATTTCATACTTTCTTACCTGGCGTAACAGCAGCGGTATTAACAACCCAGCCCGCTTGGGCTGGAACAGTAAAGGTAAGTAGCATACAGCAAACGTCTTCTCCTAGTGTCTTGACTTTCAATGAAAGTCACAACTTGGTGGCGGACAATACTAATATGCAACTGCCTAAAACTGCAAACCAGATTTTCCCAGATGCAGTACTTAATTCTGAGTTGAGTACATTCAATGTGCCAATTTTAAGAAATAATAGTAACCCAGGCATCTTGACAGAAAATACTGGTGTACCGCTTACGCAAATAGCTCAGAAAAATCAAGGTAGTTTTGTCAGTTTGACACCTGCCTTAAATTTTTCTCAAAATTCAGAACAGCATAATTCTAGTAAGATTCAAAAACGAAAGAAATTAGCTACTGTCTCTGGGCTGAAATTAAATAATACAGTTGTCAATTTGGCTACTTCCCAACCTGTTTCTATTCAAAAAACAACAGTATCTCTATCTACGATTAAACAGCCAGCAGCGCCAAGTCCAAATTTAAAAACGCATCTGCCAGCAGTTATACAAACGGCAGTTAAGGGTGCAGGGGCAGCTAAATTGTTGGCTGTGGGAAGTTGCTCACAGCAAATGGGTTTATCCAATACTTTGTTTTTGTACTCTACAGGTTGTGAGCAGTCCAAATTGACTGGACAACTGACTGCACAAAATAACATTTCAACACCTGAGACGACCTCAACGCCAGAACGCACTGAAGTGGCGCCTGCTTCCACTACTGTGCCTAGTAATCCTGGTGCTGTCCAGACGGAGGTGGAAGCAGGCGATAATCCGGCTCCATCTGGTGCTGTAGAAGTTCCAGAAAACCTCATACCTAGTTCCAATCCCTTGCAATTTCCTACAAAAGCAGAGGACGTGACCGTTCAAGGCAATCAACCGATTACTTTAGAACAGGCTTTGGAGTTAGCACGGCGGAACAATCGGGAACTACAGATATCTGTATTGCAGCTAGAACGTAGCCGAGCAGCTTTAAGGGAAGCCCAAGCAGCCCTATATCCTAGTCTGGATCTGAATGCGGATATTACTCGCTCTCAGTCGGCTTCTGGTCAGCTTCAGGATGAGTTAAATAGAGGAGCAGGGTTAACATCTAACCAAGATGAGCCTAGTACAGGTTTTAATGGTCAAGCCCAGTTGACTTATAACATTTACACTTCCGGAAGTCGGCGAGCCGCGATCAGAGAAGCTGAGGAGCAGGTACGTTTCAGTGAGTTAGATGTAGAGCGGCAATCGGAGGAAATCCGCCTGAATGTCAGTACAGAGTATTACAACTTGCAAGGAGCAGATGAGCAAGTACGTATTGCCCAGTCAGCAGTGGAAAATGCCCAAGCGAGTTTGCGAGATGCTGAAGCCTTAGAGCGTGCTGGAGTTGGGACTAGATTTGATGTGTTGCGATCGCAAGTGCAGTTAGCAAATACTCAACAACAGTTAACTAATGCTATTTCACAGCAGCAAATTGCCCGTCGGCAGTTAGCAACTCGCTTAAGTTTGCCACAAACAATAACTATTAGTTCAGCAGATGCTGTGCAACTAGCAGGTTTGTGGAACAGGTCATTAGAAGACAGTATCGTCCTTGCTTTTCAAAATCGTCCAGAACTACAACAGCAATTAGCTCAACGTAATATCAGTGAACAACAGCGTCGGCAAGCATTAGCAACGAATAGGCCACAACTGAGTTTCATTGCTAACTACAACCTGCTGGATCAGTTTGATGATAGCGTCAGCATTACGGATGGTTATTCTTTTGGGCTGAGAGCCAGCTGGAATATCTTTGATGGTGGCGCAGCACGAGCTAGAGCATCTCAGGCAAAATCTAATATCGCGATCGCCGAAACACAATTTGCCGAGCAGCGTAACCAAATCCGCTTTCAAGTAGAACAAGCTTTTTCTACCCAGCGAGCTAATTTAGATAACGTTCAAACTGCTAACACTGCTTTAGAACAAGCCAGAGAAGCTCTACGTCTGGCACGTTTGCGATTCCAAGCTGGTGTGGGAACGCAAACTGATGTGATCAACTCAGAAACTGACTTAACAACGGCGGAAGGTAATCGAGTCACAGCCATCTTGGATTACAACCGTGCTTTGGCTCAATTACAGCGTGCAGTTACTTTCAGGTCATTTCGTTAATTAGTTAATGGTCATTAGTCATTAATCAATGGTCAATTGTCAATAGTTGTGAGTCTTTTTGACTTTAGACTATTGACTTTAGACTATTGACTTTAGACTGTTGACTATGGACTATTGACCGTCGACTATTTATGACTCAAGTTACATCACAAGAGATTGCCTTATTTCGTTCTCAGTTAGTAGATGATCCTGTAGCTATGGAAGCACTGGATTTGATTGAAGACTGTGAAGGAGATTTAGAAGATGCAGCCATGACACTAGCTATAAAAGCAGGACAAGAACCAGAAAGGGCAAATGCTGAATGGTTAGACGCTTTGGCGAAAAAATGGCGTGGGGTGATTTGTGAATCAGAGTTTAGAGAAGAATTGCTCAATAACTCTATCTTAGGGATGATGGCACACATCAAAACAATACCAACTTTCCCGAAAATTTTGGCAACACCAGTTTTAATCTATGCCTGGAAGCAAGGTGTGAACAATTTTTGTGAACCATTGGATTCGATTAAGAAGTATGAAGTATGAAGTGCGAAGTGGGAAGTTTTATCGTTCTGCCACCTGCCTTTTGACAAATGACTGATACCCTGGTAAGTGAGGTAAAACCTTTCTCAGACAACTGTTGTTAGATACATGAATTACCTAGTTGCCGTATTATCAGACCGCATCCAAGCCGAAGCTGCTTATTTAGCTTTAGAAAAAGACAGCATTAATAGCACAATTATAGGTAGGGGTTATAAAACTGCTGACGAGTTTGGTTTAATTGATCCCAAAGAGCAAGCTAAAAAGCAAGCACAGTTGATGGCATTTTGGCTAATGCCATTTGGCTTTTTTGCAGGTTTTACCTTCAGCGTCATCACTGGTTTAGATACCTTTGCCTGGGCGGGTGAAATTGGCAATCACGTCGTTGGAGGACTACTGGGGGCTGCTAGTGGTGCGATGGGGGCTGTGTTTGTTGGTGGTGGAGTTGGGATGTTGGTGGGGAGTGGTGATGCTTTACCCTACCGCAATCGCTTAGATGCTGGAAAATACTTAATTGTGGTTCAGGGTTCTGAAACTTTAACTCGGCAAGCAACTCGGATATTACGTCAGTTTGAACCTGAAAATATCCAAGGTTACGCTGAAGGGAAATAAGTATGAAGTATGTAGACGCGCAGCGGTGAAGCAGTGCGTTGGGCGGGTTCCCCGACTTGAAGCAACTGCTGAACCCGAAGGGCTTGCCACAGGCTAGTGTGAAGTACCTTCTGCTTCTCTAATCAAAAACAAATGACAAACGACCGTTGACCATTGATCTTAATAATGTTGCCACGAGAAGAACTTTTAAAGGGTGTAGAAAATCGAGATAGTGTTGCTCGCGTTATCGATCAGGCAGAGCAAGCCATCAAAACTTGGGAAGTGGTTTTGACGGATTTTTTATCTCCTCCAGAATTGGCAGAAATTCAGCGGGTTTTCAGCCGCTTGACAGAGGTGCAGTTGCTGGCGTGGGGTGGATATCCTCAAGCTGAACGGCAAAGAATGGCGATCGCTCGTGGAGAAATCCCACTCGATCAATCACAAGTCGCTCTTGTTGTCCTGGAAATTGCGGGCAATTTTTTATTTGATACTGCCACCCACCGTGACTTTTTAGGTGCAATGTTGGGAACAGGAATTGTGCGCGAGAAGACGGGGGATATTGTTGTTCTGGGAGAACGAGGCGCACAGGTAATTGTTGCGCCAGAAATAGCAGAATTCTTAGAAATGAACCTGCAACAAGTGCGATCGGTTCCTGTGAAAACCCAGCAGATTGACATTAGCGAGTTAAAAATTCGGGAACCGAAGAAAAAAGAATTAACTACCGTAGAGGCTTCTTTAAGATTAGATGCGATCGCCAGTGCTGGTTTTGGCATGTCTCGCAGCAAAATGGTTGATTTTATCGATGCTGGCGATGTGCGCGTTAATTGGAAGGATATTACCCAAGCAAGTTTTCAATTAAAATCCGGCGACTTAGTTGCGATTCGCGGTAAAGGACGTTTAGAAGTTGGAGAAGTTGCGATTACTAAAAAAGACCGTTACCGTATTCAACTCACTCGATATATGTAAAAAATGGGCATTAAATTTTATTTATGTCTCTTTTAAGGGCAGCGAAGGTCATCACGTTCTTTTCCTAATAAATGGGATACCTCAGTCATAATAAGCTAATCGTCATTTAAATTGCACCATTTTTATGGCAATCAAAGCTGCAAACCCTCTCCCTTGCTCCCTGCTCCCCTGCGGACTCAATATGCAAATTAAATGCTTAACAGCTTATGTCTCCAGTTCGACGCTCTTGTTACAGAATATTAAGTCGGACATCGCCTCATATTATACCTGTTACATTGCAACATCCTTAACCGTTACTGCTGACTAATTTTTCTCCTTTGAGCATTCTAACAGCGGCTTCGAGTAAAGCTTCTTCCAGATAAGGTTTCGTGAAGTAGCCACTAGCACCAAGCTGAATAGCCATTTGTCTGTGTTTGTCAGCACCACGCGAGGTGAGCATTGCTATCGGCAAGTGATTGAGGGTGGAGTCTTTTTGGATGCGTGATAGTAACTCCAGTCCATCACAACGAGGCATTTCTATATCACAGAATACGATGTCGCAAGGCAACCCAGAGCGGAGTTTATCCCAAGCTTCTTGGCCGTCACGAGCCTGTTCAACGCGATAACCTGCTTTGTTAAACGTCAGAGACAGCAACTCTCGGACTGTAATTGAGTCATCAACAATCAGCACAGTTGGATCAATTTTCTCAGCCTTAACTTCTACAGTGTTAGGCGGAGCTTTTTGCTGCCAAGGACTGCCACCAGCATGTTTAGATATCCGTCCTTGGAAGATGTCAATAATTTCTAACACATCAGCAATTGGCATAATTCGACCATCACCAAGAACTGTCGCACCTGCTACACCAATGGGTTTAGGTGCTGGCCCTTCAAATTGCTTAATTACAATTTCTTGTTCGCTGAGTACGAGGTCAATTTGTAAAGCGATTAAAGTATTCCCCGATCGCACTACTACCACAGAAACTGTATCGTCATCACGAGTACCGCCGTAAACGTTACCGCGACTCAATTGGCGATTGAAGGATAACAAATCTTTCAGAGGCCGGAATGGTAGGACTGTATCGCGCCAAGAAATAAATGATTGCCCATCAGCATTATGTTGAATATTTTTCGCGGGGATATCCAAAGTATCTTCCACTCCATCCATTGGGAAGGCAATCCGCGCTTTATCAGAAACGCAACAGAGAGCTTTACAAATACTTAGAGTGAGTGGTAGACGAATGGTGAATGTCGTTCCCTTACCAATTGCTGAATCTGTATTCACAGTGCCGCGAATTTCGCTAATCTCGGAACGGACAACATCCATCCCCACACCACGACCAGAAATTTCGTCGGCTTGATCTTTGATACTAAAACCAGGCTGGAACAGCAGGTCATAAACTTCCATTCGGGATATGCCTCTTGCTTGCTCTGGTGTAATCATTCCGACCTTCACAGCCTTAGATTTAACTCGTTCTGAGTCAATACCTGCACCATCATCACCCACAGAAATTACAGTCTGATTACCTTGGTGAAAGGCGCGGATTGTAATTTCTCCCACAGGCGGTTTCCTTGCGGCTTGTCGTTCTTCTGGGGTTTCGATACCATGAGCGATCGCATTATTCAACATGTGGGTTAGTGGATCGGTGAGATGATCTAAAATCATCTTGTCAATTAAGGTATCACTACCTTCAATCACCAACTCTACTTGTTTACCGCATTTGATGGCGTTATCGCGCACACCACGCCGCAATCGGTCAATTGCCTGAGAAAACGGCACCATGCGAGCGCGTGTTAGACCTTCTTGCAGTTGAGTTGTTACCTGACGGAATTGCCTGGCAACTCGCTCAGTTTCTTCGGTTACAAAGTCAATGTCACTCGCCGATTCCCGCACTCGCACAATCAATTCAATCATTTCTTGAGACAAGGTGTGGAACGGAGTAAACCGATCCATTTCCAGTTCGCTAAAACCCCTGTCTGTATCATGTTCTGGAGATGGGACGTGAACTTCTTTCTTGGTGCGGCTGGCCAGTAGAGAAGCTTCCAAAAGCGATCGCTCATATAACTCTTGCATTCTCGCTCCCACGTCCGACAGCTGTTGCACTTGAATTAACAAGTTATCTAGTGACTGTCGCAGTCGTTCATGATCCTGCTCTAGGGTGTTGCGATTAACAACCAATTCCCCAACTAAATTGCTCATGTCGTCCAGTTGCTTGACTGGGACTTTCATCGTTTCTTCAAATCTGGCATTACGACGAAGGGTAGGACGAGGAGTTTTACTGGTGTTTTGTTTGACTGGTGACGCGTGAGAGATAGTTTTATCTACTTCCGCCAGCAGTTTTTCTAAATCACTAAATTCATCTTCTATCTTTGATGATGAAATAGTTTCGCTGGCAGGGTGATTATTTGCTGTTGGCGGAAATTCTGGGATGTAGGTGTTGTGAACTACTGGTGATGGCTGGTGATTATTTCCGCCGAGTAATGCTTCGAGAGCCGCAAAATCTTCGGCAGCGATCGCATTAGCATTATTTGGTGATTCCTCACCTAATAATGCTTCTAAATCAGCAAATTCATTTTCTTGCTCAGGTGTAGTTGTGTCTTCTGTTGGCGATACAATATCTGATTCTGGGATGCCAACATCAGCATTTTCCACCTCAGCTATTGGTGTATCGGCTAATGTCTCACTAATTTCTAATAATAATTCTGGAGAATCTGCTGTTTCTCTTAATATATCAACAGCAGCCGTCTCATTAATATTTTCATAAATTTCTAATTTTAATCCTTCCTCGTCAGCACCCATATCTGCCATTAGTGCTTCTAGACTGGCATCTGTAGATGGGTTAAATTCGGTTAAAAATAACTCAAAATTCTCAGCAGATGTTGGTTCTGCCACTTCAGTGTTGTCAGTGTTATCTATAACTAACAAATCATTGAATAAATCTTCAGCAACTGGTAGTTGCGAAAACTCAATAATTTCTGTTTCCGCAATTAACTCATCTAAACCGGCATCTGGTTGGCTAATGTCTGTGGCTAACAACTCATCCAATAAACCCAAGTCTGCATCTTCAATAACTACAGGTTCAGGCTCAGATGCGATCGCTTCTGTATTATTCTCAGCCGTTTCCGAAAAACTGATATCTGCAAATAAATCCAAGGAGGGATTATCTGAATTATCTAATTGAACATGGATGCCATGAATTTTTGTCTCTAAATCTGCCAAAGAAATTGGTGCATTTACTGTGTCTAGATCATCAAAAAGATTCAGTTCTAGTTCTCCAAAAGTTTGCGAAGCATCTAGACTAGAATCTTCTGGCGATTGCTCAGTAAATTCTGGAGTAAAATCTAAAGCCTCTGGCTCTTGGGCAAAATTGTGGATTTCTGGTAAAGATACACTGCGATCGCTAAAAGTTGGAGCCGTTAATTCCCCAAACAAATCCTCTGGAGTATCTGAAGGCAAATCTATATCTGGTTGGAGGAATGTTAGCTCAAAATCGTCTCTATAATCTTCTGTAACAAAGGAATTAGATTCCTGAATATCACCAAAAATTTCACCAGAAGCCGCCGCCGCAAATAAACTTTCCTCTAAAGCTTTGGCTACATCCTCTTCCAAAACAGGATCAAATTCTGGCTGTGGTTCTGCTTCGTTTTCAGAATTCCAGAAGCTATTTAAATCCTCGTCTGTCTGAGATAAATTTGTTGCAGTTACAGGTGGAGTATCAAATAAATTACCAATTTCTGATTCACCTGTAGGTATGAGTGCATTTTCTTCATCTCCAGCAAATAAACCGTCTAAAGACAAGGCGTTTGGCAGAGAAACTTCTATCTGCGGCTCTGCTACATAATTGTCAGCATTAGTTTGCTCTAAAAGACTTGTCTCTGTAGTTTCCAGGAATAATTCATCCAAAATGCTCTGTTGAGTAGCCGAAACTCCAGTGCTGGGAATAGCCTCAATTTCTGGTTGAGCTACTTCGTTGACAGGTGGTGATTTGCGATCGAGTGTCAGTGCTGATAAATCATCTACTGTATCCTGGCTGTTTGTTTTAACAGGAGAGTGCTGGGTTTTATTAGGAATTTCGGCTGAATTTGTTCCAACGTGTGGTTTTAATTCCTCTTGTTCCAAGAAATTGTCGCCAAATAATCGTCCTAGGTCTTCTGTTGTGCTAATACTAACAGCTGGCTCATCAGAGCTTGTATCTTCATCCAGCAACAGAAAATCTGCCAAATCACTATCAACATCTTCTGTAGTAATTTCTGTGACATCTATTCCTAAGTCATCGACAGCAGTAATATCGAGAATTTCCTCTTGTTGCCAAGTTTCATCTAATTCCGGCGTTTCCCCTTCAAATAAGTCAGCTAAAGTATTTAACTCTGCTAATCCTACTTCTGGCCCGTGATGATCAATACGGCCAACAGCCAGAGGCGCATCTTCTCCACCAAAGAAAGAGTTGGCTGCATTATCTCTAGCAATATTCTGCTCTTGATTCAGTTGCTCGGTTAAATCAGTCAGGCTTGTAACGCTATCTGCTTGCTGCACACTAGCAATGAGGGAAAGTTCCTCATCAGTTTTGACGCTGCTGACAACCGGAGTTTCTATCTCCGCAGTCGGCTCATGATCAAATAAATCTAAAGAGAAGCTCAATGAATCCAGTTCAGGAAAACTCAGGAGTGTTTCTAGTTGCTGACTAATTGCAATTTCGGCTTCCCTGCCTTGGAGAATTAATTCTTGAGCTTGTTTAATTTCAGTAATGACAATTTTAGCTAGGGTAAGATAAGTATTTTCGCTATTGCAGATCGCATTTGCGGCTGCTTGACACAACCCAGACCAATTGGGAAGATTCCATGTTTGTCCAAGTTTTTCCAACTGACGACAACACTGCTGAAGATTTTGCCGTGATTCGGGTGTTGCCTGTTGCTTAAAAAGTTGCAACATTTGTCGTAGAGCTTGTAATACCTGGGTTTGAAACTCGCTCCAATTATCACTTTTTGAGACGATGACTGGTGCTGGAACTTCCTGAAATGAACCAGATAAGGCCACTGTTGCTGGTTTTTGGCTATCTTCTGTCGCTGTAGAAATATCCGTTCGCCAGAAAATCTCTGTCAGCGAACCGACGCTCTCTGTTGGCAAGGGTTGTAGCATTGTATCACTATCGTCTGCTAGGCCATTGTTGCCTTTTTGTACCAGCAGTTCTAGATGATCATTTAGCCATTTAAATACTGGTTCAGCTTCCGACATCAAAGTGTTAGCAGCTTCTTCCGACAGTCCAAATGGCCCGCTCAAATTTTCTAATAAAGCCTTAAGGGTATCAGCTACACCCAGAAACAAAGACTCTAACTTTTCATCAACTCGAACCGGACACTCTTTGAGTACTTTGAAGCAATCTTCTAGACGATGAGCCGTGTGCTGGATACTACTCAGACCCAGCATAGCCGCACCTCCTTTGATGGAGTGGGCTGCCCGAAAAACTTCGTTAACCATTTCCGGGTCGTTCAAGGTACTTTCAAGATTCAATAACCCCTGCTCAATGGTGTTCAGGTGGTCTCGTGCTTCTTCAATAAAGTAACCCAATATCCGCTGTTGTTGTTCGGGCAGCATAATTAAAGTTCTGAGTGCTGAGTGCTAAGTGCTGAGTTTGATTTCTTTTGTCATTTGTCCTACCCTGCGGTTACTCCTGCGGAGAACTCGAAGAGTAGCCGCTGGCGCGCCTATGTCATTTACGAATGACCGATGACGACTAATGACAATGACTACTTTGATTCGAGGGTATCCACGCGGAAACGCTCAACTGAAGAAATTAAGTCACGGGACACTCCTACAAGGTTTTGCAGTGCGCCAGAGACTCGCTGTGCTTCCTGGGAGGTTTCTTGGGCTGTGAGTTCTACTGATTGCATAACATGAGCGACGGCGCGGGAGGTTTCCGTCTGTTCCACAGTATCACTGGTAATTGAGCGCACCAAAATATCAATGCGATTCGCTACTTGAATAATATTTTCGAGCGATCGCTTGGCTTCTTCAGCCAGTTTTGTGCCTTTAATTACCTGTTGTGTGCCTTCTTCCATTGCGGTCATTACTGAGCCGGTTTCACTTTGGATTTGCATCACAATCTGTTCAATTTCCTTTAAGGATTTGGCAGATTTGTCTGCTAACTGACGGACTTCATCAGCAACGATCGCAAATCCCCGTCCGGCTTCCCCTGCCCGTGCTGCTTCAATACTGGCGTTGAGTGCTAGTAAGTTGGTACGGGAGGCAATTTGGGAAATTAAGGCGACAATCTTAGAAATTTCTTGGGAAGATTCCGCCAACCGTTTGACTTTGCGAGTAGTTTCTGCTACTGTTTCTCGAATTTCTAAAATCCCGGCTACCGTGTTTTCTACGGCTTCTCCACCTTTGAGAGCGATCGTACTCGCATCGCGGGCGACAGTTTCGGCTTCCCGCGCGGCTTCTGCTACCCGCTGAATCGAATCTGTCATCACCTGCACGGAATTTAAGGTGACACCTAATTCTTCGGCTTGTCGCAAAGCATCACTAGATAAGGCTCTAGCAAAAGTTTCCGAATTGGTAGCACCTTTAGTTACTTCCCGCGCTGCCACTTTTACCTGCTGCACAATATCCCGCAAGTTTTGAATTGTCAGGTTAAAAGCATCAGCAACGGCTCCGAGTACGTCGGCTGTCACCTCAGCTTGTACTGTCAAATCCCCTCTGGCAGCCCCTTCCACGTCGTCCAGCAAGCGAATTACTTGCCGTTGCAGATTTTCTTTGGCTTCTTCTTGTTCATCGGCTTTGCGTTGGGCTTCATTGGTAGTTGTAAAAATTACCCGTGCCATTTCGTTAAAGCCAGTGGCTAACAGCCCTAATTCATCCTCGGAATATACGGTGGCTTGGACATTTAGATTACCTTGGCGCACAGCATCAAACTGACTTTGCAAATCCTTCGTAGTCCGGCGAATTTGCTTGAGGGTAAGATTGCCCATAAAAGCAGCGGTAGCAAACCCAGAAATCCCGGCAGCGAGGGACATTGCCCAACCTGTGTTGCGGATGGATGTTCGCTGTTGTGGTGGCGAAAATGAAGTAGCAGTAAAGCTCACGGTAGCGACAACTAGGGCGGAGAACACACCCACAGTGCCAGCAACCAATAAAGGCTTCATATCCAAAGAAGCATTTTCTAAGGGTGCTAACCAGCCTTGCTCAACACTGGCAACTGGTTCTAGTTTTGAGACATCGGTTTGAGTAAATATTGGGACTGCTTCTTGAGAACCCGTGATTGTAAACAGTTCCTCATCGCGATCGCTATTGGCAGTAGTTTCTGTAAATTTACCGCGAGGAATGTTACCAGTTTCCAATGGGCCAGATAGTACTACATCCCCAAAGCTAACGTCTGCATCTGCTAAATCAAACCCAGGAATGTTGCCAAGGTCGTCAAATTCATCAAAATCATCAAGAAACTCGATATTGCTTTTAGAATTTTCACTACTGAGCATACCGTTGGTATCTTCATCTGAGCCAAAGGCAGACTCAAATGCTTCAAAATCAAAGTTATCATCACCATCAAAAGAGTTGGTGTCTAAAGTTGCACCAGCTTTCAGTGGAGTGTTCTGCAAAGAAAAATCTTCGTCAAAAGATGAGTTTGCTGTTGCAGAATTATCGGGAAATTCGATTTTTTCTAACCAATTACTGGATTTTTCAGCAAATAAATGATCTTGATTTGTTTTTGTGTCCACATTCTGGATGCCCTCTGGCGCTTTCGGGAAGGTTTCATCCAGAATACCCATTTTTAATTCCCCATTTGCCATACTTGGCTGGGAATTCTTTTTTTCTAATAAAACTTCTGGTGAAGTATCTAAACTATTACTTGTGAGAGAATTAGCTGGTACAAAAGGAGAATCAACACTGTTGCTATCAAAAGGCGATCGCTCAACACTAGAATTTGCTCCACTATCAAAGGAGTTACTCGTGATGTCTAGCTCATCTAAATTGAGTGCTGATACGTCTTCTTGCCAAAAAGCTGGTAAATCTAATGCTATTTCATCTTTCGAGTTAGCATTCAGTTTTTGAATATTGTCATCTTGATTCAGGGCAAAAGGATCATCAATAAAAGATGGTGATTCTTCAACCGTTTTCTTAATTACAATACTATCTGTGGGAATATCAAATGGATTTCCCGATGAATGAGACTCTTCAAAGCTATTTAAATCAAAGCTTTGGCTATCTAGGTTAGCAAATGCTCCTAAATCTTGTAAGTCTGATGTATCCAGTTCTGAAGCATCAGAGATACCTGTAAAGTTTATTGACTCATCAAGCTCAATTGGGGTAGCTCGTCTTTCTAGTGGCTGGAGATATTGATTGATATTCTCCAGACCATTTTTGGCAAAACTAATGATTTCTGGTTCATCCGTCAAATTTAATACTTGTTGGTATTCTGCTTTTGCAACATCGTACTGCTGCAAAACGTAGTAGATGTGACCCCGCAACAAATGGCAGTTGGGGTCATCTGGTATATTCTGCACTACCTGATCGACTAAGGTAGCTGCGAATTCATAGTCTTGTTGCGCGTAGGCTGTACAAGCCTGCTGATATGTTTCTAGATAATCATCTATTGTTGCTGCCATTTGCTCCCTCCCAATATCATCCTGCCCACCTTGCACTCCGCACAATTGCTGTTTGATCAAGCAGTTTTAGACACTGGTTGTTTTTAGCACCTAATAACCACTCGCCACGCAAAAAGGGAGCCATCGTATCTGGTAGATTTGTTGGTGGCATCAGATGTTGTACATCTAGCCAATCCATACCGCCGACTTCATCCACTGCTAAACCGACTATGGTTTCTTGCTCCTCAATCGCAATTACTGAAATTTCTGCTCTATCCGTATTTAGCGCAGTTACTTCGCCCAGAAATTGACCCAAATCAGCCACCCAAATTACTCGACCTCGTAAATTTAGAGTACCCAAAAGTAAAGGAGAAGCATTAGGAATCGGGGTGATTCTATCAGGACTTAATTCCAAGACTTCTCGGATACCTGTAGCTGGTAAGGCAAATTCCTGATGCGAGGGAATATAAAACCGTAAATGTAACTCACCTTCAGGACTTTCTACTTGTAATTCAGGACGGAAGTGGTCTTGTCCACCACCACTCAAAAAGTCCGGTTTGCTAACCATGTTATTTTCATCCTTATCCTCGCAACAGTTGTTTGACTGTTCCTACCAACTCTGTTGGTTGAAACGGTTTGGCTATATAGGCATCCGCACCTTGTTTCATGCCCCAGTAGCGGTCAAATTCTTCACCTTTAGAAGAACACATAACTACAGGGACATTTTGGGTTTTTGGGTCGGATTTTAACCTGCGGCAAACTTCGTAGCCGTTCATCCGCGGCATGACAATATCCAATACCACCAAGTCTGGTGGAGCGCTTTGAATGGCCTCCAATGCTTCTACTCCGTCACTGGCATAGGTGACTGTTAAACCACTGGCTTTCAGGAGGTCGATAATCATCTCCCTCTGTGCGATACTGTCTTCCACAATCAGAACTGTACTCATAAATGCCTATCTACCTCCTGATGTAGACGTTCCTTGTTGGAACATTCCCTGACTCCCCCGTAAAAATTTCTTGTATAAATTTATGCTATTATTTCACTAATTGACTAGATAATAATTTGGCACTGGGGTTGGTTGATTCTGTGATAACATTTTTTACCCCATCTTTTATGGAATCAACAAGTCTTGTATTTCTTTGGTGTTCCCATAAAAGACTTGTAATTAACATATTTCTCAACGAGCATCAGTAATTCAGCATCATCAAACGGTTTTGTCAAATAATCTGTTGCCCCAACCATTCTGGCTCTGACTCTATCAATGAAGCCATCCTTACCAGTGAGCATAACAATTGGCACCAGTCGAAATGCTGACGAATGGCGCAACATGTTACAAATTTCGTAGCCATCAAGTTCGGGCATGGTAATGTCACACAAAATTAAATCTGGTCGCAGTTGAAATACCAAACCAATTGCTTCTAGGGGATGAGTCAGAGCGATCGCTTCATACCCATGTAACTTTAAAATCGACTCTACAGCCTCACAAATTGTTGTTGTATCATCAATACAAACTATCCTTGGACGATGGTTTTCTTCACCTCCCAACTCTGGTACTGATGTTCTGGAATTCGTTGTAGCTGAATCTACTAGTTGCAACCAACCTTGTAGCACGTAAGGATATATAGCCTTAGCGACTGTTAATAAATCTCGGTTGAGATAACGTGCAAGTTGACGTAGGGATGTTTTCCCGTCTGCCCAATGCTGTAGTTTATTAACTGTTTCGGCTGGTAGTGAGGAGCGTAGTTCTGTTGTATCAGCTAGTATCGGCAATTGTTCAGGAGACTGAATTTGCGGATATAGCCGTTTCCATTCTGGGATTTGTTGG
Organism: Fortiea sp. LEGE XX443; assembly: GCF_015206815.1. Taxonomy (GTDB): domain Bacteria; phylum Cyanobacteriota; class Cyanobacteriia; order Cyanobacteriales; family Nostocaceae; genus Nostoc_B. Next base: position 77,564 of record NZ_JADEXZ010000017.1, read on the forward strand.
GTAACTTTTGCCACTATTGGCGCAATCTCTAAACTAGTTAATTGTGGCGCAAGGGCTGCTCCTTGACGGAAAATGAAACTACCTTGGTGTAAACTCAATAGGTCAAACAGTGTTTCTTGCACTAAGCTGTGAATAATACTATGAGCTACCTTGGGGCTGATGATATTCCGCTCTAAAAGTGTCCACAAATAACCATACTCTGGGACGTTTTGTGTTGCTAAGGATGCAGGTTGCTTTTGCTCAAGTCGTGTCTCGATTCGGTAATGACGTAAGTAATCATCAATCCGCGATAAATTACTATCACCTGCTTGGCAATAAATAATTTGACCGTTGAGGAAAAAGACAAACCAAGATTGTTTCCTAGCATTTTTACTATGGCGATGTCTGACAGCCTCATCTTGTATAAGATGATCTTGCTTGTGAAAGCCAGCTTCCACCAAAAGTTGTCCAGTTCGCTGCCCTAACTCAATTAATTGCAAAATACTGCGAATATCAATTTCATTTAAATTTCCCTGCATTTAGCTCAACTTTACTCCTTTTTATATTCTTGACTTAAGTTTGCCCGTCAATTTTTTACAGATTTCAAATAGGTAAAGTGAGTTGTTAGCTCCGCGTCTTCGCAATATTATTTCTCCTACAACTAATGTCTATCAGGAGATACATTTAGCTACAAACTGTAAATTTTCGTAATAGAGCTTGACAAAGGTTAGTGATAACACGGAAGTCATCATCACTGTTACCAGTACAAAATATAAAGGCGCGACTAAATCGCTTCTATAAAATATCAGGGCGTGAAACTTCACGTCTATAAGTAGTTTTGTCTGTCTTGTTTTCCTACATTGAAGTGAAATTAAGACAAACTAACAGAATTATCTCAGGTATATCTTAAAACACGGACATCAAGTACGCAAAAGGATGAACGGTGTGCTGTATTTAGCAGAAGTACAAAAGCAGAAGGGCGGCTTACTCGGTGGTGGTTCTAAAACCGAACTGAAACTGCTTGCTTGTCAGCGAACCGACCAGAATTGGAGTACTGTGTCGGAAGAAGTGATCACCGCTGAGGAAGCAAGCAAATTAAATGATGGTGCATTAGTGCTGGTAGAACTGAATCCGAATCGCCAAATGCAGCGGATTCAAGAAGCAGGGCGGCCACTAGTAAATATACTGCAAAATTTTTCTCGTCAGCTAGAAAAATTTAAACTTAAAGAAGATGAGATCGATCAGTGGAAGCAGTCGCTAACATTTCAGGCGCAAGAAATGAATCGCCGAGAAATGGAAATGGAAGCGCGGTTAGAACAACTACAACAAATGGAAGATGATTGTCAACACCTGGATGAGCAAAAACAAGAAATTGACACATCCCGTGAGGAAATTGAAAAGTTACAAGCTGAAATTGAGCGTAATCGTCAAGAATTAGAAGGCGCTTGGGAGCATCTGCGCGGTGAACAACGTCGCTTAGAGGAGCGACAGGCAGATTTCCAACAGGGTAATGTTTTAGATGAAGAGCAAAGTCGGGTGATGAGTGAGTTACTGAATCGCTTGTCTAGCCGTGTTGCGCCGACGGAAACAGTCAGAGAACATCTGCATTTAGCTTTTGAATTAATCGAAAACCAACAAGGGACTTTGAACCCACACTGGGAACAACTGGAGCAGCAAAAAACCTTAGCAGCACAACAGCAAGAAGAAGTAGAGCGTCTTGGACAAACTTTAAGCGATCGCCAGAACGAATGGCAACAAGCACATAATTCTCTGGAGCAGCAAACTGCTCAATTAAAAGTGTATGTGGCAACTATTACTAGTAAACAAGAGTATGTTCAGCTAGTCAAAGAACAGTTGCAATACCAAGAAGATTTATATCAAAAAATAAACTACTTAGCTGCTACTTCTGGCGATATTCCTGGACAAAAAATTGATGTGGAAGGGCTGGAAAGAATGCCTTTAGATGAACTAAAAAAAATAGTTCAAGACTTGGTAAATAAGCTAGAAATAGACTCTCATTTTGTCCAAGAACAGGAACAAGAACTGCAATACAAACAAGCAGCTATAGAAGAATTGCAAATAAAACTTAGCCAAGCATCTGACCAAGATCACATCAATTTAGAAATGGAAATGGCAGATGAAAAAGACCACTATCAAATGCTTAACAAGACTTTAGAAGGACAACGCCGCAGTATGTTGCAGCGTCAAAAGCTGATTCAGCAGCACCAAAATATATTGCTCCGACGACAGGGAGAATCTATCACTAATACAGAGGAAGAAAATCAAATTGATTTTAGCCCAATTCTGTTACAAATTGATAGCCAAAGACAACAACAATCGCAGGAAATACAAAAACTTGAACGGGAACTTGAACAGATGCGGTCTGCAATTGAGCTAGATCAAGGAATGATTGACAACCAAACTCATGATTTGGCACAAAAGCAACAAGAAATCAAAACTTTAGAAGCCAATTTACAGTCCTTGCGAACAGCAACATCTGAATGCTGGGGTCGAGTTAATTTATATCAAGAAACACTGCAACCAATTCAGGATTCATTGGACGCTTTACGGCAAAATCTGCAAAGAATTGGTGAATCCTTAGCTCAAGTTCAAGAAACTGGTGACTATCAACTGCAAACAATTTCTGAGATGCGTCAAACTCTCCAAAATTTAATATTACAACCAGAATTATTAGCCTCTTAAAAAGGATGAACTGTGGTGTGGGGTGTTATGCTTGATTTGCCAACAGCATCCTTCAAGTAGTCGAGGATCTCTTCGTTCGCCAATAATTTAGGAACCTTCTATCTATTCGCCATAGCTATCGCCAGTTACCTTACCTCGGAAAACAATATATTGGTATAGGTTATAAAACAGCATCACCGGGATAAGAAAGCCGATAAAGATGATCATGATTACTAACGAACTAGGATCAGCGGCTGCTTCATAGATAGTGATTTCTGTGGGGATGATATAGGGAAAGACAATTAAGCCTAGTCCAATAAACGACAACACAAATAACAGAATAGTCCAAACAAAAGGCGCTCGTTCTTCTTTGCGATTGAGACTTTGCCAAAGTTGCCAAATTAACCACACTCCCAACAAGGGAATCACGCTGAAGATATAAACTAAAGGCTGCTGAAATAAGCGTGATCTAGCACTTTCATAAATTATCGGTGTGCTAATTGTAATAGCGATCGCGCCAATTAAGGTTGTCAAAGCGGCAATTTTGGCAGTTTTATAGTGGGTTTCCTGTAACTCTCCTGTGGTTTTCCACACAAGATAAGTTGAGCCAATCAACACATATCCTTGAATTAAAGTTAATGCCACTATCACAGATGGCAAACTAAACCAGTCCCAAGTTGTGCCGATAAAATGTCCCGCCTCATCAACATTAATACCTTTGAGTACTGCACCAAGGGCGAATCCTTGTCCGAGTGCAGCTGTAAAACTTCCTGCACCAAAAGCAAAATTCCAAAATAATTTGCGTCTGGATAATTCCCTAAACTCAAACGCCACACCGCGAAAAATAAACCCAAACACCATCACCAAAATCGGAATGTACAAAGCATTCAAAATCGTGCCGTAAGCGAGGGGAAATGCACCAAATAGTCCGCCTCCCATCAACACCAGCCAAGTTTCATTCGCATCCCAAATGTTGCTTAAGCTAGTCATCAAAATGCCCCGACGTTCCTCATCTGAAGAAGTGAGAGACAAGATACCCACTCCTAAATCAAAGCCATCCAACATCACGTACAAAAATAAAAAGAGAGCTAAAATTACAAACCATACTTGAGGCAGAAAATACTTTAGCGTCTCCATAAAATTTTATATCCCACATCATTTGTAAGTATGATCGCAGTTTTTTCTCTAATTTAACTGGAGCGTAGACGCTTGCGGCTTGTCGTTAGACATCGCCTTCGCAACACCATCATTGTACTTGCGAACACGAAACTTCGAGTAAAAAGGTAGAGCGATCGCTGTAGTAAAATAATATTAGGTAAAACAAAAGCTTGAATAACATCACCCATCACAAATAATGCAATTAGAATGACCACACGCTTTATTCTTAGTGATTATGTTGGGGAAGCGATCGCACAGGCGGTTTATGACAAACTGGAAGATGGGACTTTTGCAGGTAAGATTCCGGTTTGTCAGGGAGTTATTGCTTTTGGTGTAACTTTGCGCGAGTGCGAAGATGAGTTACGTTCCACACTGGAAGACTGGATTCTGCTAGGCTTAAAGCTGGGACATCCTCTACCAGTCATTAATAATATTGATCTAAATCAGGAGCTAACCCTTGAGCCGATAGATGCCTTGTAAACGTCGAGATTTTGTCAAAAAATTACGACAGCTTGGCTTTGAAGGGGCTTTTGCTGGGACAATACATTAGTTTATGTTGTATGAACAACATCGTCTCACTATTCCCTCTAATGACGAGTATTCTGTACCGCAATTGCGGATGATGATTCGGGAAATTGAGGTGATTATAGAGAGGGAAATCACATTGGAAAAATGGAATAATCTTTGAGTCCGCACATCATTCTACAATTTAACAGGAAGAATCGCCTTCAGAACACCATCATTCCACCTGCGAACACGAAACTTCGAGTAAATAAGTAGAGCGTAGGCATCACCCCCACACACCATCATTCCGCCTTTTTTAGTCAACTGCAAGCAGTTAAAAATAATTCAGAATTTGATTGACAGAACAAATTCATGATTATTTTAGATTCAAGTGTTATCTTGAGCAAGCAAATTTAAAAAGTCCGCAGCTTTAAAAATATAAATATCCTCGTATTTATTTAATGAAAGTAAGTGTTTATCACCTGTAATAATGTGTGTTGCTTGTCCGACAACGGCACATTCGATCACCATATCGTCATCTGGATCATCCGCAACAACTTTCAGGCTATTGGAGATTTCTACTAAGCGTGAAAAAGCAAGAATTTGCTCAATATCAATAGCTGCATCCATCGGAGAACGATTTTGCTTTGTCTGCAACTTTTCGCGTAACTCCAATAAAATTTCTCGACAAGTAATTGATTCAATTTGCGCGTTTCTTGCAAGTTCTAAACAACGATAGGGACTACCTCGCCAACCTCAACCAGAAAAGAGCGTATTTGTATCGAAAACAACTACATAAGGGATCATTGCTTTTCATGCAATATATCGTCTATAAATTCTTCTCGCTCTTGCTCAGTCATAATATCCCAGTTGAGTCCGTGTGTTGTACTCAAAGAGCGCATTTGTAACTCTCCCTGATTAAGTCTATTTTGCCACCAATTATCTTGCTCTGTTTTAATGGCTTGCAATATCATACGCTGCTCTGAAATTGCTAGTTGTTTCACTAGTGTTATTACTTGCTCAGTGTTGAGATAAAGGTTTACCATCTTTGTAGCGCCTCAAGTGTTGAGATTTGCAGATATTTTAACTCAGTTAATTTTATGCTGTAACGATGAAAACTGCATCTAAGCTGATTATTCCATTTAAACAAAGCGATCGCCATAAAACTGTGTAGGTTGGATTAAGGAACAAAACCTAACATTGCCAAAATATTTGTTTTTCTCCAAAATCGCTCATCATTCTACAATTTAGCAGGAGCGATGTCTCCGACGGGCTGCGCCTACGCCCTCACAACACCATCATTCCACCTTAAAACAAGAACGTTCAAGTAAAAAAGTAAAGCGATCGCCTTCACAACACCATCATTTCACCTACGAACACGAAACTTCGACTTCAAAACAAGAACAATCTCACTTGAAACAGGAACAATCTCACTTGAAACAGGAACAATCTCACTTGAAACAGGAACATTCTTACTTGGAACAGGAACGTTCTCGTTTAAAACAAGAACATTCTTACTTGAAACAGAAACGTTTTTGTTTGAAACAGGAACATTTTTGTTCTGAACACAAAACTTGGAGATAAAAGCTTGATTGATGAGGTTGGGAACTTGAATTTTACTGTTGTGAGTTGAGGCGATCGCGCAAATATGCCAAACTCTCTGGATGTTGGGTTAACGTGAATTCGATGAACCTCTCCCCAACCCCTCTCCGACGCGGAGAGGGGCAGAAATATTACTCATTGTTCACGAAAAAACTAGGCTTTCAAAGCCTCTCTCCTTTTAGGGGCTACCGTGTATACACAAGTTGAACCGATCCTCCCTAACCCTCCTTAAAAAGGAGGGAACAGGATCAAAAGTCCCCCTTTTTAAGGGGGATTTAGGGGGATCAAGCCGAGTTTTGGCTTCTCATCCGAGATGTGTGTACACTGTAGCCTTTTAGGGGAGAGGTTTGGAGAGGGGTTTTTTCAATCCGTCGAACTCACGTTGGGTTACGCTGTATCTCCACCCAACCCAAACTATTTCACACTTCACACTTCAGACTTCACACTTCTTACTGTTGTGCTTCTACAGGACGTTCATCCGGCTGGAACTCTCCCGGAGTAGTATCTACAGCAGCTTTAGTAATTTCTGTGCCTGGAATTGGCAACTCAAGATTTGGCCCTTTACGAATGATGCGACTGCCAAAGTACATAGCGGCGATAAATAATAAACTGTAAACTATGGCAAAACTGGTGAGTGAGACTAAAACGTTACTTGCAGGTAGACGAGAAGCTGCGTCAATTGTGCGGATTTGTCCGTAAAGTATCCAAGGTTGTCGTCCCACACAGCGCACAATCCAGCCTGACTCCACAGCAATGTATCCTAAAGGTGCAGCAAATATCCAAGCCAACATTAGCCAGCGTTGCTGAGTGATATTTTTGGCTGAAAGTTTGCCACGCAACCATTGCAGTGTACTCAACAGCATTAATCCAGCAAAGAAAAAGCCGATCGCAATCATCACACGAAAGGCGTAATAAATTAAACCTACCAGATGGGGACGATCCTCTGGTTTCCACTCTTTCAAACCGCGCACTGGTTGGGAAAGATTTTGTTTAAACTCCAGAATGTAACCCAAAGCGTTGGGGATGGTGATTTCCCAATCATTTTTTTGGGCTGTTTCGTTAGGTAGGGCAATTAAACTCCAGTCAGCAGGCTGTCCGGCGGGTGTGCTTTCCCACTGGGCTTCCATTGCTGCTAGTTTTGTGGGTTGATAGTGATAAACTTGTTCACCACTCAAATGACCAATATATATTTGTAATGGAGCAACTGCGATCGCAACTGCTAAAACTATCTTCAAGGACTGAGAAAAAAAGGCTGGATGGCGTTTTTGCAAAATGTACCAAGCACTAATTCCGCCAATCACAAACAGCGAAGTCTCCAGTGTGGCAAAAAACATGTGCAGCACACTGTTAGCCATAAAAGGATTGAACATCGCCTGAAAGTAATCGTTGACAACAAATTTGCCATTCACCATTTCCCCGCCAGCTGGGGTTTGCATCCAGGAATTAGCTGTCAAAATCCACAGAGTTGAAAGGTTAGCACCCACAGCTACCAAAATAGTTGAGAGATAGTGAACCGCAGGATTGACTCGCTCCCAACCAAATAACATAATCCCTAAAAAAGCCGCCTCTAGCATAAATGCCCAAGAAGCTTCAAAGCCGATAACACTGCCAAAAAAGTTACCCACTGCTTCTGAGAAAGGTGCCCAGTTAGTGCCAAACTGAAATTCCATTGGGATACCTGTTGCTACCCCAATTCCGAAATTCAGGACGTAAAATTTAGACCAAAACCGCGCATGGAGGTAATAATCTGGATTACGAGTTTTCAGCCACAGTCCCTCGATAATCACCAAATAAATCCCCATCCCTGTAGTCAGGACAGGCCAAAGTATATGGAATATCGCTGTCAGGGCAAACTGCATCCGTGATAGCACCACTGAATCGGATAAAAATTCCACGAATTTTCTCCATTAGCAAACCACAGTATTTAGGATAAAGGTTTTAGTCCTCGCGCAAATATACCAAAAGGTTCCATATAAACCTCGTCTACTTTGAGAATCGTAGTTTTTTATCGAGATGATGAGATTGCTTCCTTACGTCGCAATGACACAACAGAATCATCAAAAACTCCAGATCCCAACATAGATGAGGTTTAGATTAATGTTTATATGTCAGCGTTGAAAGTTCTGCTGTAGTAAAAGAATGATTGCAACTTTGGGTGGTTTTTTAGGTCAAAAAAGTGATGGAGAACCTGGAGTTAAAACTATCTGGCGTGGGCTACGGCGATTACACGATATCGCTGCTACTTCAATACTTCTCGGTTAAGAACAAAAGCAAGGTAAAGTGATAATTGTTCACCAAGAAGTGTGATGGAAAAAACTGGTGTTGCTAAAAGATTTCTCCTTGATCACGCCAACGCTAGAAGCAGAGTTAATAATCAAAGCGATAGAAACAGTGATTTCTCCGTCTGTAATTAGACAAACTCTACTAGAGACAGGCAGTTGTGAAGAGCGAGCGCGGAAATTGCCATCTGGGCTGGTAGTGTGTCTGGTCATAGCAATGAATCTATGGTCATCAGATGCAATGGGGGACGTACTGAAAAATCTGGTGAGTGGATTAAGTAGAGAATGGACACGATTAGGGAAGTATTGGAAAGTACCAACCAGTTCTTCAATCAGTGAAGCAAGACAGAGATTGGGATGTCGAGCAATGAGCCGACTGTTCCACAAGATAGTCAGACCATTAGCTACAGCGCAGACTCCAGGAGCATTTTTAGGTGGACTACGAGTGATGGCAGTAGACGGTACAGTGATGGATGTACCAGATAGCGCGGCTAATGCCAAGGTGTTTGGATATCCAGGTAGTAGAAAAGGGACTAGAGCAGCATTTCCCAAAGTACGTTTAGTATTGCTAATTGAGGCAGGAACGCATTTAATTGTTGATGCCTTAATATGTC